>NZ_CP071057.1:2337500-2937500 GCF_017161425.1 Marinicauda algicola | reverse complement strand
CGGCGGCAAGAGCCCGACCGTCATCGCCAATGATTTCGACATCCGCCAGGCGGCCAAGACCATCGCCTGGGGCAAGTTCTTCAATGCCGGCCAGACCTGCGTCGCGCCGGACTATGTCCTGACCCCGAAGGGCAGCGAGCACGACTTCGCCGAGGCGATGATCGACGAGGTCAGGGCGATGTGGCCGGAGGCCGGCGAGAACGCCGACTACACGGCCATCATCTCCGACAGGCACTATCAGCGCATCGAGAAACTCGTCGAGGAGGCCCGCTCGGCCGGGGCGGAAGTCCTCCAGGCCGAATTCGCGACCAGCCCCCAGCAGGGCGTGCGTGCCTATCCGCCAACCATCGTGATCAACCCGCCCACCGACATCGCATTGATGAAGGAGGAGATTTTCGGCCCCGTCCTGCCCGTGCTCGGCCATGACGGGATGAGCGACGCGGCCCGCTTCGTCAACGAGCGCGACCGCCCGCTCGCCCTCTATGTCTACGCCAGGAGCAAGGATACCGCGCGCCGCTTCCTGTCGCGCACGATCTCCGGCGGGGCTGCGGTCAACGTGCCGATGCTGCACCTGTCGGTGCCCGACCTGCCCTTCGGCGGGGTCGGGGCCTCCGGCCAGGGCGCCTATCACGGCGAGGACGGCTTCCTGACCTTCACCCACGAGCGCGCGGTCTTCGAGGCCCCGGTCTGGCATCCCAGCCGCCTGATCCGCCCGCCCTACGGCAAGATGTTCGAGTTCTTCAAGAAGCTGCAGTCGGGCTAGGCCGCTGCCGGCAGGGCGGGCCTCACCACGCTCTCCAGCACCGGCCTGGCGAAGTAGTAGCCCTGGAACAGCGCGATGCCGAGTTCGCCCAGGGCTTCGAAATCCTGCCGGCGCTCGATGCCCTCGGCGATCACCTTGACCGAGAGTTTCGCGCACAGTTCGGCGAGATTGCCGACGATGGCGCGCTGTACCTCGTTGTCCGCGATCCCGTCGACGAGGGCGCGGTCGATCTTGATCACGTCGGGCAGGACCCTGGCGAACAGGGTCAGCCCCGACGAGCCGGCGCCGAAGTCGTCGATCGCGGTGGTGAAGCCCATGTCCTTGTAGCTCTTCACGATCGTCACGAAATGGTCGAGGTCGATGATGGCCTCGTGCTCGGTCATCTCGAACATGATGCGCTCGACGGGAAAGCCCGCCGCCTCGGCCGCCGCGATCGTCGTGCGAAGACAGGTTTCCGGATCGTAGACAGAATTCGGCAGGGTGTTGACCGACAGCAGCCCGTCCTGCGGCCCCATGAGACGAGCCGCCGCCTTGACCGCGCCGATGCGGCACTTGCGGTCGAACGCGTGCAGGTTTGCCTTGTCGACCAGGGCGAGGATCGCGCCCGCGCCCTCCCCGTCCGCGCCGCGCACGAGCGCTTCCTGCGCGAAGACCGTCTGCGCGCGCGCGTCGATGATGGGCTGGAAGGCGAATTTCAGCTCGGCCGGAAAGGGCCTCGCGCAGGTGCACGCCGTCGGAACGGAGCAGGTCATGGGATAGGGTCTCTCGCCGCTTCGTGTCACGGCTAGCGTGCGCGCGTAAAGATTGTGTGAAAACAAGACCCTGAAGGGAATGGCAGATTCTCGCTCCCGGTGTCGCGGCACGCTGGCGCCGCTGGCCGTCCTCCTGCTAGTCTCCGGCCTCGTCGATCTTTGAGGGGGAGAGACGCTCATGGTGAAATGGATCGTGCGCGGGGTGATCGCGCTTGTGGTGGTCGCGCTGCTTACCGGGCTCGGAGCGGCCGGCTGGCTCGGCTGGCGCTTCCAGTCCAGCCGCCCGCAGACCGAGGGCCGCGTCGGGATCGAGGGCTATGACGGCCGCGCTACCATCGTGCGCGACGAGAACGGCACGGCGCATATCTTCGGCGAGCGCGACGCCGACGTCTATTTCGCGCTCGGCTACACCCATGCCGACGAGCGCTTCTTCCAGATGGATCTCGCCCGCCGCTTCGTGCACGGCCGGCTCGCCGAGCTGTTCGGAGAACGCGCGATCAGGAGCGACGCCCAGTCGCGCATCAAGGGCTTCCCCCAGGCCGCCGAGGCGGTTCTCGCCAATCTCTCGCCGCAAGCGCGCGCGGCGACCGAGGCCTATGTCGCAGGCGTCAACGCGCGCCTCGCGCGGGGCCGGCCGGCACCGGAATACGCCATCCTGCGAACCGAGCCGGAGCCCTGGCGGATGGTGGATTCGGCCGGGCTCACCCTCTATCTCGCCGACTCGCTCGCCGCCGGGGCCGGGGACGACGTGGAGCGCGCCTCGCTCGCCGATCTTCTCACCCCGCAGCAGTTCGAGCAGTTCCGCGCGCAATATCCCGACTGGGGCCCGACCACGTTGAAGGACGAGGATCTCGCGCCGCGCTTCTCCGAGATCACCGAGGAGGTTCTGCCCCCGCCCGGGGACGAATCCGAGGCCCTATCCCAGCCGGACAACCTGCCGGGCTCCAATGCCTGGGTCGTCGACGGCTCGCGCACGGCCTCGGGCGCGCCGCTGCTGGCCAACGATCCCCATCTCGCGCTCGCCGCGCCCTCGATCTGGTACATGGTCCGGCTGGAGCTGGAGGCCACTCCCGTGGTCGGCGCCTCCACGCCCGGCACGCCGTTCATCATCCTGGGACGCAATGCGCACGGGGCCTGGGGCTTCACCAATACCGGCTTCGACGTGATCGACTGGGTCGAGCGCGACCCGGCGGGGCTCAACATCACCGAGCGCACCGAGACGATCCGCGTGAAGGGCGGCGAGGATGTCGAGCTGACGGTCTGGGAGACCGCGGAGGGCCCGATCCTCGACCCGGCCTGGTTCTCGCTGGAGGCCTTCGACACGGAGAACAAGGCCGTCGTCCTGCGCTGGACGGTCACCGATCCGGGCAACGACGTTGCCGACGCCACCTACCGCATCATGCACTCGACCGGCTGGGACAGCTTCGTGGAGGCCACGCGCGGCTGGACCGCGCCGATGCAGAACATGCACTACGCCGGCGTCGACGGCACGATCGGCTATTCCACCGCCGGCCTCCTTCCGATCCGCGACCGGGATGGGAACTGGACCGGTTTCATCCCGTTCGAGGACCTGCCCCGCGTGCGAAATCCGCAGGGCGGCGCGATCGCCTCGGGCAACAATCTCGTCGCCGGCGAGGCCTATCCCTACCCGCTGCCGGGCAGTTACGGCATCTACCGCGCGCCGCGCATCGAGGAATTGCTCGACGCCAATCCCGCCCACGATGCCGCCAGCTTCAATGCCATGCAGATGGACGTGACCTCCGCGTTCGCCCGGCGCATCCACACCGCCCTGATCGGCGCCGATCCGGAAACCCAGCTCGGCCTCGAGGCCCTCGCGCGCATCGAGCGCTGGGACGGCACGCTGTCGGGCGACGGGCCTGAGGGCCTGATCTTCTCGGCCTGGATCAAGGCGCTCACCGCCGCAGTCTATTCCGACGAGCTCGGCCCCGAGTTCGAGCGCTTCTTCTACCCGCGCCGGCTCTTCATCGAGCGCGTGCTCACCGGGGACGCGTCGGCCTGGTGCGACGACATCCGCACCGGCGAGGTCGAGAGCTGCGCCGTGATCGCCGGACTCGCCCTCGACAGCGCCATGGCCGAGCTGGAACTCACCCATGGCGACGATATCGACGCCTGGCGCTGGGCCGACAGCCACCGCGCCCTGTTCGACCACCCCTTCACCGGCGTTCCGGTGATCGGGGACTGGTTCACGGTGGAGACCCCGGTCGGCGGCGACGGCTCGACGCTCAATGTCGGCCATTTCAGCTACCGTTCGGGCGATTACACGGTCTATCACGGCCCCTCGCTGAGGGCGGTCTACGACCTCTCCGACCTCGACGCCTCGCGCTTCATGCATGCGCCGGGACAGTCCGGTCATCCCTGGTCGAAGCGTTATCGCGATCTCGCCCCGCGCTGGGCGCAGGGCGACAGCTACGAGATCCGCACCGACTGGACGCCGGACGCCGCGCCGGAGAATTCCCGGGTCCTGGTGCTCGAAGGCGGCTAGCCGGACGGGGTTCGCACGCGCACGCGCGTTCGCGCCGCCCGGCCGGCCGCATCGACGACGGTCAGCTCGAAGAAGCCGGGTCCGTGCGGGCTCCAGACCGGCGCCCCGCCGGGATCGCGTGCGACCGGGCGGCCGTCGGCATACCAGGCCAGCTCGCCTTCGCCGCGGGCGGCCAGCACGAAGCCGCGTTCTTCGGAGTCCATCCAGATCTCCGCGTTCTCCGGCGGAAACAGGATTTGCGGAGGTGCGTCCTCCCTGTTGAAGGCCGCGAGCGTCGCGGGCGCGCGCTCGAGGGCGCGCGGCACGCTGTGGGGCGTGGCGAAATCCGGATCGAGGCGCGCGGCCGCGTCGAAGGCGTCGAACAGGAGCGGCAGGGCCGCCTCGCGCCCCGTGACGCCGGGGCGTGGCGCGCCGTCGGGCCTGCCGGTCCAGACCACGATCGCATAGCCGCCGGCCACGCCCGCCGCCCACGCGTCGCGAAATCCGTAGGAAGTCCCCGTCTTGAAGGCGATGCGCGGCGCGTTCGCGGTGAGGCTCGCCGGCATGCGTCCGGGCGGAGCCGGCGCGCGTTCGAGAATGTCGAGAATCTCGTCCGCGCTTTCCGCGCTGACGAGATGGGGACCGCTCATCGCGCGCACGCGCGCGGCCTCGGCCTCGGTCCAGGCCAGCGGCAGCGCCTCGCCGCCATCGCCGAGCGCGGCATAGAGCAAGGCGAGTTCTCGCACCGACAGGCCGAGCCCGCCGAGTGCGAGGGCGAGCCCGACATCGCTGTCGTGGCTTTCCGGCAGCACCGGCTCGCCGCCCGCAAAGGCCAGGGCGGCCGCGAAGCGATTGGCGCCCACCGCGTCGAGCACGTGAACGGCCGGAACGTTGAGCGAGTGCTGCAGGGCCTCTGCGATCGTCACCTCGCCGCGGAAGGTCCTGTCGAAGTTTTCCGGTCGGTAGCCGGCGAAGCGCCGCGGCAGGTCCTCGATGCGCGTCGTCGCCGCGGCGACCCCGTCATCGAAGGCCATGGCGTAGATCAGCGGCTTCAGCGTCGAGCCCGGCGAGCGGGCCCGGGTCGTGAGATCGATCCAGCCGCCGGCCCGGTTCCTGCTGGCCGAGCCGACGCTGGCGCGCACGGCGCGCCCCTCGATCTCGACGGCAAGGACGGAGACCTGCACCCCGTCGCCCGCACGTTCGGCCGCGCCCAGGGCGAGGCGTTCGAGTTCCCTCTGCAGGCGGCTGTCGAGCGTGGAGCGGACCTCGGCCGCGCCGGGCTCGGCGGCGCGCGCCGCCGCGCTCGCGTGCCAGGCCTCGGCAGGGAAAGCGTGGCGGGCCGGCGCGGGTTCGCCCGCGGCTTCTTCGGCACGGCTTTCCGAGATCAGCCCGGCTGCGGCGAGGCGCATGAGGATCGCCCGGCGCGCAGCGACCGCATTGTCCGGCTCCAGATCGGGCCGGCGCGCCTCGGGGGCCTGGGGCAGGGCGATCAGCAACGCGATCTGGTCGGGCGTCAGCTCGTCCGGCTCGCGGTCGAACCAGGCCCAGCTCGCCGCACGCACGCCCTGCAGATTCCCGCCATAGGGCGTGAGCGTGAGATAGAGCTCGAGGATCTCGTCCTTGGAGAGCCGGCGCTCCAGCTGCACCGCGCGGACCATCTCGATCACCTTCGAGCCCAGAGTGCGCGGACGCGGCTCCAGGAGGCGCGCGGTCTGCATGGTGATGGTGGAAGCGCCCGAGACGATGCGTCCGGCCGAAACCGCAGACAGCCCGGCACGGACCACGGCTAGGGGATCGACCCCGGGATGGGACCGGAATCGCGCGTCCTCGACCGCGATGAGCGCCTCGACGAAATCCGGATCGAGACGGGTCAGGTCGGCGGCGAGCCGCCAGCGCCCGTCCTCGACCGGAAACGCCCTCAGCGCGCGGCCCTCGCGGTCGGCGACGACGGTGGATACCACCCGTCCCCGCTCGATCGGCGGCGGAAAGAGCGCGTCGAGCGCCAGCAGGAGGCCGAGCGTCCCCGCGACGGCGCCGAGCGCGACCGCGCCGCGCCGCGGCCAGCGCCGGGCCACGAGCGCGCGGCGGAGCGCGGCTCCCCGTCCGGCGATCCGCTTGCAGGTCGCGGCGCCGCGTCTCAGCGCCCCGGCTATCACGGCCGGACCGTCACCCGGCCCGGCGCGGAGCGGGCGAAGACGGCCGGATCGTACATGTCCTCGGCGACGACGCCGGGATAGGCGAACTCGCCGGGCGTCACCGCGCGCACGATGTAGGCGAGCCGGTGGACCTCGTCGTCGGTGATGTCGAGCGCTGCCACGAAGCGGTCGTCTCGCGCCTCGTCGATCTTCGTCGTGGCGAGCTCGCCGAGCCAGGCATAGGGCCCGCTCTTTCCGGCATCGGCCGGGGTGAGGATCGCCTCGATCTCGAAGCCGGCAGGCAGCAGGTCCGCCACCACAATCGGATGGCTGTCCTGCCCACGCGACTGCAGCTCGATCGCCACCACGATCCGGTCGCCCTGCGCGACCCGCGAGAGGTCGACCGCGTTGCCGTTGCGGTCGGCATAGCGCTTCCTTGCGGTGAGCCCGCTCGAGGCCGGCTCGGGCGCCTGCGCCGGCGCGCCGGTCGCCAGGCTGGTGCGCCAGATCGGGCGCTCGCCGGTATTGGTGAAGGTGCCGGCATCGGCGACCTCGCCGGACATGAAGGCGACGACGCTCGGGTCGTCGGCCTGCCCGCTATAGTTCACCGGCACCGCCTCGTACCCGCCGGCAAGCCCGCGGGCGGCGAGGATCAGGAAGGCCTTCTCCTGCGTCGTCAGGCGGGCAGGCTCGGGCAGGTTGCGGGACACCCGGTCGGCCAGCCCGGTCGCGATGTCGTCGAACCCGGCCTCGGCGGCGAGCGCGAGCACGCCGGCCATGTCCCGGCGCGGGCTCTGGTACCAGTCGCCGCGGTTCTCGTAACCGAGCGCCTCGACGGCCGCCTCGAAGGCGCTGAGCGCACGGGCCGTGTCGCCGATGGCCGCCAGCGCGCCGCCGATATGGGCGCGGGCGAGCGGGCTCTCGATCTCCATCAGAAGCTCGTCGTGGAGATAGCGCAGGCGCGAGCGGTCCGCCTCGCCGGCCCGGGCCAGCACATAGGCGGCATAGGCCGAGGCGCGGTGGGTGAGACGCTCCTGCGTGTCCCGGCTCCAGGGCTGGTTCACGTAGTCGTACTCGTAGCCGTCGGCGCGCCAGAGCGTGCCCTGCATGACCGGCTGCAGCGCATCGAGCGCGCGTTGCAGCGCGGCGTCCGGGACCGGGTAGCCCTGCTGTCCGGCGCGCCACAGGAAGTCCGTGGCATAGGCGCCGAGCCAGGCATTGGCGCTGCGATCGCCGAGCCGCCACAGGCCGAAGGCGCCCTCCGCGTTCTGGCGGGCGAGCAGCGTCTGAACCGTGTCCTGCACCTCGATCGCGGGGTCCTGCGGCACGGCCTCCCCGGTCAGCCCCGCCATCTGGCCCGCATAGAGGAGCGGCATGGTCCGGCTGACGATCTGCTCGGTGCAGCCATAGGGATAGCGCGACAGCGACTCGTAGAGCGCGGAGACGTTGATCGGCGTCATCGAGAAGCTGACCTGAAGCTCGGCCGAGCCGGGCACGTAGCCGGCCAGGAAGTCCGGCGAGGGCGTGTAGCTTTCGCCCGGCTCCATCACGTCGGTCTCGATGCGGCTCACCGGCAGATAGGGCGAGCGCACCTGGATCGGATAGGTGCTGGCCGCGGAGAAGCCCTGAGGCCCGGCGACCGCCATCTCGATCTCGGCGATGCCTTCCTCGTCGCCAGCGAGCCCGACGCGCTCGTCCGCCCGTTCGCCCTCGTCGAGATCGAGCGAGAGCGAGGGCTCGCGGATACTCACCGGGCCGGAGGCGCTGAGCGACACCTCGTAGCTGCCGGCCGCACCGGCGACATTGTCGAGCGTCGCGGTCGCCTGCGCCTCGTCGCCGGGGGCAAGGAAGCGCGGCAGGATCAGCTCGGCGGCGACATCGTCGCGCACCGTCATCGGGCGTGCCGCGGCGCCGAGCCCGGTCTGCGACCAGGCCACGGCCATCAGGCGCAGCTCGCCGTTGAAGTCGGGAAGCTCGAGGCTGACCGTGGCGCGGCCCTGCCGGTCCATCCGGACCGGGCCCGAGAACAGGGCGACGGTTCTGGTCGGAACGACCGTGAGCCCGGCCCCGCCGATCTGGTCGCCGCCCGAGCGGACCGGCGCCGCGGCACCCTGGTTCGGATCGAGCAGGCGGCCGTAATCGTCCAGGAGGTCGACGCCGAGCCGCGTCTTGCCGAAGAACCAGCCTGCCGGGTCCGGGGACTCGAAACCGGTCAGGAGCAGGATGCCCTCGTCGACCGCGGCGAGCGTCACGTATGCGCCCTCGTTGACCGGTCCGCCGGTGGCGTTCAGCACCACGTCGATCGTCCGGTTCGGCTCCACCACCTCGGGCGCCTCGATCTCGAGCTCGAAGGTGCGCCCCTCCACGTCGACCGGCACATAGGCGACGCCGACCGCCCGGCGCGGGCGGGGCTGGGTGACCGGATCGCGCGGGGTGTAGACGGTGACCATGACATAGGCCCCGGCGCCCCATTCCTGCGTCACCGGCAGGGTCAGTTCGGCACCCTCCTCGGGCATGTCGACCGTCATCGTCTCGATGACGCCGTCGGTCGCCACGACCACTTCGGCAAGGCCCGGATAGGGCGCGCGCATGGAGATGCGGGCGCGCTCGCCGACGCCGGGCGCCTCTTCGGGGCCGGAAACCACGACCTGGTCGGGCGCCTCGACGCCTTCGGCATCGCGCCCGCCCCAGCCGGCCCAGAAGCGTGTGCTGGCGAGTTCGGTCTCGCCGGAGACCAGCATCAGCTCGTGCTCGCCCCAGTCGAGTTCGCGGGTGACGATCTGCCCGCCCGCCTCGCGGTCGAGCGTGACCTGGCCGGTCTCGATCGGCACGACGCGGCGGGTACGGCGCCAGCGCCAGTCCTGGCCGTTCTCGCGGTACCAGTCATAGTCCCACTCGATGCGCACCAGGCGCCATTGCAGCGCGGTGCGGATCGCCTCGCCCTGCCAGTTCACGCCGATCGCGGAGAAGCGCACCGGCTCGCCTTCGCCGACGGGGCCGTCGGTCTCGCGCCTCAGCCCGTAATAGGCCTCGCGCGGGCGGTAGGGGAAGATGAGATCGTCGCTGACGGCCCGCCCGCCCGGCTCCTGCACGCTCACCACCGCACGCACGCGCAGGGGGTGGGTGGAGTCCGCGCCGCGATTGCCGGGATTGACGGGGATGTTCGCCTCGCCCGCACCGTCGGTCGTCGCTGCGGGCAGGTCGAACAGCGCCTCGGCGAATTGCTCGTCGTGCAGGCCGAACTCATAGCTCCCGAAGGCCTCGAACGGGCTCGGATCGCGCTGAACGCGGGCCCGGCCCTCGATCGGAAGCCCGGCTCCGGGCGCCCCGTAGAGAAAGCGCACATCGGCGTCGATCATGCGGGTCTGCCGCGGGCGCAGGGCCGTCTCGGTATCGGCCTCCAGCTGGAGCTCGACCCGCTGGGGCACGAAATCCTCGACCGCGAAATACTCCGTCGACACCGTGCCGACCCCGTCGAGGGCGAGCTCCAGGCGCCAGCTGCCGCGCGCGGCGGCCTGCGGCAGGGCGAAGTCGTGGAACACCCCGCCGGCGGCCTCGGCGCGCTCGAAGCGGACGCTCTCCTGCTCCAGCCCGTTGGGGGCGTAGAGGGTGAGGCTGCCGGCCCGCTCGGTCAGCGCATCGGCCTGCCCGTCGCGCACGAGGCCGGAGGCGTGGACCGTCTCGCCGGGCCGGTAGATGCCGCGGTCGAGATAGAGATAGCCGTCGAAGCGTCCGGGCCTTGCCCGGCCCGACACCGGCTCGTCGGAGAGGTCGACCGGCGCGCGGGTGAGGTCGAGCAGGGCGAAGTCGCCGGCGGGGCCGTAGGCCATCAGCAGGCGCGGGCGGTTGCCGCCCTCCCCGCTCATGATCGGGCGATCAAATGACACCCGTCCGCTGTCATTCGTCGTCTGCCTGGCCAGTATCTCGTTGGAGAAGGCGACCAGTTCGACACTCACCGCGCGTTGCACCTGCGCGCTCTGCAGCGAGCGCACCGTCACGTCGAGACCGTGATCGCCGCGATAGGCGGTCAGGGCCAGGTCGGTGACGATCAGCCAGCGCCGCGCGCGCGCCGGCTCCTCGTAATCGCCGTCGTCGAGGCCGGCGACATCGTCGACCTCGACGAAATAGGCGCCCGGCTCCAGCGTGCCGATCGTGTCGGCGAGCGGGAAGACGGTCACCACCGGCGCGTTGGCCGGGCCGGGCGTGTCCATGCGGCCCTCGAAGATCAGCTCGCCCACCTCGCCGGGGCGCTCCTCCTCGGGCAGCCACTCCCATTCCCCGGCGCCGGCCGAATACCCGCTCGTGATCGAGCGGAAGGCGAGCGCGCGGTCGTTGACGCGGCTCAGGCGCACCCGGACGGTCTCGACATTGACCGTCTCGATCGGCAGGCCGTCGGCCTCGATGCGCGGCAGGATCACCCCGTCGCCGGAAAAGCCCACATGCGCCGGCCGGTCGGCGAAGGAGAGCGTCTGAGAAACCTCCGCCTCCAGCTCGCGCCCGTCCGCGCTCGGCAGGCCCTCGCGCAGCGTCACCGTGCGGGTCTGGCCGAAGGAGAGCCCGCCGATGCACAGGCGCGAGCCCTCCACGGCGAGCGCGACCGGCTCGTCGACGCTGACATAGGCCGAGTAGTCTATCTCGGGATCGAGGGGGGCGGAGAAGGCCAGGCACAGGCGCGGCTGGCGACCCGTCACCTCGGCGGAATAGCGCAGGTATTCGAAGTCCTGGACCGCTTCGGCGCCGGCGCGCGGGGCGTCGGCCGAGCGGGACTGCAGCAGGTCCTCGCCGGCCTGCCGGTCCGGCTCTCTCTCGCCGCGATCCCCGCAGGCGGAAAGCGCGAGGCTGGCGGCGAGGGCGAATGCGCCGAGGCGGGCAAAGCGAATCATGGCCGGTCTCCTGTCCCTGCGAGACGTTCGGAGCCGTCATGATGGCACGCGCCGCGCGCGAGCGCAGCCAGTCAATCAAGGATTTTTCGGGGTCATTTTCCGCCGGAGGCGAGGCGCAATTGCAGGAAATCGCCCGGCACGCGCTTGTGCTGCGCGATCTCGGCAGGCGTCAGCCCGAGCAGCTCGTGGGGAAAGACGAGCCACTTCTCCGTCTCGTGCACATACCAGTCCGGGGCGAGCGCGGTCTCGCGCCGGGACGGCTTGTACCAGACGCAGGCGGTCTTCACGTCGCGGGGCATGGCCTGCCCGCACTGCTCGCGCAAGCGGGCGACGAGGGTCTCCAGGCTGTGGCCGCGGTCGAACACGTCGTCGACGATGAGCAGGCGGGAGTCCGGCGACAGGCGCGGCGCCAGATAGGACAGCCCCTCCACCGCGATCTCGCGCTTCATCGTATCGATGGCCGCGTAGGCCGAGGTCTTCACCGCCATGTGCTCGGTCTCGACCCCGTGATAGCGCAGCGCCTCCTCCACCGCGATCGCCGCGGGCGTGCCGCCGCGCCACACCCCGACGAGATGGGTCGGCGTCCAGCCGGTCTTCAGGATCGACACGGCGAGCGTGAAGGCGTCGGCCAGCAGATCGTCGGCGGAGAGGAAGAGCTTCTCGGTCATGGCCAAGGTTATGCGATGCGCCGGCGCGCGCGCACAAGCCTGCGCCCTACCGCCGCACGCGGCAAGCTGTCACCTTCGCAGCCCGCAGCGTAGGGGCTACTCGCGGGACATGACCCAGACTGCTGCCTCCCCCGCCGCCCGGCGCGACACGCTGCTGAAGTTCGCGGCCCGCCACAGCCCGCGCTACACGAGCTACCCGACCGCGCCGCACTTCCATGCCGGTGTGACCGGAGAGACCGTCTCGGGCTGGCTCGCCGGCCTGCCCGAAGACCGGCCGGTCTCGCTCTACCTGCACATCCCCTACTGCCATACGCTGTGCTGGTATTGCGGCTGCAACACCACGGCGACGCAGAAGCGCTCCCCCATCGCGGCCTATGTCGAGCCGCTGCTCGTGGAGATCGACCGCATCGCCGACCGCCTGCCGGCGCGCATGAGCGTCTCCCACCTCGCCTTCGGCGGGGGGACGCCGACCATCCTGTCGGCGGACGATCTCGACCGGATCATGGAGCGGCTGCGCGCGCGCTTCGAGATCCGCCAGGACGCCGAGCTGTCCATCGAGATCGACCCCAGGCATTTCGATGTCGATCTCGCCCGCGCGCTGTCCCGGCACGGCTTCACCCGCGCGAGTACCGGCATCCAGACCTTCGACCTGAAGGTCCAGAAGGCGATCAACCGGGTCCAGTCGCTGGACGTGACCGCGCTCGCCTTCGACCGGCTGCGCGAGAACGGGATCACCGAGATCAATGCCGACGTGCTCTACGGCCTGCCCCACCAGAGCGTCGCGGCGAGCGAGGACACCGCGCTCGGCGTGGTCTCGCTGGAGCCCTCGCGCCTGGCGGTCTTCGGCTACGCCCACGTGCCGCACATGAAGGCGCACCAGAAGCTCATTCCCGATGCCAGCCTGCCCGGGCCGGCCGAGCGCCTCGCCCAGGCCGACCGCATGGACGAGGTATTCCGCGCGGCGGGTTACGAACGCATCGGCATCGACCATTACGCCAGGCCCGGCGACGCGATGGCGGCCGCGGACCGCGCCGGCACGCTGAAGCGCAATTTCCAGGGCTACACCACCGACACGGCGCAGACCCTGATCGGCATCGGGGCGTCCTCGATCTCGCGTACGCCGTTCGGCTACATGCAGAACAAGGTGAGCGTGCGCGAGTGGATGGCGGCCCTGGCGAGCGGCGAACTCCCCGTGGCCCGCGGTGTGGAGATCACGTCCGAGGACGCCTTCCGCGGCGCGATCATCGAGGCGCTGATGACCCGGCTCGAGGCCGATCTCCCCGCCATCGCCAAGGCTCATGGCCGCGCGGTGCCGCAGGCCGATCTCGCGGAACTCGAGGCAGCGGGCGTGGTGCGGCGCGAAGGCGGTCTCGTGCGCGTCGACCCGGCCTACCGTCCCCTGGCACGCCTCGCCGCGGCGGCCTTCGACCGGCATTTCGCGAGCGGCACTGCGAAGCACTCGGTATCGGTCTAGCGGCGAATTGACGCGTCTCCCGTTCCCCTACACACTCTGGGGAAAAGACACGAGGGAGGAGACGATGGTCACGCTCGAGCGCACGCGCAAGGACGCACCCTGGGCCTGGCTGAAGGCCGGGTTCGCCGACATGATGAGCGCGCCGGTCATCTCGATCGGCTATGGCGCGGCGTTCACGCTCGCCGGGGTGCTGATCACGGTCGGGCTCTGGTCCATCGGGCAGGCGGCGATGACGCCGGTGCTGGCCGGCGGCTTCGCCCTCGTCGCGCCGGCCTTCGCGGTCGGCATCTACCGCATCAACCAGGTGCGCGAGGAAGGCAAGACGCCGGGCCTGCTCGATTTCTGGTCGCTGCCGGCAGGCCGGATCGGCCAGCTCGCGCTCCTGAGCGTGCTCCTCCTGGTCTTCTTCCTGACCTGGGCGCGGCTGGCGCAGTTCCTCTATGCGGCCTTCACGGTCGGCAATTCCATGCCGGCGGGCGAATTCACCCAGTTCCTGTTCACCGATCCGGCGGGCCTGACCCTGCTCGTCGTCGGCACGGCCATCGGCGCGGTGCTCGCCTTCGTCACCTTCGCGGTGTCCGCCCTCGCCTTCCCGATGCTGACCGACCAGGACGTGGATGCCGTCACCGCCGTGGTGGCCAGCGTGAAGGCGGTCCTCCAGCAGCCCTTCACCATGCTCACCTGGGCCTGGCTCATCGCCTTCTTCGTGGCGGTCGGCAGCGCCCTGTTCTTCGTCGGCCTCGCCCTCGCCTTCCCCTGGCTCGCCCATGCCAGCTGGCGCGCCTACAGGGATTTCGATCCGAAGCCGGAGCCGAGCGCGAGCGCGGTGCGGGGGTAGGCTTCCCGCTCCCCTCTCCGTCCGGCGGTTTCCCGGCAGGTCTGCGCTTTCCCGCGTCCCGGCGAAAGCCTCCTATCCTGTGGAATTGTTCAGGATTTGAAGCCTTTTCGGCCCCCTTTCGGGAAGGCGGAGATGTCAGCTCTCCCCCTCCTCCTCGTCGACGATGGGCTTGTCGTCGTCGATGAGGATGCGCTGGGCGGCGCCTTCGATGTCCTCGTACTGGCCCGAGCGCACGCTCCACAGGAAGGCGGCGAGGCCGGCGAAGCCGAGCCCGAGCGCGATCGGGATGAGCCAGATGAGGGCGTTCATTTGCGCAAGAGCCTCATGGCGTTGCCGGTGACCAGGATCGAGCTGCCCGACATGGCGATGGCGGCCACCAGCGGGGTGACGAAGCCGAACACGGCCAGCGGCACGGCGATGCAGTTGTAGATCGCGGCGAGGGCGAAATTCTCGAACACGCGCCGGCGGCTGGCCCGCGCCACGTCGATGGCGGTCGGGATGGCCGAGAGCCGGTCGCCCTGGATGACGAGATCGGCCGCCGAGCGCGAGATCTCCGCCGCCGAGCCCATAGAGATCGAGACATGGGCGGCCGCGAGCGCGGGCGCGTCGTTGATGCCGTCCCCGACCATGAGCGGATTGTCCCCGGCGAGCGCCTCGATGCGGGCGATCTTCTCCTGCGGCTTCAGCTCGGCCTGCGCCTGCCCGATGCCGAGCTCGCGCGCGACCGCCTCGACCGGGCCGGAGCGGTCCCCGGACAGCAGCTCGGTCTCCAGCCCCCTCGCCTCGACCGCGGCGATCATGTCCCTGGCATCGCTCCTCACGGCATCGGAGAAGACGAAGCGGACCGGGGCCTGGTCCTCGACCTGCAGCCAGGCCTCCATGGCATGGGCCTGGGGCCCGGACGTCTCGCTGTCGGCCCCGATCCAGCCGGCCGAGCCGAAGCGCACGCGTCTGCCGTCGACCACACCTTCCAGTCCGCCGCCGGGAACCTCGCGAACGTCCTTCGCGGTATCGCCCATGCCGGCCGCGTCGGCGACGGCGCGCGAGACCGGGTGGCGCGAGGAGCGCGCGAGCTTGGCCGCGAGCTCGATCGTCTCGGGTCGCAGGGCGTGCGGGTTGAGCAGTTTGGGCTTGCCCAGCGTCAGCGTGCCGGTCTTGTCGAAGATGGCGCGCCTCGCCGTGGCGAGGCGTTCGAGCGCGTCGCCGGATTTCACCAGCACGCCCTCGCGGTAGAGCCGTCCGCAGGCGACGATCTGAACCGCCGGCACCGCGAGCGCGAGCGCGCACGGGCAGGTGATGATCAGCACCGCGATGGCGTTCAGGATCCCCGCACGCGGGTCGTTGCCGATGACGATCCAGCCGATCAGCGTGAGCGCGGCGAGCGTGTGCACGACCGGCGCGTAGAGCCGGGCCGCGCGGTCGGCGAGGCGCACATAGCTCGACCGGTTCTGTTCGCCGGCCTCGACCAGGCGCGCGATCTCGGCGAGCAGGGAGTCCTCGCGCGCGGCGGTGGCCTTCACGGTCAGCGTGCCGGTGAGATTGACCATGCCGGAATAGACCGCGTCGCCGGGAGAGAGCTCGACCGGCCGGGTCTCGCCGGTGACGAGCGAGGCGTCGGCCTGCCCGCAGCCCTCCAGGATCACCGCATCGACCGGCATGCGGTCGCCGGCCGCGACGAGGAGCCGGTCGCCGGGCGCGATCTCGCGCGCGGGCACGGCCTTGACCGTGCCGTCGGCGCCGATGCGGTGGGCGACGCTCGCCTGCAGGGCGGCGAGCTGGCGCGCGGCCTGGCCGGCCTTCGCCCTCAGCCGGCTGTCGAGATAGCGCCCGATCAGCAGGAAGAAGAGCAGCATGACGGCGGCATCGAAATACGCATCGCCATGGCCGATCAGCAGCTCGTAGAAGGACAGGCCCATCGCCAGGCAGATCGCCAGCGAGATCGGCACGTCCATGTTCAGGCTCTTCGCCTTCAGGGCCCGCAACGCGCTCTCGAAGAAGGGCCGGCCCGAATAGATCGCGGCGGGAAGCGCGATCATCGCCGAGATCCAGTGCAGCAGCTGGCGCGTGCCGAAATCCATCTCGCCCTCGCCGGCCCAGACCGAGACCGAGAGCAGCATCACGTTGGCGGTCGCGAAGCCCGCCACCGCCATGGCGCGCAGCAGGCGCTTCTCTTCCGACTTGCCCGGATCCTCGCCGGTCTCCGGCTGGAAGGGCGTGGCGGCATAGCCGAGCGAGCGCACCTTCTCGACGATCCTGCGCGCTTCGCTGTCCGGGCCGGTGAAGGTCACGGCGAGCCGGCCGGTGGAGAGGTTGAGACGGGCGTGCTTCACGCTCTCCATCTCGTTCAGGCCGCCCTCGATCTTCGAGATGCACCCGGCACAGCGCGCGCCCTCGACCGCGAGGTCGAGCGCCTTCGCGTCGCCCTCGCTGCGCACGAAGGCGGACGGATCGTTGCCGCGCAGATTGGCAGCGTCTAGCGGTGCCAAAGCCTGTGCTCCATCTCGAAGGGACGCTCCCCGTCGACGTGCGCGCTGAGAATCCACTGGCCTTCGGGCAGATCCGAGACCTCGGCGACATAGAGCCCGGTCTCGCGCTCGCGGAAGGCCAGCGGGCGGTCGAGACCGGTGTCGGCCGGGTGGCGCAGCGCGCCTTCCAGGAACAGCCCGCCGACCGGCGAGCCGTCGGGCCGGGCGATCTCGACCAGGACCTGGCCGCCGGTCATGTTGACCGCGGCCTGCCAGCCGAGTTCGGCCTGGGCGCGGCGCGCCTCGATCACCCGGTTGTATTCCAGCCCCTGGACGTAGGAGCGCTCGACCTCCTCGCCGGAGAAGGTCTTCACCGCGAAGGCGATGAAGACCGCATTGACCGCGATGACGACCGCGAAGAAGCCGACCAGGGCGAACAGCACGTGCCGCCCGCGTACCACGAAGCGGGGCTCGCGCTGGTCGATATAATTGTCGCTCGTCATGGCCTTCACCTTTCCAGCGGCGTGCGGAACACGGCCGGCGCGCGTGCCGTCTCGCCGGTCCCGGGATGTTCTACCACGAATGTGATGTCTTCGCTGGCGCGGTCGATCGCCTCGGGCGGCAGGGTGAGGAAGAGCCGGAAATCGCGCGTCTCGTCGGCGTCCACCGGAAGCATCATGGAGGCTTGCGGCGTGCCGAGCACGCGGACCTCGAAGGCCGGGTCGCCCTCCAGCCTCAGCGCGAACTCGCGCGGCTCGCCGGCCTTGTTGAGGACCTTCAGAGTGTAGCCGTTCCTCACCGAGCCGTCCGAGAGCACGACGAAGTTCGGATTGCGGTCGCGGGTGACGTTGAGCTCCAGCGTGGAGCGGGTCATCAGGCCGAACAGCATGACGCCGGCGACGATCGCGAAGGAGATCGCGTAGTAGAGCGTCCTGACGCGCACGAAGCGGTAGCGCGGCGCCTCGCCCTTCAGGCGGCGGTCGATATTGTCGTCGGTGTCGTAGGCGATGAGCCCGCGCGGTCTGCCGACCTTGTCCATGATATCGTTGCAGGCATCGATGCACAGCGCGCAGCCGATGCATTCCAGCTGCGGGCCGTTCCTGATGTCGATGCCCATCGGGCAGGCCGCGACGCAGGCCTTGCAGTCGATGCAGTCGCCGCGCCCCTCCCAGCTTTCACCCTTCTTGTGGGGGCCGCGCGGCTCGCCGCGGTCGACCCGGTAGGTGACGTTGAGCGCCTCGCGGTCGGTCATCGCCGCCTGGATGCGCGGCCAGGGGCACATATAGGTGCACACCTGCTCCCTCATCGTGCCGGCCAGGGTGTAGGTGGTGAAGGTCAGCATGGCGAAGAACAGGTAGGCGGTCAGCGGCGCCTGGCCTGTGAAGAAGTCGGACAGGAGATCGAAGGCGTCGTGGAAATAGAGGATCCACGCCCCGCCCGTGGCCGCCGCGATGACGAGCCAGACGGCGTGCTTGGCGATCTTCTTGCGCGCCTTGTCGAAGCTCCACGGCGCGCGGTCGAGCATGATGCGCTTGTTGCGGTCGCCCTCGAAGAACCGCTCCACGGCGATGAAGAGATCGGTCCACACCGTCTGCGGGCAGGCATAGCCGCACCACACGCGGCCGAACAGGGCGGTGACGAGGAACAGGCCCAGCGCGGCGAGGATCAGCAGGCCGGTGATGTAATAGACTTCCTGAGGCCAGATCTCGATGAAGAAGAAGTAGAAGCGCGCATTGGCGAAATCGACCAGCACGGCCTGGTCGGGCGCGTTCGGCCCGCGGTCCCAGCGCACGAAGGGCAGGACGTAGTAGAGGCCCAGCGCCACCGCCATGAAGATCCACTTGAAGCGGCGGAACGGCCCCTTCACGAGCTTGGGGTAGATCGGCTCGCGCTTCTTGTAGAGTTCACGGACCTCGGCGTCGTTGACGGGCGTGGCATCGATCTCGGTGACGCCCGGTGCGGCCTTCGGCCGTCTGTCGATCAGGTTCATTTCAGTCTCCGGCGGGCTCACCGGATCGCTTCGGGGAGGAAAGGGGGCCGGTTATTCTCCGGCCGCCCCGCCCGTGCCGCGGTCCATGAGCGCCGCTTCAGCAAATTCGTCGGGCTGGCCGCCGCCGAGCAGATAGACATAGGCGGCCAGCGCAGTGATCGTGGCATCGTCCAGACGTTCGCCCCAGTTGGGCATCACGCCGAACGGCCCGCGCCAGACCGAGTTGCGGACCTGCTCGCGCGCGCTGCCATAGAGCCAGTAGCGGTCGGTCAGGTTCGGCGCACCGATGCTCTGATCGCCGCGCCCGTCCACGCCGTGACAGGCCGAGCACTGCAGCTCGAACACTTCCGCCCCGGTGGTGCGCCCCGCCTCGGTCGGTTCGATCAGCCCGCCCAGCGCCATGACGTGATCGGTCACCGCCTCGATCTCCTCGTTGGTGAGCAGGTTCTCGCGGCCATAGGCGGGCATCTGGGAATAGCGCGTCTCGGGGTGGTCGGTGCGGATGCCGACCTGCAGGGTGTGGCGGATCTCGTCGAACGTGCCGCCCCACAGCCAGATATCGTCATTGAGGTTGGGGTAGCCGATGGCTCCCTGCCCGCCCGCACCGTGGCAGGTCGCGCAATTGTCCCCGAAGGCGGACTCCCCGGCGGCCATGGCGAAGCCCAGGAGGTCGGGATCGGCCTCGATCGCCGTGATGCCGCCCTCGGCGGCGGCCTGCTCCAGACGCTCGAACATCGGCCCGCGCGAGTCCTGCAGGTCGGCGAGCGCCTCGCGCACGTTGGCGCGCTCGGAGTGGTCGCGAAGACCCGGCGTGTATTCCCCGCCGATGCCGGGAAGGCCCGGGATCGCCGGCATGAAGATCATGTAGACGACCGACCAGGCGACCGTCGCGTAGAACACCCAGACCCACCAGCGCGGCAGCGGGTTGTTCAGCTCCTTGATGCCGTCCCATTCGTGGCCCGTGGTCTCGACCCCGGTGTGGGCGTCGACATCCTTTTTCTCGTGCTCAGCCATTGGTCTTGTCCTCGTGGTCGGCCTCGCCTTCCTCGGCGGCGGCCGGCTTGTCGTCGTCCCTCAGCGGCACCCGGGCGGCTTCCTCGAACTTCTGCTGGTGCTTCGGCCACAGGGCGTAGACCAGCACCGCGATGAAGAGGGCGAAGAAGAACAGGAGCCCCCAGGTCTGCGCAAAGCTCGCGAGCGCCTCGTACATGCCGCTACCTCAGATTCTCGTCGGCCGTGGCCTCGTAGGTGGAGAAGTCCACCATCGTGCCCAGGATCTGCAGATAGGCGATCAGGGCGTCGAGTTCGGAGACCATGTCCGGATTACCGTCGAAATCGCGAACCGGTGCGCCGGGATAGCGTTCCAGGAAGGCGTCGTAGTCGGCGGCATAGGGGTCGAGCTGGGTGTAGATGTCGCTCTCGGCGTTGGCGATCATCTCCTCGGTATAGGGCACGCCCAGGCGCGCATTGGCCCTGAGCCGGCTCTCCACCACCTCCACCTCGAGCGGGGTGCGCTCCAGCATCGCGTAGGGCGGCATGATCGACTCCGGCACGACCGAGCGCGGGTCGCGCATGTGGTCGCGGTGCCATTCGTCGGAATACTTGCCGCCGACGCGGGCGAGATCGGGACCGGTGCGCTTCGAGCCCCACTGGAAGGGCCGGTCGTACATGCTCTCGGCGGCCAGCGAGTAGTGGCCGTAGCGCTCCACCTCGTCGCGCAGCGGGCGGATCATCTGCGAGTGGCAGGTATAGCAGCCCTCGCGGATGTAGATGTCGCGGCCCATCAGCGCGAGCGGGGAGTAGGGGCGCACGCCCTCGACCTCCTCGATCGTGGTGTCGAGGTAGAAGAGCGGGGCGATCTCCACCACGCCGCCCACCGCGACCACGCCGAGAATGCCGACGGTCAGCACGATGGAGTTCTTCTCCAGGACCTTCTTGTGCCAGCCCCAGACGGGATTTTCGCGTTTCTTCGCCATGGAAATCTCCCTCCTACTCGGCCGGCTGGATCTTGTGGGACTGGGTCTGGGCGGCGTCCTCGGTCTCTCTCACGTCGCCGCGGATCGTCTTGTAGACGTTCCAGGCCATGAGCAGCGCCCCGACGAGGTAGAGCACGCCGCCGAGCATGCGGATGACGTAGTAGGGCTGCATCGCCTCCACGGTCTCCACGAAGGAGTATTCCAGGAAGCCGAGCGCATTGTAGGCGCGCCACATCAGGCCCTGCATGATGCCCGACACCCACATCGAGGTGATGTAGAGAAGGATGCCCAGCGTCGCGACCCAGAAGTGCCACTCGATCAGGGCGCGCGAGTACATGCCCTTGCGCTTCCACAGCCACGGGATCAGGCAGTAGAGCGCGCCGAAGCTGATGAAGCCGACCCAGCCGAGCGCACCGGAATGCACGTGGCCGATCGTCCAGTCGGTGTAGTGCGAGAGCGAGTTGACCGCCCGCACGCTCATCACCGGGCCCTCGAAGGTGGACATGCCGTAGAAGGCGACCGAGACGACGAGCATGCGCACGACCGGATCGGTGCGAAGCCGGTCCCACGCGCCCGAGAGCGTCATCAGGCCGTTGATCATGCCGCCCCAGCTCGGCATCCACAGCATCACCGAGAAGGTCATGCCCAGCGTCTGCGCCCACTCGGGCAGCGCGGTGTAGTGCAGGTGGTGGGGGCCGGCCCAGATATAGATGAAGATCAGCGACCAGAAGTGGATGATCGACAGCCGGTAGGAATAGACCGGGCGCTCCACCCGCTTGGGGATGAAGTAGTACATGATCGCCAGGAAGCCCGCGGTCAGGAAGAAGCCCACCGCGTTGTGGCCGTACCACCACTGGGTCAGCGCGTCCTGAACGCCCGCGAAGGCGGAATAGGAGCGCGAGCCCAGGAAGCTCGCCGGCAGGGCCAGATTGTTGACCACGTGCAGCATCGCGATGGTCACGATGAAGGCGAGGTAGAACCAGTTGGCCACGTAGATGTGGGGTTCCTTGCGCTTGGCGAGCGTGGCCAGGAAGACCAGCAGATAGGCGACCCAGACGACGGTCAGCCAGAGGTCCGCGTACCATTCCGGCTCGGCATACTCCTTCGACTGGGTGATACCCAGCAGGTAGCCGGTCGCGGCCACGACGATGAAGAAGTTGTAGCCCCAGAACACGAACCAGGCCCACGCGTCGCCGGCGATGCGCGTGCGGCAGGTGCGCTGGACGACGTAGAAGCTCGTCGCGATCAGCACGTTGCCGCCGAAGGCGAAGATCACCCCGGAGGTGTGCAGCGGGCGCAGGCGGCCGAAATTGAGTTCGGGAAAGGCCTCCCAGGACAGCAGCGCGGGAAAGGCGAGCTGGGCGGCGATGACGACGCCGACGAGGATGCCGACCACCCCCCAGAACACCGAGGCGATGGCGCCGTACTTGACGACGTTCTCGTTGTACTCGGTGGGCTCGGTCTCGACCCCGCCCTCGCCGTAGATACCGACGATGGCGAACAGGCCGAGCAGGAAACCGCCCCCGATCAGCCAGGCCTGGATCCGCATCGCCGCGTCCGCGCCGTCGGCGGCGGCCAGGATCGACCATAACAGCCCGCCGAGGCAGATGGCGGTAATGGCCATCGCACTCGCGTCGAAACCGGATCGCTTGGGTAGAGCTGCGGCGCTCATACGCCCCTCCATGCAAAGTCCATTTGCGCCCTCCTATCCGCCCTGAAAAGCCGCAGGGCAAGTAGGGCAATATGCCTCACTCGGAATTTCAGCCTAGGGAAGTTAGGCGCTCAGGTCACCCGCAAACCCGGGCCGGGAAGGCGATTATGCCGACCGCACCCCCGGGGCACTCCATCCGGAAAGGCGCCCAGAGGTGAGCCACGCCGCCCACGCCATCCATGGTCTGCTTTCGCAATGCTCCGACGGTTCGCTCGGCTTCGCGAGCGGGCTCGTCGCAGGCTTCGGGGCGAGCGTGCATTGCCTGGCCATGTGCGGCGGGATCGCGGCCGCGATCTCGATGCGCGGCGCGCCGCTCCCGGCGGGCGGGGCGGGCGTGCTCGCCTCGCGGGCCGCCTATCTGGCGCAGGCCCAGGTCGCGCGCATCGCCGTCTATGTCGCGCTCGGCGCCTCGGCCGGCTTCGTCGGCACGGGCTTCGCCGCACCTGATTCGGGGGCTGCCGGGCTCGCCGTGCTGCGCTGGCTGTCGGCGGCGTTGCTGGTGACGATGGGACTGTCGATCGCGGGCTGGGCACCGCTGCAGGGGCTCGGGGCGCGGCTCGCCAGCCCGCTGACGCGCCGGCTGCACCTGCTGCACCGCTTCGGCGCGCCGGGCCTCGGTCTGGTCTGGGGCCTGATGCCCTGCTCCATGGTCTGGCTGATGACCGCCTATGCCGGCCTGTCGGGATCGCCGGGCCAGGGCGCGCTGATCATGGCCGGGTTCGGGCTCGGCACCGTGCCGCTGCTGACCGCCGCGGCGACCGGCGCCGGGGCGTTCGCGAGCCTTGCGCGATCCGCACCCGTCCGCATCGGCGCCGGGCTCGTCCTTCTCGCCTTCGGCGTGGCGAGCCTCGTGTGATCGTCAACAGCCCTCTTTTCCTCGTCCGCGATTGCGGCCACGCTTCGCGCTCATCGCCACGGAACGCGACATGGACCCCAGACACGATGCGGACGTGATCATCCTCGGCGGCGGGCTCGCCGGGCTGACGCTCGCCGCACGCCTCGCCCGCTCGGGCGCGCGCCTCGGCGTGCGCATCGTCGAGCCGCGCGCGAGCTGGAGCGAATCGCGCAGCTGGTGCTTCTGGGCCCCGCGGACCAACCCGCTCGCCGGTTTCGTCTCCCACCGCTGGCAGCGCTGGACGTTCTCCGACGCGGCGGGCGAACGGCGCGCGCACGCGGTGCCCGGCCTCCTCTACCAGCAGCTGGAGAGCGGGGCGGTCTTCGCCCGCCTGCTCGCCCAGCTGGAAGACGCGCCGGACATCCGGCTGGAGACCGGGGTGACCGCCCATGCGATCGCCCCGGGGCGCAGCGGCCTCCTCGTCGAGACGAGCGCGGGCCGGCTCGCGGCGCGCCACGTCATCGACACCCGTCCCCCGGTCGCCGAGGGCGCACGCGGGCCGCTCCTGTTCCAGTGCTTTGCCGGCCGCACCGTTCGCACCGGCACCAGCACGGGGACCGACAGCGCGGAGGTGGAGCTGATGACGGGTATGCGCGCCGACGCGGGCGGGCTCGTCTTCGACTATGTCCTGCCGCTGGGCGACGGGCTGGCGCGCGCGGAATCCGTGCGCTGGGCGTTCCGGGCGGTGCCGCGAGACACGCTCGCGCGCGATCTCGACGCCATGCTCGCGAGGCGCGGCTGGGCGGGCGAAGGCGCGGCGAGCTTCGGCGTGCTGCCCACCGGACTGCCGCGCGAGCGGGCCACGCACCCGGCCGGCCTCGTGCGTGCCGCGATCGGGACGGGCGGCTGGCGCGCGGGGGCCGGCCACGCCCTGCTGCGCATCGAGGCCTGGGCCGCGGCCGCGAGCACACGGCTGCTCTCGGGAGCGGTCCCGCCGGTGCACCGCGACCCCGGACGCTTCCAGCACCATCTCACCCGCATCCTCGTGCGCATCCTCGAGCACAGGCCGGAGCGCCTCGACGCGATCGTCATGCATCTCGCGACGCGGCTGCCTTCCGCGAGCCTGGTGCGCCTGATGAGCGGATGCGCCGGGTTCGCCGATGCCGCACGGCTCATCGCCTGCCTGGACCGGCGCGCGCTCGCGCGCGGCCTGCCGGTGCGCCGGGCGCAGCGCTGAGACGGGCGCTCGTCCCGCATCGCACGACGTTTTTCCAGGCTTCTGCAGCCCGGTTCTGAAACCGCGTGCGCCGCGAGGCGTTCTTCGAGACGACTCCCGGAACCGCAGCAGCCTTGGGAAGCGATCATGGCCAGTCGTCCAAAACAGGCCGGCAAGGCCGCCTCTCCCCGGCCATCCGGGTCCGACGAGGCGGACGAGCTCGGAGCGTTCGGGCGCCAGCTGCGCCGGCTTTATCAGGACACGGTCAACGAACCCATTCCCGAGAGTTTCCGGGACCTGCTCGACCAGCTCGAAGCCGACGAGGAAGGCGGCACCGATGAGCCCGGACGATGAAGACACCGGACGGCGGGTCGAACGCGAATTCAAGCGCGCGCTTGCCGAACTCATTCCCTATCTGCGCGCCTTCGCGCGCAGCCTGTGCCGCGATGCGAGCGAGGCCGACGATCTCGCCCAGGAGGCGCTCGTGAAGGCCTGGCGGGCGCGCGACAGCTTCGAGCCCGGGACCAATCTGAAGGCCTGGGTCTTCATGATCCTGCGCAACCATTTCTACTCCGAACGCCGCAAGGCCTGGCGCAAGAACGAGGTGACAACGGAGAACGACATCGAGCGCCCCGGCCCCAGGACCGCCGCGCAGGACGCCTCGATCGCGCTCGCCGAGGTGCGCGAAGCGCTCAACCATCTCTCGCCCGATCAGCGCGAGGCGATCATCCTGGTCGGCGCGGGCGGGTTTTCCTACGAGGAGGCCGCCGAGATCTGCGCCGTCGCGGTCGGCACCATCAAGAGCCGGGTGAGCCGGGCGCGGCGCACGCTCGTCGAGCTGATGGAGCGGGGCGGGGTGCGCCTGCCCGCCGAGAATACCCAGTGCCCGGCGATGGACAGCCTGCTCGAGGAAGCCTCCCACCTCGCCGCTGCCGACCGGAACGGCGAGTAAGAAAGAAAACTCGCGGGAGTCGTTGCAGATGGTCGAAACCGCTGCAGCCGGAGGAGCCCGGTAATACAAATATATCTGAAATATCCGAACCCTATGAGGAACGTCATGCAGCTTCAATGCGTTGATCGGCTTCGACGTTTCAGGGGGATGGCTCCTGCATGATTATTCAACGTTGCTTTACCTGTGACCGCCGGTCACTATATGCCTGACTGAACGAACTTCCTTCGCGCAGTCCGGATGACCCCATGAGTGACACGCCCAAGATACCGGGGACGGGAGAAGAGCCAGAGGATTTCGACGACCTGAACAGTGTACTCAACGCATTCACTGAAGGCCTTAAAAAGCTTTTTCATCAAACACTTGAAGAGCCAATACCCGAAAGTTTCCTGGAGCTGCTGGACCGATTGGACGCCGAATGGGAGGACCGCGAGGAATGACGCAGACGAACCCTGGACCCGATCCGGCCGACAGCCGGGCGTTCAAGCAGGGCCTCGCCGAGCTCGTCCCCTACCTGCGCGCGTTCGCCCGAAGCCTGTGCTCCAACGCAACCGAGGCCGACGACCTGACGCAGGAAACCCTGATGAAGGCGTGGAAGGCCCGCATGAGCTTCCAGGCGGGCACCAATCTGAAGGGCTGGACCTTCCGGATTCTCAGGAACCATTTCTATTCCGAACAGCGCCGCGCCTGGCGCAAGAACGAGATCTGCGACGAGGATGCCGGCGTGTCCTCCCCGAAGGAGGCCGCCCAGTCCTCCGCGATTGCCCTTGCGGAGGTCTACGAGGCGCTCGACACGCTGCCCGACGACCAGCGCGAGGCGCTGATCCTCGTCGGTGCCGGCGGCTTCTCCTACGAGGAGGCGGCGACCATCTGCGACTGCGCGGTCGGCACGATCAAGAGCCGGGTGTCCAGAGCCCGGGTCGCGCTCACCGAGCGGGTCAATACCACCGACACCCGCAGCAATCACACCACCGACGGCCACGGCGCCCTCGGCAAGCTCCTCGCCGAGGTCGACGAGCTCGCACAGGGCCTCCCGGCCGAGTAGGCGCTATTTCTTCACCACGAAATTGACGAGCTTGCCCGGCACGGCGATCTCCTTGACGAGTTCGCCCTCCGCCAGCAGCTCCTGCACGCGCGGTTCGGCCCTGGCGAGCCCCAGCAGCTCCTCCTTGCCGAGCCCGGCCGGGCCTTCGACCTTGTGGCGGACCTTGCCGTTGATCTGCACCACGTACTCGGTGAGGTCCTCCCTGGCGAGATCGGGATCGAACTGCGGCCAGGGCGCATAGGCCAGGCTCTCGGTGTGGCCGAGCCTGGCCCAGAGCTCCTCGGCGATGTGCGGGGCGAAGGGCGCCACGAGCAGCACCAGGGTCTCGACGATCTCGCGCGGCCGCCGGTCAGCGCCGGTCAGCGCGTTGGTCAGCTCCATCAGGCGCGCGATCGCGGTGTTGAAGCGCAGCGCCTCGATGTCCTCGGTCACGGCGCGCACCGTCTTGTGGCGGATGCGCAGCAGGTCGTCGGACGGCTCGAACTCGCCGACCTTCTCCGCGTCGAGCACGTCGTCGTCGTTGAGCACGACGCGCCAGACCCGGGAGAGGAAGCGCTTCATCCCGCCCACGCCGGACGTCTGCCAGGGCTTGGTGACGTCGAGCGGACCCATGAACATCTCGTACAGGCGCAGGGAATCCGCGCCGTACTCGGCCACCACGTCGTCGGGATTGACCACGTTGTAGCGCGACTTGCTCATCTTATCGACCTTGCGGACGACCTCGGTCTCGCCCACGAGGAACTTGCCGCCGCGCTCCTCCACGAGGTCGGGGCTGTAATACTTGCCCTGCGCGTCCCGGTAGGAATAGGCCAGGATCATGCCCTGGTTGAACAGGCGCTGGAACGGCTCCTTGGTCGACACCACGCCGATATCGTAGAGCACCTTGTGCCAGAAGCGCGCGTACAGGAGGTGCAGCACCGCGTGCTCGGCCCCGCCGACATAGAGGTCGACGGGCATCCAGTACTTCTCCTTCTCCGGGTCGACGAGCATCTTGTCGTTCTTCGGATCGATGAAGCGCAGATAGTACCAGCACGAGCCCGCCCATTGCGGCATGGTGTTGGTCTCGCGCAGCGCCGGCGCGCCGCTCTGCGGATGGGTGGTCTTCACCCAGTCCTCGGCGCGCTCCAGCGGCGGGCGCCCGTCCGGGGTCGGCTTGTAGTCGTCGAGCTCGGGCGGCAGGAGCGGCAGGCAGTCCTCGGGCAGGGGCGCGATCGATCCGTCGGCCATGTGCAGGATCGGGAAGGGCTCTCCCCAGTAGCGCTGGCGCGAGAACAGCCAGTCGCGCAGGCGGTACTGGACCTTGCCGCGCCCGGCGCCCCTGTCTTCGAGCCAGCCGATGATCTTCGCCTTGGCTTCCTCGACATCGAGGCCCTCGATCAGCGGCGAGTTCACCGCCACGCCGCCGCCGGTCCAGGCGGCTTCGAGAATGTCGTGGCCTTGCGGCGAGCGGATCACCTCGCGGATCGGCAGATCGAACTTGCGCGCGAACGCGTGGTCGCGCTCGTCATGGGCCGGGACCGCCATGATCGCGCCGGTGCCGTAGCCCATCAGCACATAGTCCGCGATCCAGATCGGGAGCTTCTCCCCGTTGACCGGATTGACCGCATAGGCGCCGGTGAAGACGCCGGTCTTGTCCGCCTCCTCGCCGGTGCGCTCCTCCTCGCTCTTCTCCGCGATCTGCGCGCGATAGGCGTTGACGGAGGGGCGCCGGTCCTCGCTCATGATCCGGTCCACGAGGGGATGCTCGGGCGCCAGCACGGCATAGGTCGCGCCGTAGAGCGTGTCCGGGCGCGTGGTGAAGACGGTGAAGCGCCTGCCCGTTCCGGCGATCTCGAAATCGATCTCGGCGCCTTCCGACTTGCCGATCCAGTTCCTCTGCATCGCCTTGATGCCTTCGGGCCAGTCGACCTGCTCGAGATCGTCCAGCAGCCGGTCCGCGAAGGCCGTTATCTTCAGCATCCACTGGCGCATCAGGCGCTGCTCGACCGGATCGCCGGTCTCGACATACCTGCCGTCCTTGACCTCCTCGTTGGCCAGCACCGTGCCCTGGGCCGGGCACCAGTTGACCGCCACCTCGGCCTGGTAGGCGAGGCCCCGCTTGTAGAGCTGCAGGAAGATCCACTGCGTCCACTTGACGAAGTCGGGATCGGTCGTGGAGAGCTCGCGGCTCCAGTCGTAGGAGAAGCCGAGCCGCTTGATCTGGCCCTTGAAGGTCTTGATGTTCTTCTTCGTCGTCACCGCCGGGTGGATGCCGGTGCGCATCGCATAGCGCTCGGCGGGCAGGCCGTAGGCGTCCCAGCCCATCGGGTGGAGCACGTTATAGCCGCGCATGCGCTTGTAGCGGCAGTAGATATCGGTCGCGGTATAGCCTTCCGGGTGGCCGACATGGAGCCCGGCGCCGGACGGGTAGGGAAACATGTCGAGCACGTAGACCTTCTCCTTTGACGGATCCATTTCGGTCCGGAAGGTCTCGTTCCTCTCCCAGTAATCCTGCCATTTCGGCTCGATGGCACCCGCGTCGTAGGCCATGTCTCGTCCTTCAATACCGCTTGCCGGCGTCCGCCCCTACGGGCCGCAACGCGCCAGCCGGTCAAAAGTGTCTGATTGACGCACGGGGCCCAGCCCCGGTCCCCGCGCGAACCGCTTGGCGTTACCTTTCCACCGGATGAAATCCAACGCAATGCTGCGAGTGCGAGAAAGATGCCCGCTAGTCGGGGACGAACCCGCCCTCGCCTTCGCGCACGCCGAAGACCTGCGCCAGCACGCCGGCGTCGAGCGCCTCGCCCGGCGCCCCCTGCGCCGCGATCCGGCCGGCGTCCAGAACCACCACCCGGTCGGCCCAGCGGCGCGCGGCGTGGAGATCGTGCAGGGCGACGAGGACGCCGCGCCCCGAATCGGCCTCGGCGCGCAGGAGCGCCATCGCCTCGTACTGGTGGCGCGGATCGAGGGCGGCGGCCGGCTCGTCGGCCAGCAGGGCCGGCGCCCCGGCGGCGAGCGCGCGGGCGAGATGGACACGGGCCTGTTCCCCGCCCGACAGCGTGTCGACGCCGCGCCGGGCCAGGTCGGCCGCATCGCAGCGCTCCAGGGCCTCGTCGACCGCGGCCCGGTCGGCGGGCGAGAGACGCTCGTAGGGCGCGCTGCCATAGGCGAAGCGGCCGAGCGCGACGAGATCCCTCGCCTCGATGCTCCACACCGCCCGGCGGGTCTGAGGCAGATAGCTCGCCCGCCGTCCGCGTTCGCGCGGTCCGAGCGCGCGGAGCGGGACATCTCCCAGCCGGGCTTCTCCGGCCTCCAGCGGCAGCAGGCCGAGCGCGGCCTTGATCGTCGTCGACTTGCCCGAACCGTTCGGGCCGAGCAGGGCGACGAGCTCGCCCGGCTCGAGGCAAAGCGAGACCTGGTCGAGCACCAGGCGCCCGGCGAGGCGCACGCGCGCGTCCTGCAGGCTCGCCGCGCTCATCGCCCGATACTCCGGTGACGCGCCGCGATCCAGACGAAGGCCGGCGCGCCGATCAGGGCCGCGGCGACGCCGAGCTTGAGTTCCTGGGTGAAGGGGGCCAGGCGCAGGGC
Source organism: Marinicauda algicola (assembly GCF_017161425.1). Lineage (GTDB taxonomy): Bacteria > Pseudomonadota > Alphaproteobacteria > Caulobacterales > Maricaulaceae > Marinicauda > Marinicauda algicola. Next base: position 2,907,751 of record NZ_CP071057.1, on the reverse strand, counting down.
CGTGTCCGCAAGGACCAGGACCACCCCGGCCGCGAGCGCGCTGGGCACGATGAGATCGGCCGGGTCGTGCCTGACGAAGGGGCGCACCAGATGCGGCGCGACGATGCCGACGAAGCCGATCGTGCCCGCGACCGCGACGCTCGCCCCGGTCAGGAGCGCCGCGCCGAGAATGGCCAGCGCGCGGGTGCGCTTCAGGTCGACGCCGAGGGTGAAGGCGGTTTCCTCGCCGAGCGAGAGCCCGCGCAGGCCCGGCCCGGCCATCAGCACGAGCCCTGCGCCGGCCGCCCAGAAGGGCGCGGCGAAGGCGAGGTCGGCGAAGCTGCGATTGGCGACCGATCCCAGGAGCCAGTTGACCATGTCGGACAGCGAGAACGGGTTGGGCGCGAGGTTCATCGCGAGCGCGATGAGCGCGCCGGCAAAGCTCGACAGGCCGACGCCCACGAGGATCAGCTGGACCGAACCCATGCGCGAGGCGCCGAACAGGTAGAGGATGGCCGTGGCAAGCAGCGCGAAGGCGACGGCGAAGACCGGGACGGCCATGAGGCTCATGGCGGCAAGGCCGAAATAGATCGCGATCACCGCGCCCAGCGCACTCATCGCCGAGACGCCGAGCACGCCGGGATCGGCGAGCGGATTGCGCAACAGGCCCTGCAGGACCGCGCCGCTCGCCCCGAGCGCCGCGCCGACGCAGAAGGCGGCGAGCGCGCGCGGCAGGCGCACCTGCCAGACGATGAGTTCCACCGCTTGCGAGCCTCGACCGGCGAGGGCGGCGAGCGTCTCGCCGAGCCCGATCGGCGCAGTGCCGGCGAGCACGGCGAGGACGAGGCCGGCGAGCCCCGCGAGCGCGAAGCCGCCCAGCAGGATCGGGCGTGACGGGCTCACCGTGCCGGCTCCGCGTCGAGGTGCGCGGCAGGTTGCCCCCCGGCCGCCTCGAACTGCACGCGCGCGGACAGGGCGGCATCGGCGAGCAGCCAGGTGCCGCAGGTCAGCAGCGCGCCTTGCAGATGCACGGTCGGGATGGTCTCGAACGTCTCCTGCAGGACCGGGTGGCGAGCCGCCGACCAGTGGTCGAGCTTCGTCGCCTTCGTGTCGAAGAAGCCGGTGACGATGAGGTCCGGCGGGTCCAGCAGCAGGCGCTCCATCGGCATCTCGCGCCAGCCCGGCCGGTCGCCGGCGGCATTCTCGAAACCGGCGGCCCGAAGCAGCGCATCGATCGTCGTGCCGGCCCCGGCCGTCGCACCGCCCGGCGTGATGTAGAGGGCCTCGACCGGCGCTCCGCGGCCCGCGGCCTGCAAGGTGTCTCTCATCGCCGCCACCAGAGCCTCGCCCGCCCCGGGACGGCCGAGGGCGGCGGCCGTTTCCTCCACGACGCGCGCAATGTCGTCGAAGCCGGAGGTATAACCGATCTGGTGCACGGCGATCCCGGCGCGCTCGAACAGGGCGAGCGCGCGGGCATCCCCGCCGTAGCTGCGAACCACGAGATCGGGCTGCAGGGCGAGCACGTCCTCGGCGGTGGAGTGGACCTGGGGAAGGCCCGCAGCCGCCTCGCGCAGGGCCGAGAAATCGGCGTCCGCGTCGGGCGACAGGGCGAGGATCTGCGCCCGGTCGGCGAGGCCGAGCACGTACTGGTCGGCGCAATAGTCGAGCGAGACGATGGTGGGGCGCTCCTGGCCATGGCCCGGCGCGGCCACCGCGAGGGCCGCCGCCACACCAAGCAGGAGCGCCCCCGCCTTCATCGCGTCAGCCTCAGCCCGATCGTCACCGCGCGCGGCGTGCCGGCGAAGGCGGCCGGCTCCTCGTAGGTCTCGTCGAGGAGGTTCTTCACCGCGCCGAAGAGTTCGAGATCCTCGCGCAGCGCAAGCTCGCCGGAGAGGTTCACCAGCTCGTAGGCGTCGATGAGATTGCCGCTGCCGGAGAAGAAGCCGGCATCGTCATAGGTCACGTCGCGGCGTTCGCCGACGAAGACGTAGTCCAGCGAGAGCGTCGCGCGTTCGCTCGGGCTCCAGCGCGCCGATGCGGTCCACCGATGGGGCGCGCGGCGCAGGAGCCGGGCCCCGGTCACGGCGTTGACGGCATCGGTGTACGTATAGCTCACGCGCGCCTCGAACCCCTCGGCCGGCCTCACCCCGGCAAAGGCCTCGTATCCCTCGATCTCGGCCTTGCCGACATTGCGGTTCTGACCGGTGAAGGTGGAGAAGTCGAACACGTTCTCGATCAGGTCGTCGATCTCGGAGTCGAACCACGTGGCACCGAAGGCAAGCGCGTCTGTGCGGCCGAAGGCGGCAAGCGCGGTGTCGAAGCCGATCTCCCACGACGTGCTCTCCTCCGGCTGGAGGTCCGGATTGGGCGTCACGAAGGGCGAGGAGGCGAAGCGCTCGAACAGGGTCGGCGCCTTGAACGCCGTTCCCACCGCGCCGGTCAGGCGGGTGCCGAGTTCGGGGAGGTGGACGACCGCGCCGACATTGCCGGTCGTGGCGGTGTCGAAGCCCTCGTAGGAGTCGACGCGCGCCGAGGCGGTGACGTCGAGGCGCGGCCCGAACCCGGCCTGGGCGACGGCGAAGACGCCGGCATGATCCTCCTCCACGCTCAGGGGCGCATTGAACGCGGTGCGCGTGGTGATGTCCTCGTTCTCGAACGCGATCCCGGCGCTGATGCGCGGATCGACCAGCGCGCCTCGGCCCGGGGGCGTCCAGACATTGAGCCATTCGGCGAAGCTGCGCTCGCCCTCGTAGGTGTCGGTCAGCGCCCCGCCGTCGAAATTGTCGAGCTCGTTGAGAACCTGCCCGGCGCGCAGCCGGCTCGTCAGCCGGCCGCCAAGGCCCGCCCAGCGAAGGCCGGTGCGCCAGACCGTGTAGGCGTCCTCGCCCTTCAGGTCGGAATCGTCGGCGCGCTGGAACCCGGTCGGGCCGCCGGAGAAGGTGTCGAACTCGGTTTCCGCCTGGCGCACGCGCAGCAGCGCTTCGAGGGTCACGGCCTCGTTCAGCGCGTATTCGCCGTTGGCGGTGAATGCGGCGAACTCGGCCCCGTCCGGATCGCCGGTCGAGGTCGCCATGCGGTCCGGGGTGACGTCATAGCCGTCCGTGGTGAGCCCTTCCGCACTGAGCGAATAGGAGAGGTTTCCGGCGGTTCCGGCCGCCCCGGCCAGGCCCCGCCAGGTGGAGAATTCCCCGACGGACAGGCTCGCGAACGGTTCGAACCCGGTCTCGCCCCCGATGCGCGGCAGGATGTTGACCACGCCGCCGATGGCGTCCGAGCCGTAGAGCGAAGACAGGGGTCCGCGCACCAGCTCGATGCGCTGCGCGTCGCCGACGAGTTCGGAGCCGAAATTGAAGATGCCGTTCGCGCTCGAGGGATCGTTGAGGCGGATGCCGTCATAGAGCGCGAGCGTGTGCTTGGAATTGGCGCCGCGGATGAAGACCGAGGTCAGCGAGCCGGCCGGCCCGTTCTGCACGACCGAGACGCCCGGCAGTCCGGCGAGCGCATCGGGCAGGGTCTCCACGACCTCCAGCTCGATTTCCTCGCGCGAGATCACCGAGATCTCGGCCGGCAGGCGCTCGGCGGAGGTCTCGAAGCGCGTGCCGGTGACGACGACGACGTCGCCATGGGTTTCGGAGGTCTGGGCGAAGGCCGCGCTGCTGGCGGCGAGAAGGGCGGTGGAACTCACCGCGAGGCACTTGAACATGGGACATCCCTCGTTCCCGGGGCGCGGCCAGGCCGCGCCGGTCTGACGCGTGGCGCAGGTCGCCCTTCGGGCGTCCCTAGCCGGTGGATGTCGCTTGACGGTTTCCCGTGTTTCCGCGGCTGGTCCCGGCCGGAAAACGCGCGACGCCGGCGGCAGGTCTCCTGGCTCGCGGGTCGCTGCCTTCACGCCGCCTTCCCGGATCGCTCCAGTGGCATTTGGCGCTCGGCTCGCCGCTCACAGTTGCGGGCACAGCTCCGGATTCGGGGACGCCCCCCTCACCGGATTCCCTCTTAGCTTCCCGTTACGGGAAGCACCGTCGGTGCGGCGGGTGTATGCGGGTATGCAGGACCGGTCAAGATGAGGACAACGCGGCGTCAGTCCACCCCGATCCACTTGTGGGTCTGGAGGCTCAGGTGCCACCGGGGATGCCTGAGGCAGTACTCGAACGCGGCCTTCGCGTTCTCCATGCGGTTCGGCCCGTCCATGGGCTGCAGGCGGAAGGTCTCGAAGTCGAGGTGTTCGAAGGCTTCCGGCGGGGCGTCAGGCTGGGGATAGACGAGCTTCAGCTCCTGGCCGGAGGTCTGCTTCAGCGGCGCGGTCGATTTCGGGCTGACGCAGATCCAGTCGATCCCCTCGGGCGCTTCCAGCGTGCCGTTGGTCTCCACCGCGATCTCGAAGCCGGCCGCGTGCAGCGCATCGATCGCCGCGCGGTCGAGCTGCAGGAGCGGCTCGCCGCCGGTACAGACCACGAGCGGCCTGCCCCCGCCGGGCCACAGGCTCGCGACATGGTCCGCGAGCGCGTCGGCCGTCCTGAACCTGCCGCCGTTCTGCCCGTCCGTGCCGACGAAATCGGTGTCGCAGAAATTACAGACCGCACTCGCCCGGTCGCGCTCGAGCCCGCTCCACAGATTGCAGCCGGCAAAGCGCAGGAAGACCGCGGGACGGCCCGCCTGGCCGCCCTCGCCCTGCACGGTGAGGAAGGCTTCCTTGACCGAGTAGGTCATCGCGCCGTCTCCAGATACTTCTCCCATCCCGCCGCGCGCAGCTCGCAGGCCGGGCACGTGCCGCAGCCATGGCCCCAGGCGTGGCGCGTTCCGCGTTCGCCGCGATAGCAGGTATGGCTCTCCTCCACGATGAGGTCGACGAGCGCCTTGCCGCCGAGCTCATCGGCGAGCGCCCAGGTCTCGGCCTTGTCGAGCGCCATCAGCGGGGTCTCGATCCTCATCGCCTCGCCGAGCCCGAGCGAAATCGCCTTCTCCTGCGCCTCGATCGTCGCCCTGCGGCAATCGGGATAGCCGGAATAGTCGGTCTCGCACATGCCCCCGACGAGGACGGGGATCGCCCGCCTGTAGGCGTGGGCGGCCGCGACGGTGAGGAAGACGAGGTTGCGGCCCGGCACGAAGGTGGTGGGCAGGCCCTTCTCGCCCATCTCGATCTCGCGTTCGGCCGTGAGAGCGCTCTCTGCGAGCGCGCCATAGCCGGAGAGATCGACGACCGTGTCGGGGCCCAGCTTTTCGGCCCAGCCCGGGAAGCGTTCGGCCACGCCCGCGCGCACGCGGGTGCGCGCCTGCATCTCCACGCCGTGGCGCTGGCCGTAGGCGAAGCCGATCGTCTCCACACGGCGGTACCGGTCGAGCGCCCAGGCCAGGCAGGTCGCCGAATCCTGTCCGCCGGAGAACAGGACCAGCGCGGCGTTCCGGGATGGATCGGCTCGTGTCATCTCTCGCTTTCTCTGCCCGCGGCGGAACCGGCCGCGCGGGGTGATACGTTCTTCGCGGTGTGTAACCCGCAAACAGGAGTGCCGCCATGTCCATCGCACGCGTCACCGAAATCTCGGCCACCTCGCCGCACGGCTTCGACGATGCCGTCAAGCAAGGCCTGAAACGCGCCAGCAAGACGCTGCGCAACATCAAGGGCGTCTGGATCAAGGACCAGAACGGCCTCGTGGAGAACGGCGAGCTCAAGGAGTTCAAGGTGAACATGCTCGTCACCTTCGAACTCGAGGAATAGCCCGCGCGCCCTCGCGCGAAGGAGAACGCCCCGGATCGCCCCGGGGCGTTTTTCATATGGGTATGCGGTTCGCGCTCCGGAAGCCTAGACGATAATCCGGTCGAAGCCGCCATAGCTGCACTTGACCGGACCGCGCGGGATGGCGAGCCCGATGAGGGCGGCACCCGCCAGGAGCCCGGTGATCAGCTCGGCGAGACCGGGGCTCAGCGTCACGGTCGCCACCATCACGGCGAGCCCGAAGCCGGTATTGAGCCAGCGGAAGGCCCGGCCGATCTCGGCAAAGGCGATGACGCTGGTGGTGATCACGAGCGAGCCGATGAGATGGTTCGCGTCGGCGAGGAAGCCCTCGGTGCCGAGGATCAGCGGCGTCGCCATCAGCCAGACGCCGATCAGCACCGACAGCACGAGCGACCAGACGAGCGTCACCCCGCCGGCCCACATGTCCGCCACGTATTCGGTGAAGGACTGCTCGAATTCCGGCTTGGCCTTCGCCTCGCCCTCGTCGGTGTCGCCGGTGAAGAAGATACGCAGGAAGGGCCGTCCCTTCTTCGTGCGGCGGTAGAGGAACTGGCTCGTGGCGAGCAGCTCGTCGAGCGAGTAGGGGATCTGGATCAGCATCGCCGCCGCCGCGATCAGGCACAGCGTGCAGTACGTGCCCAGCATGAGCGGCTGGATGACGATGAAGGTGATCGAGACCACGCCCAGCGGCACGATCATGATGCCGAACAGCATGACGAGCCACGGCATGGTGCGCCAGCGCCGGTTCGTCCCGACGATGCCGGTGATGATCTCCAGCATGTAGGTGAGCGCGCCTATGCCCGCATCGGGCACCGGCCAGGCCTCCGACACCTTCGAGGTGGTGATGAATTCCGAGCCGTTCAGCTGCGGGTCGCGCGAGGCGAAGAAAGGCTCCCAGATGCCCTCGATATGGCCGAGCTGGTAGGCGGTCAGGTGGCGCGAGATGAGGAACCCCACGATGGCCAGGATGATGATCGGCAGGCGCTGGGCCCAGGTGGAGGGCGAGAATTCCCAGCCCGGCGGGATCTCCGGCCCGGTCTCGGCCGCGGCGACCGAGACTCCGGGCTCGGGCCTCGTACACAGGGCGAGGCCGAGCACGAGCGAGCCGACGAGGGTCTGGTTGAGATAGGCCTCCGCGGTCGGCGCCCAGAAGATGAGCGGCGCCCAGAGCAGCCAGAACCCCGCCGCCGCGGCGACCCAGCGCGCCATCTCGAAGCGCCAGGAGGCCGAGAACAGGCCGGCGAAGACCAGCACCACCCCGGTCAGCACGTCGCTCCAGACCAGCGCGGTGGACTCGTAGCTCAGGATCGGCGGCGAGGTGATGAGCCAGAAGCCGAGCGCGGCATTGACGAGATGGGCCCAGCGGTGCCGGGCGTGCTCGGCCCGCGTGCGTTCCGTGTAGCGCTCGCGCACCGCCTCGGCCTCTTCGGGCTCCTCCATCTTGGCCTCGACCGTTTCCAGCCAGTCCGGCGGGGTGATGTCGTTGGCCTCGTACCAGCCGAGCGGGTCCTCCTTCAGGTTCGCGACGATGTCCGGCAGACAGTCGCGGATATCGTGCCGGGGCTGCCAGCCGAGCAGGTCCCTCGCCTTCGAGATGTCGAGCGAATAGTGGTCGGAGGCCATGTCGACCATGAAGGGGCGGATGAAGGGCTTCTCGCCGCGGTCGATGGCGTCGGGAACCACCGGCTCGGATTTCTCCTCGGCCCAGGCGCCGGCCTTGGCGGCGGGCTTCGGGATCGGGATGGTCTCCCAGTCCTCTCGCCCGTGGATCAGTCTTCCGAGTTCGCGCTGCAGCTCCGCATAGGGCACGCCCTCCGGCTCGCCGGCGAGCATGACGCACTCCTCCGGCATCGCATCGCGCCGGTCGACGGCGCGCCGGAAGAGATCGACCATGTCGTCGATATGGATCATCGACTGGCCGGCCTGCGGATCGCCGGAATAGAGATGGGCCTTCAGATCGCGCTCGTAGACGCGCGCGATCTGGTGGGAGAGGGTCGGGATCGCGGTCTTCTCGTCGTAGAGCCCGGCCAGCTCGAAGATCGTGACCGGGATGTCGCCGCGATTGTCCCAGATCTCCTCCTCCGCCTTCGCCTTGGAGACCGGATAGGCCCATTTCGGCGCGAGCGGCGCGCTCTCGTCGATGCGTCCGCCCGGCTCGGCCGGCTCGCGCACCAGCATGGTGCCGGAGAAGATGAAGCGCTCCACGTCGAAGTCCTGCAACCCCTTCATGAGATTGCGGGTGCCGCGCACATTGACCTTCTCGTAGAGGGGATGGTCCTCGCCGGTGAAGTCGAAATAGGCCGCGAGGTGGACGACGGCGGCGACGCGCTTGCCGAAGCGCTTCTTCACCTTGGCGAGGGTCTCCTCGACCGCGTCCATGTCGCCGATGTCGAACTCGTAGCACGGCCCCTCGACCGGCCCGCACACGAGATCGAGCCCGACGACGCGATAGTCCTTCTCCAGCGCCCTGGTGACGGCGGTGCCGATGGCGCCGGCGGCGCCCGTCACCAGGACGAGCGGTTTCTTGTCGGATGTCGGCTGGGCCATGCGCTTCGCACCGTCCCCCGTTATTCGTTCAAGGTCGCAAGACAAACGGACGCCGCGGCGCGGGCGTTCCGGCAGGGCGGGCGCCGCCGTCTACAGCCGGTGCTCGCTCAGATAATTGATGGCGCCGCCCGCCTTCAGGATGTCGCGCTCGCGCGCGGAGAGTTCGACCCGGCATGCGATCGTCCGGTCGCCGGCCGCGATCTCGAGCCGGTCCCGCTGCGAGACCGCCTGCTTCAGCCCTTCCAGGCAGACTTCGTCGCCGGTCTCGATCCGGTCGTAATCCTCCTTGTCCTCGAACAGGAGCGGGACGACGCCGAAATTGATCAGGTTCTGGCGGTGGATGCGGGCAAACGACCTGGCCACGACCGCGCGCAGGCCGAGATGGCGCGGGGCGAGTGCGGCATGCTCGCGGCTCGAGCCCTGGCCGTAATTCTCGCCGCCGACGACGAGATGGCCGTCGAATTTTCCTCCCAGTCCGCGGGCCCGTTCCGGATAGCTTTCGTCGACCCCGGAAAAGCTGAACTGCGAGATCGCCTCGATATTGCTGCGGAAGGGCAGCACGTCCGTGCCGCCGGGCAGGATCTCGTCGGTGGAGATGTCGTCACCGGCCTTCAGCAGGGCGCAGAGCGTCAGCGTGTCGGGCAGCGGCTCGAGATCGGGCATGTCGCCGACATTGGGCCCCTTTTCGAGCTCGACCCGTTTCGCCTCCTCCTCGGAGAGCGGCGGCTGGAGAAGATCGTCATTGCGGACCGGATCGCCGGGTTCGAAGACCTCGGGATAGTCCATGGCGAGATCGCGCGGGTCGGTGATCTCGCCCTTCAGCGCCGAGGCGGTGGCCGTTTCCGGGGAGCAGAGGAAGACGCAGTCCTCCTTCGTGCCGGAGCGGCCGGGAAAGTTTCTCGGCACGGTGCGCAGCGAGTTCTTTCCGCTCGCCGGGGCCTGGCCCATGCCGATGCAGCCATTGCAGCCGGTCTGGTGCAGGCGCGCGCCGGCATGGATCAGCGCGGCGAGCCGGCTGTCGCGGATGAGCGTTTCCAGGACCTGGCGCGAGGCCGGGTTGATGTCGAAGCTGACGCCCGGGGCGATGCGCCTGTCCCGGACCATCTCCGCGGCGATGGCGAGATCGCGATAGCCCGGGTTGGCCGAGGAGCCGAGATAGGCCTGGTAGAGCCCCTGCCCGGCGACCTCGCCGACCTCGACCACATTGCCGGGGCTGACCGGCCTGGCGATGAGGGGGACGAGCCGTGACAGGTCGATCTCGTCCGTCCCGTCATAGTCCGCACCCTCGTCCGCGCGCCATTCGGTGTAATCGTCCTCCCGGCCCTGGATCTTCAGGAAATCGCGCACCCTGTCGTCGGCGGGAAACACGCTTGAGGTCGCGCCGAGCTCGGTGCCCATGTTGGCGATGACGTGGCGGTCCATCGCCGAAAGCCCCGACAGGCCCGGACCGTGATATTCCACGACCTTGCCGATCATGCCGCGCACACCGTGGCGGCGCAGCATTTCCAGGATCACGTCCTTGGCGCTGACCCAGTCGGGCAGCGCGCCGGTGAGCCTGACGCCGAACACTTCCGGCATGCGCACGCGGAACGGCTCGCCGGCCATCGCCGCGGCGACGTCCACCCCGCCCGCTCCGATCGCCAGCATGCCGAGCGCGCCGGCGGCCGGGGTGTGGCTGTCCGAGCCGAGCATGGTCTTTCCCGGCCTGCCGAAATACTCCATGTGGACCGGGTGGCTGACCCCGTTCCCCGGGCGCGAATACCACAGCCCGAAGCGCTCGCAGGCACTCTTCAGGAAGAGATGATCGTCCGGGTTCTTGTTGTCGGCCTGGATCAGATTGTGGTCGACATACTGGACCGAGACCTCGGTCCGGACCCGGTCCAGCTCCATGGCTTCCAGCGCCAGCATGACCAGCGTGCCGGTCGCATCCTGGGTCAGGGTCTGGTCGATGCCGATCGCGATCGGCTCGCCCGGCCGCATCTCGCCGTCCTCGAGATGGGCCTTGATGAGCTTTTGCGTGAGATTCTGTGCCTCCGCCATGGCTCAGCGCCGCCAGTTGATGGCGATGCCGACGATGTCGGCGGCATTGTCGAACGCGCCCGTCAGCCGGCTGCCGGCATCGCCGACATTGCCCGTCGGCGCGTCGTCGAAGAAGAGATGCTGGTAGGCCGCGTCTACGGTGACGTTCTCCTCCGGGCTCCAGGACAGGCCGAAGGCGAGCACGATCCGGTCGGAGTCCGGGATACGCGGGGTGCGGAAGTCCTCCTGCGCCGGGCTTTCGTCGTAGGCGAGGCCGGCGCGCACGGTGAGATCGCTCCAGCCGCGATACTCCGCCCCGACGCCATAGCGCCACGTGTCCTGGTAATCGAGCGTCTCCACGCTTCGCGGCTGGGCCGGGTTCTCGAAGGAGACGTTGAGCGCTTCGACATTGCCGTCCCAGCCGGTCCAGCTCGCATCGGCCATGAAGCTGAGCCGCGCATTCCAGTCATGGCGCACGCTGATCGAGGCCGAGGCGGGCAGATCGAGCGGAGCGGAGGCCCCGGTGTCGGCGAAGGCCGGCGCCAGCAGGGCATCGAGCGGCATCGGCACGGTGAAGTCCGCGCTGCCCTCGATATCGTGGGACACTTCGGAGCGGTAGGACAGCCCGACGCGCGTCGCCGGGGTGAGATCGACCAGCGCCCCCGCATTCCAGCCCCAGGACCAGTCGTCGCCCTCGAGTTCGACCGTGCCGTCCGCGCCCTGGGGGGTCGCGCCGAAGGAGGCGCAGGTGCCGGGCGGGGTGACGGGCTCGATCTCGGCCAGGCACACCGAGCCGAAATCGACGCGGTTGGTCAGCTTCACGTCGGCATACTGGGCACTGATACCCGCGCCGAGGGCGAGCCAGTCATTGACCTCGACGCCGATCGACGGGTTGATGTCGGCGGTGACGAGGTTGGATTCCACCGCCTGGTAACGGCCCTTCCAGTCTCCGGTATAGTCGGTGGCCAGGCCGAACGGCGCCGACACCCCGAGGCCGAGCCAGACGCGCCCGTCCATCATCGGCATCGCCGCGTACAGATTGGGCACGAGCGTGTCCTGGAACGCATCGCCACCGTCCCCGCCGCCGAGCGGATTGCCGAAGGCGTCGCTTCCCGAGCCGGAGAACTCGCCGCGCCCGGTGATGTAATGGATCCCGCCATTGATCTGGGCGCGCTCGAGCTTGGTCATGCCGGCGGGGTTGGAGAAGATCGTCGTCGCATCCGCGGCGAGCGCGGCATAGCCCGCATTGGCGAGACCGAGATCGCGCGCCGAGTATTCGGCGAGCTTGAAGCCGCTGGCCTGGGTGGGTGCTGCGAGCCCGGCGGCCAGCAGCGCCGCGGCCGGGGCGGCGAGCGAAGAGCGAGAGGGACGAAGGGGCATGGCGAAGCTCGGCGTTCGGCTTGAAGGATTCCGAATGGAAGATCAGGGCGGAAACCCGCCCGGACGCCGCGCCGTTCCACGCCGGCCTGCAATGTGAAGGCGCGGCGAGGCGACGCAGGAACCGGCCCGGCGCACGCCGTGTTAGTTCGAAGAGCAAGCTTCACGCGGGAGGTGCGACCCTTTCATGCCCGAATGGCGCCGAAACCTGATCAGCAAGCCGGTGATGGACTGGTATGCCGGCCTGCTCCCCGACATGTCCGACACCGAGGCCCAGGCCATCGAGGCCGGCACGGTATGGTGGGACCGCGAGATCCTGTCGGGCAAGCCGGACTGGGACTATCTCATCGGGCTGGAGACCGGGACGCTCACCGATGAGGAGCGCGCCTTCATCGACGGGCCGGTGCAGAAGCTGTGCGCCATGCTCGACGACTGGCAGATCGAGCACGAGGAGCGCGACCTGCCCGAGGAGGTCTGGGATTACATGATCTCCGAAGGCTTCTTCGCGATGATCATCCCGGCCGAATATGGCGGGAAGGGCTTCTCCGCCTACGCCCATTCCGAAGTCGTGCGCACGATCGGCACACGCTCGATCACCGCGGCGGTCACCGTCATGGTCCCCAACTCGCTCGGGCCCGGCGAGCTTCTCATGCTCTACGGCACCGACGAGCAGAAGGACCACTACCTGCCGCGCCTGGCGAGCGGGAAGGAGATTCCCTGCTTCGCCCTGACCGGCGTGGAGGCCGGATCGGACGCCTCGGCGATGAGCGATTACGCCATCGTCGTCGAGCGCGAGATCGACGGGGAGAAGACGCTCGGCATCGAGATCACCTGCAACAAGCGCTACATCACGCTCGCCCCCGTCGCGACCATCGCGGGACTGGCCTTCAAGCTGTTCGATCCCGATCGCCTGCTCGGCGAGGAGGAAGAACTCGGCATCACGGTCGCGCTCGTGCCGACCGACAGCGAGGGCCTGGACACCGGCCGGCGCCACCTGCCCTCCGGGCTCGCCTTCCAGAACGGGCCGGTGCGCGGCAAGGACGTGTTCGTGCCGATCGGCCAGATCCTCGGCGGGCGCGAGCAGATCGGCCAGGGCTGGAAGATGCTGATGGGCGCGCTCGCGGCGGGCCGGGGCATTTCCCTGCCCTCGATGAGCTGCGCCGGCGCGGCGGTCGCGGCCCATTCCTCCGGGGCCTATGCGCGCATCCGCGAACAGTTCGGCCGTCCGATCGGCGAGTTCGAAGGGGTCAAGGAGCCGCTCGCACGCATCGCCGCCTCCACCTATCTGCTCGACGGGGCCCGGCTTCTGACCACGGCCGGGATCGACGAGGGCGAGAAACCCGCCGTCGTCTCGGCGATCATGAAGTACCACGCCACCGAGCGCCTGCGCTCCGCGATCAACGACGCCATGGACATCCATGGCGGCAAGGCGATCTGCGAGGGCCCGAGGAACCATCTGGCCACCGCCTACAAGTCGATTCCCGTCGCCATCACGGTGGAGGGCGCGAACATCCTCACCCGCAGCCTCATCGTGTTCGGCCAGGGGGCCATCCGCTGCCATCCCTATCTGCTGAAGGAGATGAAGGCGGTCGCCAATCCGGACAAGGACGAGGGCCTGAAGCAGTTCGACGAGGCGCTGTTCGGCCATCTCGCCCACGACGTGAAGATCTTCGCGCGCAGCTTCGTGCACGGCCTCACCTTCGGGCGGTTCACCGAGACGCCGGAAAAAGCGGGCGAGCTGGGGAAATACTATCGCGAGCTGTCCCATGCGAGCCTCAGGCTCGCCGTGATATCCGAGCTCGCCCTCGCCGTGATGGGCGGGGCTCTGAAGAAGAAGGAATCCCTCTCCGCGCGGCTCGGCGACGTGCTGGCGGAGATCTACCTCCTGTCCGGCGCGATCAAGCGCTACGAGAGCGAGGGCCGGCAGGAGGCCGACCGGGCGCTGCTCGACTGGTGCTTCGCCGACGGGCTGTATCGCATCCAGCAGCGCCTGCAGTCGGTAATGCGCCACTTCCCGGGCCTGCACTGGCGCATGCTGCTCTCGGCGATCCTCTCGCCGGTCGGCATGCACCGGCGTCCGCCCTCGGACGATCTCACCCACGAGGTCGCGGACCTGATCCTGAAACCGTGCGGGACGCGCGAACGCCTGACGCGCGGCGTCTATGTGGGCGAGGGCGAGGCCCCGCTCGCGGTCATGGAGCGCGCGCTCGCGGCCATCGTCCGGCGCGACGCGCTGCTGGAGAAGGTCCGCAAGTCCGGCGTCTCTCTGGACAATGCGGTCGAGAACGGCGTGCTCAGCGCCGCCGAGCGCGCCGAGATCGACGAGGCCGAAGAGACGATCCGCGCCGTGCTCGTCGTCGACGATTTCGAACCCGAAGAGCTCAAGGGAGCCACGCTATCGCCCAGCGCACGCAATCGAAAGGACGCCGCGTAGTCGTCATAGACGGCGCGCGCACCCCCTTCCTCAAGGCCCGCGGCAGGCCGGGCCCGTTCTCGCCCGTCGATCTCGCCGTGGCGGCCGGCCAGGCGCTGCGCCTGCGCCAGCCGGACGCGATGGACGCGGTCGGGGAGGTGATCCTGGGCTGCGGCGCGCCGACCTCGGAGGCGCCGAACACGGCCCGTGTCGCCGCCCTGCGCATGGGTATGGGCGAGGACGTGCCGGCATTCTCCGTGCAAAGAAATTGCGGTTCGGGCATGCAGTCGATCGACACCGGGTACAAGTACATCGCGGACGGGCGCGCGCAGGTGATCCTTGCCGGCGGGACCGACGCGCTGTCCCACGCCCCGCTCGAGCTCAAGCGCGAGACGGCGAAATGGCTCGCCGAGCTGCGCAGCGCGAAGTCCGCGCAGGAGCGGGTCAAGGCCGCCGCCGAGTTCCGCCCGCGCATGGCCGAGCCGGTGATCAGCCTGGAGAAGGGCCTGACCGACGACCTGGTGGGGCTCGGCATGGGCGAGACCGCCGAGGTGCTCGCCCACGAGTGGGACATCTCGCGCGAGGCGGCCGACACCTATGCGCTGGGCAGCCACAAGCGGCTCGCCCGTGCGCAGGAGGAGGGCTGGCTCGATCGCGAGGTCGTCACGCTCTTCTCGCCCGACGGGGAAGCCTTCGATCACGACGACGGCGTGCGGCCCGAGACCACGATGGACAAGCTGAGGAAGCTCGATCCCGCCTTCGAGCCGCCCTACGGTCAGGTCACGCCCGGCAATTCCTCCCAGGTCACCGACGGCGCCGCCTGGGTGATCCTCGCCAGCGAGGAGGCCGCCGAGAAGCTCGGCGCCGAGCCGCTCGGCATGATCGAGGACAGCGAATGGGCCGCGCTCGATCCCACGCGCATGGGGCTCGGCCCGGTGCTCGCCGCGACGCCCCTGCTCCAGCGCCACGGACTCGATCTCGGCGATCTCGACCTGTGGGAGATCAACGAGGCCTTCGCCGCTCAGGTGCTGGCCTGCCTCGCGGCCTGGCAGGACGAGGATTTCTGCAAGGACCGGCTCGGCCTCGATGCGGCGCACGGGGAGATCGAGCGCGGCAAGCTGAATGTCGATGGTGGGGCGATCAGCCTCGGCCACCCGGTCGGGGCGAGCGGCACGCGCATCGTGCTGCACGCCCTCAACGCCCTGAAACGCACCGGCGGCAAGCGCGCCATCGCCACCGAATGCATCGGCGGCGGCCAGGGCGGCGCCATGCTCGTCTCCTCGCTGCAATAGGACGCTCACCAATGGCCGATATCTGGACAGTCGACCGCGACGGGGAAGGCATCGCCTGGGTGTGCATCGACGTGCCCGGCAAGGGCGCGAACACGCTCGACCGCGCCGTGCTCGACGGCTTCGAGACGGTGATCGAGGGCTTCGAGAAGAACCCGCCGAACGGCATCGTGCTCCATTCGGGCAAGGCGTCCGGCTTCATCGCCGGCGCCGACATCCATGCGCTCGGCGAGCTTGAGGAGGACGATCTTCGCGGCCTCCTGGAGGACGCAAAGGCCCTGCTCGACCGGTTCGAGGAACTCTCCTGCCCGAGCGTGGCCATGATCCACGGCCATTGCCTCGGCGGCGGGCTGGAGATCGCGCTCGCCTGCGACCGGCGCGTGGCGCGCGAGGACACCGAGGCCGGCCAGCCCGAGGTCAGGCTCGGCCTCATTCCGGGACTGGGAGGGACCTACCGCCTGCCCCGCCTCGTCGGCACGGCGGAGGGCATGAAGCTCATCCTCACCGGGAAATCCGTGGATGCGTACAAGGGCGAACGGCTCGGCCTGTTCGACGAGGTCACGCAGGCACGCCACCTGCGCAGGGCCGCACGGGCCGCCCTGAAGAAGGGCAAGCCCGAACGCACGGGGTTCAAGGCGCTGCGCGAGGAGGCGATGGACACCCGCCCGGCCCGCGTCCTGATGGCGCGCCAGATGCGCCGCAAGACCGCCGGGAAGGTCGACAGGCGCCACTACCCGGCGCCCTTCCGCCTGATCGAGGCCTTCGAGGATCACGGCATCGGCCGCGACCTCATGGAGGCGGAGACCGACCTCTTCGTCGAGCTCGCCCGGACCGGAGCCTCGCGGAATCTGCGCCGCGTCTTCGCCCTGCGCGAAAAGATGAAGCACGCCGCCGAGCTCGATGCGGACAAGCTGGGGATCTCCCATGTCCACGTGCTCGGCGCCGGCGCCATGGGCGGAGAGATCGCGGCCTGGGCGGCGCTGAAGGGCTTCGAGGTCTCGCTGACCGACATCGAGGCGGACATCCTCGCCGAAGCCGTGCGCGACGCGCACCGCCTGTTCGAACGCAAGCCGGGCGAGCGCGCCTCGCGCGGCGACCTGCGTCCGCCGCGCAACCTGCTCATCCCCGACCCCGCCGGAGACGGGGCGCGCCGGGCCGACCTCGTCATCGAGGCGGTGCCGGAGAAGATAGACCTGAAGAAGGACATCCTCTCCGAACTCGAGCCCAAGCTGAAGGACACGGCGCTCATCGCCACCAACACCTCCAGCCTGAAGCTGAAGGACATGGCCGGCGCGCTGAAGAAGCCGGGCCGGCTGGTGGGGCTGCATTTCTTCAACCCCGTCCGCAAGATGCCGCTCGTCGAGGTGGTCAGGGGCGGGCGCACGACGAAGCGGGCCATGAGCCAGGCCGCGGGCTTCGCTGCCGCGCTCGACAAGATCACCGTTCCGTGTACGGATTCTGCCGGCTTCATCGTCAACCGGGCGCTGACGCCCTACCTGCTGGAGGCCGCGCGCCTGATCGAGGAGGGCGAGACGCCCGAGGCCGTCGATGCCGCCGCCGAACGCTTCGGCATGGCTCAGGGCCCCGTCGAGGTGGCCGACCATGTCGGTCTCGACATCGCCCTGGACGTGGCCCGGCACCTGCGGACGGAGTTTCCCGAACAGATCGGCGAGATCCCGGACAATATCTCGGCACTTGTCGACACGGGCCGGCTCGGCGTCAAATCCGGCCGCGGCTTCTATACCTACGAGAACGGGGAGCCGAAGAAGGACGATATCGATGCGGACGACATGGAAAACGACCGGCTGGACCGCATGTGCGACCGCCTGATCCTGCCGATGCTGAACGCCTGCGCCGCGCTGCTGCGCGAGGGCGTGGTCTCCGATCCCGACGAGATCGACGCCGCCCTGATCTTCGGGGCCGGCTTCGCGCCCTTCCGCGGCGGACCCCTGCATTACGCGAAGGCGCGCGGGGTGTACGATATCGTCGCGGCGCTGAAATTCCTCGAGGAGGACCGCGAGGCGGACCGCTTCGCGCCCGATGACGGGTGGCAGTCCCTCGCGGCATGAGCCCGCCCTCCGGCTTCATCCCGCCCGAAGGCAATTCCCACTTCACCAGCGCCGAGGCGCTGGTCGACCAGACGATCGCGCGCGTCGGCAGGAAAGTCGTGCTCGGCCTGCCGCTCGCGCTCGGCAAGGCGAACCATCTCGCCAACGCCTTCTACCGGCGCGCCAAGGACGATCCCGGGGTCGAGCTGACGATCTTCACCGCCCTGTCGCTGGAGGTGCCCAAGGCTCCGAACAAACTCGCCGCACGCCTCCTCGACCCGATCGCGCAGCGGCTCTATGACGGCTATCCCGAGCTCGACTACGCCACCGACCGGCAGAAGGGCGCGCTGCCGGCGAACGTCACCGTGAAGGAGTTCTTCCTTCCCCCGGGCACGCTCCTGAAGAACGAGAACGCCCAGCGCAACTATGTCAGCGCGAACTACACCCATGCCGGGCGCGAGGCGATGGCGGCGGGGCTCAACGTGCTCGCCCAGATGGTCGCGCGCGAGCCGGGCGGGAAGCGCTACTCGCTCTCCTGCAATCCCGATCTCTCCCTCGATCTCGCACCCGCCCTGCGCCGCAAGGCGGCGGAAGGAACGCCGACGGCGGTGCTCGGCGAGATCAACGAGGCCCTGCCCTTCCTCGGCCGCGATGCGGCCGTGGAACGCGACTTCTTCGACGCGCTCTACGATGGCGGCACCTATACGCTGTTCCCGGCCCCCGCCCCTTCGGTCAATATCGCCGACCATGCGCTGGGCCTGCAGGCGGCAAGCCTCGTCAGGGACGGCGGAACCCTGCAGATCGGCATCGGCGCCCTCGCCGACGCGGTGAGCCACGCGATCATCCTGCGCCACGCGCACAATGCCGCCTTCCGCGAGGGCGTGGAGGCGTTGCGCCGCGCCACCGGAGGCGCGCTGATCGAGGAGATCGGCGGCCTCGAGCCCTTCGAGCAGGGCCTCTATGGCTGCAGCGAGATGGTCACCGACGGCATGCTGGTGCTGCTGGAGAAGGGCATATTGCGCCGCGGGGTCCACATGGATCTCGAGACCGAGAAGAAGGCGCTCGAGGACCCCGGCTCCGTCGAGGCGGCCGGCATCTGCCTGCACGGCGGCTTCTATCTCGGCCCCGCGGCCATGTACGAGCGCCTGCGCACGCTGTCTCCGGAGCTGCGCGAGAAGATCGCCATGACGCGGGTCACCTTCATCAACGACCTGTTCGGCGAGGAAGATCTCGCGCGCGTGCAGCGGCGCGAGGCGCGCTTCTTCAACACGGCGATGAAGGTGAACGGGCGCGGCGCGGCGATCTCCGATGCGCTGGAGGACGGGCGCGTCGTCTCGGGTGTGGGCGGGCAGTACAATTTCGCCGCCATGGCCCAGGCGCTGGAGGACGGCCGCTCCATCATCCTCCTGCGCGCCACGCGCACCTCGGACGGAAAGGCGCGCTCGAACATCGTGTGGACCGGCGGCGAGGTGACCGTGCCGCGCCATCTGCGCGACATCGTCGTGACCGAATACGGCATCGCCGACCTGCGCGGGCAGAGCGATCGCGAGGTCGCCATCCGGCTGGCGCGCATCTGCGATTCCCGCTTCCAGGGCGAGTTCCTCGCCGCGGCCAAGGCCGCCGGCAAGGTCGAGGACGACTTCGAGCTCGCCGGCGAGTTCCGCAGCAACACGCCCGAAGCGCTCGAGCAGGCGCTCGAGGCGACGCGGCGGGCCGGCCACCTGCCGCTCTACCCGCTCGGCACCGATCTCACCGAGGAGGAGCAGAAGCTCAGGCAGGCGCTCGAATGGCTGAAGGACCGCACGGCGACGAAGACCGACCGGGCCGGGACCGTCGTGCGGGCGATGCGATACTGGAAGCCGCCGAAGCGGGCCCTGCGCTTCCTGAAGCGGATGCAGCTCGCCCGCCCGGCAGGACCGGGAGAGAAGATCGAGCAGATGCTCGTCACCCTGGCGCTCGAGGAAACCCGGCGCGACTGAGGCCGGCCTCTCCATCCGTACCGCTTCACGAGGGCCGGGCCGCTGCCTGCGCGCGCGGCACGCGCGCTAGATGTGATCTCTCGGGATGGTCTCGTTCCACGACAGGCAGCACACGCGGGTCTCGCCCTCATAGGCGTCGAGTTCGGCGCGGATGTAGAAATTGTCCTCGTCCGAGGTCAGGCAGGTGTAGGTCCGCGTCTTGACGGACCAGTCGCCGCGCTCGAGCGTGCGCACCCATTGCGTCGTGCCCTTCACGCTGGTGAAGTCGCCGGTGCGCGCGGAGTAGTTTTCCTCCGCATGGGTGCCGACGGTGAGATCGATATCGTCGAAGCGCATGAGGCCCCGGTCGTCGATCACCTGAAGCTCGCTTCTCTGATCGGCGAGATCGCGGTGGACGAGCCAGCGATGCTCGCCGGGTTCGTACACGGTCTTGGCCGGACCGGGCGCGCAGACGGGCGGATCGAACTCGGCCTCGGGCGCGCCGCCGACATTCTTCGTGCGGCAGGGCAGGACGATCCGGCTCCTGGCCGAATAGACCGTCAGCTTGGTGGATTGCGGCGGCGTCCAGGCGAGCGGCCAGTACACCGTCGAGACCGAGACCCGGATGCGGTGACCCTTGGGAAAGCGCTGGGCGATGTGGTTGAGCGGCACCTCCACGCGGTAGCGCCTGCCGGGTTCGAGCGGCTCGGGATGCTGGCGGCTGTCGCGGTGCGTGAGGTTCAGCAGGCCGTAGGTCACGCGCGTGATCTGGTGATCGGGCAGGAAGTCGGACAGGCGCACGGCCACCATTGCGATCGGCCGATCGCTCTCCAGTTCCAGCTCGGCCACCGGCTGGCCGAGGATCTCGATGTCCTCCTCCAGCGGCTCGGTCTGGAAGATCAGCCCGCCGCCATCCTCCGAGCGCTGGTCGCCGGCGAGATCGGGGCCGTTGGCATAGGAGCACCATTTGCCGGCGAACAGGCCGAGCGTGACCGGCGACTGGACATCCATGCCGATCTGCGCGGTCTCGTCCTCGCCGTTCTCGATCAGGCCGCGCCCCGTCGTGAAGGTGAAGGCGCGTCGCTCGATATCGGGGCTCGGCCAGTTCTTCTCGACGACCCAGCGGCCCTTGCGGAAATCGTACTGCGGGTTGGGCGGGGCGGAATCCTGCATGTAGGCGCACAGCCGGTTCTCGCGCTCCATGCCCCGGTCCTCGCCCTTCAGCCAGTGATCCCACCAGTCGAGCAGCTCGCCGAGGAAATCGATGGCCGGGCCCGGCTTGCCGATATGGGGATAGGTATGGCCCCACGGCCCCACGAGCCCCTTTCGCGGAACGTCGAGATTCTCGATCAGGCGGAAGACCGTGTTCGTGTAACCGTCCGCCCAGCCGGACACGGCGAAGACGGGTATCTTGATGTCCTGGTAATTCTCCGCCACCGAGCCGTGGCGCCAGTAGGAGTCCCGGCGCTGGTGCTCCAGCCAGGTCTTCAGCCAGAGCCCTGATCCCTCCAGGCGCTCCAGCCACATCTCGCGCCAGCGCTCGCCCACGAGCGCGGGATCGGGCGGCATGGTGTTGTAGGAGAACATGACGCCGGCCCAGGACAGGTTGTCTCCCAGCAGCGTGCCGCCCATGTGGTGGATGTCGTCCGCATAGCGATCATCACTGGAGCAGACGGTGACGATGGCCTTGAGCGGCTCGGGCTGCATGGCCGCGATCATCAGGCCGTTGAACCCGCCCCAGCTGATGCCCATCATGCCGACATTGCCGTCGCACCAGTCCTGCCCGGCGAGCCAGTGGATCGCGGCGACCCCGTCGTCGAGCTCGCTCTGCAGGTATTCGTCGGTCAGCACGCCCTCGGATTCCCCGCTGCCGCGGATATCCAGGCGCACGCAGGCATAGCCGTGGCCGGCGAGATACTTGTGCGTGATCTCGTCGCGCTCTGTGGAGCCGAAACGCTTCCTGTACGGAATATACTCGAGGATGGCCGGCACGGGCCGGTCGCCGGAATCCTTCGGCCGCCAGATGCGCGCGGCCAGATTCAGGCCGTCAGCGACCGGGATCCAGACATTTTCCTCCTCGATGATCTCGCGGGGAAAATCGGAGAAGGTTTTCATGAACTTGCGGGCAGCGGCTTGATGTGGATGGGCAGCGAGTCCAGGACGCGGTTGTAGGCATCCTCCAGCATTTCCTCGTCATGGCCGCCGAGAAAGACGTCGGCGAGCTCGTAGGAATAGCTGTCCTGGTAGAACATGTCGGAGAGGCGCTCGTCCTTCTGGACGAGAACGTTGGCGTCGATATCGGGCAGGATGCGCTTGAGTTCCGCGATCTCGTCCGCACTCGGCACGCGCTTGACGATGCCGTCCGCCTCGAAGCTGCGCAGCATGAACTTTCCTGCCACCGCGTCCTTGCCGCGGCCCTTCGGCATGTCGGGCTCCATCCCCATCGAGAGTTCGATCGCGACCTTCTGGTGCGCCGCCCCGTCCACCATGTGGAAGAGCGGCGAGTGGGACTTGGAGATGCGCGCATTGATCTCCAGGAGATGCAGCGCGCCGCTCCCGGGATCGTGGAAGAACTCGACATTGAAGGGCGAGCCGTCGTAGCCGATGGCATCCATCATCTTCGCGGCGATGTCGCTCGCACGCGCGATCACATCATCGGGCAGATCGGCCGGGTACTGATAGCGCGAGAAGCTGGATTCGTGCTTGCCCTCGCGCAGGGACTCCACGGCACCGTAGATCCTCGTCTCGCCTTGCCAGACATAGCCTTCCAGCGTGAACTGGCGCGGCGCCGAGATTAGCTGCTCGGCCACGGCGAAATTGCCGTCAATCCCGTCGATCTCGCTGGTGTCCTCGAGATGATCGAGAAAGGCGTTGAAGGGCTCGCCGATGAGGTGGATCTTCTGCCGGCAGGCGTGCAGCGCCTCGTCGAAATCGCCATCGTCCTCGACCATGAATCCGAGCACGGACGAGTGGCCCTTCACCGGCTTCAGCCAGAACGGATAATCCGGCGCCTTGCGTTTCGAGTTTTCCGGCTCGAACGGATTGATGGCGCGGAACTCGGGCGTCTCCTCGGGAAAGATCTCCTTCTGCTTCAGCCGCGCCCAGTACTTGTGCTCCACCCTGGCGACCGCCTGCGGGCTGGCACCGGGCATGCCGTAATCGCGGCGCAGGAGCGAGACGAGCGAGGTGACGGGAAAGTCGAGATAGCCGATGATGGCGTCCGGCTTGCCGCCCTGATCGTCGATGATCGACTTCGCCCGTTCGTAGAGCTCGTCGAAATCGATGCGGCCGGAGGGCGGCTGGCAGTCCGACCATTCGAGCGTGCGCACCAGCTCCCAGGTCTGTGCGCCGGGAATCTTCTCGATCAGGGAGAGATTGTAGTCGTCGGCGCCAACGACGAAGATCTTCTTCTTCGCTTCGCCGGCGGGTGTCTCGTTGCTCATCTCGCGGTCCATGTCTGCTCGGATCGGTCGGGCGGGTGCAGGCGGGTCAGGCCCGGGCCTCGACGCCGGCCTCCTTCGCGCAATGACCCGAGCAGTAGATGCCCGTGCTGGCCTCGAGCCCGTGCCCGATGACCCGCGTGGCGCAGCGCGCGCAGCGCGGAGCCAGCTGCTCGATCGCGCACTCGAAGCAGTCATAGGTGTGGGTTTTCCCGTTCACCTTGATCTCGATCGGGGAATGATAGTCGTTGCCGCACTGTTCGCAGGTCGCCATGGCGGGCCTCCTCGGTTTGCCGCGGTCCATTCCGCGCTTCGGCCCCTCCGGCGCCGGGCCGGAAAGGCCCTTCTCTCGGTCGGCAAACCCGTGCGGGCCGGGCGCGGTTCCGTTGCGCATCATCCCCGGCGCGCGGGGCTGCGCGCGCCGGCCCTCGGAGGGAACACCGCTGCCGGTTCGCCGGTTTGTGGATCGACCGGGCGCGCGGCCGGGAGCCTCCCGGGCGGGCGCTGCCGGAGGCAATTCTGCTACGGGAGACTTCTATGGCTCAGCGCGACATGTATGCCGACGACCGCAGCGCGATGGTGACGTTCCAGCTCGCCCGGCGCGGCATCGCGATGCCCGCCGTGCTCGACGCGATGAAGCAGGTGCCGCGCGAGGAGTTCATTCCCGAGGACCTGCACGAGTTCGCCTACGAGGACTCCCCCCTCCCGATCGCGGAGGAGCAGACGATCTCCCAGCCCTATATCGTCGCGCGCATGATCGAGCTGGCGGGCCTGGAGCGCTCCGACAAGGTGCTCGAGGTCGGGGCGGGCTCGGGCTATGCGGCCGCCGTGATGGGCAAGATCGCCAACCAGGTCTACGCCATCGAGCGGCACAAGGCGCTGGCCGAGGCCGCGAAGACGGCGATCGAGAAGATCGGCTACGGCAATGTCCACATCATCCACGGCGATGGGACGAAGGGCCTGCCGGGCGAGGCGCCCTTCGACGCCATCATCGTCTCGGCGGGCGGCGACCTGCCCCCGGCCCTGAAGGAACAGGTGGCCGTCGGCGGCCGGATCATCATCCCGCTCGCCGTGAACGGCCACCAGATGCTGACCGAGATCAGGCGCCTCGACGCGGATCAGTACGAGATCACCGATCACGAGGCGGTCCGCTTCGTGCCCCTGGTCCCGGAAGAAGACCGTCCGGGCCACGTCACCCAGGGCCGCAGGACCCCGACCGCGGGCCGGCCGGGCCACATGCCGCCCGATCTGTCCGGCATCATGGCCGCGGCCGCCGAGCCGTTCGAGAGCTATGGCGATCTCGCGCGCATGGCCGAGCGCTTCGCCGACCGCAAGGTGGTCTGCCTGGGCGAATCCACCCACGGCACCAGCGAGTTCTACGCCGCGCGCGCCGCGATCACCGAACGCCTGGTGCGTGACCACGGCTTCAACATCGTCGCGGTGGAGGCCGACTGGCCGGACGCGGCGATCTACGACAAGGCGATCCGACAGAGCGCCGAGGGGCGGCGCCATGCCGAGGAGCCCTTCACCCGCTTCCCGCGCTGGATGTGGCGCAATGAAGAGACCTGGGCGATGCTCAGGAAGCTGCGCGAGATCAACCGCGGGCGCGATCCGCAACACCAGGCCGGCTTCTACGGGCTCGACGTCTATTCGCTGTGCGCCTCGATCGAGGCGGTGCTCGACTATCTCGGCGAGCACGACAGAGAGGCTGCCGAGACCGCGAAGGAGCGCTATGGCTGCCTCACCCCCTATTGCAGCGAACCGGGCAGCTATGCGCGCATGCGCATCGGCAACGGATTCCGCGGCTGCGAGGACAAGGTGGTCTCCGTCCTCACCGACCTCCTGACGCAGCGCGTGGAGAACGGCGAGGCCCTGTTCGACGCCGAGCAGAATGCGCGCATCGTCGCCGAGGCGGAGAAATACTATCGCAACCTGTATTACGGCGATGCGGACAGCTGGAATCTGCGCGACAGCCACATGTTCGACACGCTCGAACGCCTGCTGGAGCATCGCGGGCCGGACGCCAAGGCCGTGGTGTGGGCGCACAACTCCCATATCGGCGATGCGTCGAAGACCGAGATGGGCTGGGTGCGCGAGGAGCACAATATCGGCCAGCTGGTGCGCGAGAAGTACGGCCAGGACTGCGCGCTGATCGGCTTCTCCACCCACGAGGGCGAGGTCGCCGCCGCCGACGACTGGGACGGCCCCATGAAGATCAAGACCGTCCGGCCGGCACTGGAGAACGCGCACGAGGACCATGCCTTCCGGACCGATATCGGGCGCTTCTTCCTGGATCTTGAAAGCCTCGACGGCGATCACCGCCAGATGCTGTCCGAACCCAAGCTGCAGCGCGCCATCGGCGTGATCTACCGGCCCGAGACCGAGCGCGCCTCGCACTATTTCCGCGCCAATCTCGCCGAGCAGTTCGACGCCTGGGTCTGGTTCGCCGTGACCAAGGCCGTCGACGCCAAGAGCGCGACGCCCAGGGAAGGCGAAGACGAAACCTGGCCATTCGGAGTGTAATCAACTCTTAGAAAAGCATGATTATAAAGACAGCCGGAATGCGATCCGGGTGGCTTTGCGCGCGTAAAATCAGAGCAGGCAAATACTATTAGTCGTTTTCGTGTTCGATATAAAATCACCCTTCTCTTTACGTTTACACGAGTTCATGTTCTCCTGTGCCCGTGGCAGAATGGGAGACGCACGAAATGACAACCACTCTACAACCCAATTCATCGAATCCGGTTGTCGCAAAGCGCAGCCTAAAGAGCGCGACGGCCAAGTTCGCGACGGTGATGGCCGTGTTCGGCCTCGCCGGCACGGGCCTTTCCGCGCAAGCGCAGGCGCCGGGGGAGCGCACCTACGAACCGGTGCAGATGCAGCGGCCGCAGGTCCAGCAACTCGAGCGCCATCAGGTCACGAATCCGGACAACATGATGCGGCAG
Organism: Marinicauda algicola; assembly: GCF_017161425.1. Taxonomy (GTDB): domain Bacteria; phylum Pseudomonadota; class Alphaproteobacteria; order Caulobacterales; family Maricaulaceae; genus Marinicauda; species Marinicauda algicola. Next base: position 2,882,005 of record NZ_CP071057.1, on the reverse strand, counting down.
CAAGGCGTCTCCGAGGCGTTCCTCGCGCTCTTTGATGCCGCTCTCGAGACCGGGGATTCGCGTGCCGCGCTGGAGCGGGTCCGCGGGCTGGAGCTGACCGCGGAACAGCGCGAGGCCTTTCTCAGCATAGATCGCGAGGAATGGGCGATGCTGCGCGATGTCCGCCGCCGGCTCCGGCCGATGGAGCGCGCTGCCGACTGCACCGGAACGTGCGGCGGATTCATCTACTGAAAGTCGCAGAAGGAAAGGGAAATCCCATGACGACTGCACCGCAACACCGCACCCTGCCGGCAAGTCCCGTCGTGGCCAAGCGCGACCTGAAGAGCGCGACGGCCAAGTTCGCCACGATCCTCGCTGCCTTCGGGCTGGCCGGCTCCGGACTGGCTGCCTCCGGCGCGCAGGACTATCAGAGACCGGAACTTCGGACGGAGGACCTCCAGGTCCGCACCGACGAGCTGCGCAACCGCGCCGTGATGCCGGGCGACAATGTCTCGGCGGTATCGCCGCAGCTGCGCCGGCTGCTCGACACCGCGATCGAGACCGGCAGCGCGCGCGAAGCCCTGGAACGCGCCGGAGATGTGGAACTCACGGGCGAGCAGCGTGAAGCACTCCTCAGCGTAAGTGAACGCGAGTGGGCGGCGCTGCGCGAGGTGCGCGGCCGGCTCCAGCCCCTGCAGCCGCTGGCGGACTGCCATGGCAGTTGCGGCGGCTTCATCTACTGACCGCACTCGAGCGACAGACCCGGGGAGGGGGTGCGCCCGGGCGCGCTCCCTCCTCCCGAGCTGACCGGGGAGGCTGAGCCTCATGCCGCAGATCCGGCCCGATCCCGACCGGTATTTCCACCTCTTCCATCGCTCGCTCGGCATCCACATGACGATGCAGTGCCCCCTCGAATGCGCGCACTGTTCGGTCAGCAGCGGCCCGAAGCGAGGCGAGCGCGTGGACAGCGAACTCCTGCTGCGCCGGCTCGAGGAGATCGGCCGCGAGGGCCATGTGAGACGGCTGAGCCTGTCGGGCGGCGAGCCCTTCCTGATGCGCCCGCTCCTGCGCGCGATCGCGGCATGGGCGCAGCGCTACGGCGTGGCGCTCTACATCAACACCGCAGGTCATTTCGCCCGCTCGCGCGAGCGGGCCCTGGACTGGCTCGGCGACATCGAGGGCGAGATCACGATCGCCATCAGTGCCGACCGCTACCATCTGCCCTTCGTCGACATGGCGAACATCCGCCATCTCGCCGAGGCCGCCTTCGAACGCGAGTTCGGCGTCGCGCTCGTGATCCGGGTGCACGAAGGCGAGGACGATGCGTTCCTGGCCGAACTTCGCGAATGCCTTGGAGAGCGCGTCTGGAGGCGCGCCAAGCTGGATATCGCACCCGTTGTCTATGCCGGCCGCGGCGCCAGTCTTCCCGGTGCACCCCAAGCCGCGGAGACGCCGCTGGAGGAGATCGCCGACACGCCGTGCCAGGTGGCCGACCAGCCCGTGGCCGATACCGACGGCAAGGTCTATGCCTGCTGCAATACCGAGGCCGGCCGGCGCGTGCCGGCCCTGGTGCTTGGCGATCTCGTCCGCGAAGGCCTGCCTGAGATGACGCGGCGCGCCGACGGGGATGTCCTGCTTCAGGCTATCCGCACCTGGGGGCCGAGACAGCTGGCCCGCCTGCTGCAAGCGGACGGACTCGCGGGCCGCCTGACGGGCCGCTACCGCGACCGCTCGATCTGCAATCTGTGTGAGGACATCCTGGGAGATCCGGCGCTCAACGCCCATCTGCGCAAGCGTCTGAAGACGGGGGCGCTGCGCGACGAACTCGAGGCCGGCCGCCTGCTCCGGCGCGGCGAGATCTTTCCGCCCGGCCCTGTCCGGGCCGAGACGGAGCCGGCCCGGTGATGATCGATCCCGATACGCTCCATCTCCATTTCGCCCGCTGTGTCATAGTACAGGTGACGGCGACCTGCCCGCTCGCCTGCGCGCACTGCATCGTCTCCTCCTCGCCGGAGCGGCGCGAGGAACTTGACACCCCGGCCCTGCTGGGCCTGATCGGCGAGATCGCCGCGAGCGGGCGTACCGCCATGGTGGTTCTCAGTGGCGGAGAGCCCTTTCTCAAGCTCGACCGGCTGGCCGCGGCGCTGGAGCGCATCGCGGAGCTGGGCATGAGTGCCGGCGTCGTGACGAGCGCGCACTGGGCGGTGTCGAAGGCGCGCGCGGGCGAGATACTCGACCGGCTGCCGCGTGCAGCCCTCGCCGATTTCTGCATCAGTGCCGACCGGCACCATCTGGAATTCATGTCCCTTGAGCCGGTGCGCCACGCGCTCGAGGCCGCGCGCGACCGCGGCATCGCCTCCAGCCTCTTCGTATGCCTCGACTCCGATCGTGACGATTTCCTGCAGACTCTCCATGGTGCGCTGGGCGCGGAGCTGATGGAGCGCGTGCGCGTGCGCGTGACGCCGACCCATCGCAGCGGACGAGGCGCTCGCCATCGGGCGCTGGCCGGCGTCGGCGAGCCCGCCCGGTTCGAGGATCTGCCCGATGAGCCCTGTCACGGCCCGGCAACCCCCGCGGTGACACCGACCGGCGAGGTGATGGCCTGTTGCGGCGACACGATGTCCGATCCGCAAAACTGGCCGGCCCTGCGGCTGGGCAGAACCGGCGAGCCCGGCTTCGCGCAGCATGTGGAGCAAGCCGATAGCGACCCGCTGCTTCAGGCCCTGCGCCTGCGGGGGCCCAAGCATCTCGCACGCCTGGCCGTCGACGCCGGGGTGCTCGAGCCCGCCGGCAAGCGATTCGACCGGCGCAATATCTGCGAGGTCTGCCGCTGGGTGATGAGCGAGCCGGATGCGGTGGCCGCGGTGCGCGACGCGCTGAGCGCACCGGGATGTGCCGAAGCGTTGCAGGCCGAACGGCTGCTCGCGTTCGGCGAGGTCACTCCCGAACCGGAGCCGGCCGAATGAAGGATGCTGCGGAGACCTCGGACTTCATCGCCCGCCTGGACTGCGTGACGCGGGAGGCCCGCGCCGAGTTCGACCGGATATGGTCCATGCTGCTCGACGATGCCGATGCCAAGGCGCGCTTCCAGGGCTTCATGGTCGAGACCTACCACTATGTCCGGTTCACCTGCCCGCTGCTCGAACGCTTCGAGCGCGAGATCCGGCCGGACAACCCTTCGCTGGCCGACTACGCCGCCGGTCACCGCAAGGAGGAAGCCGGCCATGACGTCTGGATGCTCGACGACCTGGAAAGGCTCGGATTCGACCGGGCCCGGGTCTCGGCATCGCGGCCGCTTCGCGAGACCCAGGCGCTCGTCGGGGCTCAGTACTATCTCATGGAATCCGGGCGCGCGCTCGATCATCTCGGCTATATCTACGCGCTCGAATGCGACCCGCCGCGCGAGATCGAAACCCTGGCCAGGCGAGTCGACCTGCCGGTCGAGGCGCTTTCGACCTATGCCGCCCATGGCGAGCTCGATGCCGGTCATGGCGCCGAACTCCGGGCGGTCATCGACGACCAGGTGCGTCGCGCACGCGATCAGGCCGGCGTCATTGCCAATGCGCGCGAGACCCTGGAATTCATGAGCGAACTCGTGCTCGCCCTCACCGTCGAGCCCGCCGGCGAGCTGTCCGGCAGACTCTCGGCGCTCGCGAGGACTGGGTGACCCGGGAACCATTCCCTCGCCCCCCGGCTTTGTCCGTTTGATTGCGGGGCAGAGACGAGAGGGCAGACCGACCGGGACATGGCCCAGATTTTCCAACGCACGGCCGATGCGTGGCTGCGGCTCTTCCTGACCGGGCTGGCCATCGCCATTCCCGGAATCTTCCTGCTGCTTGCAATTCTCGCGGTCAACCCGACCCAGTATGGCGCCGCGCTCGGCTTCGCGCCGCAGCAGCCGGTTGCCTTCAGCCATCGGCACCATGCCGGCGAACTCGGCATTTCCTGCGTGAACTGCCATGTTTCGGCCGAGCGCGCGGCCAGTGCGGGATTTCCCCCGATCGAAACCTGCATGGCCTGCCATTCGCAGATCTGGACCAATGCCGAGGAACTCGAGCCCGTGCGCGAGGCGTTCCTGGCCGGCGAACCGATTGCCTGGACCCGTGTCCACGACCTGCCCGATTTCGTCTATTTCGATCACGGCGTGCACGTTCAGGCGGGAGTGGCCTGCGCCAGCTGCCACGGCGACGTGACGCAGATGCCGCTGTTGCAGAAGGCCGAGCCGATGACGATGCGCTTCTGCCTGGACTGCCATCGCGATCCGGCACCGAACCTCGTCGCGCGCGAGGCGGTCTACGATCCTCATCCGCATTCTGACGAATACGAGCGCCTCTCGCTTTTCATGGCGAGCGCGCGCGTACAGAACCCCGAAGCCCTGGACAACTGCAATGCCTGCCACCGGTAGGATCAGAACCATCCAGCGCCGGGGCCCGGATCGCCCCGATGCGAAGGACGGACCCGACGTGAAGGCGGGCGCGAGCCGGCGCGACGTGCTCAGGTTCTCGAGCCTTGCCGCAATGGCCGCAGCGGCGGGATGCGGGGAGCCGCCCGAGACTGCCGTGCCCTATATCGCCGAACCCGATGGCGTGACGCCCGGCGAGGCCCGCCATTACGCGAGCGGGATCATGGTCTCGGGCATCGTCCAGCCCGTGCTCGCCACGGTGCGGGAAGGACGGCCGATCACACTCGCCGGCAATCCGCAGCACCCTGCCAGCGGCGGGGCGATCGACGCCTTCGCCCAGGCCGCCATCCTCTCCCTCTACGATCCCGAACGCGAGACCGCGATCCGCCGGGAGGGCCGGATCGTCTCGCCGCAGAGCTTCGCGGCCTTCGCGTGGAATGCGAGGGCGCGCATGGAAAATGGGGCGTGCCTTGCTTTCCTCACGCCCGCCAGCACCTCACCGACCCTGCACCGCCAGATCGCCGCGCTGAAGGCGCGATACCCGGACGTGCGCCATTACGCCCACGAACCGGGCCTGGCGGACGCGGCGCGGGCCGGCCCGGCGCTGTCCGGCGCCCCGTCCGTGATCAGCCTCGGCGCCGATCCGCTCGGGCCCGGCCCCTTCCAGGTCGCCGAGGCGCGCACGTGGGCGGCCGCCCGGCGCACGGCGCGCCAGGACGGCTCGGCGACGCGCCTGCTCGTCGCCGAGGCGGTACCGACGCTGACCGGCTCGCGCGCAGACACCCGCCTGCCGGTGCGCGAGGACCGGATGGGCGCGCTCGCCCAGGCCATCGCGGGCGGCACACCCGAACTGAGCGAAGCCGAGCGCGGCTTCGTGGAGGAGGCGCGCGCCCTGCTGGATCGCGGCGAGGTGCAGCTGATCGCCGGATCCCAGCTGCCGGCTTCGGTTCGCGCAAGGATCGAAGGACTCGGCGCGCCCCCGCGCCACGCTCCGCTGGACTGGGGCGCCCCGGAGCCGTTGGAGACGCTGGTCCGGGATCTCGAGGCCGGGGAGATCGACACGCTGGTCTGCGTGGACACCAACCCGGTTTACTCCGTACCCGGCGATATCGACATGGCCGGGCTGCTGGGGCGCGCGGGCACCGTGGTGAATGCGAGCCGGCACCGCGAGGAGACGAGCCTGTTCGCCGAGTGGTTCGTGCCCCTCGCCCACCCGTTCGAGACCTGGAGCGACGGGCAGGCCGCCGACGGTACGCCGGTGATCTGCCAGCCCCTGGCCCGCGCCCGGACCGATCTGTGGGCCGTCCACGAGCTTCTGGCCCTGTTCTCCGAACCCGCCCCGCCGGGGGCTCGCGATATCGTGCGCGCGACCTGGCGGGACCGGCTCGAGGGCGCGTTCGAACGCGCCTGGCGCCGGGTGGTTCACGACGGGCTCGTGCCGGCCCAGGCCGTCGCGACGGCCCGCAGGCCGTCCCCCGAAGCCGCGCGCGAGGCAGGGACATCCCGCGACGGCCTCGAGATCCTCTTCCGGCCCGACCCGGCCGCCTGGGACGGGTGCTTCACGCGCAATATCTGGCTGCAGGAAACCCCGAAGCCCGTCTCGCTGCTGGTCTGGAGGAATGCCGCCTCGATCGCACCGGCAACGGCGCAGGAACTCCAGGTCGAGACCGGCGACCTGATCGCCATCGAGGCACAGGGACGCCGGATCGAGGCCCCCGCCTTCGTCCAGCCCGGCCAGGCGCCGGGGACCGTGCTTTTGACACTCGGCTACGGGCGCCGGCTCGGTGGCGGCCATGACGGCTCGCGGGGCTATGACGCCTACCGCCTGCGTTCGAGCGCCAGTCCGTGGCGGCTCACTGCCGACCGCGTGACCGGCACGGGAGAGCGCGCGGACCTGGTCTCCACCCAGCATCATCACGAGATGGACGGCCACCATTTCGTGCGCACCGTGGCACCCGGCGAAGCCCTGCACGACGCCATCGACGACGGGCCCTCGCTCCATCCGGACTGGGAGAGCGGGGACCAGGCGTGGGCCATGGCGATCGACCTGGATCTGTGCATCGGCTGCAATGCCTGCATGACGGCGTGCCAGGGCGAAAACAACGTGCTCACCGTCGGCGAGGAGCAGGTCGCAAGAGGCCGGGAGATGCACTGGATCCGCATCGACCGCTATTACGAAGGCCCCGACGAGAATCCGCAGATCCACTTCCAGCCCGTGCCCTGCATGCATTGCGAGCAGGCCCCGTGCGAGATGGGCTGTCCGGTCAATGCCACCGTTCATTCCGACGACGGCCTGAACCTGCAGGTCTACAACCGCTGCATCGGCACGCGTACCTGCCAGGCCTATTGTCCGTACAAGGTACGCCGCTTCAACTTCCACGAATGGACAAGCCGGGAGCCGGACGATCCCCCCGCAAGGCGCAATCCCGAAGTCACCGTGCGTTCGCGCGGCGTGATGGAGAAATGCACCTATTGCGTCCAGCGCATCCAGGCCGCCGACATCGCCGCGCGGATGGACGACCGCGCGATCGGTGAGGGCGAGGTCGTCACCGCCTGCCAGGCCGCCTGCCCGACCGGCGCGATCATCTTCGGCGACAAGAACAAGCCGCGGAGCGCCGTCGCCCGGGCCAAGGCGGAGGGACGCAATTACGATCTCCTCGCCGAGCTCGGCGTGCGTCCGCGCACCTCCTATCTCGCCCGGGTCAAGCCGGGGGAGCCTCGCTCATGAGCGACGCCTCCACCGCGCCCGGCCGGCCGATCGAGGCGGACAGGACACTGTCCGGCGTCACCCGCGAGATCGGCACCATCCCGCTCGACTTTCCCGCCCGCAGGCGCTGGTGGACCGCATTCGCGGTCGCGAGCGCGCTGCTCGCGCTCTACATCCTTTCCGTCGTCGTGCTCTTCGCCGAGGGCACGGGAGTGTGGGGCATCAACATCCCTGTGGGCTGGGGCCTGGCGATCACCAACGTGGTGTGGTGGATCGGCATCGGCCACGCCGGCACGCTGATCTCGACCCTCCTGTTGATGACCGGGGCGGTGTGGCGCACCTCCTTGAACCGCTTCGCGGAAGCCATGACGGTCTTTGCGGTGATCTGCGCGGCGCTCTACCCGATCCTGCATCTGGGCCGGCCGCACTTCTTCTTCTGGATGATCCCCCACCCCAACCAGCTCGCGCTCGGCCCGCAATACCGCAGCCCGCTGGAATGGGACGTGTTCGCGATCTCGGTCTATTTCACCGTCTCGGCAATGTTCTGGTACCAGGGCTTGATCCCCGATCTCGCCGCGGTCCGCGACCGGGCGCGATCGCGCTTCGCCCGGATCTTCTACGGACTGGCCGCGATGGGCTGGAAAGGCTCGGCGACGGCCTGGGCGCGCTGGCGGCGCGGCTATCTGCTGATCGCGGGCTTCGCCCTGCCCCTGGTGGTCTCGGTCCATTCCGGCGTCGCAATGCTGATGGCGGCGGGCCCGATACCGGGATGGCACACGACGATCTTCCCGCCCTATTTCGTGCTCGGCGCGGTGTTCTTCGGCTTTGCCGTGGTGGCGATCCTGGCGAGCGCGCTGCGCTGGACGTTCGAGCTGACGGATCTGATCACCGAGCGCCACATGGCGATGGTGGGCATCATGCTGCTCGCCTCCGGAATGATGACCGCCTACGGCTACGCGATGGAGCTGTTCGGCGCCTGGTATTCGGCCGACGGGTTCGAACGCCAGACCGCGGTGGACCGCCTCTTCGGACCCTGGGCACCGGCCTACTGGGGCGCGGTGATCCTGAATTTCGCGTCGATCCAGCTCTTCTGGCTCAGGCGCTTCCGGCGCAGCCCGCTCGTGCTCTTTCTCGTCGGGCTCGCGGTCGCCGCGGGCATGTGGCTCGAACGCTATTTCCTGGTTGTGTCCGCCCTCTCGCGCGACTTCCTCTCGTCGAGCTGGGGACCCTACTGGCCGAGCGTCTGGGAATGGGCGCTGTTCGCCGGCTCGATCGGCCTGTTCGGCGTCCTCTTCCTGCTGTTCGCCCGCTTCCTTCCCGTCATCTCCATCTTCGAGATCCGCGAGGTCGTCCACGATCTGAATGAGGAGGGCTCATGAGCGAGCGGCCCCACGCTCTCCTCGCCGAGATGAAAAGCCCGGAAGCGCTGCGCGAGGGGTTATGCGCTTGCAGGAGGCCGGCTTCACGCGAATCGAGGCCTACAGCCCGATCCCGGTCGACGGGCTCGGCGCCCTGCTCGACATCGAGCGGCGCCCGCTCGACCGGGCCGCGCTGTTCGGCGCCCTGTTCGGCCTGGCGCTCGGCTTCGCGATCACCGTCGGACAGAGCGTCTTTCAGTACCCGATCAATGTCGGAGGGCGCCCCCTCTTCTCCTGGCCGGCATTCATGATCCCGGCCTTCGAACTCGGCGTGCTGTTCGGCGCGCTCGGCGCGCTGATCGGATTCTTCCGCGCCTCCGGACTGCCGCGCCTCAATTCGCCCCTGTTCGAGGTCGAGCGCTTCGAGAAGGCGAGCGAGGACGCCTATTTCCTCGCCGTCTTTGCCGACGACCCGCGCTTCGGCGACGCCCGCGAGGCGCTCGAGGACCTCGACCCGGCCGCGATCCGGGAGGCGCAGTCATGAGCCTGCGTCTCCTCATCGCCTTTCCTGCCCTGATCCTTGCCGCCTGCGAGATGCGCATGTGGGAGCAGGACCGGCTGGACACCTGGGAGGCGGAAACCGCCGAGCACGGACGCCTGCCGCCGGACGGGGCGATCGCGCGCGGCGACCTCGTCCATCTCGAGCTCCTCGAAAACCGCCCGCCGATGAGCCTCGCGCTCGTCGAGCGCGGCCGGACCGTGTTCGAGCGCACATGTGCGCCGTGTCACGGAGGTTACGGCGACCGGGCAGGGATAATCGTCGAGCGCGGCTTCCCTGCCCCGCCGAGCCTTCACGAGGCGCGCCTGCGCGACGCCGGCCCGTCATACTTCGTCGAGGTCATCACGAACGGCTACGGGGCCATGTATCCGTATGCGAACCGGGTCGAGCCGAGCGACCGCTGGGCGGTCGCGGCCTATATCCAGGCCCTGCAGCGCGTCGGCGAGGCGCGCGAGGCCGAAGGCGCGCCCGGGGAGGCGACGCCATGATCCGCGTCCTCGCCATCGCGCTCGTCATCGCCGGCTGCGCCCTCGCCGCATCCGGCGCGGTCCTCGATCCCGCAGGCCTCGCCCGGGCCTGGCTGCTCGCCTGGGCGATCGCGATCGGCCCGGGCATCGGCGCGGTCTTGCTCGCCCTCATTGGCGTGCTCGCGCCGGGACCCTGGTACGAGCGGCTTCGGGCCAGGACCCGCCCGCTCCTCCTCGCCCTGCCGCCGGCAAGCCTCGGCGTGATCGGGGTGTTCGCCGGGATGGACATCCTCTTCGGCTGGACCGATCCGCACGGCCATGCCGCCGAGGTCGTGACGGCTCGCGGAATCTGGCATGAGGCCTGGTTCTTCATGACGCGCCAGCTCGTCTGGCTCGGCGTGCTGTCGGGAGTGGCGCTCCTGCTGGCGCACGAAAAAGTGACGGACCGGGCCGCGGCGGGCGGGCTCGCCATCCTCGCCGTCATCGCCGCGACGGGCCTCGCACTCGACATCTCCATGTCGATCGACCCGGTCTTCCATTCCACGATCTGGGGGCTCTACGTCATGGCCGGTCAGGCCGCGGCGGCGCTGGGCGTGGTGCTGGCCCTCACCGTTCTGGCCGACCCCGGGCGCGATCCCCTGCACGGGCGGCCGTCCTGGCTCCTGTTCGGCGCCTGCGCACTGTGGGGCTATCACGCCTTCATGCAGTATCTCGTGATCTGGTCCGGCGACCTCCCTCACTTCGCCGCCTGGTATCTCGACCGCAATCAGGGCGCCTGGCTGATCCTCTTCCTCGCGGTGTGCGCGCTGTTCGCCGCCCCGGCCGCCTTCCTGCTCCAGCCCGTCCGCCACAGCCCCATCGGCGCGGCCATCATCCCGGCGCTCGTGGTGTGCGGCTTTGCGCTGGAGACCATCTGGCGCATCGCGCCGGGCCTCGACATGGGCGTAGCCGGCTGGCTCGCGCTCGCCGGGTTCGCGCTCGGCGGGCTCGGCCTTGCCGGGTTCACCCGCGGCGCGCGCCGGGCAGAGGAGGCCGCCCATGGCTGAGCGCGCGCACGAGACGAGCGATGTGCCCATCAGGAGCGTGCTGTTCTGGACCGGACTCGCCACGCTGGCGGTGGCTCTGGCGCTCGCTGTCCTGTTTCTCGTCTTCCAGCGCGGCGATCCGGGCGCGGATCCCGAGGCCCTGTGGGCCAACCGTCCGCAGGAGGGCGTACGCCTGCAGCGCGATCCGGCACGCCCGCTCGAAGTGCTGCGCGAACGCGACCGGAGCCTGCTCGAGGATGGTCCGCTGACGATCGATGAGGCGATGGTCCGCACCGCCGAGGCCGGCTGGCGCGAGGGCGATCCCGACCCCTCGCGCGCCTCCGAGATCGCGGAGGGACACCCGCACCTGCCGGCCCTCGACGATCCGCGCGAGGCCGATCTCGCCGCGGATCCCGAAGGCGCGGTCGAAAGCCCCCTGGAGGACGCGCCATGATCGCCCCGCTGGCCCTTGCCCTCGCCCTCGCCGCCGCGCCCGAGCGCGCCAGCGCCGTCTCCGTCGAGCCGGAGACCGGAGCGCAGCTGCCCGAAGCCGCACGGGTGGAAACGCTCGACGGCCCGCTCGTCCTTGGCGATCTGCAGGGCGAGCGGCCGATCGCCATCGCACCGGTCTATTTCACCTGTCCGACCGTGTGCGGACTGACCGAGGTGCAGCTCGCGCGCGCCTTCCATGAGGCCGGCCTCAGCCCTGGCGAGGACGCGCAGCTACTCTTCCTCAGCTTCGATCCGCGCGACGGCGCCGAGACGGCAGAGGCCGCGCGCGAGCGCATCGCCGCCGCGTCCGGGAGCGAGGCCAGTGCTGCCATACGTATCGGCTGGGGCGGGGAGGCCGAAGCCGTCCTCGACGCGCTCGGCTACCAGCGCTTCTTCGATCCTCAAGCCGCGGAGTTCGCCCACCCGGCCGCGCTCGCCGTGCTCACGCCCGACGGCCGCGTCTCGCGCTGGCTCGGCCCGGAAGGGCTCACCGGCGATCAGCTGCGCCGGGCCATCGTCGAGGCCTCGAACGGCGGCATGGGCGGGGTCATCGAGCGCGCCCTTCTCCTGTGCTGGCGCTTCGATCCGACGACGGGGAAATACACCCCGCGCGTCGTCCTCATCCTGCAGGTCCTCGGCGCTCTGACCGTCATCGCGCTCGCCGGCTTCATTCTCACCCATCTGAGGCCGCGATGAGAGCCGACGGCGCCATACCGGTCTGGCCGGAGGCGATCTCGGCCCATGCCGACAGCGTGGATGCGCTGGCGATCGGCTTCTTCGCCCTGATCTGGACGCTGGCCCTGCCGATCGGCTTCGCGATCGTCTGGTTCGGATGGCGCTATCGCCGGCTCAACGAGGATGTGGACCGCAAGCAGCGCCATCACGGCCTGACCTGGCTCGAACTGTCCTGGATGATCGTGCCCTTTCTGCTGGCGCTCGTCTTCTTCACGTGGTCGGCGCTCCTGTTTCGCGACCTGCACCGACCCCCGGCCGATGCGCGCGAGGTCTACGCGATCGGCCTGCAATGGATGTGGAAATTCGAGCATCCCGGCGGCCAGCGCGAGATCAACACGCTGCACGTGCCCGCCGGAGAACCGGTGCGCGTCATCATGAACAGCCAGGACGTGATCCACTCGCTCTACCTGCCGGAGCTGCGCATCAAGCAGGACGTGGTGCCCGGGCGCACGACGAGCCTGTGGTTCAGGGCCGACGATCCGGGCAGCTATTCCCTGCGCTGCGCGGAATACTGCGGGGTCAGCCATTCGCGCATGGTCGGCGAACTCGTGGTGATGGCACCGGCCGCGTTCGAGGCCTGGCTCGCCGGCACCGAGGCGGGCCTGCCTCTGGCGCGCGCGGGCGAGGCGCTGTTTCGCGAGCTCGGCTGCTCGGGCTGTCACGGGGCCAATGCGGCGGTACGCGCGCCCGGTCTCGCCGATCTCTATCGCCGCCCGGTGCCGCTGGCGAGCGGGGAGACCGTGATCGCGGACGAGCGCTATCTGACCGATTCCATCCTGATGCCGGAAAGCCAGGTCGTGGCCGGCTACGAGCCCGTCATGCCGAGCTTCCAGGACGTCGTCACCGAAAGCGAGCTCGTCGCGCTCGTCGCCTACATCAAGTCGCTGAGCGGGCGGGAGGGGGAACGCGAATGACCGATCCCAGCCAGGAGCGTCCGAGCCGGTCGGAAAATTTCTGGACCGCGAGGGAGACCGCCCTTTCCTGGTTCCTCACCACCGACCACAAGCGCGTGGCGGTGCTCTACGCGCTCACCCTGATCGCGACGTTCGCCCTCGGCTCGGTCGGGGCGGCGATCGTGCGCCTGGAACTGATCACGCCGGCGGGCGACCTGGTCTCGGCGGAGGCCTACAACCGGGCCTTCACCCTGCACGGCATCGTCATGGTGTTCTTCTTCCTCGTCCCGCTGATCCCGGCGACGCTCGGCAATTTCCTCCTGCCGCTGATGCTGGGCGCGAAGGACCTCGCCTTCCCGCGCCTGAACCTGGCGAGCTGGTATGTCTTCGTCATCGGGGCGGGGCTCGCCGTCGCCGCCATCGCGATGGGCGGGCTGGAGACGGGCTGGACCTTCTACACCCCGCTATCGTCCGTATACGCCGACGGCTATGTGACGCTCGCCATACTCGGGGTCTTCGTCTCCGGCTTCGCCTCGATCTTCACCGGCATCAACTTCATCGTCACCACCCACACGCTGCGCGCGCCGGGCATGGGCTGGTTCCAGATGCCGCTCTTCGTTTGGGGCATGTACGCGACGAGCCTCGTCATGGTGCTGGCAACGCCGGTGCTGGCCGTCACCCTGCTGCTCGTCATCGCCGAGCGGGCCTTCGGGATCGGCGTGTTCGACCCGGCCATCGGCGGCGACCCGCTGCTGTTCCAGCACCTGTTCTGGTTCTACTCCCACCCGGCGGTCTACATCATGATCCTGCCCGCGCTGGGGGTTATGAGCGAGCTCGTCACGGCCGGCTCTCACAACCGCATCTTCGGCTACAGGTTCGTCGCCTTCTCCTCGATCGCCATCGCGGTACTGAGCTTCCTGGTGTGGGGCCACCACATGTTCACCTCCGGACAGTCCATGTACGGAGGGATCGTCTTTTCCTTCCTCAGCTTCCTCGTCGCGGTGCCGAGCGCGGTGAAGGCCTACAACTGGGCCGCGACGCTCTACAAGGGGCGGATCACGCTGAACACGCCCTTCCTGTATGCGCTGAGCTTCATCGGCCTGTTCGTGTTCGGCGGGCTGACCGGGCTGGTGCTGGCGTCCATCGCGGTCGACGTGCATGTCCACGACACCTATTTCGTCGTCGCCCACTTCCACTACATCATGGTCGGCGCGGCGGTGACCGCCTTCATGGGCGGGCTGCATTTCTGGTGGCCGAAGATCACCGGCCGGCTGTTCAACGAGAGCCTCGGCCGGTTCTCCGCGGTGATGCTCTTCCTCGGCTTCAACCTGACCTTCTTTCCCCAGTTCGTGCTCGGCTATCTCGGCATGCCGCGGCGCTATCACGAGTACGATCCCGACCTTCAGATCTGGAACGTGCTGTCCTCGGCCGGGGTGCCGATGCTCGCGGTCGGTTACGGCCTGCCGCTGCTCTATCTCGGCTGGTCGCTGAAGATCGGCGAGAAGGCGGGCAGGAACCCCTGGAACGCGGCAGGGCTGGAATGGACGACGACCTCGCCCCCGCCCGAGCACAATTTCCCCGAGCCGCCCGAGTGGGAGGGCCCGGCCTATCCCTACCCGGTCGGGGAGACCGAGGAGCCGCAGGTGCAGGAGGAAGCCCAGCCCAAGCCGGAGCGCGAGGCATGAAAAGGGCCGCCGACCCGTCCGGCCTCGATCCGTTCGAGGACGCCGCCACCCGCCTGAAGGCACAGCGCATGGGCATGTGGCTGTTCCTGGCGAGCGAGGCGATGATCTTCGCCGGCCTGTTCGTGTCGATCGCCGTGGTGCGCGTGGTCTGGCCGGACGGCGCGGTGGAGGCCTCCGCGCGGCTCGACAAGGGGATCGGGACGGCCAACACCGCGATCCTGCTGACGTCCTCGCTGCTCGTCGCGATCGGCTCGGCCGCGGCGAAGGCGCAGACCCCGCGCAAAGGCCTCGTCGCCGCGGCCTTCGCCGGCGCGGCCGGGCTCGGCCTCGCCTTCCTGGCGATCAAGACCGGCATCGAGTACCGCCACGAATTCCACGCCGGCCTGATCCCCGGAGCCGGGCCGGCCTTCCCGATCGACACGCCGGGCGCGGAGCTGTTCTTCAATCTCTATCTCGCCGCGACGGGCCTGCACGCGATCCATGTCGCGATCGGCGCCGCCGTGCTCGCCGGGGCCGCCCTCGCGGTCTGGCGCGGCTGGCTGAAACTGCCCGCCAACGCGCCCGAGGTCGAGTTCTGCGGACTCTACTGGCACCTCGTGGACGTGATCTGGATCTTCCTCTTCCCCGTGCTCTACCTGGTGAACTGAAGCCATGGCCGACGACGACACGACCTCCTTCTGGCCGGCCGAGACGGTCAGCTTCCTCCTGGTCTGGGCGGTGCTGCTGGGACTGCTCGCACTCACCGTGGCGGTCTCGCTCGTCGATATCGGGGCGTGGAACGTCGTCGCCAACATCGCCATCGCCGCGCTCAAGGCGGGCCTGGTGATGTGGATCTTCATGCATCTCGACGCGGTGCGCGGCGTGGTCCGCCTCGTCGCGCTCGGCGCGCTCCTGTGGGTGGCGATCCTGTTCGCCCTGACCCTCGCGGACTACCTCACCCGGCCGTATTGAGCGTTCGCGCCGGACCCGGCGAATTCGCAGACCGGCCCTGCAGCGCAGCCGCGCGCCTTGCCCCGCAGCGTGGCGGCCGTTACGCGGGGCGCGACCCCGCGAGGCTCCCTTCGCCTCTTCCCGCTTTTCCAGGATCGTCACCACCGGCCGCGCGAGCGTCCGGCCGGCGGTTCAGGCCGCCGAGACCTCCGCCCATGCGCCTTGCCTTCGACACCGACGCCCTGGTCCGCCACATCAGGACGGACTGGACCGGCAATATCCGCGGCGACCTCCTCGCCGGGCTCGTCGTGGCGCTGGCGCTGATCCCGGAGGCGATCGCGTTCTCCATCATCGCCGGGGTCGACCCCAAGATCGGGCTCTACGCCTCGTTCTCGATCGCGGTGCTGATCGCCTTCACCGGCGGACGCCCGGGCATGATCTCGGCGGCGACGGCGGCGACGGCCGTCCTCATGATCACGCTGGTGAAGGATCACGGCCTGCAATACCTGCTCGCCGCGACGATCCTCGCCGGCGTGCTGCAGATCGCGGCGGGGCTGGCGAGGCTCGGCAACCTGATGCGCTTCGTCTCGCGCTCGGTGCTGACCGGCTTCGTCAACGCGCTCGCCATCCTGATCGCCATGGCGCAGATCCCGGAACTGATCGGCGTGCCGATGCTGACCTATCCGCTCGTCGCGGCCGGGCTGATCATCATCTACGGCTTCCCCAGGATCACCACGACGATCCCCTCTCCGCTGGTGTGCATCGTGCTGCTGACGGGGCTCGCCCTGGTGTTCGGCTGGGACGTGAGGACGGTCGGGGACATGGGCGCGCTGCCCGACACCCTGCCGGTCTTCCTCGTTCCGGACATCCCGTTCGATCTGGAGACCCTGAAGATCATCCTCCCCTACTCGGCGGCCGTGGCCGCGGTGGGCCTGCTGGAATCCCTGCTGACCGCGCAGATCGTCGACGATCTCACCGATACGCCGAGCGACAAGAACCGCGAGTGCGTCGGCCAGGGCACGGCCAACATCGTCACCGGCTTTCTCGGCGGCATGGCGGGCTGCGCGATGATCGGCCAGTCCATGATCAACGTGAAATCGGGCGGGCGCGGGCGTCTGTCGACCTTCTCGGCCGGCATCTTCCTGCTGATCCTGATCCTGGTTCTGGGCGATCTCGTCGCGCGGATCCCGATGGCCGCCCTCGTCGCGATCATGCTGATGGTGGCGATCGGCACATTCTCCTGGTCCTCGGTGAAGAACCTGAAATCCCATCCCTGGAGCTCGAGCGCGGTGATGATCGCGACCGTGGCCGGCGTGCTGCTCACCCACAATCTCGCCATCGGCGTTCTGATCGGGGTCGCGCTCTCGGCGGTGTTCTTCGCCTGGAAGGTCTCGAACATCTTCAAGGTGGAGTCCGCGCTCACCGGCGACGGCCGGGCGCGGGTGTACACGGTGCAGGGCCAGCTCTTCTTCGCCTCCAGCGAGGACTTCCTGAAGAGCTTCGATTTCAAGGAGGCGCTCGACCATGTCACGATCGACATGAGCCGGGCCCATGTCTGGGACATCTCGAGCGTCCAGGCGGTCGACCTCGCCGTCATGAAATTCCGCCGCGAGGGCACCGAAGTCGCGCTCGTCGGCATGAACGAGGCGAGCAAGACGCTCGTCGACCGGCTCGGCGTGCACGATCGCCCCGATGCCGACACCGCCCTGCCCGGTCACTAGGGAGAGACGCCGTGGACCGCATCATCGCCCTCATCGACGCCTCGCCCTATGGCGAAAGCGTGTGCGACCACGCCGCCTGGGTGGCGCAGAAGACCGGCTTCGGCGTCGATCTCCTGCACGTCGTCGCGCACCGGCCCGGCGCCGGCGCCCCGCTGGACCTGACCGGCAATCTCACGCTCGGCGCGCGCTCTCGGCTGATGGAAAGCCTCGCCCGCCACGACGAGGAGAGCGCCAAGCTCGCGCGCGAGCGCGGCCGCGTTCTGGTGGATGCGGCCAGGGCCCGTCTCGAATCGGCGGGACTCTCGGGCGTGCAGGCCCGCCTGCGCACCGGCGACCTGCTGGAAGCGGTCCGCGAGGTCGAGGACGGCGCGCGCGTGCTGATCCTGGGCAAGCGCGGCGAGCACGCCGATTTCGCGAGGCTGCACCTGGGCTCCAACCTCGAACGCGTCGTGCGCGCCGCGCACCGCCCGGTCCTCGTCGCCGCACGCGCCTTCACGACGCCGCAGCGCGCGCTGATCGCCTTCGATACAGGGCGCAGCGTCGCCAAGGCGATCGACCACATCGCGAAGGGCAGGCTGTTTGCCGGCATGACGCTGCATCTGCTGCACGCCGGCGAGGAGAGCACGCAGGTGCGCAGCGCCCTCGAGGCGGCCGCCGAAAAGCTGCGCGCGGCCGGCCATTCGGTGGAGACCGCCATCGAGCCCGGCGAGCCGGAAGCCGTGATCGCCGCCCATGTCGGCGAAGCCGGTGCGGATGTCCTGGTGATGGGCGCCTACGGCCACTCGCGCATCCGCAATCTGATCATCGGCTCGACGACGACGCAGATGATCCGGGCCTGCAAGGTGCCCGTCCTCCTGTTCCGGCCGGACACGCAGGAATAGGCCGCTACCGGGCGAGCGGGCGGTGCGTCTTCGCCTCGCGCCGCTCGCCGATGCGGAAGAGCCAGAGGAAGAGCGCGTTCATCGCGAGCACGCCGCCGAGCGCGGCGGCGAGCGGCAGGCCCGTCACGCGCTCCTCGGCGAGCACCCAGACATATTGCGCGATGCACAGGCCCGACACGATCAGCAGGGTCGGCGCGCGCGGCATGCGGCTGACGACCAGGGCGCCGAGCGGGGCGCCGAGCGCGACGACCGGCGCGGCGGCGAGCCAGTTGTAGAAGACCTCCGGCTGAATGGCGTAGCGGGAGGGATCCAGCCCCATGAGGGCGAGATTGGAGCCGATTCCGATGAGCGAGGTCGCCGCCATCAGGATGACCGAGGTCGGGATCGCGACCTTGATGTCGGAGCGGTAGAGCAGGACGAGGAAGGCATAGACGATCATGTCGATGCCAACGCCGGTGAGCGCGGCGACCACGCCGCCGCAGAGCCCGATCGCCAGCCCGATCGCGCGGTCGAGCGCCGGCTCGGGGATGCGCTCGCCTTCCGGCTTCACGATGGCCCGCAATTTCAGGAAGTGGATGACGCCGAAGCTGCACCACACCACGGCGAAGAGCAGCTTGACGAAGAGATCGCTCGCGACGGGGGCGATGAAGGCCGCCGCGAGCGGTGTCGCCACGAGCGAGCCCGCGAGCGTCCAGCGCAGGAGCGCCCAGTCGACCGCCTTGCGCGAGGCCAGGATGTAGATCGAAGCCGAGACCATGCCGATCGACTGCACGGCGAGGGCGAAATTGCGCCCGAGCGCGGCCGGGGCGTCGAACGCCAGCACCAGGACGGGGAATCCCACCGTGCCGCCGCCCATCGGCGTCGAGCCCGCGAAATAGGAGCCCGCCGCCATGGAGGCGGCGATCGGCCAGTGCGCCGCGACCTCGTCTGCAAGGCCGCCCGAGACCACGAGCGTGAGCCACGCCGTGTAGAACAGCGCGAGCCAGAGCAGGAACGGCGCGAGACGGCGCATTGTTGCCAGCGTGCGTTCCAGGCCGCCGCGCTCGAACCGCCCGACCTTCCCCATGGTTCCTCCCTCCGCTGCCAGTCACGATAGCGGCGGGGGGACTGGCGCAAAAGCGCTCCGCTCAGTGGTCGGACTGTCCATGGAGGAAGGGCGGAGGGACACGGTTTGGAGCTGTGCGTTAACCCATACCGGACAAGCCGTCATCGGCTTCCCCCGCGTCATGGGAACCCAACCGGCCGACTCCCGCAGGCGATCAGGTGACGCCACCCCGAGTCCGGGACGCAAACGGCCCATTGCCGGTCATCGCCAGTAGAGCGACATTCTTCGGGATGAGCGGCGCTTCTCTCACGGAATTCGATCTGAAGGTTCGGGGAGAACTCACCCGAGCCATCGCCGAGCTCGGCCGCGCACCCAGCAATGAGCAGCTTGCACGGCGGCTGACGGCATCCCTCGCTGCTGTAGAGCAATCTCTTCTAAAGTTGCACGATGCCCACGCGCTGCAACTTCACCCGCACCGCTGCGCGCCCTGGGCTGTCCACCCATTCGCACTTTCCCCCGGTTCGTGCTGGGTCCAGGCCGGGGGGCCGGGGCTGGTGGGCCAACTGCCTCTACTGCGGCATGGGTATCGCTGCAGCGCTCGACGAGAATGCCGACATCCACACCCGGATTGGCGGAGAACAGGAAGCCATCGTCGTCCATATACGTGATGGGGAAGTACAGGAGGAGGACTTGCTCTTCCATCTCTCCACGCCGGTAAGAGAGTGGTGGGACAACGTCATCCATGCTTGCGCGACCTTTCAGCCCTTCCATTCCGAGGCTGAGATTGAGGACTGGTGCGCAAGGCATGGCTCGCCCCGGGGCGCCGTCGTCCCCTTGCCGAGGCTGTGGAGGTTTGCCTCCGAATGGTATGGAAATTACCTAGAGGAGCCTTGGCGAAAGCGCTCGCCGGCCGAGGCGGAGGCCCTCTTCGCCAAATACGGATTCGAGGGCGAGTTCTGGCGGACGAGCGGCTCCTGAAGGTCGGAGAACCGCCTCCAGCCGGGCATTCCTACCTGGGGCGAGCAGCAGTCAATGGCGGAGGGAAAGACCCACATATCCAACGTTCTCTGACATACCCTCCCCGAAATGGCGAGAATTGCTGGGCTTCTACACCACAAACACCGGAGCGAACCCGCCACCTGGGGTCCTGAAATTTGTGGTCTGGCCTTGGTAGAGGCGCGCAGCCACCAGAAGCACCTGCCCGTCGTAGGTATACAGCCGAACGTCCATCTTGCGCGCCTGCGGCGCCTCGTCGATCTTGATCATGCGCTCGTTCGGCCGGACCAGGGTCTGGGCAACGTAGCCGCCCCGCTCAATTTGTGACCAGACGCCTTTCGTCACCTTGTCGCCGCGGTACACTGCCTTCCCGCCATGTCCGCCCGTCGGCTTGAAGAAAAGGTTCTTTCGGCAGCTCCAGAGTTCGTCGGCGTTCTCTGGGGTGACAAGGACAGTGCGTGGGACGGCTTTGAGAGGCGCAATAATTTCTGGTTGCGCACCCCAAGACTCGAGTAGCGCAGGGTCGGAGAGCAGCGAAAGGTTGCGCTTGTCGGCAAGAAGGGCGTGGTTGTGCGGATTCGGCGTTACGACCACCGCGCCATCGCGGTAGGCCTCACGCAGCGCTCTGTGCTCTGGCTGATCAAACGCGAAGTCGGTGACGCGGTTATACACGAGGTCGACTTGCCTGCCCTCGACGCTGAGCCGGCCCGCCTCGTAGCGAAGATGGCTGGCATCCGTGATAACCGCGTCCACGCCTCGCGCGGCCAGAACTTGCCGTACGAGCACAAACTCAGGATAGAGAAACTGTTCCTCCGGCCTGTCGTCGACGATAGCGATCCGATGTGCGGCGCCGGCTCCCCGCTGGCGCATCCATTCGTCCTGAAACATGTGAACCGCCGCGTCCTCAAAGGTGTGCGGCGTCAGTGGCATGTCCATTTCGGCACAACACTTGCGCTGCGCCTTTGCAAGAAGGGCATTGAGGAATGCCCCGCCGGCGTTGGTATTGATCTCGATGAGCCGGGGACCGTCTTCGCCAAGATGGAAGTCGTAGCCCATCATTGCACCAACCGGCCCGTGGTCCGCATGCGAGATTTCAGGTGCCCAGGAGAGAACCGCGGCTTGATATGCGGCGAGCCGAGCCGTTGTTTCGACAGCGGCCACCACCTTCTGCATCTCGGCCACCTCCGTGGCTGAGAGAAATACCGGCACGTTCGAGAACAAGTGGGCCTTGGGGCGGATGAAAGTCTCGCAGAACGCTGGATCGCCA
Organism: Marinicauda algicola; assembly: GCF_017161425.1. Taxonomy (GTDB): domain Bacteria; phylum Pseudomonadota; class Alphaproteobacteria; order Caulobacterales; family Maricaulaceae; genus Marinicauda; species Marinicauda algicola. The sequence continues at coordinate 2,860,863 of NZ_CP071057.1, read as the reverse complement.
GCCTCGTGCTCCAGCGCCTCGCAAAGCGACCCTCGGTCGAGCGTGACGCAAAAGCAGTTCTGGTTGAGCCGCTTTGAAAGGGTCTCAACTTGACCAGAGAAAGTGGGAGCCGGATAGGTCATTGAGCGCAAAGCCATGGCTGCGACGAGGCCGGACATGCTTTAATCCCGAGGGGGAGGTCGAACATTCTTGCGATCATCGTTGCCCCAGCGTTTCGGTCAGCAGGCCGATCCCGAGCGCTGCATCAGTCTTGGCGATCGATTCTTCGGCGCTGCTTATCGTTCCGGTCAGTGCTCGGATCGCATCGATTGTCTCTGGAATGACGATTGCCTGATTGTCGACCATGTAAGCGTAGAACAATTCGTCCCCTTCGACTTTCAGCATGTCCGACCACAGCGCCACCTCATAGAGGTTGTCATGCGGCCGGCCGAGGTCGGCCATGAGTTCCTTGACCGTATTGAGGGCGGTCAATCCGGCATCCATGCGGATCAGCGCGATGCGGGACGATGCGGCAAGGGCGTTCAGCACCTCCTCCTTGGAGGCCGGCCGGGTCAACTGCACCGACCAGTAGTGCAGATGCGCCAGGGTCTCCGGGACCTTGACCGCCATCGTGATGACATCGAGGTCGGGGTCTACGCTCTGCGCGTCCGGCCCTTGATGGCTTGGAATCTCAGGTTCGGGGACGAGCGTGTTCATGATCCCGCCGAGGTGACTTTCCCATGGGTCCGTCGCCCGGCGCAGCAGCGTCCCTCGCGCGCGACGTAGCAGGCCCGCGTGCTTCAACGCCGTAAGGGTTCTGACGATCGAGGTTGTGTTGCAGGAGACGACGCGTGTGCTGTCCCGGTTCAGCGCGGTCGCATAGCTGACCTCGGCGACGAAGGAGTGTCCGGTCACCGCGTGCTTTTCGCCACCCTGGACAATGAACTTGATGCCCGCTTGTCGATAGATATCGACGTTCGCCGCCGCGATCCGTTTCGGCGTGCAGTCAACCACCAGATCACTCGCCCCGAGCAGATCATCGAGGTTCCCGGCCACATCGAGACCGGACTTCTGCATCGCCCCCGAATGTTCCCCGGTGGCCGCGTAAAGACGGAAACCCTTATGCATCGCCATGCGTGGCCGCCAGTCAACGCTGATATCCGCCACCCCGGCGAGTTCCATATCGTCCTGCAGCGCCACTGCGTCGGCGACACGCTTTCCGATCACGCCGTAGCCGTTGACGGCGACCCGAATCTTTTTTGCTGGGCTCATCGGCTTCTCCTTGCGTCTAAAGCGCTCCGCAGTGATGGCTATGGCTTATGTAGCTACTGTCTTTGGAAATTGCGCAACGTATTCCACGAAACCGGGTCGGTTGCTGCCCCTAAACAACCAAGCTTGGCCGAACTTGAACAGTGAATCGGCTCTCCGGGCGCCAAGCCATTGATTTTGCTTGGTCGGATCTGGAGATTTCGGCGAGTGTAGTGGAACATTTGTCGCCTTGAGCCGCTTCAGGCCTTGTGTTTCGCGCGATATGCGCGGACAACAGCGGCATGTTCGTGCGCGAGAAGACGGCCCGGGGCCACCGCTATCTCTATCTTGTCGAGAGCGTGCGCGAGGGTGGGCGCGTGCGTCAGCGCATCGTCCGGGCGCTCGGCCGCAAGGACGTGCTGCTGGCGAGCGGCGAGCTCGATCGTCTGGTCGCCTCCCTGGCGCGCCATGCCGAGCGCTCGCTGGTCCTGTCCGAGATGGCGGCCGGGCGGATCGCCTGCACGCGCATCGGCGCGCCGCTCCTGTTCGGGCGCCTGTGGGAGCGGCTCGGCATCGCGGAGGTGCTCGGCGGGCTCCTGCGGGGGCGCGGCTTCGAGTTCGCGGTCGAGCGGGCCGTCTTCGTCGCCGTCCTGCACCGGCTCATGGTCTCCGGCTCGGACCGCGCCTGCGAGAAGTGGATGGCCGACTATGCGATTCCCGGCGCCGACGGGCTGCAGCTGCACCATTTCTACCGCGCCATGGCCTGGCTCGGCGAAGAGCTCGCGCCGGACGGCGATGCGGATCGCCCGGAGGCGCCGGCGCCGCGCTGCGTGAAGGACCGGATCGAGGAGCGCCTGTTCGCGCATCGGCGCGACCTGTTCACCGACCTTGCGGTGGTGTTCATGGACACCACCACCCTGTCGTTCCAGGGCGCCGGCGGCGAGAGCCTGGGAGCGCGCGGCCATTCGAAGGATCATCGGCCCGACCTGAACCAGATGGTGCTCGCCGTGGTGATCGACGGCGAGGGGCGGCCGATCTGCACCGAGATGCTGCCCGGCAACACCGCCGACGTGACCGTGCTGCTGCCGGTGGTCGACCGGCTGCGGACACGCTTCCAGGTCGGCCGCATCTGCGTCGTCGCCGACCGCGGCATGATCTCCGCCGCAACGATCGAGGCCCTCGAGGAGCGCCGTCTGGAATACATCCTGGGCGTGCGCGAGCGCAGCAGCGCCCTCGTGCGCAAGGTCGTCCTCGCAGACAAGCGCCCCTTCACGCCGCTGCTGGTCGAGCGCGCCCGGGGCGAGACCCAGCTGTTCGTGAAGGAGGTCGCGCTCGATGGCCAGCGCTACGTCGTCTGCCGCAACGAGGCCGAGGCCGAGAAGGACCGGGCCGACCGCCAGGCGATCGTGGCGGGCCTGGAAAAGCAGCTCGCCCGCGGCGACAAGGCGCTGATCGGCAACTCCGCCTACCGGCGCTATCTGCGCCGCGCCGCCCCGAACGGACGGGCGGACGCACGGGCCTTCGAGATTGACCCCGGCAAGCTCGCCGACGAGGCCCGCTACGACGGCATCTTCGTGCTGCGCACCAACGCCCGCCTGACGCCGCTGCAAGCGGTGCTGCGCTATCGCGACCTGCTGCAGGTGGAAGACCTCTTCCGCCGCGCCAAGTCCGTGCTCCGCACCCGCCCGATCTACCACTCCGCCGATGCCGCGATCCGCGGCCACGTCTTCTGCTCCTTCCTCGCCCTCGTCCTGCAGAAGGAGCTGACCGACCGCTGCCGCGCCGCCGGCCTGACCCCCGAATGGGCCGACCTGATCCGCGATCTCGACCGCCTCCAGGAAGCCACCATCGAGCAGGACGGCAAGCGCGTCGTCACCCGCACCGCCGTCGCCGGAGAGATCGGCCGCGTCTTCCAGGCCGTCGGCGTCGCCCTGCCGCCCAACCAGCGCCCCGCCGACTGAGCCTCGCGATCCCCGGAATGTAGTGCCAACACCCGGCGACGCCGGCGCAACCCATTGCGCCTGACCATCTTTTTCAAGGGCACTGTTTAAGTTGGGCTTGGCGGACGTCGTCGATCGGCGTCCGGTCAATGAAGTCCCTGTTGACAGCCATGCGGGTGGCATTTAGCGTCGTACCGTTGAACCGGCGTCTCGCTGCACCAGCAAAATCCCGGTCAGCACCAGGATGACGCCGACAATCTGGACCACCTCGAGTCGCTCGCCGAAAAAGGTCGCGCCGATCATGAGCCCGAAGATTGGCACCAGAAAGGTAAAGGCATTCGCCCGATTGAGCTCGACTCCCTCCAGCGCCTCGAACCAGAGCCAGAACGCGAGCGACGATCCGAGGACTGCAAGAGCCACGAGGACGAGGGCGAATTCGGTCGACCACGTCAGCATCGAGATATCCTCCGTCAACATAGACAGGAGGGCCAAGGGTACCGCGCCGATGAGCAACTGAAAGCCCATCGCCATAATCGGATCAACCTGGCCGGTGAGGCGCTTGATGGCGACATTGCCCACGGAAACACCAGTCGCGGCAAGTACGACGTAGGCGATTCCGAGGGAGTAGCCCTGAACGTGGGCTGAAGCGATGCCCGGCCAAGCGATAACAGCGATGCCGGCCAAGCCGACCGCCAGCCCGATCTTTCCAACCGCGTTGATACGTTCCCCCAGGAATACGGTCGCGAGAACCGCCGCTATGATCGGTTGCACGTTCGCGATGACGGTCGCGAGGCCCGGCGAAACGAACTCCGCCGCGTGGAACATGCCGAGGAAGCCCATGCTGGTCGCCCCGAGCCCTACCACTATGATCAGGGTCCAGGAGCGCCCACTGTCAGGCACCCGACGACCGCAGAGGGCACCAAGTGCGATCAAGCAAAGGCCGGCAAGTGCGGCACGCAAGGCCGCGAAGGCGATGTGGGGCGCGAGATCCAGGCCAATGGTGATCAAGGGAAAGCAGGAGGCCCAAAGCGCCATGACAGCCAGGAGGCGCAGGGTGGTGCCAATCGTCATGCCCCAAGCACCACGATTCGCTCGATTCTTGAGCGTTGTGGGAGTATTATGGGCTCTTCGGGCGAACGATAGAGACCTTGATCGAGGTCAAAGCTGTAGCGGCATCGACGTGCTATGAAGAACTTCGCTTTAGGTGCTGAGCGACGGAAAAGGGTAACGAGTGCAGCAGGTTGATGCAGGGCAGCGCGGAAAGGCTCCGAGTCTTCGGATTTCGGGTCTGTGGCGTTGCCTCGTGCTTCTGCTGCTGGTGCTTGCATTATCAACATCAGGTCTCGTTCATGCCCAGATGGGGGACCACGCCGCATCCGCAGCGTCGCATACGCAGGAAATTGCGTCTGTAACTCCAGATGCCGCTAGTGAGCCTTGCTGTCCCGAACATAGTGGCCAGCCCCACGGCACCACCTGCAGCATGGCTAGTGGTTGTTCGTTCTGCGTCCCGTTGCTGAAAGCGTTGGCCATAATGGCGCCGCTGGATACGGAAAAGTTGGAACCCCGGTCTGACGACGTTCATCTCAGCCGCACGCCAACAACGCAATTTCGCCCGCCCAAACTCTTCGCGAACGTCTGAGCCCGAGCGCCTTTTTCGGTGTTTCGGGCTAACCGGATCGGCCGTTTCGGTCTGATCCGATTCCCTCACGTTCGGAAGAGAGCTTCTACATGGGATATCTGTCACGTCGCCATTTTCTGGCATCTACAGCCGCCGCAGGCATGCTCGGCGCGGTTCCTTCGCTGCTGATTTCGGGCCAGCCTGCCTTGGCGATGCCCACCACCACTATCCGCGTCGGAACGCGCGTAATTGAAGTGAACGGACGACCGGCCACGGTCTTCGGCCTGACGCAGCCTGACGGCAGCCATGGTCTGATCACGGAGGCCAAAAAGAGTTTCCGTGTAAGGCTGGAGAACCAGCTCGACGAAGAGACACTGATCCACTGGCACGGCCTGACGCCTCCGTGGCAGCAGGACGGCGTGCCGGATCTGTCCCAGGCGCCGCTCGGTCCCGGCCAAGCCTATGATTACGACTTCCCGCTGAATCTGCCCGGCACCAACTGGATGCACTCGCACCACGGGCTTCAGGAGCAGCGCCTGATGGCAGCGCCCCTGATCGTCCGTGACCCGGCCGAAGCCGGTGCGGACATACAGGACATCGTCGTTCTGTTCCACGATTTCACCTTCCGGGACCCGGACGAAATTCTCGCAGAGTTGAAAGGTCCTTCCGTTCCGACGGGAGGCATGGACCATTCCGCCATGGGGCATGGCGCCGCTGCGATGTCCACTGGCCCACACCTGCAGGATGTCGTCTACGACGCTTTTCTCGCCAACGACCGCACCCTGGACGACCCGGAGGTGTTTCGCGTCGAACGCGGCGGCCGGTTGCGCCTGCGCCTGATCAACGGGGCGACGGCGACTAACTTCTGGCTGGATCTGGGCCAACTTGATGGCCGTCTAATCGCAGTCGACGGCATGCCGGTGGAGCCGGTCACCGGGCGGCACTTCGAGTTCGCGATCGCCCAGCGACTCGACATCGTCCTGGAGCTACCGCAGAGCGAAGGCGCCTGGCCGGTATTCGCAGTGCAGGAAGGCGAACGCTCGCGAACGGGCTTCATTCTGGCAACGCCGAGCGGGGCCGTTCAAAGACTTGCCGGCGAGGCGCCGGACGCGGTGGACCCGATCGGGCTTGCGCTCGAACGCCGGTTGCGGGCCGCGCAATCCCTCGCACCTCGTGAACCGGACCGCCGTCACGCAGTGACCATCACCGAGGCGCCGGGTTACGTCTGGATGCTGAATGGCGCTTCGCATGGCGATCACGCCCCTCTGGATGTGCGCGCGGGCGAGCGGGTCGAGATCACATTCGAAGATCGGACCACCATGGCCCATCCCATGCACTTGCACGGGCATCACTTCCAGGTAGTCGCGATCAATGGCGAACGCTTTGCGGGCGCAATACGCGACACCGTGCTGGTTCCGTCACGTGGCAACGTGACCATCGCCTTTGAAGCGAACAACCCGGGCAAATGGGCGCTGCACTGTCACCACCTCTACCATATGGCGAGTGGCATGATGACGACCCTCGAATATAGCTCCTGATCAAATCGCGAGGTTTCAACTATGATGAGCTTCCCGCCAAAGTATCTCAGCAAAAAAACGACGGCGCTTCCGATGCACGGCGACCGGTCTCTCCGATCCGGATTGTCTGGATTAATGGCGTTTGCCGCGGCGGCCTTGATAATGTCGAGCGTTACCATTGCCCAGGCGCAGACAGCGTCATTGGGAGGCGGCGGCTTCGTTTATACAGCCGACGAACATGGTAACTCTATCAGCGCGATTGATCTCGCCGTCGGCAGCGTCGCTACAGTTCCAATTCCCGTATCCCCCCACAATGTCCAGATAACTGCAGACGGCATGCGGCTTCTAGCCGTTGGTGAGCCCGCAGCGGAAGGGCACGGGCATGGTCACAGCGGAGGTGCGCACGGCGGTGACGAAACCAAGGGCCGGCTGCTGGTCCTTGATCCGACACGCTTAACCAACGGAGTTGTGGACGAAATCATCGTTGGTGCGCATCCGGCGCACGTCGTCGCCGACGAGAGTGGCGAGCGCGCCTTTGTCACGAACGCCGGCGACAATACCGTCAGCGTCGTGAACCTTGCAGCCAAGAAGGTGACCGCGACCATCGGCACCGGCCGCTACCCCCACGGGCTTCGGATGAGCCCGGATGGGCGTGAGGTCTACGTCGCAAACGTAGAGGATGGCACGGTATCCGTGATCGATGCCAGCAGCCTCACCGAACTTGCGCGAATCCCAGTGGGAAACACGCCGGTACAGGTCGCGTTCACGCCAGATGGCCGCAGGGTCTATGTCTCCCTGCGGGATGACAACCAGGTAGCGGTGGTCGACACCGCAACGCGGAGCCTGATCGCAACGATCGACGTTGGCCCGAACCCGATCCAGGTTCACGCCACCCCGGACGGACGCTTCGTCTACGTTGCCAACCAGGGCACGGACGCACAACCGAACGACACGGTATCGGTCATCGAGGTCGCGACGAGCAACGTTGTCGAGACCGTTCGCACAGGCAAAGGCGCACATGGTGTCGCCGTCAGCAGCGATGGCGCCTTGGTCTTCGTCACGAATATCGTCGATGGCACCGTCTCTGCGATCGACGTGGCCACGCGCGAAGTCATCGCGAAGTTCTCGGTCGGCCGCGGACCCAATGGGATCACGTATCGATCGCCGCAGGGGTAATTGCTCTAGAAAGAAGGTTTACAGACCATGGCTCATCACAAACACGATTCGATCGACCCAAATCTCGACGAAGGTGTGCGGCGGCCATTCCTGAGCACCCCAGCGGGATTCGCGCTTTGCGTTTTTCTCGCCGTTGCGGGCGTGTTTCTCTGGGTTGAGCATCGTGCGCACGTTCTTGGTGCGTTGCCGCTTCTGCTACCGCTGCTGATCTGCATCGGCATGCATTTCTTCATGCATCGAGGTCACGGCGGCCATGGTGGGCAAAGTGGTGACCGCGATGACCGGTGATGTTCCCGCCTATGGTCTGTGGTTTCTGGCGGCTATCAACGCGGGCATCTTCATCCTGTTTGCGTTCAGCTTCTTCAAGCCGAAGACCCCGCGTGACTGGCGCTCGCTGGGGGCCTTCTCGGCCTTCATCGTTGCATTGTTTGCCGAAATGTACGGCTTTCCGCTGACGCTTTATCTGCTCGCAGGCTGGCTTGGTACCAGCTTTCCGGCACTGGATCCCTTGTCCCACGACGCCGGTCATCTCTGGCCGGCGATGTTTGGCTGGTCCATGGATCCCCATTGGTCGCCTTTCCATCTGCTGAGCTTCGTCTTCATTGGCGGCGGCTTCATCCTGATAGCTACCGCCTGGCGGGTCCTGCACGAGGCGCAACGGGCAGGAAACCTGGCAACCACAGGCCCGTACGCGCGTCTTCGCCACCCTCAATATGTCGGGTTCGTGCTGATCATGATCGGTTTCTTTCTGCAATGGCCGACGCTGGTGACCGGCCTAATGCTACCGGTGCTCATCGTCATGTACTGGCGTCTCGCCAGAAGCGAAGAGCGCGAGGTGGAGGCCGCATTCGGCGACAAATACCGCCGATATGCCAGTGCGGTTCCGGCTTTCCTGCCGCGCCCCGCAAATCTGCTTCGTTCGAGCAGGGGGTGATATTGGCGTTTTATCTTCCTCATCAACCAGGAGTACGAAACATGAGAACGCGAAATTTTCCGACGGCTTTGTTTGCGGGTTTGTTTCTTCTTGGGACCGTGACCTCGGTCGCAGCCCAAACCGACGCCCAGGAGCATGATGCTCACCACCCGGCGGAAACGCAGGCCACTCCACCGGCGCCCCCGACGCCAGGTGACTCGCCCGCGCCCGCTGCACCTGGAGGCATGCCCGGTATGGGCATGATGACGCCAGAGATGATGCAGATGATGCAACGCATGATGGGTCAGGGTGGAATGCCCGGCATGATGGGAGGCATGACTGGCCAGGGAGTGCCTGAGGGCGGGGCGGGTCCTGGCATGACGGGTCTGATGCCGATGGCAGGCATGATGATGTGCCCGATGATGCAGATGATGCGGGGTGGTCAGGCAGGAATGGGCATGCCCGGCACGATGAATGGTCAGGGCATCCTCCTCGGAACGCCACTTGGCACACCGGAGGAGATGACAGAGGACCGAGTTCGCGCCCTCCTGGAGCAGCAGCTGACCAGCCTTGGCAATTCGCGTCTGAGGCTCGGCGAGATTGGCACCGCTAGCGACGGGAGCATTACTGCGGAGATTGTGACCGTGGACGGCTCGCTCGTTCAGAGGCTCGCCTTTAATCGCTATCCCGGTCTGGTGCGCCAAGTCGATTGAGCTTGCCACGCCTTTGCCCGTGGGCGCGACCACGTCTGCGGGCATTCAGGGCAAACACGAAGGATTCCATCAACCTTCCGATGAATGGCAAGCGGGTCCGAGCCGCAACGCCCACCGCAGGACAGAGCAGAATGACAACAGATCGGCCGCACACTCACTCCAAACATCACGACCATGATGGCCACGGTGATGGGAATTCCCATCCCTCCTCGACAACGCGGGGGCAGGTCGTCGCGGCCGGCGGCTCAACACACTCTGAACATGCCGGTCATGGCGGACACGATCATGGTGCGATGGTGGCCGATTTCCGCCGCCGCTTCTGGGTGACGCTGATCCTCACACCACCGGTCCTGCTGCTCTCGCCGATGATTCAGCACTGGTTCGGCATAGCCGAGGCACTGGCCTTTCCCGGCGACCGCTACGTCCTCTTCGTGCTCTCGACGATAGCTTATGTTTATGGCGGATGGCCGTTTCTGACCGGATTCACCTCCGAGCTTCGCAAGGGCCAGCCCGGAATGATGACCCTGATCGCGCTTGCGATCTCGGCCGCCTATTTCTTTTCGGCCGCCGTCACCTTCGGTTTTCCAGGCGAGGAACTCTATTGGGAGCTGGTGACGCTGATCGCCATCATGCTGCTCGGTCACTGGATTGAGATGCGCTCGGTCATGGGCGCCTCGCGGGCGCTGGAGGAACTCGTCCGGCTCTTGCCGGACAGTGCGACGAAGATCGACGCCGACGGTACGACCCACGAGGTGGCTATCTCCGCCTTGCAGCCGGGAGACCGTGTGCTGGTTCGGCCCGGCGCAAAAGTGCCCGTTGACGGAAAGATCGTCGAGGGCTCATCCGGCTTCAACGAGGCGATGCTGACCGGTGAATCCCGGCCGGTCTCCAAGACCATCGGCGCGACCGCAATCGGCGGCGCGATCAACGGCGCCAATGCCGTCACCATCGAAGTGACCGCCACCGGTGACGCCACCTATCTGGCGCAGGTCATCGACCTGGTGAAGAAGGCGCAAGCCACCCGGTCCCGCACCCAGGATCTCGCCAACCGCGCTGCCTCATGGCTGACCTATATCGCGCTCACGGTGGGTTTCGGAACGCTGGTCGTCTGGTGGCTGGTGCTTGACGCGCCACTCGAATTCGCGATCGAGCGGATGGTGACGGTGATGGTCGTCGCCTGTCCTCACGCGCTTGGCCTTGCGGTTCCGCTCGTCGTCGCGGTCAGCACGTCGCTGTCAGCCGGCAACGGGCTCTTGATCCGCGACCGCGCGGCCTTCGAGCGGGCGCGCAACCTCAATACCGTGGTGTTCGACAAGACCGGCACGCTGACCGAGGGCCGCTTCGGCGTCAGCGACATCGTGCTGCTCGCAGGTGGCGACGAGAATGAAGAGCTGACCTATGCGGCGGCGGCCGAGAGCCAGTCCGAGCACCCCATCGCCCACGGCATCGTCGCCGAGGCAAAGAACCGCAACCTGACGATCCCAAGAGCCAGCGAGGTGAGCAACATCACGGGCGAAGGCATCGTCGCCAGGGTCGATGGCCAGGACGTGCGCATCGTCAGCCCTGGCCACCTCGCGCGGCAGGGCAACGCCATCGCCCATGACAGCCTCAAGAGATTGGAAGGACAAGGCAAGACGGTGGTCGTTCTGGTCCGCGACGGCGCGCCACGCGCACTTCTTGCGCTGGCCGACATCGTGCGTCCGGAATCGAAGGAAGCCATCGCCGAGCTCAAGTCGCTCGGGATCAGCTCGGTCATGCTCACAGGCGATGCCGAGGGCGTCGCAAAGGCGGTGTCCGAGGAACTCGGGATCACCGAATACTTCGCGGAGGTGCTGCCAGATCAGAAATCACAGAAGATCGAGGAACTGAAGGCCCGCGGGCTCTCCGTCGCCATGGTCGGCGACGGCGTGAACGACGCGCCTGCCCTGGTCGTGGCCGATCTCGGGATCGCCATCGGCGCGGGCACCGATGTCGCGGTGGAATCCGCCGACGTCGTGCTGGTCCGAAGCGACCCGCGTGATGTCGGGGCCATCCTCGGGCTCTCGCGCGCCACCTATCGCAAGATGGTTCAGAACCTGATCTGGGCGACCGCCTATAACGCGATCGCCGTGCCGATGGCGGCGGGTATCACCTTCGGGACAGGCTTCATGATGACGCCCGCGGTCGCCGCCGTCTTCATGTCCGCCAGCACCGTCATCGTCGCCATCAACGCCCAGTTCCTGCGCTCCTACAGGCGGCACACATGAGCGGCAATTCTCACACGAAAGGGGTCCGGGTATGCGGCTGATCCTTCCCGTGCCCGGCAACGAATCCTTCGCGCGCCATCTTGCCGAAGCGGGCGGTTGGGAACTTGGCGCGATCGAGACTCGGCGTTTCCCCGATGGCGAGAGTTATGTCCGCATTCTTTCGGATGTCGCCGATCGGCCGGTGGATTTGGTCTGCACGCTTGCGCGGCCGGACGATGGCTTCCTCCGCCTCGCATTCGCCGCCGACGCGGCCCGCGCGCTTGGCGCGAGCGAGGTGACGCTGATCGCGCCCTACCTTTCCTACATGCGACAGGATCGACGCTTTCAACCGGGCGAGGCTGTGACCTCGAAGACATTCGCGCGGTTCCTGTCTTCGACCTTCGACCGGATTGTGACGGTCGACCCTCACCTGCACCGGTATCCCGCACTCTCGGCGCTCTACACGATCCCGGCCGATACGCTGCACGCGGCACCTCTGTTGGCAGACTGGATCGCCGCCGAGGTCGATCAACCGCTGATCATTGGCCCGGATGAGGAGAGCGAACAGTGGGTGTCGGCCATCGCCAGGCGAATTGCCGCTCCCTATGCCGTCTTGCGCAAGATTCGGCACGGCGACCGCAACGTCGATGTCCAACTTCCCGATCTCTCGGAATGGACGGCCCGCTGTCCAGTCCTCGTCGACGATATCGCTTCATCTGGACAGACGCTGATTGAAGCCGCCCGGAAACTGCCACTCCAGGGCTTCCGGCGACCTGTTTGCGCGGTTGTCCACGGGGTGTTCGCGGAGGATTCCTTTGAGCGCTTGATGGCGCTCACTGACCGGATCGTCTCAAGCGATTCCGTCCCACATGAGAGCAACGCTATCCGGCTGGCGCCGCTGATCGCTGCGGCGATCACCTCCGCCGAGGAAGCCAAAGAGGACATCATTCGGCACCGCCGTCCGCCCGAACCTGGCGACGAAGTTGAACAGGCAGGCATGGATTCGTTTCCCGCCAGCGATCCTCCGCCTTGGACAAGCGGCGTTGAGTGAGGGGCAAACCACAGAGGCGTGCAGAGGCCGGTGCTCAGCTAAATTGAAGTCGACCAGGAGGCAGTCATGCTCAAACTCACATCCCTCGGCGGTGCTGGCACTGTCACCGGTTCGAAACATCTCCTCACCCATGAAGGCAAGCGCATCCTTATCGACTGCGGCTTGTTCCAGGGGCTGAAAAACCTGCGCGAGCTGAACTGGACGCCTTTGCCGGTCAAGCCTTCGAGCATAGATGCTGTCGTTTTGACCCATGCGCATCTCGATCATTCCGGCTATTTGCCGAAGCTCGTGCGGGACGGCTTCCGCGGGAACATCTTTGCAACGGACGCGACGCGCGACGTGGCAGAGCTGATCTTGAAGGATAGCGGTTATCTTCAGGAGAAAGATGCCGACTATGCGAACCGGAAGGGCTTCTCCAAGCACAAGCCTGCCCTGCCGCTTTACGGCGTTCACGATTCGGAACGCGCGCTGGAACGCTTCTCGTCCGTTCCGTTCGGCCAGCCTCTCCAGCTTCCCGGCGGGGCGATCCTGATGTTCAGGCATGCCGGCCATATCCTGGGTGCTGCCACCGCCGATATCGACTGGGGCGGCAAACGCGTTGTCTTTTCGGGAGATCTCGGCCGCTACGGAGATCCCGTGATGCATGACCCGGAACCTGTCTCCGAGGCCGACTACATCGTCATTGAATCGACGTACGGCGACCGCATCCATGAACCTGGCGATCCAACGGAACTGCTGGGGTCCGTCATCGAGCGCACGGTTCGGCGCGGCGGGACCGTGGTGATCCCGGCCTTCGCGGTCGGGCGGGCGCAGTCGCTGCTTTATCATCTGTGGAAGCTGAGATCGTCCGGCCGGCTTTCACAAATCCCAATCTATCTCGACAGCCCCATGGCGATCAGCGCGACGGACCTGCTCCACGGCCATCGCGACGATCATCGGCTCTTACCGGAGGATTGCGACACGATCTGCGGGATCGCTACCTATACAAGGGACGTCGAAGAGTCCAAGGCAATTACCGCGAGTCCCTATCCGAAGGTGGTGATCTCGGCCAGCGGCATGGCAACCGGTGGCCGCGTTCTCCACCATCTCAAGGCCTTCGCACCCGATCAGAAGAACACCATCCTGTTCTCCGGCTTTCAAGCTGCCGGCACGCGTGGACGCGCCATGCTGCAGGGCGCCCGCGAGATCAAGATTCACGGACAGTGGATACCGGTGCTGGCAGAGGTTGCCGATCTGCCTGCACTCTCGGCGCACGCGGATTCTGATGAGTTGATGCGCTGGCTCTCCGGCTTCCGTCACGCGCCTGCGCGCACTTTCATCGTTCATGGGGAGGCTGAAGCCGCCGAGGCGCTGCGCGTCCGCATCGACAAGGACCTCGGATGGAATGCGTCCGTTCCCCGACAGGATCAGGCGTTCGACCTATGACCCCCAACGATGCCGAACTTGCCGTGCCACCGCCGCTCCGCGCCAAACGTCTTCGCCTGCACACACAGCACCAGGCGGTGGTCATCATGCGGGCCGACTGCCATGTCTGCCGATCGGAAGGTCTTGCTTCCAGATCGCAGGTGCTGGTTTCGAGCAACGGCCGTGAGATGCAGGCAACCCTGTTCCAGATCGAAGGGGACGATCTGCTCGCCATCGACCAGATCGCCCTGACAGAGACCGCGTGGAAGATCCTGAGCCTCGATGAGGACGCGGCGGTCACCGTCACGCATGCACCGACACTCGAATCCCTCGCCAGCGTCCGCCGACGGATCCACGGGAACCGGCTCGACGCGCGCGCGATCGGGTCGATCGTCAAGGACGTCGCCGCACGCCGCTATACGGATGTTCATCTGGCGGCCTTCCTGACGGCGAGCGCGGCTCTTCCGCTCGACGAGCAGGAGACCGTCGATCTGACGGGCGCCATGGTCGAGGTCGGCGAGCGTTTGCGCTGGGATTCCCCGATCGTGGTCGACAAGCATTGCATCGGCGGGCTCCCGGGCAACCGTACCACCCCGATCGTCGTCGCGATTGTTGCTGCCCACGGGCTAGTCATCCCCAAGACTTCATCGCGTGCGATCACCTCGCCGGCAGGCACGGCGGATGCCATGGAGACACTTGCTCCGGTTGACCTGGATATCGCGACGCTCAGGCGTGTGGTGAACGCCGAAGGAGGCTGCATCGCGTGGGGTGGGGCGATGCATCTCAGTCCCGCCGACGATATATTCGTTCGCATAGAGCGCGAGCTCGATGTCGATACCGAGGGACAGCTCATCGCGTCTGTCCTGTCCAAGAAGATCGCGGCCGGTTCGACGCACGTCGTCATCGACATTCCGGTCGGACCGACCGCCAAGGTCCGCAGCGAGGCGACAGCGCGCCATCTTGCGGATCGGATCAGCGCCGTGGCGTCCCGCTTTGGTCTGTCGGCCACTTGCATCCTGACCGACGGATCGCAACCGGTTGGTCGCGGAATAGGCCCCGCCCTGGAAGCGCTGGATGTCCTCGCAGTTCTCCGAGGCGCGCCGGATTCGCCCGACGATTTGCGCAGACGGTCGGCGACATTGGCCGGGGCTGCGCTGGAGATCGGCGGGAAGGTTGCCAGCGGGGAAGGAACCACTGCGGCGCTCGCGACCCTTGCGGACGGACGAGCGTGGAAGAAGTTCCAGGCCATATGCGAGGCGCAGGGTGGAATGCGAACGCCGCCGAAGGCGCCCCACGTTCATCCGTTGATCGCGCCGCGTGCCGGACGTATCGTTCATATCAACAATCGCAAGCTCTCAAGACTCGCCAAGCTCGCCGGCGCACCGGAAGCCAAGTCGGCGGGCGTCTACATGCATGTGACTCTCGGCCAGGAGATCGACAAAGGCAATATAATGCTCGACATCCACGCCGAATCCTCGGGTGAACTGGCCTATGCATTGGAATACGCGCGAAGAAGTCCGGACATCATCGAAGTCGAGATTTCGTCGTGATGGTCGCAGTCGAAATCGGCTGGCTAAACGTGCTGCGGCGCTACCTGGTCGCCATAGCGGTTGGGAATCTCATTTGGGAATTCGCCCATATGCCGCTCTACACGCTGTGGGAAACCGGCAGTCGGGGCGAAATCGTGTTCGCCGCCATTCATTGCACTGGCGGAGACATACTGATCGCGATGAGCGCGCTCCTCGCCGCGCTGTTCCTGTTCGGCAGCGGCCAATGGCCAGAGACTGGCTACCGGATTGTGGGCATCGCCACCACTTTGATCGGTCTCGGCTACACCGTCTTCAGCGAGTGGCTCAACATCGAGGTCCGGGAAGCCTGGGCCTATCGTGACCTGATGCCGGTCATCCCGGTGATCGACGCCGGCCTCTCGCCCATCGCGCAATGGATCGTCCTCCCAATCATCGCTTTCTGGTGGGCGGCACCTCGGAAAAGAAGCACCATGAGTCGTTTAGCATCCGTCACCATCTTCATGTTTGCGGCGGCCGTTCTGTTCGTTGTCTCGCCGCTGGTGGGTCACGCGCAATCCGGTGCGCCCCTCGCCGACCTGTTGCGATCCACGCACATCCATGGGCTCGCGATCGATCGCGCCAACAGCGACCGCCTCCTCATCGCCACCCATCACGGTCTATATGCCTTGCGGCTGGAATCCGGGACTGTCGATCTCATTTCCGAGCAGCAGGACGACTTCATGGGATTCACGCCGCACCCGACCGATGCGCAAAGGCTCTACGCCAGCGGGCACCCGGCGCGCGGCGGAAACCTCGGTTTCATCGCATCGAACGACGGGGGCAGGACCTGGACAATGCTGTCGCCGGGAGTCGGAGGACCGGTTGACTTCCACCAGATGGACGTCAGCAAGGCCGATCCGAGCATGATCTATGGAGTCCATGGCGGGCTCCAGATCAGTCGCGACGGCGGACGCAATTGGAGCCGTGTCGGACCGGCGCCGGACGGCCTGATCGACCTGGCAGCCTCTTCCACTGACGTGGCAAGGGTTTACGCCGCAACACAGCAGGGGCTCTTCGTCAGCGCAGACAGCGGTCGCGTGTGGCAACCCGCCCATCTCCTGCGTCGTCCCGCCAGCATGATCGAGGTGACGACAGAAGGTTCGGTCTACGCATTCCTGCTCGGCAGCGGTCTGCTTCGCACAGAGGAGCCGTCTCTCAACTGGCAGATCTTGAGCAACGATTTTGGGGACCGCTACCTGCTGCACCTCGCCGTGGATCCCGAAGACCCGGCGCGCCTGTATGCGTCGACGCATCAGAACGAGTTGCTGACCAGTGAGGATGGCGGCCGGACCTGGCAACGGCTGGGAGCTCAATGAAGCCGACGGTCATCATCCTCGCCATTGCGGCTGCTATTGCCTCCGTGACCATCGCGACTTTTCTCAGTGGTCTCGGTCGCCAACCGCAGTGGGGTCAGGCCGATCCCCGAAATACGCGACAGGTTGCGCTGGGCGAACGGGTCTATCGGGACCACTGTGCCGCCTGTCATGGAGCTGATTTGGAGGGACAGCCACAGTGGCAAACTCGTCGGCCCGATGGCCGCCTGCCGGCGCCGCCGCATGATGAATCCGGCCATACTTGGCACCATGCGGATGAAGTGCTGTTTCGCATCACCAAAAATGGCGTCTCGGCGCTGGTGCCCGGTTACGAGAGCGATATGCCAGCCTATGCCGCCGTCCTCACAGATGAGGAAATCTGGTCCGTCCTCGCATTCATCAAGAGCCGATGGCCGTCCGACATTCAGGCCCGACACGCCGAAATCAATCGTCGAAATGAACAGTCCCGCTGACCTTGCGGCAAAGACAGGCGGTGTGTGGCGATACTCAGGGTAAAGCCAAATTGCTAGCAGACACTGAAACCGATCTTGCCGCATATGCCGCACTCTTCATAAGCGCGTTCACGTCGGCGACCCTCCTGCCGGGGTCTTCTGAGGCCGCTCTCCTGACGCTTCTGGCCATGGGACGCGGCGAGCCTGTCACCTTGGTTGTTGTCGCAACGGCAGGAAATTTGCTAGGCTCGCTGGTGAACTGGATGCTCGGCAGGTTCTTTTCGGCGCTTCGCGAACGCCGCTGGTTTCCAATTGACGAGCCGTCGTACCGTCGCGCAACTGACTGGTTTAACCGTTATGGCGTGTGGTCGTTGCTCCTGTCCTGGCTGCCCATCATTGGAGATCCGCTGACCGTCGTCGCCGGTGCATTACGCGTGGGCTTGCTGCGTTTTGTCTTGCTGGTCTCAATCGGTAAGGGCGCGCGCTACATCTTTATTGTCGGCGCGTACTCATGGTGGAATGGCGCCTGAGCATTCTTAGCTGTTGCGCAGACAAGCCTGAGCTTGATTCCGCAATACGGCGTAGTCGCTCAGCATCTCGGCGATCGCCGACCCGTCAGGCAGCAGATCAAGTTCGTCGGCAGCGCGGGCCTGGAAGTCGCGGCTATACTCGACCACCGGCGGGCAGACCGTGACGATCCGCGGCTCAGAAGTGACTGTCGCGCAGCCGGTCAGCGAGATCGCTGCGATCGCGAGGGCGGCGAGCCGCGGCATCCAGCATCTGGCGCTGCACGTCATTGGCGTTCTCCATGGTTTCGAGGCGTTCCGCCAAGCGCCCGGCGCGCTCGCCGGCGCGGCGGATCGACAGCAGGAACAGGAGGACGGTGAGGGCGAGCACGCCGTACCGCAGCGCAGCACGGGCCCATGGGCTGGCGGCAAACGAGCCGAGCAAGGAGGCGATCATCGCTGCCCTCGCTTCCAGTCATCGATGCGGGCGTAGATCGCGACCGCGATGCCGGCGAGGGCCAAGGCGATGAACACCCAGCGTAGCGTATCGAGGTATGGCACGAGCGGCAGGACAGCGGACTGCGTCTCGGTCAGGACGTTCTGGGCGACCTCGGTTCCGGCCACGCCCGCAGTCGCAACACCGGCTGCACCGCTGCCCTTCAACGTGCGGCTTTCAGCCAGCGCCTCGCGCGCGGGCGGCGTCTCCATGGCGAAGGCCGCCTCGCGGACCGGGAACCGCTCACCCCACTGCCGAGCGGGCCCAAGGTCGATATGCATGAAGCCCGATCGCGGGTAGAAGCCGAAGCCCTTGAAGCCGACCGCGCGGGCCGCTTCCTCGAAGGCTACGGGATCGTGGTTCGCCATGGCGATGTCGAAGGCCGTGCCGTCGAGATGCTTCGAGCGCGCCGCTCCGCCGACGGCGCGGTTGTGCGCCGGGCTGCGGTAGGCCGAGCGAACGATCAGCGGCTTGCCCAGCCGATCGCGAAGGGCTTGCAGCTTGTCGAGCGCCTCCTCGTGGATGCGCAAGCTACCGCTGCCGCGGCAGGCGATCTCCGCAGGCGAGAAGTTCTTCCAGCGCCAGCGGGCGGTCGGCACGTCGCGCCAGTGGTTGAAGATGTTGGTCGTCATGGGTGGTCTCCGCACATAAGAAAACCCGCCGAACGGCGGGCTGGTGGGTGGAGGATCGGAAGCGCCGGTCAGGGACCGTTGCCAAACAGCCTCAGCTTGATGGCGATGCCCGCCATGAGGGCGAGCAGAATGCCGGTGGTGATGATGCGAACGGCGGTCTGCACGGCTGTTCGCTTGGCCAGCCGAAACCCGGCCAGCAGAGATCGCAGATCGCGGATGTCCTCGGCCGCATCCGTCCCGTCGAGCCCGACCTCATGCAGCGCACGGCGGGCGCCGGTTTCGGCGGCACGTTCCAGCAGTGCCTCGAATTCGTCGCTCGGTAGGCTGATCAGCCTGCCGATGTCGCTTTTTCGGTCCATGGGTGCGGTCCTCGGCCGGTGCTTCAAACGACCAGCATGCCGGCAAGCGTAAAGCCGATATCGGCCAGGGTTGTGTCCGGCGCTGCGGGGGCGACAACGCTGAGGACGTCACCCGGCTCCAGCACGGTTTCGGTGGCGGCGATGAAATCGGCGACGGTTCCCGCCGCAGCGAAGCGCATGGTGGCGAAGCTCGTGCCGTTACGCCGGATGTCGAAGTCCGTCTGAGCAGTGGCCGCCGCTCCCGCGACGCCCTGACTGCCGGCAAGATCGACCTTCATCCGCGTGCGCCGGGCGATCGGTACCCGCATGAGGATCTCATCGGCGCTCGGCTGGCCCATCTTGAACCCGGTCAGGTCGGCCGGTGGGTCGGCGGCATCCTGGGTTTCGACCACCTCAATGGCGAACCAGGTACGCGCCCCGGCGAGGATAGAGTTCCAGTTGTTGTTGGTGAAGTTCACCCGAAGCTGGAAATAGTCTCCTTCGACCACGGGCAGGACCGCGGAAAAGGTCGAGAAGTCGTTGTTGGTGTAGCCGGACGAGCCCTGGCGCACGGTGTAGGGCGCGGCTCCGATCGGCTCTCCGGCGCCGTTCTTGTCGAAGGTCAGATAAACGCCGCCGGTGGTGGCGCTCGCCTTCATGGCGATCGAGCCAAGGAGCCTGACCTTGGTGATGCCTGAGCCAGCAGGGATCGTCAGACGCTCGGGCGTCCCTCCGGCCCAGAAGCCTTCGCTGTCATAGACGGATGCCTGCCACGGGATCAGGATCGGCGGGCTGACTGTAGCGATGTCGGTCGAACGCTGCACGAGAGCGCCCCGGAACGGCAGCAGCGCCCGCTGGAAGATGCCGACGCCTCCTGCCGACCATACCGCGCCATCGAACTGGAGAACGTCGCTGGCGACAGCGCCGCCAGCGGAAACGTCGGTCAGGTCGTTCAGCGTGCCTGCGCCACCGCCGACCCCGAAGAGATCACTGCCATTGCCTTGCACCAGCACGGTGGCGCCGGGCACGATGATAACCTCGGCGCCCGAACCCGCGTACTTGGCCCGGACCTCCTGGCCGCCGCTGGTCGCGTTCCGGATCGCGAGTCGGCGATGGTTGGCCGGGAGCGTTAGGACGCGCGCAGCCGTCAGCGTGCCGGTAAGCACGATCATGCCGTTGCGGTTGGCTTGCGCGCTGGTCAGCGTCACGTTGGCGTCGGCCATCGCCAACGACAGCGCCCGGTTCATGGCGTTGTCGAGGGCATCGACGGCGTCGTTGATCGTGACTTCTTTCTGGTTCTGGGCGGCGGCGACATGGGTCACGGCCAGATTGGGGCTGGGCATCAGGCAATCTCCAAGGTGACGGCGCGCGGGAAGCCGCGACCCGCGACGGCGCTCAGTTGATGGACGGCGACCGAGAGCGAGGCTGGTACGGCGCCGAAATCGGCCAGGATGTCGGCATTGGCGTAGACGACGCTGGGGGTCGCAGATGTCAGCGTCCGCTTCACCACACCGCCGGGACCATCGAGGATGTCGACCTCATAGGCCTCGCTCGCCTCGCCGAGCGGGACGAGCCCGGTCCCGTCCTTCAGCTCGCCGCCAATACGCGTGCGACGGATCCAGGACAGGGTGATGTTCGTCGGGCTGCCGGTCTTCACGGCACGAACGTTCCAGGGCGCATAGGGCTTGAGGTCGCGGCCCGAGTGGCTTTGAAGAAGCGTCTCGGCATCCTCGAACAGCGTGCCGAAGCCGACGGCACGCCAGGAGCGCGGCAGATCGAGATCCCCGAGCGAGACGACGAGCGTCTCGACATCATCGGGATCCAGGAGCACGAAGAGCTCCCCCGCCGTATGGCCGTCGACGAACACGTCCGTGCCCCGCCGGCCGCGCAGGAGGCCTCGAAGCGTGTAGGAGCCGTCCGGGTTCAGCGTCACATCACGAAACTGGATGATCTCCGGCTCGCCATTGGCTTTCAGCACGAGGGCCGCATTCGCGCCATTGACGAGGGCCTCCTGCGTGACGCTCTCCAGCCGCTCGCCGCCGGTGGTCATGAAGACGGTGAGGCTGTTGTCCTCATCGGTGCCAAACGGCGAGCGCGCACTGCCCAGCGCGTTCGCCGTGGCGCCCCACGCCGCTTCGCTCAAGGCCCGCCCGACCTGTGCCCATGCGGAGCCGTCGGCGCTGCGGTAGAGGGCGGCGCCGGGCCAGCCGGGACCGCCGAACCCTGCCATCAGATAGTAGACCCGAGAGCCCGCACCGCCGGCGTCGTCGACGTCGCGCAGGAGCGGCAGATCGGGCAGGATCAGCCGCGTGGCGGCGTTCGCGCCCACGAGCTGGATGGGTTTGCCGGAACCGCCATCGGCGATGACCGAGGACACATAGGTGGCGGCGGTCTCCGAGACGCCCTTCACCGCGAGCGAGAAATCCGCGCCGACATCGAGACGGTTGATCCGCGTCCGGAAGGTCGATCCGGTGGCGAACGCCACATCCACCACGTCTGTCGGATCGAGCCGCAGCCAGTCTGGCGGCAGTTCGGCTTCGTAGGCGCTGCGCTCGATCCAGGCGCTGTAGAGCGTCTTAGCCGCAATGCGCTTGGCCGTTGTGGCGTCGATGGCGAGCGCGAGCTCAAGGCTCGCCTGGTTGCGCGAATGCATGGTGGGCAGCGGCAGTGATGCGCGTTTCTCGCTCTGCGTGCCCTGTTGATAGTCGGCGTCCCGGTCCATGTAGACGACGGCGACGCGCTCGGGCAGCTCGACCTCCTGCGTGCGGCGCTCGCGCCAGCTTTCGCCCGTCTGGCTGTCGAGCAGCACGAGATATTCGGCCGGGATCGTTGCGACCGGCGTGCGCCCGCGGTTGCGGAAACGCAGGGTGTCATCGCTCTCGGCCGCATCGAAGAAATAGGCCTGCGCCAGCGGCTCGATCGCGCCGCGCACGGTGGTCTGCCGGCCGATCACATAGCCGGGCACGGACGGCGTGAGCTCGGCCACGTCGATGTCGGCGAGCCCGAGGCCGGCGCGCGCGCAGAGGTCGGCGACGATGGCCGAAAGCGCCTCGCCCTCGCCGCCGCCGCGATTGAGGAAGAGCCGCGCCCAGCCGTTGGCACTGCGCACGAGATGCGTGTCGGTCACCGCATCGTAGACCTGCGCCCCCTGCTCGCTCACCGCATGCGGCCAGAGCTCATCGAGGGCGACGGCGCCGGTGGCGGTGTCGAGCTGGACGACGCGCCGAGAGCGCATCAGGGTCCAGCGCTGGCCTTTGAGGCGGCTCTGGCCGAAGAACGGGCCTTCATAGTTGATCTTGTGCGGGACCGCCGTCTTCCAGACGATGCCGGCATCGGCGCGCCACTTGATCGTGTAGATCGTCCCGGCCGAGCCGCCGTTCGATATCGTGATCTGGAAGATGACGCTGTCGTCCGTGGCGTCGTAGGTCAGACCTCCGGCATCGCTGTAGAACCCCGTCGCGCCAGGTTCGATCTGCGCGGGCGTGAAGCTCGCCACCTTCTCGAAGGTGACCCCGAGCGATTGGCCGGTGAGGCCATCATACTGTGCGAAGGCCGATACACGGATGCGGTAGAGCCCGAGGCTGGTGTGGTTCAGACTGCTCGATGTCGCGCTCGCCAGGATCCAGCCATCGCCAAACCCTTCGCCGACCGCACCGCCGATTGCGCCCCGCACGCGGGATTCCGTCACAGTGTGGCCCGCGCCCCAGACGTAGCCCATGGTGTCGGCGCGCAGGAGGCCGATGTCGTCGAAGAGCGAGCCGGTGAGCAGGAAGTCGACACGGCCGGACGGTCCATATGCCGAGATCATTCCCATCCAGGTCGTCGTCACGAACCGGGTGGTCGTGTTGGAGAGCCCGGTGCTGGTGAAGCCGAAGCGGCCCACCTCCTTCAAGGCGTTCGGCTCGACCCGGATGATCGGGCGGGAGTTGCCGCTGCCGACGGTCATGTAGAGGTGGCCGTCCTCGCCGCAGAAGAGCGTGCTCGGGAAGTTGTTGGGCGTGACGCTGGTCACGTCCGTCATCCGCGCCTGGCGGTCCTCCTTCATGGTGCGGAGGCTGAAGCGGCGGATGCCGGCGGCGGCGGCATCGCTGCTGCTGCGCAGGAAGTAGCCGTAGCCGCGGCGCCAATCGACCGCGAGATCGCTGATCTGGTAGGAGTCGAAGTAGCCGCCTTCGCCCGAGGTGATGAAGTCGATGAGCTGATAGGGCTGCTGCGCGGCGCGCCGATAGGTGATCTCGGCGGTGATGTTGGGGATGCGGTTGCCGTAGTCGGCGAGCGCCAAGTCCTCGAAGACGATCAGGCAGAGCCCGCGATGCGCCGGCGCGCGCCCGGCGCCCACATGGGCCTCGATCAAGGGGTCGGGCAGCTGGGTCTCGTTGCCCGGATAGAAGCGGAAGCGCAGGTTGGGCTTGGCGACGTCCGGGCTCGATCCGGTCTTGTCGTAGATGAGCTTGCCGTCGGCCCAGATCCTGAGCACGTCCTCCGCCGGCCCCTCGCCGAAGCTCAGCGCAAACGACGCGAAGTAGGAGTAGGTGATCGAGGTCTGGGTGCTGCGCCCGCCGCCGCCCTTGCCGCCGGAGCGGGTGCGGGTCACGTTCTGCTGCTCACGGATCCCCGACGACCAGATCATGTTGCCGGCCATGCGCAGCGTGCCGTAGCCGATGGGGATCGACGCCCCATAGGCGGAGGACGACACGGTAAGATCGCCGAGCCGCGGGCCCTCGGTGGTGACGTTCTGGCCCTTGGCCGGAAAGAGCAGGCTGCCGACCACCGAGCCCACCAGCCAGCCGGCCTGCCAGCCGACACCGATGGCGGAGCCGAGCGCGGCCCCGCCCACTGCAACGAGGATGGCCATGGATCAGATGACGGGCCCCGGATCGGAGCCCGGGGCATGCTTGCGGAAGCGGAAGGCGAACTTGATCTTGGCGAGCCACTCGCTGGCGTAGGGCTCCTCGATCACCTTGCGGCGGAGCGCATGGGCGTGGATGAGATGCGGATGGTCCAGCCGCTCACTCAGGAAGCCGCAATGGCAGGGATAGGCCTGGTCGGCGAAGACGAGCACGTCGCCCGGCTGCGCAGCGGAAATGGCGATGCCGTCCATGTTGGCGCGGAAGTGCTCGACGAAGCCCTGACCCTGTGCGCGGCGGCCATAGGCGGTGTGGTCGTAATCCGAGAGCTCGAGGGCGCGTGCGACCTGCACCACGAGGCCGACGCAGTCGATGCCGGCGCGGCTCCGCCCCTGGTGCCGCCAGGGCACGCCGAGCCAGCTCCGCGCCTCCGCGACGATGCGGTCAGACGTGACGATCTCAGCGAGCATCGGGATAGCTCATCATGGCGTCCTGCCCCGGCACGTAGGGCTCGCCGCGGAAGTTGAGGACGTTGGCGAAGCGGGCGATGCAGGTGTCGAGGCGCTTGTCGCAGCCCGGGTGGATGCGGAAGAGATCACCGATCTCGATCACGTAGCCCATGGGCAGGAAGAGCTCGATCTGGCCCGTCGCCTGCGTCCAGCCCTTTACCTCGATCGAACGGCCGGCGTTGGCGCCACTCTCCCAGGTGAGCACGCCGCCCGCGAACCAGCCGTCGACCGCACGCGGCTCGTCGATCGAAGCGGTGAAGATCGCGCGATCGACGACACTCATAACGGCACCCGCACGGCTCCAGGCCTCCATCGCCTCGAAGACGGCGCTGCCATCCGCGGTCTGCTGGCCGACGGTCGTGTCGTAGGCGGGCTGATCTGGCGCGGTCGTGCCGGCGACGACGCAAGCATAGATGCGGTCCTCGTAGACCTCCGAGCCGCTGCCCGACCCGGTTGCGACGCGCACATGGTCGCCCAGCGCATAGGCCGTCTCGCGTGCGACCACCGGCGGATGAATCGGCACCTTGCAGCGATGGTCGCCGAGGTCGGCGCGGCATTCCGGGCTGTAAAGCTCGCCGATGCGCTGGGAGAGCGCCTGGGTCATGCCCCTGAGCTCGGTGCGGAAGACCCCCTGCTCGGTCAGCACCACCTCGCCGAACCAGCCGCGGCGCATGCGAAGCGCACCCATCGACGGGTCGGCCCAGTTGACGAGAAAGATGCGCACCTCAGCCTGATCGAAGAGCCCGGCGCGCAGCTCCTTCTCGCTGATCGCCTCGCTATCGAACACACCCTCGACATCGAGGTTGTCGACGCTGAGGCTTGCGTCATTGGCGATCGCCGTGCGCGAGTAGCCGGAGCGCGCCTTGTAGACGTGGCCCTCGAAGACGAGGTCGCGGTCATGGTCGGTGAAGAAGAACTCCTGGCCGTCCACCCGCGTGATTCGCCAGCAGGTGGCAAGCGTGGTCACCGGCCCAGCGAGATGGGCCGCGAGCGCTGCGGAGACGGACTTCATGGACGAGCTTCCGACTCTGGGGCGGCTGGGGCTTGAAAAACACCAGCCAAATGCGATATCATGATATCAGTCATGGAGACCCCGATGGCGCAACTGGTGGTTCGCAACCTGGATGACGATGTGAAGGCGAAGCTTCAGCGGCGCGCACGTCGGCACGGCCGCAGCACCGAGGAAGAGGTGCGCGACATCCTGCGCAGCGCAGTGCGCGAGGACGGGGCGCCTCTGCCCCCGCTCGGGTCCAGACTGCGCGCGCGTTTCGCTCGAATCGGACTCGATGAGGATATTCCCGAGCTGCGCGGTCAGCAGGCCACGCCAGCCGAGTTCAGTTCTTGATCCTGCTCGACACCAACGTCCTCTCGGCCCTGATGCGCCGTGAGGCTGATCCGGCCGTCGTCGCGTGGCTCGACGCGCAGCCGCCGGAATCGATCTGGACGACAGCGATCACCGTCTTCGAGATCCGGTTCGGCCTCGGGATTCTGGCCAAGGGACGCAAGCGAAGAGCCCTGGAAGAGGCTTTCGCCAGCGCTCTCGACCAAGACTTCGACGGTCGGGTTCTGGCGTTCGATCAGGCAGCAGCCGATGCGGCCGCCGCGATCGCCGCCCGCCAGCGCCAAGCCGGGCGTCCGGTCGATATTCGCGACGTCCAAATCGCCGGCATCGCCGCCGCGCGCAAAGCCGCGCTCGCCACACGCAACACCCGTCACTTCGAGGGAACAGGGATTAAGCTGATCGATCCCTGGGTGAGTTAGGGCCGGATCTCGAGGATGATGATCTGCCCCCAGCTGCCGAGCTGGTAGGTCTCGATGGTGATGTCCATCTGGTCGCTGTCGAAGCGCGCCGGCACGTCGAACTCGAAGTCCGCTGTCACCTGCACGCCGGCGGCGGGGGCGACGGTGAAGGTGACGAGACCGGTCGCCGTGTTCACGGTCCAGCCCGAGGTCGCCTCGACGCCGTCGCGGTAGACCTTCACCGTGCCGGCGACGGGCTTGGTGATGACGCGCGTCTCGATCTCGCCGCCGCTGGGATAATGCTTGACCAGCTGGAAGGTCTTGGTCGTGCCATCGCCGACCCCGACGACCTGCGCGAAGGCCTGGAAGTCGGTCCAGTCCTTGAAGCGGAACCCGTAGGCGCGGCCCTTCCGCGCGCGGAAGAAGGCGATCAGGGCCGCCACCTGCTCGCGCTTCTTGAGGCCGTGCGCGACGTTCCAGCGCCCACGCGCCTGCGCCCAGTTCGCATTGCGCCGCTCGTGGCCCGAGACCGTGGTGACCACCGTGGTCGAGTAGCCCGGGCCGCCCGAGGCGCCGTAGGAGATGTCGGGCGGGAACCGCACCTCGTGAAATCCGCTCATGCTCGCGACCCGTCAAAGATTGCGCCGTGCCCGCTCGATGGCGCGAGCGGCGTCGGCCGCGATCTGGCCCTGGGCGTACCGGAAGCTGTTGGCATCCGGCGTCGAGATGTTCATCACCACGCTGACCGGCGGACGGGTGTCGCGGGCCGAGCCCATGGCGGCGACCTGGGCGCGAGAGAGGACCATCTCGCCGCGCTGCAGGATGGCCGGCACCTCGTCCGGACGGAGCCCCGCCATGCCGCCCCGGTGCATGCGGGGAGCCTCGGCGAAGGCATAGGCCGGGACGAGGCGCTGGGGTGCGGGAGCTCCGACCATCCCGCCGGCATGGAAGATGCCCGACAGGATGCCGCCGCCACTGCCGAACAGGCCGCCGAGGAGGCCGCCTCCGCCGGCCAGCGCGTTGGCGAGCGGGCCGAGGATCGCCGAGCGCACGGCGATCCGCGTGATGTCGGCAAGGATGCTATCGGCGAGCGCCTTGAAGTCGAGCTTGCCGGTGGTGACGAACTTGGCGATCGCGTCCTCGGCGCTGCGGAAGGCGCCGACCAGCGCATTGCCGAGGCCCTTGCCCCACTCCATCGCTTCGCTGGCGTAGCGCGCGAGCTCATCCCTGACCGCCGCCCATCCGGTCGCCGCCTGGTCCGCTGCATCCTTGATCGCCTTGCCTGCCTCCCGGCTGGCCGCAGCGGCCCGGCCGGCAGACCCCGCGCCGCGGGTAGCGCCTCCGGCGTCCTCGCCAGCCCCGCTGATCGCGTCGAAGGCGGTGTCGAGGCGCTCGGTAGCGGTCGCGGCATTGTCGATCTCGTCCGTGGCGCCCGTCATCGCTTCGCGAAGCGCTGCGACGGAGGCGAGCGGCGCGCCAGCCAGCTCACTCAGCGCATCCGCTGTGGCGCGGGCATTCTCGGCCGCGCGGCGGGCATCGTCGGCGAACTCGGTGAGTCCGAGATCGGGGACCCGAAAGGCCTCGGTCTCGAAGGCGGCGGCAAAGGCATCGCGTGCCGCTTCCCCCGCGCGCTCGGCCGCGCCCGCGAACTGGTTCTCGATCCGGCCGAGATTGATGTCCGGAACGAGCCTGATCTCAGTCTCGATGCCGATCGCTGAAAGCGCGGCGCTGATCCCCTGCACCAGGCCGTTGATGCCGCGCGTGGCGCCGTTCAGCATCCACTCGACGGCGGCGATCAGCGCATTGGCCGCCCGGATGGCAAAGTCGCCGATCGCTGCCGGCAGGCGGCTCCAGATTGCCACCATGGCGCCGAAGGCGCCCTGGAAGGTGTTGACGGCCCGGTTGCCGAAGCCGACCACGGCCACGAGCGCACCCTGCAAGGCATCCGCCACGCCCGCCTGGATGCCGAGCCAGGCAGCGGCGACCCGACCCTTGAGAACCTCGGCGAGCAGGCCGATCCGGTCCCACACTTCACGCGCCACATCGCCCAGCAGATTGAGCGCCGCGCCAAAGCTGCCGGTCGCCTGCACCAGCCGCCCGAACTGATAGATCAGCTCGCCCGCCGCCACCACCAGCGCACCGATGCCGGTGCGGATGATCGCGCCGCGCAGGAAAACCAGCGCGGTGGCGAGACCACGCACCGAGACGGCCGCTACCACCATGCTGGCGACGAAGCGCCCGGCCATCAGCCCGACGAAGGCGGCGGCGATCGAGGCAAGCCGCCCTAGATTGTCGAACAGCAGCTTGATTGCCTGTCCGAGCGGGCCTGTGGTGCGCGCCATCGCGGCGAGCGCATCGGCGACGGCTTCGAGGGCCGGCGCGGCCGCCACGGCCAGCTGGTTGGAGATCCCGCGCCAGATCAGCCCGAGCCGCGACAGCGCGTCGTTGGTACGCTCGATCTGGGCCGCGTCCTGCTGCGACACGACGACCCCGAAGTCCCGCACGTCCTGCGTCGCCGTCCGGAGCGTCGCCGTGTCGATGCGCGAGAAGGTGAGCGCGGCCCGGTCGCCGAAGAGCTTGGAGGCGACCGCCGCACGCTCGGCTTCAGGCACGTAAAGCGCCAGAGCGTCCTGGATCGCGGCGATGCGCTGATCGAGAGGCAGCCGCTGCAGTTCCTCGGCCGTGAGCCGCAGGCGCTGCAGCGCCTCGACCGCCGGCCCGGTTCCCGCTGCTGCCTGGCTGAGACGCCGGGTCAGCTGGATCGTCGCCTGCTCGATCTCGCCCATGGAGACGCCGGCGAGGTCACCGGCGCGCTCCAGGACCTGGATGCTTTCGACCGTGGTGCCGAGCGAGGCGGCGAGCTTGGCCTGGGCATCGATGACCTGGAGACCCGAGCGGATCATCGCCGCAGCGGTGGCGGCGAACGCGGCCGCGGCAGCGGCAGCGGCGATCTGCAGCCGGCGATAGAAGGCGGCGACGCGGCTGTTCGCGGCATCCATCTCGCGCGACAGGCGCCGCATGCTGCTCTCGCCCGTCTCGCCGATGCCCTGCAGCTCGGCGCGCACCTCACGGCCGCCGACGACGGCAAGGCGCACGGAGACGCGCTTCTCAGCCATTATCGTTCCCTGTTGTGCTCACGCGCTCCCCGCCTCTTGCTGTTCAGCTCTGATCTGGGCGTTGAGGCCGCGCACCATCGTTCCCTCGATCTCGGGGAGGAGCTCCGCACAGACCAATGGGTTGATCCCCAAAGCCTCGGCCACCGCGAGCGCTGCGGTCATGTCGAGCCCGAGGATTGCGCCGGGGATGACGCGCAGCTGGCCCGTGAGCCGCAGAGCCAGATCCCAGACCTGCCAGCCCTCAACCGTGATGGGCCGGTTCAGGACGGCTGGGCACTCGCTGCAGACGCCCCGGCAGGATCGGCAGTACTGGTCGCCCCCGCTGAAGTGCCACTCGGCGAGGGCGCGGAGGCGTTTTTTTCCGCTTCCAGGAGCAGGCCCTTCGAGACGTAGCGCAGCTGGAAGGCCTCGAAGAGCGGCAGGATGTCGAGCAGCGCATCGATCCCCTCCGGCGTGACCGGCACGGGGTTGCCCTCGGCGTCGCCGACGCCCTCCCAGTCCTCGACCACGAGCCGCGCCAGCGCCTTGGCCATGGCGACGGCGATGGTCTCGTTCGACGCCCCCTCCGGCAGACTCGTTACGGTCGGATCGCTGCGCGCGGCCGCCATGAGTGCGGTGGTCAGTGGCCCCACGCGCAGGCGCACGCCGTGGCCGAGATCGAGCCAGCGCGGCTCGCGGGAGAGATCGAGGCGGATCATGGGTTGTGTCCTCACGTGTAGCTGGTGACGTCGTTCAGGAGATGGGCGCGCAGCATCGTGCCTTCGCTGTCGTCGAAGGCGGCGCGCCAGTCGAAGCTCGCCTCCACCCCGCCGGGGCCGGAGACGGCGTATTTGGGCTTGGGCAGGAAGACCCGCGGCAGCTCGAAGCGGAGCGCATAGCCTTCCGGGAAGGTGAAGCCGTATTCCAGAGCGACAGGATCGCCATTGGCGGCCTCAGCCACGAGCGTGGCGCCGTCGAAGCGCACCGACATCGAGCCCTCGGCGGACGCGAAGGTGGGATCGGCCGCCTCGATCTTGCCGTCCTCGCGGATCACCCGCACCCGCTCCAGATTGTTCGAGAAGGTAAGGCTGCCGCCGGTGACGCCGGCGAGCGCCGACCCGCCACGCCGGATGAAGCCGCGTCCCTGGCTGAACCGGCGCAGCGAGTAGGCATCCGGGCTCGCATCGATCGTGGCGGCGAATTTCTCTTCGCCCTGCGCCACGAGCTGCAGGCGGGCGTTCGCCGGACCTTCCTGGCCCATCTCGAAGTTGAGGCTCTCCATCACCGTGCCGAGGTGGCGGAAGAAGACCGGGGTCACCAGCTTCGGGTGGCCGATCTCGATCGTGTAGCTCGGGATGTCGTCGGCGCCGCTCTCCCAGACATGGGCGTAGCCGCCGCCGGTCAGAGCCGGGCCCGATGTCGTCGCCGCCGATGCGGCGAGCGTGAAGGCGTTGCCCGACGGGCCCGCGGTGTCGAACTCGATGACCAGCGTCTGGGTGCTCGCGGGCCGCGAATAGGTGCACTTCGAGACCTCGGCATCGCCCGAGCCGTTGAGGTCGGCGACCAGCTGATCGACGGTCTGCGTCACCGTCGCCTGGATCTCCGTCTCGTTGCCCGAGGCCGGGCCCGAGACGAACGTCCAGACCGTACCGTTCAAGGTGATCGTGTCGCCCGCCGTGGGATTGACGGCGAAGACGATCGAGCCGCTGGCGCTCGCGGGCGTGGTCACCGGGTCTCCGAACAGGCCCGTCAGCCAGAAGCCCGTTCCACGAAGGTCGAGCGGAATGTCGAGCTGGCCCTCGTCGGTGATGAGGCCGCGATAGGGATCCTGCGCGTTGCGACCGCGTCCGAGCAGCGGGTCATCCCCGAGCGGCTGGGCCGAGGAGAGATCGGTCGATTTGAAATCGAGGCTTTGATAGCCGGTGAGTGGCGCGACCCCGTAGCTTGCCTCCCGGCACGCCTTGAGGGTGGCGTCCGCGCCATAGGCGCGCACCTTGGGCATGGATAACTCCTTGAGCTGGAAGCGTCAGTGGATGAGCGGATCGCTCACCAGGTACTCGACCGTGACCACGAGCCGGGCGGTGAGGACAGGAGCGCCGCCCTCGATGGCGAGCGCGCCGGTCTCGGGTGCAGACGGCGTCAGGTTCTCCGCGAGGCCGCCGAGCGTCTCGTCGACACGCAGGGCGGCCCCGATCGCACCAAGCAGCTGATCGAGCGCCGCTTCGCCGCCGCCGCTTGGATCTCGCGGCACATAGACTTCGAGCTCGACCCGGTGCACGTAGAACTCGGTGCGCGGGTTGAACGTCACATCCGGCTCGCCGGGATCGCCGTCGCGCAGAATGACGAGCCCCTCCGCCGGCGCCTTCTCGGGCAGCACCTCATTGCGGCGTACCCTTGCTGAGAGAGCGGTGTCGAGCGTCGCAACGAGCGCTGCGAGAATGTCTTCACGGCGGGACATCAGCGGCTCCCTCCATCGCCGGAAAACCAGCTGCGGACGACGAGACCCGGCAGGCGCTCCTGCCAGCGGAGCGCGGCGCCCGCGACGTCGAGCCGTTTCCGGAAGGTGACCTGGGGCGCCAGGATGAATATCGGCACGGTCACCAGCCCGCGTCCGCTGCGCAGGGCTGCGGCGCTCGCACGGGCAAACCCGCCGCGCTTGCCGGTGCGCGCGCGCATGTTGTCGGCCACGAGCAACGAGGGCGCATGGCGCCGATAGACGAAGCGCAGGCGTTGCCCCGTGCGCCGCTCCCAGCCGCCCGGCGTGATCTTCCGGCCGCCATCGCCGTACCGGCCAGCGGCCGCCGTCGGGATCGCGAGAAAGAAGCCGTTTTTCGAGCGAATGGTCGCGCCGTCCTCGTAGATGCGGATGATGCCCGGCGCCTTGGACCAGACGAGACCCGCCGCCCGGATGCTGTTCCGCCCCTTGGGGAAGATCTCGGCGCGCCACGTCCGCGCGAGCCGGGCACCGAGTCCGGCGCTCGTGACCTGCGCTCTCAGCTCGTTCTTGAGCCCGTCGACCGCCTCCCGAACACCGGCTGTTGCGGCTCGCTCGGCGGCCTTGATCTCCTCCGCCATGATGCGGCCGAGGTCGCCGATGATCTCAGCCGACAGCTTCATGCTTGCCTCAGCTCCGCCGTCCAGACGAGCCTTTCGCCGTCGCGCACCGGCTCGCCCTGCACCACGAAGGTCTCGCCGCCGATCTCGAAGACGTCGTCCTCAGCGAGCTCCAGCACCTCGACCGTGCGCACCTCGATCACGGTGGCGGCGGCGAGCAGGCGCGTCTCGCCGAAGCTGCCGATGCCGTCCGGCTGGCGCAGGACGATCCGCACCGGCACGGGCGCGCCCGTGCCGCCCGGCCGCCAGACAGCATCCCGCGCAAGATTGGGATCGGCGAAGAGGTCGTCGATCGCCTCCGCAAAGACGCTCATGCTCAGTTGCTGGAGAAGATGCGCACCGCGAGCCGCGGACGCTTGTTGACCGGCAGGATCGAAGCCTCGGTCTTGACCTCGATGGCGCTGCCGTCGGGTCGGGCAATCTGCCGCGCGTAGATCGGAAGTCCAACCGTGTTGACCGTCTCGATCAGGTTGGCGGGCGCGCCGTAGGTGACGAAGGTGTCGAGGGTGCCGAGCGGGAAGGCGATTCCCTCGCCGGCCAGGATCAGGGTCTCGGTCGCCCCGGTCGAAAGCGTCACGGTGGCGTTGTACTCCTCGAAGACGATGCCGGCGAAGGGAAAGCGCCGGCGGGTGTCCTCGCGCAGCGGCTGCGCCCCGGTCGAGGAATAGTACTTGTAGGCCTCTTCGACCTTGGCGTGGCCGATCAGCTTGTCGAAGAACTCAGGGCTGACGAGCGCCAGCACGCCGGTCATGGTCTCGCCCTTGAGCTCGGTCTCCACCTTGCGCAGCACCTCGCGCACCTTGGCTTGGACGTTGGTGCCGGCGGTGCCGAGCACGAAGTCCGTTTCGAGCTGCGTGAGGCCGAACTCGGTGAAGTAGTTGTAGAGCGTGGCGCCGGCGCCGTCCTTGACGATGCCGCGGAGCGCGTTGACCTCCATATACTCGCGGGTCTGGGCGTGCTTGACCCGCATGCGGGTGAGCTTTCGCTCCATGACGGTGGCGAGCGGGTCCGCGGCGTCGGCGACGCCGAAGCCGCGCACGCCCTGAATGTCCTGGGGCGTGATCACGTCGTCGTGCGGGATCCACGGCACCGTGAAGGAGCGCATGGAGCGCGTGTCGCGATTGGCGACGGTGGCGGGACCGCCGAGCGGCACGGTGGGCAGCAGGTTGAGGACGCCCTCTGCCTGCTCGATGACGACGGAGCGCTGGGTGACGCCCTCGAAGCGGAACAGGCCCATCTGCCCGAGCCGGGTGTAGACGTTGGGCAGGATGTTGATGGCCTGGGTCATCTCGGCGAGCGAGTAGCCGCCCGCGTCGAACGGGTTGATCATGGCGACCATGGGGTCGGGTCTCCTTGGGCTGGAACGGGCATGAAAAAGCTTGCCCCGGCGAAGGCCGGGGGCCCCGAAGCGGATGCCTCGGAGCCGTTGACGGATCGGGATCTGACGGGCGTGGATCAGGCGGTGTCGCGCGGCACGATGCCGGCGGCGCTGAGCTCGGCGTGCTTGGCGGCCGTCTTGGCCGCGTCATCGACGGAGGCGTCGAAGACGAGCGCCGCCTTGGACACGATCGCGGGCCCGCGGGCGACCACGAGTCCGGTCCTGTCGCCGGCCGTGGCGTCGACCGCTTCGATCAGAACGGCCGTCGCGACCTCCGCACCCTCATCTCCGACGACCTCGGCGTCCGGCGACAGGCGGTACTTGCCCGAGGCGGTGATCTTTCCGAGCACGGAGCCGAGCGCGTAGCTCGTTCCCGCCTTGAGCGTGACGGTCTCGCGGGAGTAGCTCGCATTGAGCTCGTACTTGAGTAGATCGCCCAGCGTGGGCGGCATGGTCAGCACAGGCATGGGTCACCCCCTCATGCGTTGCGGTTGGCGGATGCGGCGCGTTCACGGGCGCGGCGGACGATGGGGCTGTCGCCAGGGCTAAGCGCCTGTGGCGCCGCGGCGACCACGGCGCTCGCTTCGGCGCGCTGGCTGAGGGCATCGAGCACCGAGCGACGCAGCGCCTCCGGGCTGATCCCCTTGGCCATGGCGTCCGCCGCATCGATGGCGACGCCGAGACGGCCGGCCTGCGCCGCGATGGCGGCGATCTCGACGTACTCGGCGCGCAGCCGCTCGACTGCGGCGTCGGCCGGCGGCACAGGGGAACCCGGCGCGGAGACGGGAGCCGCCGGGGCCGAGGCCGGCGTCTGGTTGTCCTCTGCTTCGGCTTCGGCATGTTCGGCGTCGAGCGCACCCGTGTCGATGTTGGCGGCGTCCTCGTTGGCCGCTTCTGTATCGGTATCGGTGGTCATGTCGAGCTTGCTCCTTGGAGGTTGAACGGCAGGGGGGCGCCGCTGGGCGCCCGCCATCGCCGAGGCGAGACCCCGGTTTCGGACGGGCCGATCCAGCGCCGCGGCGAGGTCGGCGAGTGCCTGGTCCACGTTGCCCAGGCGGTCCGCGAAACCGATGTCGATCCCGCGCTGGCCGCGATAGATGGCGGCTTGCGTCGCGCGCACCGCGTCCGGGCTCATGTTCCGGTTGCGCGAAATGAGCGCGACGAGCTCGTCATGGAGCGCATCGACATCGGCCTGGATGTCGGCGAAGGCGCCTGGCGACAGCGGCTCGTGCGGATTGCCGTCGACCTTCTTTTGGCCGGCGTGGATGAGCGTCCACTTGAGGCCGGCCATCGCGTCGGCGGCGCTCTCGTCGACATGGATCGCTACGACGCCGACCGAGCCGACCTCCGCGGTGCGGGTCACAAAGAGCCGGTCCGCGACGCTCGCGATGGCGAAGCCGGCCGACAGCGCGCCCTCGTGCGCCACCGCCCAGAGCGGCTTGCTTGCTTCGTCGCGCATGGCGGCGAGACGGTCGACCAGATCGAACAGCCCGCCGACCTCGCCGCCGGGCGAGTCCAGCTCAAGCAGCACGGCGCGGGCCGAGGGCTCCGCGAAGGCCGCCGCGACGGCGCCGCCGATCGCACCATAGTCGCTGGCGCCGAAGAGCGCCGACAGCCAGTCGCCCCGGCTCACCAGAGGCCCGAGCACCGGCACCACGGCGATGCCGCTGTCGGTCACCGTGAAGCCGCGCGCCGGATCGGCGTCGCGGATGACCGGCATGATCGCAGATCGCACATCGATGGACAGATCGGCGGCGAGCAGCCCGTCGAGCGCGCGCGGCGCAATCGCCAAGGGCCGGCCGCCGAGCCGGGTGAGCAGCGAGTGAGATGCGGTCATGAAAGCCTCAGGCGCGCAAACAGGAGCGAACATCACGGGTGATGGCGATAAGATCGATCGCAACCTCGACATCTGCCTTCCGGGCGCAGACAATCTCTTGTCCTGCGGTCTGATACGGGGACGCGCCGATCAGCTCGACCGCTCGCGATATCGGCAGGCCGGCTGTCTGCAAGCGCGTGATCGCGGCCAGGTGGATGGCATCGCGCAGCGTGAAATCGCGAGCCACGCCGGATCGTGTTCCTCGGATCGGCTTGAACTGGCCTCGCTCGATCCACTGATGCAGGCGCGCCGGACTGATTCTTGCCGCAGCACAGACCTCGGCAATTGTGAAAGTGCGTTCCGTCATGAGTGTGGCCCCTCTTGAGTCGGATCACCGTCCGACGGATCTGCGATCACGCCCGTGGCGCTGCCGAAGGAGAGGCCAAACTGACGCTCTCGCGCACGGTCCGCAGCAATCTCCGCATCGACCTGATCGGCGTCATAGCCGCGCTCGGCGAGCGCCTGCGTCCGGCTCTTCAGCCCCGCCTCGATCTGTTCGATCTCGGCGCGGGCGTCCTTCAGCGGATCGACCCAGTCCCATTTCGGCGGCAGCCACGAGCATGCGATGTAGTCGCGGCGGCGCGCCTCGTAATCGGGAAGGTCGAGAGCGCCCGCCATGACCGCCGTATCCATCCAGCGCGCCCAGACGCGCCGACAGACCTGCCAGACCATGACCGAGTGCTGGTAGGCCTCGATGCGGCGGCGAAACTCGAGGAGCGCGAGCCGCGAGTTCGAGTAGTTCGCCTTCAGCATGTCGTTCGACAGATACGCATACGGAATGCCGAGCGCCGCCGAGACCTGCAGCAGCGTGCGGTATTGGAACGGTTCGTAGGTCTGGCCGACATCGGCAGGCGCCGAGGTCTGCACCTCCTCGCCAGGCTCCAGCATGACGATCTGGCCGGGCTGCAGGTCCATGGTGCGCTCGCCCGCCTCGTCGCTCTCGGCGATATCGAACGGCTCCGCCGGCGCCGGCGTGGTGATGAAGAGCGCGTGCATCGCCGCGACCTTCTTCCGGTCGAGCTCCGCATCATCGTACTGATCGAGCAGGAACAGCTTCACGATGCCCGGCGCGAAGCGGGAGATCCCGCGCAACTGCCCCGCATCGACCGGATCAATGACGTGGATGATCTCGGACGCCGGCACCCGCACCGTCTCGCCTACCAGCCCTGGGTCGGTGATGTCGCCCGGATGGCGGCGGAGAAAATGGTAGGCGACGCGCCGACCGATCCGATCGAACTCGATGCCCTGGCGGATGACGTTGCCGCCGGGAAGCGGCTCATTGCGCGTGAGCGGCAGCATCTCCGACGGGATCATCTGCAGCTGCAGCGGCACCATGAGCCCGTCCTCGGGCCGGCGCGGACGGAAGCGAAAGAACACCTCGCCGGCGATGAACACCTCGCGCGCGGCGCGTCGCTGCTGGCCATAGAAGTCGGTGAACCCCTCCGCGTCGCTGTCGTCGGTCCAGTCGAGCCAGAGCCGCTGGACGCGCGCCTTGAGATCGGCATCGGCGATCAGCGACGACGGCTTGATCCCATCGCCGACGACATTGCCGGCCCAGCTCTCGATCGCATTCGCCGCATAGCCGTTGTTGCGCACGAGCCAGCGGGCGCGCGCGGTGATGTCGGCGCCGGCGGCCGCGATCAGCGTGTTGAGATGCGCCCGGCTCGGCTGGAAGTGCCGCAGTCTTCGGCTTCCCTGTCCCGCTTCAAAGCCGCCCACCAGTGCGCCGATGCGGCGGCGCCACCGTGTGATCGATTCCAGCACGGGTCAGAGCCCCTTGCTTGCCGTCGTGCGAACGATGCGACGGCGCGCGCCGGTTTGCTCCTCGGCGATCCGCCGTTCGAGGTCGCCGAGGGCGGCCGCCATTTCGGCATCGCTCGCATAGGTGATGCGGCGCCCCTCGACCTCGACGGTGCGCACGCCGCGCCATCGGGCTGCGAGCAGCGCATCGCGGCGCGCGATCATGTCCTCAAGCGTCATGGTCTTGGTCTCAACTCAGATAGCTGGGCGTGAACACCCGTCGGCCGCGCCGGGCTGGCGCTCGTCGCACCAGACCCGCGGAGGCGATCTCTGGCGCGCCGGGGTGAGAATCCGTGGTCTCTGGCGCCGCTGTGTTGCTCGGATCGAACGAGCCGACCTGGCGTTCGAGATCGCGCCATTTCTCCTCGCCCCAGCGGTCGGCGCCGGCGATCCAGGCGGCGGCTCGGGCGTAGACCCGGCAATCCAGCGCCTCGTTGCGTTCGCGCAGCTTCTGCCATTCGAGCCGCTGAAATCCGCGCCTGGTCTTCACCGTCACCAGCTGCTCGGCGACGAACTGCTTGCACCACTCGCTGTCGGCCCAAGCTGGCAAGTGGATGGTACCTGCGGGGAAGCGCGCGCCTCCGGCACGCTCCTCGTCGGTCGGCCGTTCGAGCCGGAGGTAGCGATAGGTCTCGGCCTTGAAAGTCGACACCGCGACCGACCACAGACGCGCGCCGCGCCGCAGTCGCTTGCCGCCGGCAGTCGCATCGACATAAGTCGGGCCGGAGACCGGGCTCGCCCGATTGAAACCCTCGACACCCTTGACCGGCGCCACTTGCGCGAAGCCGGCGCGCCGGGCCCAGCCATAGACCGACGGCGCCTCGAAACCGGTGTCAATCGCGAGGCGCGACAGGCCCATCGCCACCCCAGAGGCGTGCGGCCAGTTGCGGCCCAAGAGACCGTCCAGCGCGGACCATGCGGCGGCATGTTCGGGGCCGCCCTCGATGACAATGTGGTCGACGAGCCAGCTCTCCAGCCCGCGCCCCCAGGCCCAGACGTCGACCTCGATGCGATCCTTCTGGACGTCGGCGCCGGCCGTGAGGAACAAGCCGCCCATCGGTACCGTGCCGGCCGGCCAGCTCTCCCTGCGATCGTAGAGCCGCTGCCAGTCCGGCGCTTCGCCCGTCTCGACCCACGTTTCGCCCAGCGAGGTGTTGACGAAGGTCTTCATCGCCTCGTCGCCGTGATCCTTCGCTGACAGAAAGGTGCGCACCATGGCTTCCAGGCGGACCCAGGAGGAGTAGACCTCGTTCAGGTGAAAGCCGGCGATGCCGTCGAACGGGGCCTCGGCCCGCCATTCGCCCCTGCGCACGGCCGCCCAGCGTTCGGCGTCGCTCCAATGCGCGCCGCACTGGCGGCATTGGTAGCGCGCGGTCTCCGGCCGGTGGGCGCCGTCCGCTTCGCGATCCCAGCGAACCTGCTCCCAGACCAGCGTCTGATGCTCGCCGCATTCCGGGCACGGCACGAAGAAGCGGCGCCTGTCGCTTTCGGCATAGGCGGTCTCGATCCGGCTCGCGCCACGGATGGTCGGCGTCGAGACCAGCACGATCTTGCGGTTCCAGAAGGTGACGGTGCGCTTCTTCGCCAGATTGACCGGATCGCCCTCGGCGCCGGCGCTGAACGGATAGCGGTCGACCTCGTCGCACAGGAGGATGCGGATCGGCCGGCTGGCCAAGCCCGACGGCGCATTCGCGCCGACGATGGTCAGATGCCCGCCGGGAAACTTCTTGTGCAGGATCTTGTTCGACCCGTCCCGCGACTTCGGATCCGAGATGCGCCCATGCAGACAGGGCGTATCGCGCGCCATCGGCGAGAAACGGTCCTTCGACCAGGTCTCCGCATCGCGTTCCGTCGGCATCACCACCATCACCGGCGCCGGGTCCTGGTCGATGTGGAATGCAACGGTATTGAGCAGCACCTCCGTCTTGCCGGTCTGGCTCGACGACATCACGACGACGCTTTCGACCGCCGGATCGGAGATCGCGTCCATGATGCCGCGCTGGTAGATGGCCCGCTCCGTGCGCCAGCGGCCGGGCTCGGCGCTGGCTTCGGAACTCAGGCGGCGCTTGCCGTCGGCCCACTCACTGATCGTTAGGGTCGGCGGCGGCGCCAGGATCGTCAGCGCCTTGCGCGTCGCCTGCGCCAGCCGCGCCGGCCCCTTCAGCATCAACGGCGATGGCCGGGAGGCTGGCGAGTTCCGCGAGCGCTTCGGTGATCGCGTCGCGGATCTGCGCGCGCGTGCCGGCAATGGTGGACTCCTCATGGACCAGCGGCGCCAGCCTGTCGGGCAGGACCAGCAGACGCGCGCGCAGGCGGGCCAGCACGGCGATCCACGCCTCCTCGACCTGAGCGGCCGGCAAGAGGTCGCCGCGCCGGACAGCTGCGTCCATTTCGGCGAGATCGGCCTTGGCCTTGATCAGCCGGGCGCGCTCGACACCGAAATCGGCGGCGCCCGTCTGCGACCGCGTCGCCAGCTCGCGCAGGTAGCGCACATAGCCGCGCACCGTGCCGACGAGATCGTAGCGCCCGCGCTCGGGGCCGTTGCGGACCGACGCCGGGATGATCCCGTCGCGCGCCAGCTGCTGGACCCGCCTTTCGGTCAGGTCCAGGAGCCGAGCGATGACCGCGATCGGTTGGGTATTGGTCGCCATGAACGGGGGCCGCTCCCGGGCAAGATCAGGTCATGTCGGGAGCCCCGCCATCACTGCAGAAAAAGCAATGAAATGATGCACTTATCGACTTGATGAGGGTGCCGATCAGAGCCTGTATGGGGTCACCATCAAGCGCTGGAGACCGCCATGACCAAGTCCCGAAACACCGCTTCCGCACTCGACGCTTTCATCGCCAAGAAGGCGGAGATCGACGCGATGCTGGAGCGCATCAAGGTGCTGAGCGACGACCATTTCGACACCAACCCCGACGAGATCAATTGGGGCCATGTCGGAACCCTCGCGCACTACGCCGAGCTCCTGAAGCGCATCACCGATGCAGCCTTCAAGGAGGGCGAGCACGCCGATTAGGCGCACCACTTCCCGCCTTCGCCCCGATGGGCTCGCCCTCGGGGCTCGGGGCAGTAGAAGGTCCGCGATGGTCGCGAGCCTCTCCTGAAGAAGGGTTGCCCCATGACCAAACTCTCCGACACACAGACGATCGTCCTCAGCGCCGCCGCGCAGCGCGCGAACATGCTGGCGCTACCGCTCCCGAAGAACCTCAAGGGCGGCGCCGCGCAGAAGGTGATCGCTTCGCTCATCAAGCAGGGCCTGCTCGAAGAGATCGATGCCGACACGCGTATCGGCGAACACATCTGGCGCGAGACCGGCGACGGCCACGGCGTCACACTCGCGATAACCGAGCACGGGCTCGCCGCCATCGGCATCGAGCCGGAGGCCTCGCGCGACGCTGCGGAGCCGACGCAAAGCGATCACGCTGCCGTCAAGACGCCAACGAAGCCAAATGCCCGCGAAGGCAGCAAGCAGGCCCAGCTGATCGCCATGCTGCAGGGCGCCGACGGAGCAACCGTCGCCGAGATCGCCGCCGCATTCGGGTGGCAGCCGCACACCGTGCGTGGCGCCATCGCCGGGGCGCTCAAGAAGAAGCTCGGGCTCGATGTGACCTCCGAGAAGGTCGACGGACGCGGTCGGGTCTACCGCCTCAGCCGGGAGGGCTGAGGCTATGGCGAGGATCACCATCCACGACCGTCTCGTCGCCGCCCTGCAGCACCGAGGCGAAGCGATCATCGCTGATGCACGCTCGACCCGCTACACGGTCCTCACGCGAACGCGCCGGGAAACCGGCGAGCGGGTCGGCTTCTATTTTGTCGGCCGTGCCGGCGCGCTCCGGGCCGGCCGCACCGTTGGCGAGAGCCGGCCGGTGGGCGCCGACTTCCGGGCGAAGCTGCTCGGAACGCCCACCCGCTGACACGCCGTCCTCACCGAGCCGCCGCTGCCCGCCATGGGCGGCGGCGTTTCGCTTATGCAGTCCAAGAGCGCATCCTCTCGAACATGCGCCGCACGGCATAGCTGCGCGGCACGGATACCAGCGTGAACAGAGCGCCGATCAACAGATTGTCACACAGGGACACCTGCAGATCGAACAGCGGGAAGACCGTGATCTGGGTCAGCACGGCCACGCCGTAACCGATCGCGACATTGCTCAACGCCTCGATCAGGGACATTCGGCGCGACTGCATCATGCGGCGTCCTGATCGCTGTCATGAGCGCCGACGCGCTCGGTCTTCACCTCGTCGAAGCTGCGATTCTCGCCGTCCAGCCTTGCCGATTTCCCCGTGAAAGCCTGCCAGCGGTTGACGATCACGTCACAAAAGGTCTCGGAGAGTTCAAGCCCGAAGACGCGTCTCCCCGTCCGCTCGCCTGCGATGAGTTGCGAGCCCGAGCCGGAGAACGGCTCGTAGCAAATCTCACCCGGCACCGTGTGCAGTTCCATCGGCAACGTGAACACGCGCACCGGTTTCGAGGTCGGGTGCTCACGCGTCTCGATCTCGCTCGACGGGATGGACCACACCGTCGTCGGCCAGTTCTCGAAGCCTTCGCGGTTGACGCGCGGCTTGTTGCCCGAGCGCCAGCCGAACAGGCACGGCTCGTGCGCCCACAGCATGATCGAGCGCGTGAGCACCGGACGGCTCTTGGCCCAGATGATCTGCTGGTGATGCAGCACGTCGAACTTCGACCAGCAGGCTTCCAGCATCGCCTGGCGCCGCGAGGCATGCCAGCAATACCAAGCCGCGTCCTCCTTGATGGCGCAGTCGATGGCGACCTGCATGAACGCTTCATAGAACTGCGGCCCCTGGGATGAATCGTCCCAGTGCTTCTGTTCGATGTAGTCGTCTGACCAGTCCTTGTTCGCGATCTTCTTGGCGCGGGCGGACGCGTTCTTCTTCGTCGGATGGTTGGTGCCGTCATAGTCGACGAGGTAGGGCGGATCGGTCGCGAACAGCGCGGCGCGTTCGCCGTTCATCAGTCGGGTGACGTCCTCGGCCGAGGTCGAGTCTCCGCAGAGCAGGCGGTGGCCCCC
Organism: Marinicauda algicola; assembly: GCF_017161425.1. GTDB lineage: Bacteria > Pseudomonadota > Alphaproteobacteria > Caulobacterales > Maricaulaceae > Marinicauda > Marinicauda algicola. Next base: position 2,818,384 of record NZ_CP071057.1, on the reverse strand, counting down.
GAGGATCCAGAGATCGCCGCGGCGGGTGACGGGCGTGGCGGGCGGCTCAGGAACCTCGTCTTCGTCCACCAGCCCCTCGACGGGCGCCTCGGCCAGGAGACGGGCCAGTTCGTCGTCCTCGAAACCGGTCAGCGCCAGGTCGAACTCGTCGAGCTTCAGATCGGCCAGTTCAAGCTTGAGCAGCTCGTCGTCCCAGCTCGCATTCTGATGCGAGCGGTTGTCCATCAGCCGGTAGGCGCGCAGCTGCGCCGGCGTCAGGCCATGGGCGACATGCACCGGCACGCTCGTCATGCCGAGGCGCTTGGCCGCCTCGTAGCGGGTGTGGCCGACCACGATCACCATGTCCTCGTCGACGACGATCGGCTGTCGCCAGCCGAACTCGGCCAGCGAGGCGGCGACCGTGGCGACAGCCTCCTCGTTGCGGCGCGGGTTGCGCGCATAGGGCACAAGCTTGTCGATCGGCGTTTCGACGACGTCCATGGTCGGTCCGGTGCGATGATGGGTGAAGGATCTGATCCGGCGGTCGCGAAAGCCCGCCGTTGTGCTGTGTCGGCGAAACGGGTCCCGCTTCGCCGATGCGCTCGAAACGAAACGCCCCCGACCGGCGGCTTCGCCATCGCCGGGGTCAGCAGACGCCTAAGTGTTTGGATTCACGAGCGCGACGATGCGGGCGAAACGAAATGGCCTATTTCGGCGCCGTCACTGGGCAAGCATCGCGCCAAGCCCGCCAGCATACATAGTCGCCAGGAAGGAACCATTGAATTCAATGGGTTGGCGGCATGGACCCCGGCTGGACCCCTCGGTGGACCCCGGAAGCCAGCGGCTGCGGTGTCCCGCGCGCGCCTCTCCCGAGTATGCCGTCTTTGTAGCTCTATTCGCCGATCTTGTAAGGCGCTGCGATGTACACCGGAAAATTGTCTCAAAGGATGATTTTTCTTGACAGCCGATCTGCGTTTTCAATGACGAACTGCTGCGAGCGCCGCCGGGACGGAACGCGACCGTTCAGACGCCAGACGATGATGGCGATGCCGTATTGCCAGCGCTTCGTCGCCGCGGTGCGCGACAGCCCGAACTGCCAGCAGATCGGCTTCCAGGGCTTCCGGTTCGCCCGCAGCCACACGATCTGCGCGTCGTCCTTCTCGAGCCAGCGCAGCCACAGCATCGCCTCCTCGGCCTCCGTGATCTGGCGCGGGCTCGGCCGGGGCCGGCGCATCTGCGGCTCCTGGCCGACCTGATCGGCAAAGCTGTGGAAGTATTCGGGCCATGCGTTGAAGTAGCTCTGTGGCTTCACGGCGGGCATCTGCGCGAAGACGTCGGCGGCGAGTTCCAGGCGGTCCTGCACCTGTGCGGTGGTCCAGTCAGTCATGGCGCACCTCCCGGACCGCGGGCGGCTTGCCGTAGAGCTTGTCCCCGAGCTGACGGATCAACTCCCGCTCCGGCCAGGTGAGCCGCTGGTCGTCCAGCGAGACCGCCAGCATCCGCTGCTCGTGCCATCCCTCGCGCTTGACCTGCTCCGGGTCGCGGCGGCGCCCGCCATAGCCCTTGGGCGTGTAGCGCATCCTGCTCATGCCACGCCTCCCGCCGTCTCGATCGCCCAGAACAGGATGCGATGGCATCCGCCACGTTGTCGTCGACAGGGCTGAAGCCGCGGGCGCGGGCCGCCGCGATCATCGCCTCCTTCGGGGCGTTGCCCTTGCCGGTGGCGTGCCGCTTGATCGTGCCGACCGGGACGCCCTGATAGGGCACGCCAGCCGTCTCGGCCCATGCGGTCAGCGTGGCGAGGAGGCCGCCGAACACATGCGCCGCGTCCGTCCCGACATGCCGGCGCACCTCCTCGAAGTGGATCGCGCCGATGGGCCCGGCATCCGCAGCCAGCCGCTCCAGCCAGGCGCGGAAGCGGACATAGCGCATGCCGCCGCCGTCGTAGCGGCTCGGCCGGAACGACACCGCGCCGCTTGTGATCAGCCCGTCCGCGGCGCGGAGCGCCCAGCCGGTGGTCGTGCCTAGATCGAGGGCTAGAAGGACCGGCGTGCCGCCCGAAGGCGCGATCGCGGGAGACGGGTTTAGAGATGCATGGGCCATCGGGGGCTCCTTTCCTGTCTGCTGCTCGATGAAGGGATGGGGACGGCGCGCGGGGCTCATCGGTCGAGCTCCCGCAGCCAATCGGGGCGCGGTGAGGCCTGTGAGCCTGCCGCGGGAGGCTCACATTGAGGCTCACACCCGCAACCCGTTGAAACAGCGTCGCTTTGTGAGCCTTGTGAGGGTTGTGAACCTTTTCCGGCATCTCCTTTCGTGCGCACGCGCGTGCACGCACGCGTAAGGGTGGAAAAAGGTTCACAAGGCTCACATTTCAGTTTGGCATCAAGGACTTGCGCGTGTGAGCCTTCGTTTTCGAGGCTCACACCACCGGCCCGAGGCTCACACGGATCGGCGCCGCGACGGGCCGCAGCCGAGGGTCTTTCTTCCTCGGTCACCTTCAGCTGCCACTTCGTGGCGCGCCGGTAGGTGCCGGCTTTCACCAGCCGGACGCGGAGATCGCCGAGGCGGAACACCCGGTCCCGCATGCGCCCGATCGACATTCCGAAGCTGGTCTTGCGGGCCTGCTCGTTGGCGCCGCTCATCGGCGGTGGCGGATCGCAGAAGAGCGCGATGTCGTAGACCTCGGCGGCCGTCACCTCTGCCGTGCCGAACCTGTCCCACCAGGCCCCGATGAAGGCGTTCCAGGCGGCGCCCTCGCTGTCGGAGGACTCCATCATCTCCTCGAGATTGCCGAGGAAACCGGGGATGCCCGCCACCTCGAGCACGCCGCCGAGCACGTGCGCCCAGTTCTCGAAGGAGCCGATGCTGCGCCCGCCGCGCGGGCGGCCGGCGGCGATCCACGCCTGGCAGAGCGTCAGGCAGGCCGCGACCAGCCGCGCCCGGTTTGCGCGCACCCAGCTCATCAGGTCGGGGTGGCGGAAGTCCGAGCGCTGCCAGGGGCGGTCGGTGTGCGGATCGAGGCGGATGCGCACGAGGCGACGGGCCATCTCGTTGGAGAACTCCGGGTTGTTGCCGGTGGCGATCCAGAGACAGCGGATCGGCAGCCGCGCCATCTCGGAGTGGCCGAGGATGCGGTCCTCCCAGAAGGGCGCCGTGAGCGCAGCGGCGAGGGCCGAGCTGTCGAGCGTGGCCCGGAGGTTGTCGATCAGCACGATGGAGGGGATCTGGCGGAGCTTCGCGGTCACGCGCTTGCGCCATTCCTCGTCGTCGCGCCCCTCGGTCATGACGCTGGCGCCCGCGCCGGTCAGGATCCCGGTGATCGCATCGACCATCAGCGTCGCGCCGGTGCCGGGTGCCGGCTTCTCGATCAGATGCAGCGGCGTCGGACCGTCGATCATCCCGCGCAGGAAGCCCAGCAACAGGAGCGCCACGACATGGGCGCGCTCGGCGTCGCCGGTGAAGGGGAAGTCCCCGAGCAGGTCCTCGCAGATCATCGAGCGCGCCGCCGCGATTTCGGCCGTTGTGGGCCTTGCGGGAATGTCCGGCACGACGAAGCGCGGCGCAGGGACGTAGAGGAGCCGCGCGTCGGGATGATAGCCGGGCGTGGTGAGCAACGTGCCGTTCCGCCCGAAGAGCGGCGTGTTCACGATGCCGGTCAGCACGGGCAGCGCGGGATCGGGCGTGGCGAGGACCGACTTGACCACCGGCAAGGGCGGCGGCGCCGGGATCGGCTCGCCCTTGGCGTTCACGCGCACCCAGCGGGCCAGCCGCGCCAGCATGTGGCGGAGCTTCTCCTCGTTGAGCGCGGTGGCGACGGGCCGGCCCTCGTCGTCGGGGACGACCCATGTGGGTTGACCGGCCAGGCGGAAGAGCCAGGGGCAGCGGTTCGAGGCCATGAGCAGGCTCCAGACCTGCTCGTTCGCGCGCGCCAGATCGCCCTCGTCGGCGCGCAGCGTCGGGATCGTGTCGCCCGAGCCCTGATAGTTGAGCGGCCGGTGCTGCCCGATCTGCATCACCGCCTCCGCCTCGACGACCGACTCCGCGGCGGCGATGACGCGCGCCACGGCCGCGGGGCCGTCGCTCAGCAGCAGGTCGTTGAAGTCCTGGCCCTCCTCGGGCGGCACGGCGATGGCGACGTCGCGCCCCTGTGCGCGCAGCCGCCGTGCAGCGGCATCCGCGGCGCGCAGGCCGGCGCCCGAGGCGTCGTTATCGGCGAGAATCACGATGCGGCGGGCGGCCGGCGGCAGCTCGACCTGTTCGAGGCCGGAAGTCGAGAGCGTGGCCCAGACCGCCAGATCGGGACAGGCGGTCATGGCCGCGAGGCCGGTCTCGATCCCTTCCGACAGCGCAAGCCTGTCGCCGTCGCCGAGGGGCGCGAGCCGCACGGCGCCGCCGGCGACGCGGCCGAGCATCTTCCTGGCCTTGTCGAGCGGCGCCTTGCGGATGCTGCCGTCGGGATCTGCCGCGAGCCAGGTGCGGTGCAGCCCGATGACATCGCCGTTCCGGTCACGCACCTGAGCCACGAGGGCCGGATAGCCCGACTTCGTCTCGAAATGCGCCAGGTCGGGATGGAAGAGCAGATCGGCCTCGGCGGGGACAGCGAGGCCGCGGGCTGCGAGGTAGTCCGCAGCCGGCGTCCCCGCGATCGGCTGGGCCGAGGACAGGATGTGCGCGATCTCTCGGGTGGCATCGCGCTTCGGCGTCGGCGGCGTCGCTGGCGCCCGCCGCTCCGGTGCGCCCGGGGTGACGCCGGCGATCTCGGCAGCGCGCTCGATCAGGGCGCGGCCATCCAGCCCGGTCGCTTCCTCGATCGCGCTGATCGGCCCGCCGCCGTGGTTGCCGTCGAAGTCGATCCAGTCGCCGGCATGCGGTCCGCGCAGCGTGATGACGCAGGAGCCGGTGTTCCGCGGCGCATCGCCCCGGATGTTGGCGAGGCGCCACTCGTCGCCGGAGCGGCGGCCGCGCGGGAAGAGGTCGGGGACCCAGTGCTGGGCAGTCTCGCGCAGGCGCTCGACGATCAGGTCGAGATCGTAGCGCGGCGCCTCGGTTGCGGGCGGGAGGGCGTCGTTGAGATCAAGCAAGGATCACCAGCCCCCGCTCGGCCCGCGTGATCGCGGTGTAGAGCCAGCGGTTCCTGTCGGCCGCCGAGCGACCGAAGCCATCGTCGAAGACGACCACGTTCTCCCATTGCGAACCCTGCGCCTTGTGGCAGGTGATCGCGTAGCCCCAGCTGCTCTCGATGAGACCGCGCTTGATCTGCCATTCACGGCGCCCGCGCTCGGGGTCGTAGGCGACGTGATCGGCATACTCGCCGCGCCAGAAGCTCTGCCGCCCGGCGATGGTCTCGCCGTCCTCGGTCTCGACCATCGCGCTGAAGGCGAAGGCGTCGTCGGGGTCCTGGCGCACATCGCTGAGCGTCAGGAACATGCCGTTGATCAGCCCGAGATCGTGGCGGTTCTTCAGGCAGATGATCTTCTCGCCGCAGCCGGTCGGATAATCGGCCTCGAACCCCGCCGCGCGCTTCATGACGGTGTTCAGCCAGCGCCGCGTCGCGTTCGTCCCGCAGAGCACCTGGCCGCCGCGCAGCATCTGCGCCGGGCCGATCTCGTGGCGCGACATCTTCCAGACGTGGTCGTCATGCGCGCCCATGGGGATCGGCGCGCCCTGCCGCGCCAGCGTCGCGAGCCGCAGGATGGCGCTGTCCTCGGCCTGCCGGTGTACCTCGGTCAGCATCACGTCGGGCGCAGCCTCGGTGAAGAACCCGGCGCCCTTCACCGGCGGCAACTGCCCCGGATCGCCCAGCACGAGGATCGGCTTGCCGAAGGCCAGGAGGTCGCGCCCCAGGTCCTCGCCCACCATGGACACCTCGTCGAGGACGAGGAGGTCCGCGTCGCGCAGGATCGACTGCTCGTTGATCAGGAACTTCGGCTGGTGGATGTCCTCGAGCCGCATCTCCAGCTGGGCAATCCGCGTCATGGCGAAATCGCGCTCGGCCGGCCCCATGCGCGGCAGCTCGCGACGCAGCCCCGCCAGGTCCTCGGTCACCCTTTCGATCTCCTCGGGCGTCGCCTCGGAGACGCGGTAGATCAGGCTGTGGATCGTCTGCGCGGGCGTGCCCTTGCGCGTCATGACGAGCGCGGCCTTGCCCGTGAAGGCGCCGAAGAGCACGCCGCCCGGGGCGCCGGGGGCCATCGGCGCCAGCCCCAGCGCCTCGATCGCCTGCGCGGTGGTTGTTGTCTTTCCGGTGCCGGCATAGCCGAACACCCGGAACACCTGCTGCTCGTGGCGGCGGGTCTCGTACCAGTCGCGGATGGCCGCGATGGCGCGGCTCTGCATCTCGGAAAGCGTGACGGTCATGCCCGGTCCTCCCAGCAACGCGCCGAAAACGGGCAGAACCGGCAGAGGTAGAAGTCGGGGCTAGTCGCGATCCGCGGCAGCAGCTCGCCCGCATCCGAGGCGCGCAGCACGGCCACCGCTTTGTCGGAAAGCTCCTGCGCGGCCGCAGGCTCGAAGGGGACGTGCTCGTGGTAGAGTTCGCAGCTGTCCTTGTTCAGCGCGGTGAAGAGCGCCGAGCCGAGGCCCATGTAGGCCATGTAGATCTGCATCTGCCCGAAATAGACGGGCTTGGAGAGCCGCACGCCCTTCTTCGCCGTGTCCGACCAGGAGGACGCCTTCAGCGCCTTGTACTCCCAGAGCACCGGCCACGCGAGCCCCACCTCCGGGCCGCCGACGATCACCCCGTCGACATGGCCGCGGATCCGGCCGCCCGCGGTCTCGAAGCCGAACTGGCCGCCCTCGCGGGTCTGGGTGCGCAGGTCGAACCCGGCGAGCCGCAGCCAGCGGATGGCGAGATCCTCGAAGACATGCCCGGCGGCGAAGATGCGCAGGCTCCGCCCCTCGAGTTCCTTGCCGGGATCGGGCGGGGTGTGGGTCACCTCGTAGACGAGGCGGCGCGCGCAGGGCTCGCCGATCCGGCTGGCGCCGAGATAGTCGCGGAGCCGCTGGCCAGCGCGCTCGGCCACGAGGGCGTGATCGAGAAGCGTGTTGATCCGGGCGCCGAGCGGCGACGGGGCATCGGCGGCGCGGCCGTAGATGAAGCCGGAGCGGTGGTTGAGATCGACCAGCATCCGCACCTCCTCAGAACGGCACGTCGCCGGCGTCGGACTGGCGCTGCATTGACGCCTGAAATCCGTCGACGCAGGCCTCGATCAGGCGGTCGATGTCCTCGGCCGGCCGGTCGAAGAAGGGCTCCATCAGCCCCATCTCCGTCAGCGCCTCGGCCAGCTCGCGGCGCGCCTCGCGGATCGCGCGGGTTTCCATTTCGGTCTTGTCGATCATGCCGTGGTTCCTCTTGGCGTTGGCCGAGCCCGCCGTGAGGCAGGCCATCGAGCAGAAGCGGTGATGGGGATGGCGGTCCCAGCGCAGGCCGTGGCAGTAGCCGAAGCCCTGGGCCTCCCGGCCGCAGAGCGCGCAGGGCACGCGGCGGCCGAGTTCGGCGCGGGTCAGCCCATCAGCAGGAGGTCGAGCGCGTTTCGCTCCTCCTCGTCCGGCGCGGCGGTTCGGCGCTCGGAGGCCAGCACGATGAACCGGCTTATGGCGTTCGAGGCCATGCATTCCAGATCGCGCCGGGTGAGGCTGGCGATGGGGCGGTCGAGCCACCCCCGCGCCTCGAGCCAGCGCCCCATCGCAAGGGCCGCCTCCGTGGTGACATGCGCCTGCCATTCGTCCGGGCTCACGGGTTGAGCCAGGCCGGACCGCCCGTGGCCTTCGGCGCGGCGGGCTCGGCGGCAGGCTGGCTGGCGGGCTGGGTGGCCGGCGACGACCACGCGGGCGCGGCCGGTGCCGCGGCGGCCTGCGGCTGGCCCCATGCCGGCGTCGCGGGCTGTACGGGCGCAGCGGCCGGCCGGGGCTTGTTCGACGGCTGCGCCGGGACCGTCTCGCCGGCCATCACCTTCTGCCACTCGGGCGCGGTGGGCAGCACGACATGGTCGAGCTTGTTGGCGTCCTTGTAGGCGGGGTTGCGGTTCGGCTCGATCTGGATCTTCGCGACGAAGGTGATCCCGTCGAGATCGGCGAGCCCGCGCAGCACGCGCTTGGCCTTCGCCGCCTCGCTCATGTCCTCCGGGTTCAGGCCGAGCGCGCTGTCGATCATGGCCCGGAACTGGCTCTTGGAGATCTTCCAGCCGATCGACTGGCCCTGTTCGTCAAGCTTGCCGCCCTGCACGGTGAAGTTCTGCCAGAACTTGCGCCGGGCATGCGGCCCCTCGGCCACCGTGAACTCGGCGTCGAGCATCAGCACGTCGCTGCCGGGCTGGTTCGAGGGCTTCAGGAGCCCGCGATCCACCTCGCTCGCCCCGTCCGTGCCGCCCTTGCGGATGGACATGGTCACCTTGGCGAAGGTGCCGTCGGGGATCAGGTCGCCGGACTGCTGCGGCGCCACGTCGTTCATGTCGAAGGTCATCTCGTTCATCCTTTCGGTGCGTGGTTGATCTTGGAGAGGAGCGCGCCGAGATCGGCCGGCTCGGTCAGGTCGAGGCGGCCGGAGCGGTCCTTCGCAGGCAGGCCCCAGGGATTGCCGGAGCGGCAGACGAGGCGGCGCGTCTCGCCCTTCTCGGGGTCGTGCCGCCAGGCGGTCGCGCCATCGGGGCCGGTCTCGGGGCTGAAGAGGCCGAGGGTCATCACCTGGTCGACGATGCCGGGCAGCTCGCGCGCGGCCTTGCCGCCCTCCATCTGCGGCTGCCAGATGGTCCGGTTCATCTCGTCGGTGATCCGCTCGAGGATGCCGACGAAGATCACTGTGCGGCCCGGCGCGTGCTGGAGGTGCTTGAGGAGCCCGATCACCTCGCGGGCGAGCAGCCCATAGGCGCCGCGGGTGTCAGGCCTGCCGGTCCGTTCCGACATCGCCTCGGGCCGGGTCTTGGCCCAGGCCATCGCCTGGCGCGTCAGGTCGGTGATGCTGTCGACGAACACGATGCGCTTGGCGTCGAGCCGCGCGGCGAGTTCCGGATGCTGTCCGCGCAGATGCGCGTGGTGCGCCTCCGAGAAATGCTCGTCGGGCTGCGCCGCCGGGTTCGCCCCGCCGATCAGGCAGGCGATGTCCACGGCGTCGGCGAAGCGACGGATCGGCAGGCTGTCGCCGCGCCAGTCCTGCACCGACTTCAGCCCCGCCTCGAGATCGAGGCAGACGGTCTCCTCGGCCGGCAGCGTCTTCAGGAGCGTTGTCTTGCCGGCGCCGCTCGGGCCGAACAGCGCCATGGTGGTCTTGCCCTGCGCCTCGCGCAGCCGCTCGTCCGCGGTGACGATCCGGAGGCTCATGCCGCGCCTCCCTGCGGCAGGAGCTCCACCTTCAGCGCGCCTGTGCGCACGGTCCGTGCGGGCTCGAACACCGCCCGGATATTGTCGGGCCAGGCGGCGTATTTGCGCTCCGGCACCTTGATGGCGATGTCGACATACTGCGCTGGGTCGTCGCCCGAGCGGCGGATGCGCTCGACGATCTCGCCAAGCCGCTCCTGGTCCCAATCCACCCTCTTCGGCAGATCGGCCACTACGGTGAAATCGCCGTCGTCGAAGCGGACCGTCCCGGTGTCCTTGCCCCGGGCCTGCCGCTCCTCGGCGGCGCGGGTGGCGTAGCGGACGGTCAGCGCGGCATCGAGCCGGGCCTTCGCCGCCTTGGCGCGCTTCAGCGCCTCCTCGGTCTCGCGCTGCAGGATGGCGAGCAGTTCCACAGGCAGCTGCGCGAGGTCGGCATCGGGGATGCCCGGCAGGTCGTCGGGCGTGGGGCTGTTGTTTGGCCAGGCCATGAACGGGTCTCCGTGATTGGCGAAGGGGGTCTGGATGGGAGAGCTCACGCCGCCTGCTCCTCGAGCAGCAGCGCCGACAACGAGGCGGCGGCGTGCTTGGGCTTCGGGCGCGCGACGGCGATGTAGGCGAAGCGGTCGGGGCCCACGCGCTCCTGCACGAGGTGGACGAGGCCCTGCTCGGCGGCCCAGAAGGCGCGCGCCCCGAGCCGCGCCAACTCCTCCCGCTCGCGGTCCGCCAGGCGCCCGAGCATCGGGAAGATGTCGAGCACGAGGAAACCGCGATGGTATTCGAGCCGGTCGCCGGGCGCGGCCTGCGCCACCCACGCGCAGAACTCGATCTCGCTCAGCGGGCGGCTGGCGCGGACGGTGATGAACGGGGTCTTGCCCATGAACATGATCTCCGCCGCCAACCGCTAGGCGGCCTGTCGGGAAATCGGCCCGACCGGGCGGGTGCGGAGACCGGCGAACGGGGCGGCGGCGACCGGCGCGGCCGGGTCATCGCCGTCATAGGCGGCGTAGACCGCAAGGAGCGGCGTGCCGTCCTGATGCGCGCCGGCGTCCTCGATCCGGTAGGCTTGGTGGTTCTTCAGAACCTCGGGCAGTTCCCAGCGCCGATAGAGGCCCGGGATCCTGACCATCTCGCCTGCGGGGACTGGGTGGCGTTCCTGCATGGTCCATCCTTGTTCGTGCTGTTCGGCGGCGTGCTTGCCGGTCACTGGGGAAAAGCCATCCGGCGCACCGGATCGGGACATCGGGTCAGACGATTTCCTGGAGGTGATCGCGGAGCCTGCGGGAGGCGCGCTGGTAGCGCTTGCGGGCGGCCGCTTCTGTGAGGCCCAGCTGGACCGCCGCTTCGGCCTGCGAGCAGCCCTCGACGGCGACGCGGTTGACGAGGTCCGCGTCGCCCCCGATCAGCGTGCGCATGTCGTCGACGAGCCGCGCGCGATGAAGGGCCCGGTCAGGCTCTCCCTGCGCCGCGGGGATCCCATCGGGATCGATCTCGGCGGCGACGCCCTCGAGTTCCGCTTCACGCTTTCGCGCCCGGAGGATGTCGCGCTCGAGGTTCCGCAGCACCGTGGCGGCGATCCAGGTGACGCGGTCGGGATCGAGGCTGCGAATGGCCTCGGTCGTCCGCGCAAGAATGTCGGAGACGATTTCATCGGCGGGCGCGATCCTGCGCGCCATTGCGCGACGCCGGATCGCGTCGAGCCCGGGCCAGAGGGCCAGCAGCAGCACCGTCGCGGCGCAATCGGACGCGCCATCGTCGTCCTGCGCCGCCGCGATCAGCGCCCTGAGGATCCGGTTCTTGCCGGCCGGGCTGTCGGGACCGCGGTGCAACGCTTCGAGAAGCGCCGCCCGGTCCGGAAACCGTGCGATGGATGCGTGCGCGCATCGGAGCGCGTCGAAGCTGCGCTGGAAGCCGAGAGTGGAAGAGGATTGCATGAGGTGGTCGCGGATTTCGTGCCACGCGAAGGACATCGGACGCCTGCCTTCCGGCCAGGCGTCCGGCGCCTTGTGGTGGCCAGGTCAGGACGTCGCGCGTCTCTGCTGTTTCAGGGGGGTGGGTGGATGCGCGCGTCAGCGCGCGGGTGCGGTCGCGTGGTTCAGCGTGCCGCAGCCTCGACAGGTGGCCTGAACCGGGAAGCCCACGAGATACTCGTGACCCCGCGCGAACCGCAGGTGCATGCGACCGTCGCGGCAGACGCCGAGCAGCTTGTCGCAGCGCGTGCAGCGCCAGTACGCGGTGGTGGGATTTGCGTTCGCGGCGCCGGATCGCCTCGTCGGGGCCGCCTGGCGCGATGGGAAGGGAGTCGGCATGGAAGTGCTCCTCTGAAGTGGAGCCCTTCCAGTAATCAGCCGCTTGTTAGACCGTCCCGCACGCCATGTTAGACCGTTGTTAGACGGCCGGTTCGGGCGACGCCCCGTCGATCACCAGCCGCCAGTAGCCGCGCTTCTCGCCCTTGGCGATGTAGACGTTCAGGATGCTCTCCCAGGTCTTCGGTCGGAATGCCTGCTGGGGACTGCGCGAACCGAGCCCGTCCATCAGATCCTTAACCTGCACGTCCGGGCTGCCCGTCTTGGAGGCTGCCACAAGACGCTCGAAGATCGTGATCTGGTCTGGGCCGGTAAGAGGCAGCGGATCCTTCCCCGGCACATGCAGCATCCCCGACTGCTTGCCGGAGCGGAGCACTTGCGGTGTCGCGCCGCCGCGTGCCAGCGCGAAGTTGCTGCGGAACGCCATCTCGAGCCCGTCGCGCGCGACCGCGAATTCCTCCTCGGCCGGCGCGATGTTCGACAGCAACGGCACCACGACGTTCGGCCCGAGATGGGAGGGCATGTCCTCGCTGGCCGACAGCACGATGCCGACGCCCGCCTGGTTGCGCGCGCGCATCGCCAGGTCCAGCCGTTCGACGGTCTTCAGGTCGTTCAGCCGCCGCGCGAAATACAGCGGCACCTCGGCGCCGCCGATCTCCATCGCGCCGAGCAGGGTCAGGTCCGGGTCGAGGATCTGTTGCAACCCGCGCCGCGTCAGCAGCGGTTTCAGCAGCCGCAGGATCGTCTCGTGGAGCCAGTCCGCGTTGATCGAATACTTGTCGAGATCGCCCGCGGGCACGTCACCGGCTTCCTCGCCGAAAGGCCCAACGGTCCGGACCATCCCTGGCTTCTCGGACGGTTTCACGGCTCCTTCGCCATCGATGTCGCCATCCTCGATCAGCACGACGTCCTGCCGGTCGCGCCGCTCGAGCAGCCCGCCTTCGATCAGCCGTTGAGCGTCGAGACCGAGCTCACGCAGGTACTGGCCCGTGACCTCGTCCTCGACGCGGTCGTGCAGCTTGATCAACTCGGCGAACATCGCTCGCAGGTCTGACGGGTCGATCTGACGGAAGGCGCTGAGGATGCCCCACTCCTGGAGCAGCATGAATCCGAGGCTGCGCTCTTCCGGATCCTTGTGGCTCTGGAGATTGCAGCTCTTCGTGCCCGAGATCGTGATGCTGAGCGTCCGCTCGGTCGCATCTCCGGTTCGGCTGTAGACCACCGCGATGCCGATCCGGCTGAAACGCTCGGCACGCCGGAACACGTTGCGCGCGCCGAGGTACTGGTCGGCGACCTCCTCGATGTCGTCGTCGATGGTGACCTTCAGCAGCAGCTTGCGCCGCCAATGGCCGAGGCGCACCTCCGCCTCCAGGACGCGGGCGTCGCTGATGTCGTAGCCCTCGATGGCAGGGCGTTCGAGCGCCAGCGAAGACCGGAAGCGCGTGAGGTTGTAGCGCTTCCAGGTGAGCGGCTTCCGGGAGATGTCGTGGTTGAGCGCGACCTCGGCGAAGGTGTCGCTGACCTGCTGGCGAACCAGCGGGCTGTCCGCGCAGACCTCGATCTGCCGCAGCGACGGTGTGTAGATCAATGTCGCCTCGTTCGGCGGGCGATAATAGATCGCCGCGCGCCGGCCGTCGTCGCGATGGTTGTAGACGCTGGAGAGCGGCCCGCCATGACGCACGATCAGCATGATCGACGCGGGGTGCGCGTCGGTCTTCGGCAGGTCGAGCGCGCGGACGGTGCAGGAGATCGCCGGCTTGAGCTCGAGGACCTCCTTGATCCGGATCTCGAGCGCCCGCTCGTCAACGGACGCCGCATCGAGCGGCGTCGCGGTTTCCAGATCGACCTCGAAGGCGTCATAGAGCTTGCGGTGGTCGCGAAACTGTCGGGCGAAGTGGAAGCTCTCCGCGTCCTCGAAGGTCTCGCGGGCATTGAGAAACGCCCAGATGCTCCTGCAGAGCGGGTCTGGCTGATCGTCGAATTCCTGCGCCCGTTCGTGATCCAGCTTCTGGACCACGATGGTTTCGAGCGACGTGACGCCCTTCCCGCTGGCGAGCGCGCGAATGCGGCGTGACCGGGTTTCGGTCGGGCGAAGTTCATCCGGGTCGAATTCGGAGAGGATCTCGATCAGCCGATCCCGAAATGCGTGGACGGCGTCCTCGTCCTCGCGATCGGGCATCTCCTCGGGCAGGTCGAATTCAGGCTCGCTGTCGTCGTCCCGAACGGCGAGCGCTGCACGCAGTAGATCGATCCGCGCATCTTCGATCAGACCGAGGGATTCGGGGCCCAAAGGAAGAGACTTGCGCGGCATGAACACACCTCAATCAACTGCTGCTCGGTAGGGATTCAACCGGAGAGGATCGCGGAGTCGCAGGCCACAGGCAAGCATTTTTGTTCCTTGTCTGTTCCAATAGCCGGTGTGGGTGTCCCATCGGGGCACCGAAGGTGGCTTTTCCTCTGTGACGACACCACAGACACCGGCCCCCTCGATATGAAGCGCCCCAATCCCCTGCCGCCCGACCGGATGACCGCAGCCGAACGCCGCACCGAGTTGTGCGGCCTTCTGGCGCTCGGTCTCGTCCGGCTTCGGCAGCGCGAGCGGGGTGAACCTTCTGACGGTACTGGAGAAATTCGCCTACACTCTCCGGCCGACCGATGCCGTCATGCAACTCCAACTCAACGGAGAACCGCATGACCGAGCACGACCCCATCCCCGCGCGCCTGGCCGCGCTGAAGACGGCGACGACGCCCGACCTGAAGGCGCAGTGGCGCGACCTGTTCGACAGCGAGCCGCCGCCGTTCAACCGGCGCTATCTCGAAAGCCGCCTGGCCTACCGCATCCAGGAACTGGCCTATGGCGGGCTGAAGCCGGAGACGATCCGGCGGCTGGAACGGCTCGGCGAGGAACTGGACGGCGGCGACAAGAGGAAGCGTGGCATCCGCGCCGACCGCGACCGCCCGATCACCGGCACGCGCCTCCTGCGCGAATGGCAGGGCGTCGAACAGATCGTAACCGTCACCGCCGACGGGTTCGAATGGCAGGGGCGGCCCTACACGTCGCTGTCCGCCATCGCGCGGGCGATCACCGGGACGCGCTGGAACGGCTGGGTGTTCTTCGGGCTCAAGAACCACAGGGGGCGGACATGACGAAACCGCCCGAGAAATCGAAGGTCGTCCGCAAGCTGCGCTGCGCCATCTACACACGCAAATCCTCCGAGGAAGGGCTGGAGCAGGAGTTCAATTCGCTCCACGCCCAACGCGAGGCCTGCGAGGCTTACATCGCCAGTCAGCGATCCGAGGGCTGGGTGCTCGTCCGCGATCAGTACGACGATGGAGGCATCTCGGGCGGCACCCTGGAACGCCCCGGATTGAAGCGGCTTCTGGAGGACATCGAGGACGGGCTGGTCGACGTGGTGGTGGTCTACAAGATCGACCGTCTCAGCCGCTCGCTCGCCGACTTCGCCAAGCTGGTCGAGGTGTTCGACCGCAACGGCGTGACCTTCGTCTCGGTCACGCAGTCGTTCAACACGACCACGTCCATGGGCCGGCTGACGCTGAACATCCTGCTCTCGTTCGCCCAGTTCGAGCGCGAGGTGACGGCCGAGCGCATCCGCGACAAGGTCGCGGCCTCTCGGCGCAAGGGCATGTGGATGGGCGGGGTGCCGCCCTACGGCTACCGGGTCGAGAACCGGAAGCTGATCATCGACGACGAATCTGCGGACCATGTCCGCTGGATCTTCGCCCGCTTCCTCGAAATCGGCTCGGGAACGGAGCTGGCGCGCGACGTGGCGAAGCGCGGCATCCGCACGCCGCGCGGCAACCGGATCGACAAGAAGTACCTCTACCGGATGCTGAACAACCGCGCCTACATCGGCGAGGCGGTGCACAAGGGCGAGAGCTACCCGGGCGAGCACGACGCCATCATCGACCGCGAGACTTGGGACCGCGTCCACGCCATCCTGCAGGAGAGCCCGCGCAAGCGCGCGGCCCGCACCCGCGCCGACACGCCCGCGCTGCTGAAGGGGCTGTTGTACGGACCCGACGGCGCGGCGTTCTCGCCGACCCACACCCGAAAGGGCGACAAGCTCTACCGCTACTACGTCAGCCAGACCGTGCTGAAGCATGGCGCCGGGTCGTGTCCGGTCGGCCGCGTGCCTGCGGGCGAGATCGAGGGCGCCGTGATCGACCAGCTGCGTGCCGTCTTCCGCCAGCCCGAAGTCGTCGCGCGGACGTGGAAGGCGGCACGCGCCCATGCCGACGATATCACCGAGGCCGATGCGCGCACGGCCCTGCAGCGGCTCGATCCGCTGTGGGACGAACTCTTCCCCGCCGAGCAGGCGCGAATCGTGACGCTGCTGGTCGAGCGCGTCGACATCGGCACGGATGGACTGAACGTGCGCCTGCGCGTCGACGGGCTGGGCGGTCTAGCCCGCGAGATCCTGGCTGGCGGCATCGAGGCCGCCGCATGAACCGCAGCACGCCGATCCCGGAGACTGTGACGCTCCACGTCCCGTTCCGCGTCGTGAAGCGCGGTGGGCGAAAGGAGATGCAGATGCCCGAAGGCGCCACGCAATCGCAGCGGACTGACAACACGCTGGTCAAGGCGCTGGCGCGCGCCTTCCGCTGGAAGCGCATGCTGGAGTCGGGCGAGTATGCTTCGATTTCTGAGCTGGCTGAGCGAGAGAACATCAGCTTCACCTACATGGCGCGGCTTCTGCGCCTGTCGCTGCTGGCCCCGGAAATCGTGGATGCCATCATGGAGGGGCGGCAGCCCGCGACCGTCACGCTCGCGAACCTGATGGAACCGCTCCCTCTCGATTGGAAAGAACAGCGAGCGCTCTGGCTGATGGAGCAGGCGCAGGACTGAATCGGGCGTGCAAATGGGCAACGCAGGCGATAGGGTAATGGAAAACAAGCCCTTTTCGTGGGTGTCCGTCCTAGCCATGTCCGACAGTCTGACCGACCTGATCCTTTCCCTGACCCCCGAAGACGGCTCCTCCATCGGCAACGGCGCGATGATGGCGCTGGTGCGTGAGCCCATGCTGGCACTCTTCGAGAGCGACCACTTCGCCGCGCGCTACCCCTTGGTGGCTGACGGCCTGCTTGCCAATAGCCGTGAGCGGGGACCGCTTTCCGAGCTCTGGGCGCGGCGAAATCGTCACCCCCGCGCGGTGGGGCTCACGTGGCTGAGGCGCGATCGATCGTGTTGCCGGTAAACGTCGCCGCGAAGCGCACAGGCCCCTCCGCCGGGCGCGGCGCGAAGCCTCCGGGATCGAGTTCGCGAGCGCCTGTCCGGTACGCGGTTTCCATCAGATCGAACACGATCTTGACGCCGCGCTCGAGCGCGCCGGGCGTGTCGGCGCCGTGCAGCAAAGCATGCAGGAACGCCGCCGAGAACACGTCGCCCGTGCCGGTCGGGCGCAGAGCGAGCTTCGGCGTGCGCACCCGCCAGCGCTCCTTGCCGTCGCCGCCGAGCGTCGTGACGAAGCCGTCGCCGGGATCGATCCCGGTGATCGCGGCGATGCGGGCGTGAGACGTCAGCAGGCGTTCGAGAACCGCGTGAGGATCGCCGTCCGGCAGGCCGGTCAGGCGCCGCGCCTCGAACAGGTTCGGCGTCAGGATATCCGCGCGCGGCACGAGGTCCGCAGCGATCGCGGCGGCCACCGCTTCATTGACATAAAGACCGGTATCGGTGTCGCCCATGACTGGATCGCAATGGACGAGGACATGGCCGTGGGCCGTCCGGACGCGGTCGATGAACCGCGCAGCGGCCGCAGCGGCCCCGGGGCTTGCGATATAGCCCGTGAGGATGGCGCCGATCGCGGTCGGCGCGATGCGGTCGAGCAGCCGGTCCAGAAGCGCCTCGACGAGCGCGGGATCGAGCGGTCCGCCGGCGATGGTCGGATAGTGCGGCGTGTTCGACAGGAGCGTGGTGGGGACGGCGTGGACGGTCGCTCCGAGACGCTGCAGGAGCGGCACGGCCGCACTGTTGCCCGCGCAGCCGAAGACGAGTTGCGACTGGATCGACACGATCGTGGCCCCGCTCATGGCGCGCCGCCCGGCCAGTAATAGCTGTCGGGCAGCGGGCGCGCCCCGAAGATCGCCTGGCCAACCCTCACCACGGTCGCGCCTTCCTCGATGGCGAGCTCGTAATCGCCCGACATGCCCATGGAGAGGTCACCGAGCGCGACGCCGTCGGGCGTTTCCTGGCGTAGCCGGTCGCGCAGCTCCCGCATCAGCCGGAAGCAGGCGCGAACGCGCAAAGCATCAGCGGAGAACAGGGCGAGCGTCATCAGCCCGCGGACCTTGAGCGCGGAGAAAGCCGGGAGTTCGCGCAGGAAGGCGGCCGCGCCCTCAGGCGCGAGGCCGTATTTGGAGGCCTCGCCCGAGCTGTTGATCTGCACGAAGACATCCAGCGATCGGCCCTCAATCTGCAGGCGGCGGTCGAGGGCTTCAGCCAGTTTGAGGCTGTCGAGCGCCTGGAACTCGGCGGCGAAGCGGGCGACATATTTCGCCTTGTTGGTCTGCAGATGGCCGATCACCGACCAAGCGATGGGAAGATCGGCCATCGCCTCGGCCTTTTCGCGCGCCTCCTGCACCTTGTTCTCGCCGAACTCGGAGAGCCCCGCAGCATGCGCCATGCGGATGCGGGCCTCCTCCACCGTCTTGGAGACCGGCAGCAGACGCACCTCCGCCGGGTCGCGCCCGGCGCGCGCGCAGGCAGCGACGATGCGTGCCCGCACCGCGGCGAGATTGCGCGCAATGTCCTCGGCGCTGCGCGCCTGAGGGAAGCCGCCATGGCTGACCGGCGTCGCGCTCATCGCCTCAGACCTCGAGCCCGCCGAGCCAGGCGGAGAGCACCGCCTGCGCCTTGCGTTCGAGCTCTGGGCCGTATGTCTGGGCCTCGCTGCGCAGGCGCGGCACGTCGATCCGCGCGGCGGCGCGTTCGGCCGCATGGCCGACGAGCCATTTCTCGAAGCCCTTCGCGGACGCCTCGGGGTGGAACTGGAAGCCGATGATGTTCGGCCCCATCGCGAAGGCCTGGTTCTCGCACAGATCGGTGGAGGCGAGCCGTTCGGCGCCGGCCGGCAGGTCGAACGTGTCGCCGTGCCAGTGCAGCGTGATGGGCGCCTCCGCAAAGGGCGCGAGGCAGGAGGACCGTCCCGACTCCGTCAGAGCGATGGGGGCGAAACCGATCTCCTTCGCGCCGCTCGGGAACACCCGCGCGCCCGCCGCGCGGGCGATGAGCTGCGCGCCCAGACAGATGCCAAGCGTCGGCCGGTTGACGGCGAGGCGCTGTTCGAGGATGGTGATCTCCTCGGCGATGAAGGGATAGGCCTCGTCCTCATAGGCGCCGATCGGGCCGCCGAGCACGATCAGGAGGTCGGTCTTGACCGGCTCCAGCGTCCAGAGCTCCTGCTCGCCGATGTCCCAGTAATGGACCTGATAACCGGCCGCGCGGAGCCCGGGCGCGAAGGCACCGAGATCTTCGAACCCGACATGACGGATGGCGATTGCGGACTTCATGCGGGGCTGTCTCCTTGGGGTATCGGAACTGTACAGCCGTGTTCGTCGCAGGCCGGAGCGGCGGAAGCGGCGGCAGTCTCCAGCGCGGCCGCTCCGTCCTCCCGCTCGGCAATAAGCGCCATGATCTCGGCGCCGAGGCGCAAATCTGGGACATGCCCGAAATGCTGCGCGCGGCGTCGTCCCTGCCGGTCGATCAGCACGAGGGTGGGCGTGCCCTGCAGGCCGTAGGCGGCCATGGTGCGCGGAAGGCCGCGATCCTCGCCCGGCGCGTCGACCGCGACGGGAAAGCCGATGCGGTATTCGTGGAGGAAGGCTTCGAGCGCGACCGGCGTCTGGGCGTCGTGATGTTCGAACACGCTGTGCAGGCCGATCACCGCGACGTCCGTATCGGGGAAGGTCGCGCGCACGCGCTGCGCCTGCGGCAGGCCGTGGCTGACGCAGCCCGGGCACAGCATCTGGAAGGCCTCGATCAGCACGACGCGGCCGCGCAGCTCGTCAAGGCTGAGCGGCTCGGCGGCGTTGAGCCACCGAGCTACATGAAGCGCGGGGGCGGGCCTGAGACTTACCGTCATCGCCTCACTCATTCACCCTTCCAGGCAGGCTCAGATCGCCGGAGGCGACGTCGAAGACGTCGGTGACGCAGAGCAGCGGCGCATGGGCGCTCTCGTTGACGCGCAGGCCGGCGGTCACGCCGTCATGGGACGCAGCTTCGACGACCGCGATGTCGTCGAACGGCACGCGCACCTCGACGGATTCGGCGTCGATGAGCGGGTCCCAGCCCGGACTGTCGAGAAGGATCGGCAGGCCGGGCCAGGTCTTCGGCAGCCGCGGGCTGGCGCCCTCGGGGATGTCGATCACCTTGAGCGCGCCGGGGCCGCAGGCCTCGTCCGGCCCGAGCACCACCCAGTGGCTGTGCCAGATATCGCCGTCATTGGCAGGATCGCTGTCGCCATTCTCGTCGAAAAGCGGCGTGTCGTCGAAATCGGGATGGGCCGTGACCGCAAGGGCGAGGATGCCCGCCGCGCGTTCGAACCCGACCTCGGAAGGGTCGATGCTCGTCGGCCAGACGTAGGAAAAGACCTCGCTGCCCGCGAGTTGTCCCGATGGCGCCGGCTTGCTCTCGCCCGCGCGGCCGGAGACGGCGATGTGGAAGACCGCGGCATTGCCCTCGGTCGTGATCCGGGCGTGGACGATGTCGAACGGCGCCGCGACGGCGTCCGAGGCGGCGGCTGCGATGCCGCCGTCGTGGTCATGCGCCTGCGCCAGGGCAGGCGCGGTCAGGGTGGCGGCGAGCGCCGCAATCGCTGTGGCGGTCCTCATGGCGATCACCGCAACGCCGCGAGGTCGGCGCCGTGATTGATGTGCAGCGCCGCGCCGTCGACGACAAGGGCGGGCACGGATCTGACGCCCGCGGCCTCGGCTTCGTCGATCCGGCCCGGCGCGTCGCCCAGATGGACGATCTCCAGGTCGATGCGGCTGCGGTCGATGATCTCGGTGATCCTGTCCTCGGCGGCGACGCAGACCGGACAACCGGCGTGGTAAAAGATGGCTTTCCGTGTCATGGTGGAAGTGTCTCCTGTCCTGGTTGAGAGGAGGGTTCAGACATCAGGATGCCTCGCCCGTTGCCGCGGGCGGGGCGTCCGCTTGTCCGGCCGGCGCGCCGAGAAAGCTCTGCCACAGGGCGTCGGCATCCGACGTGTCGGCCGGTTCATGTTCGTCGCAATCGAGGCGCAGGCTGGCCTCCCCGAAAGCGGCGTCCACGAAGGCGCAATGATGGGGGGCAGCCGGATCGCCATGGACGTTCGGCCGGAAGAAGCGGCAGGTCGCGCACATCCGCTGGACGGGGATGGCGCCCCGGACCTGCAACTCGCGGATCATCTTGGTGAGGGCCTTGAGGAATATGGCCCGCTCGTCCGCACCGAGCGTGTCGATGGCGCCGAGCAGGGCGTCCGGCCAGACAGCGGTTTCCGCCGCCGCGCGCCGTCCGCTGGCGGTGGCATGAAGCAGCGATGCCCGCGCATCGTCCGGATCGGGATGTCTGGCGACATGGCCCTTGCGGATGAGCGCGCCGGCCGCGTCGCTGGCCGTCGGCTGCGTGACGCCGAGCGCCTCGGCAAGAGCGGTCACGCGCGCCGGGCCGCGCCGGGTCAGATGGGCGAGGATCTGCGCCTGGGTCGGGGACAGGTCGGCGGCGTCTGCCTGCCGCCAGTTCTCCGAGCGCAGGAACAGTCCGATCTTCGCCAGGCCGGTCGCGATATGCGTGTGTGTCGTCATGTGCTCCACCTTCCAGAGCACATATACATAGGACTCCTATAGATTCGCAAGCGGCATTTTCTGCCCGCGCATCGCCGCCGTGGCGCGAACCGTGGAAGATCGCCATAACCGCGATCGATGATGCTCTGCCCCGAGGACGACAGGCGTGCGATCCGGGCCATGAGCGAGCCCGTCTTCAAGGGATCCGCGTCGAGACGGCGCCCCCGAAAAAGACCGCGGCCGCCTCGCGATAGCTCGCGTCGGCACGTCTGGCGCCCACGCATCCGAGGGCGCGCTTGAGTCGATCGCGGCGCTGTCGAGAGAGAGGCGGGTCGGCCGTCGGGTCGATCAGCGCCCGGCGCAGACCTTCGGGGGCGGCGAGACGGATCGGCCGATCGTCTTCGGGCGGCAGGAGACTGCCCAAAGGCTTCCGGTCGCGCTCATCGACGGCGCCGGCGAGCAAGGGTCCATCTCCAGGACCTTCTAGATCGAATACATGCGAGCGGGCTCCCGGCGGCGATACGTCCCGGATTTCCTGGTCCGCCTTGCTGGCGGCACGATCTTCGCGCCCGAGATCAAGGGCACCGACAGTCCTCAGAACAAGGCGAAGCGGGACGCGCTGAACGAATGGGTGAAGGCGATCAACGCAGCAGGCGGTTTCGGGCGCTGGACTTGGGATGTCGCGTTCAAGCCGGGCGAGGTGCAGGACATCATCAGGAAGCACGCTGCCGTCGCCGAGCCTGCAGAATAGAGTTCGTGTTCCGGCCAAAGCGCGACCGAGTTGTTCGATCCCGGTTCCATTTCGATAGCGCCACTGGCATCGAAGTGTTCAGGTCAGCCTTCAATTTTTCCCCTGAATTTCCGAGGTTTGCAGGCTCTGCACCGAAATCGAGCAGTCGAGAGGTCCGGAGAATATCGACCCCGAGAGACCGCTTCCGGGCCACCTGGCAGCACGGCCAGTGCTCAGCCCTTCCCGCATAACCCTCGAAAACAACGGAAAAATCCGGCCGCAGCCGGATCGGGAGAACGCTTTCGCTAGGGCAAGTGGCGGAGGGGATGGGCCTGATATCCAACCTTCTCTGGAAGACCTGCCTTCTGACAGGTCGCCGTTCTCCTGGGCGATCCAGCTTCCCTGCAGGCCTACCAGTAGAGCCCAAGGCGATGGAACCGAGGCGGTGTCCCTCCCAGCGGTATCCTTGCGGTCGGGTAGCCGACAAGGGCGGGGATCGGGGTCGTGCGACCCGTGACCAGGTCCCGGAGGCGGCGGATTCGGCTTTCGGTCGGGGGATGCGTCCTGAGCAACGAGGGCTCCGGAATGCGGCGGCCGGGCAGAAGGATCTCCTCCCAGAACCGACCGACCCGGCGTTCGAGCTTGACGAGCGCGCGCACGAGCCCCTCCGGATCGCCGGTCAGCTCTGCGGCGGCGCGGTCGGCGTCGTACTCGCGCGTCCGCGAAAGGCCGAGTTGGACCAGCGCCATGAGGGTGGGCGCGAAGACAAGGAGAATCACGACATGCCAAGGCACATGGACCATGCCTGCCAGGACCAGAGGCAGGTTGAGGAGCAGAAGCAACTGTCCGAGCCAGCTTGCCAGCGAGACGAGGCGCGACATCATGTCGGCGAGGCTCATGATCCACAGGTCGCGGTTGGCGATATGCCCGATCTCATGCGCCAGA
Source organism: Marinicauda algicola (assembly GCF_017161425.1). Lineage (GTDB taxonomy): Bacteria > Pseudomonadota > Alphaproteobacteria > Caulobacterales > Maricaulaceae > Marinicauda > Marinicauda algicola. The sequence continues at coordinate 2,795,335 of NZ_CP071057.1, read as the reverse complement.
ACCCCGGCGAGTTCTCGGCCGTCGAGCAGGTCGAGCAGCCCGTCGGTGACGCAGATGGCGCTGTCCTCGGGGCTGCCCAGGGCGAAGGCGTTCGGCAGCCGGCTCGGCACGCGATAAAGCGCCGGCGCGCGCTGCAGCCCGGCCCTGCGGGCGAGTTCGGCCAGGGCCGCGACGAGACCGGGGGCATCACGACCGGTGAGCCGCTGCGCCTGATAGGCCGAGAGGAGCAGCCGGCGTGGCAGCGCGGGCGCAAACAGGAGACCCCCGACCATCGCGAGCGCCATGAGGAGACCGGTCTCGGGTCCGACGATCGCTGTCACCGCGATCCAGGCGATCGCGGCCATGAGCCCGAGCAGCAGCGCCGATTGCGCGAAATTGAGCAGGCGGTGGCTGGCGGAGGCCGCGGTCATCGCGTCTCGTGGCCTCCGAGTTCGCGCCGGTCCTGATCGCGCACCAGCCAGTGGACAGCGCCGAGCGCAAGCGCCGCGCCCGCGAGTGCGGCAATCTTGGATGATTCCGTCTCGCCGAGGTCCAGGATGATGAATTTGCGCGCGATGGCGAGGAGCGCGATCAGCACGATCGTGCGGACCTGGAGGATCCCGAAGCTGCGTTCGGTCGCAACAAGAAGGGAGCGCTTGAACTCGAGCGCGATCACCACGGTGAAGATCATGCCGAACACCACCTGGAAGGTGGCGTAATCGAGAGTGTCGAATGCCCCCAGAACCAAGCGGTTCACGACTTCGCGCATCAGCGCCCAGACCGACGCCACGACGATCGCCGCAATGATGACGCTGAGGACGAAGATGACAACTTGCTCGAACTTCTCGTAGAGCGTCATCGCCGACCATTGTTCACGGGTCAGCCCGGATCGTTGCAAGTCTTTCATGATTGCCCCTCGAAAGCCGCCCCGGAGAGACAAGCTCCCCGGGGCTTCGCCAGACGGTGCGATATCGCACGGAGCGGAGGGGACGCCGCAAACCGGCGACACCCAATGTGGCAAATCAGCCGTTCTTGACCTCGATGCGCTTGACCTTGGCCTGCGCCTCGGGAGTCTGAGGCAGCTTGATCGTCAGAACCCCGTTCTTGAAGGATGCTTGCGCCTTTTCGCCATCCACACCGGGCGGGAGCGGAATTGTCCGGTAGATCGCGCCGTAGCTGCGCTCGGAGAGGTAGTATCCCTTTTTCTCCTCCTGGCGCTCGATCTTCTTCTCCCCCTTCACAGTCAACATGTCATCGTTGACCGTCACCTCGATGTCCTTCATCTCCATGCCCGGCAGCTCGATCGACACTTCGATCGCCTTGTCGGTCTCGACCACGTCGGATTTCGCCTCGCCGCTGCCAAAGGGCCATTCGAAATGACCGACCCGGTTCCAGAAGTTCTCGAACACATGGTTCATTTCGCGCTGGAGCGTCGCGATCGGGTTGTCTTCGCTGCTCTTGGCGTCTGGCGCGCCGTCCTTGCGCGCCCAGGGGATCAGGTCCTTGATCTGCATGATGGTGTCTCCTTCGGTTTTCAGGCGCCCTTGACGGCGATCCTTTTTGGCTGCGCTTCAGGGGCTCGGGGGAGCGTCAGGGTGAGGACGCCTCCGCGCATCTCGGCCTCGATCCTGTCGGGGTCGAAATCCTCGGAAAGCGTGAAGGCCCTCTCGAAATCACCCTCGCCATATTCGGCATGGGCAAGTTCGAGGTTTTCCGGCCGCATCGGCTCAACCTTGCCGCGGATCGTCAGCACGCGGTTTTCAAGCGTGATCTCGACGTCATCCGATCCGACGCCCGGCATTTCCAGCATCATGGAGACGCCCTGATCGGTTTCGACGATATCGGTCAGCGGGCGGTAGATGCGGCCGCCACCGATGGTCTCGGGCGTGTCGGTCGGCGTCCTTTCGGTGGCTTGCGTGATGTCGGTGCTCATCGTTCCAGCTCCTCTCAGGCTGCCTTGATCTCGATTTTCTTTGGCTTTTCTGCCTCGGGCCGGGAGATGACGATCCGCAATACGCCGTTCGTCATCCTCGCCTCGACCTTGTCATCCGAGGCCGCGAATGGCAGGCGGATAGCGCGGGAAAACTTGCCATAACCGCGTTCGTTGCGGTGCCAGCGCGCACCTTCGGGAACCTCGGGCGCCTTGCGTTCGCCCGACAGCGTCAGGACGTTGTCCTTGACCGAAATCTCAATGTCGCCCGGTTCGATGCCGGGAAGTTCAGCGGTGACTCCAACGGCCTCAGGGCCTTGCCAGACATTCACCGCCGGGAACGCCGCGCGGGACGACGGCCAGAAACCGCGGTCGAGATCGCGCATCATGGAGCGCATCAGCGCAAAGGGATCGCTGCGGCGCAGATATGTCGGGTAGGGCATTGCTGGCCTCCTGTTGCTGATCGATGCCCCCGAACCGTCGGCATGGACGGACCGGGCAACGGTGCCGGCCGGATGTGGGTTCGGAGACCGCCTATCAAGATAGGCGGTTCCAATTATTATGCAAGCATATATGATGCTTTCATTGCACTTTGGGTGGACCGCAGTCTATCCTGATTTCTCATACAGACGGAGGAAAGATACCCTTGATCACTTCTGATCTTGCCCTGATCGGGACGACGATCCACCGGGTCGCGCAGCTCATCCAGCAGCGGATCGACAACGAGATCGGCGACAGCGGCCTGACCCGCCTGTCCTGGATGGCGGCGGCACATGTCGAGGATTCGCCCGGGCTGACCATCGGCGATCTGGCCGGGCGGCTGGAGGTAGGCCGGGCCACTGCGGGCCAGCTCGTCGATCGCATGGTACAGGGCGGTTGGGTAGAGCGGTGGGCGTCACCCGACGACCGACGGGCGCAGATCGTCACGGCAACGCCAAAGGCCAGGGCGATGCTGGAGGAACTCGCGCCGCGGCAATCGGCACTCGAAGATGAAATCCTGCAGGATCTGTCGGCGGACGAAAGGCGCATTCTGCTGGCGCTGCTCGAGCGGATCAGGGCGCGGCTCGGGCGCTAGGGAAAAGGAAAAGCGGTATGGAAAAGAAGACCGAATACAACATCTGGTACTGGGTGGTGGCTTTCATAGCCGTGCTTTTCATCCAGAACCTGATCGCTGGCTGGCAATCCGTCGCTCCCATTAGCTACAGCCAGTTCGAGAAGTATCTCGCTGACGGGAAAATTTCTTCTGTCGCGGTCGGGTCAGACACTATCACAGGCACCTTCGCCGAACCCGTCGACGGCAAGAAGCAGTTCGTGACGACCGTAGTGAATCCCGCAATCCTGCAGCGGATCGACCGCTCCGGCGTCGAGATCACGGGCGTTCCTCAGAACACTTTTCTCGGCACGCTGATTTCCTGGGTGGCGCCAGCGCTTGTCTTCTTCGGAATCTGGATGCTGCTGTTCCGCAAGTTCGCCGACAAGCAGGGTTTCGGCGGGTTCATGCAGGTCGGCCGCAGCAAGGCCAAAGTTTACATGGAAAAGGAAACCGGCGTCAGTTTCGCTGACGTGGCCGGCGTGGACGAGGCCAAGGCCGAGTTGGAGGAGGTCGTGGAGTTCCTCAAGAACCCGGCCGAATACGGAAAGCTGGGCGCACATATCCCCAAAGGCATATTGCTCGTTGGGCCGCCGGGCACCGGCAAGACGCTTCTCGCGCGCGCGGTGGCGGGTGAGGCGGGCGTGACCTTCTTTTCGATCTCGGGATCAGAGTTCGTCGAGTTGTTCGTGGGCGTCGGTGCCGCACGGGTGCGCGACCTGTTCGAGCAGGCCCGGAAATCCGCCCCGGCGATCATCTTCATCGACGAACTCGACGCTCTTGGGAGGGCGCGCTCCTCCGGCCAGATCGCCGGTGGCCATGATGAGCGTGAGCAGACGCTGAACCAGCTTCTGACCGAGCTCGACGGCTTCGACCCTTCGGTGGGCATCGTGCTCCTGGCCGCCACCAACCGGCCCGAGATCCTCGACCCCGCGCTTCTCCGCGCGGGCCGCTTCGACCGGCAGGTGTTGGTGGATCGGCCCGACAAGAAGGGACGCGTGCAGATTCTTGGCGTTCACATGAAAAAGGTGAAGCTCGCCCCGGACGTCGATGCCGATAAGGTCGCAGCGCTTACTCCCGGCTTTTCCGGAGCGGATCTTGCCAATCTCGTCAACGAGGCAGCATTGCTCGCCACGCGCCGCAAGGCAGATGCGGTGACGATGGACGACTTCAACAATGCCGTGGAACGCATCATCGCCGGGTTGGAAAAGAAGAACCGCGTTCTGAACCCGCGCGAACGCGAGATCGTGGCGCATCACGAGATGGGGCACGCGCTGGTGGCGATGGTTCTGCCGGGGGTGGATCCGGTGCACAAGGTCTCGATCATCCCGCGCGGGATTGGCGCGCTCGGCTACACGATCCAGCGCCCGACCGAGGACCGCTTCCTGATGACGCGGGAGGAACTCGAGAACAAGATCGCCGTGCTGCTCGGCGGGCGCGCGGCCGAGAAGATCATCTACGACCACCTCTCGACCGGGGCGGCGGACGATCTGGTCAAGGCCACCGATATCGCCCGCGCCATGGTCGCACGGTACGGGATGGACGAAGACCTCGGGCATGTCAGCTACGACACCGATCGGCCCGGCTTTCTCGGCACCGGCGACCAGTCGTCCTGGCTGAACCGCCGCTACAGCGACGCCACTGCTGAGCGGATGGACGCGAAGGTGCGCGACATCGTGGATGGCGTGTTCAAGCGCACCCTCACCCTTCTTGAAAGCAATCGGGATCTTCTTGAGCAATCGGCGCAGGATCTCCTGCAACGAGAGACACTGGACGAGCCCGATCTGGTGGCAATTGGGTCCAAGGTGAAAAGAACGGAAGCGGTCGCTGCGTGACACTGTCACTGGCGCAGATGATCGGCGGACAACCCTGACTGGATAAAGAAAACGGAGAAGAGAAATGGCAAACGGAGCTTGCGATATTTGCGGTCGCCCGGCGACGGCGCGCGTGCGCGCCTCGGTGAACGGCAGAATTCAGAACATGGAGCTTTGCGACCAGCATTACCGCGAGATGGTGCGCCGGTCGGGCCGCAGCGCGTCGCCGTTGGAAGCGCTGTTCGGACGGCATTCCCTTTTTGACGAATTCTTTGGCGATAGTGGTTTCGGCAGCCTCTTTGGTGACAGCCCGTTGCGGGGCGGCACGCTCGGCGCCATGGGTGACGGCGATGACGATGTCGTCGAGGCCACTTTCGGCGAGGGCGCGCCACGACGCGGATCGCGGCGCGGCGGCGGCGGGCGCAATATCGCCGATCGACTGAGCGAACAGGGCAACAAACTGTTGCAGGATGCCGCACAGAAGGCAGGAGAGTTCGGACGCAGCGAGGTCGATACCGAACATCTGCTTCTGGCACTGACCTCGTCCGACATCGTCAAGACGATCCTGGAACAGTTCAAGGTCGATGTGGACGATCTGCGGCGCCAGATCGAGAAGGAAGCGAAGCGTGGAGAGGCCAAGACGGAGGGCGAAATCGGCGTCAGTCCTCGCCTGAAGGACGCGCTGAACCGGGCCTTCATCGCCTCGAACGAACTCGGCCATTCCTATGTCGGTCCCGAGCACCTGCTGATCGGCCTTGCCGAGGAAGGTGAAGGCCTGGCCGCGTCGATCCTGCGCAAATACGGATTGACGCCGCAGGCGCTTCGCCAGCAGGTGACCAAGGTCGTGGGCAAGGGAGCCGAGGAAGGCCGCGTGGAGGCGCCTTCCAGCACGCCCGATCTCGACCAGTTCAGCCGTGACCTGACCAAGCTCGCCCGCGAGGGCAAGCTCGATCCCGTCATCGGCCGCGCCCGCGAGATCGAGACGACGATCGAAGTGCTGGCCCGCCGGAAAAAGAACAACCCGGTGCTGATCGGCGAGCCTGGCGTGGGCAAGACTGCCATCGTCGAGGGACTTGCACAACGGATCGTCGCGGGGGAAGTGCCAGAGGCGCTGCGCGACAAGCGGCTGATCGAACTCAACATCAACTCGATGGTGGCCGGGTCGAAGTATCGGGGCGAGTTCGAGGAGCGGGTGCAGAAGATCCTCAAGGAGATCACCGAGGAGAAGGACAGTCTGATCCTGTTCATCGACGAGATCCATACCATCGTCGGCGCCGGTCAGGGCGGTGGCGAAGGCGGTCTAGATATCGCCAACACCTTCAAGCCGGCGCTGGCGCGGGGCGAGCTGAACCTGATCGGCGCGACAACGCTCAACGAGTACCAGAAATACATCGAGAAGGACGCAGCACTCGAACGCCGCTTCCAGCCGGTCTATGTCGAGGAGCCCACGGTAGCTCAGGTCATCATGATCCTGCGCGGTCTGCGCGACACGCTGGAGGCGCACCACAAGGTGACGATCACCGACGAGGCCATCGTCGCGGCGGCCGAGCTTTCGGACCGCTACATCACTGGCCGCTTCATGCCTGACAAGGCGATCGACCTGATCGACCAGGCCGCCGCACGGGTGAAGATCAGCGCCACAGCGCGCCCCGTGGACGTCCAGGAGCTGGAGGCCGAGGTCGCGCAGATCAAGCGCGAGCAGGACTATGCCGCCGCCCGCAAGCAATTCGACCGAGCAGCGGAACTGAAGAAGGAACTGGAGCAGAAGCAGAAGGAGCTGGACGAGCTTCTGGAAATCTGGAAGCGCGACCAGGCTTCGGCGACCGCCGAGGTGCGCGCCGATCACGTCGCGCAGATCGTCTCCAAGATCACCGGCGTTCCGGTCACGGAGCTGACCACCGAGGAGAAGGACAAGCTCCTCAAGCTCGAGGAGAAGCTGCACGAGCGCGTCATCGGCCAGGAAGAAGCGATCCGCGCCGTGGCCGATGCGGTGCGCCTGGCGCGTGCGGGTCTGCGCGAAGGTTCCGGTCCGACTGCGACCTTCCTGTTTCTCGGGCCAACCGGGGTTGGCAAGACGGAACTGGCCAAGACGCTCGCCGAGGTGATCTTCGGCGACCAGGATGCGATGATCCGTATCGACATGTCGGAGTATGGCGAGCGCCACTCGGTTGCCCGGCTGGTTGGCGCACCTCCGGGCTACGTCGGATACGACGAAGGCGGGCAGCTGACGGAGAAGGTGCGCCGTCGGCCCTACTCGGTCGTGCTCCTCGACGAGATCGAAAAGGCGCATCCGGATGTCTACAACATCCTGCTTCAGGTGTTCGACGATGGCCGCCTGACAGATGGCAAGGGCCGCGTGGTGGACTTCACTAACACCATCATCATCGCCACCTCGAACCTCGGTTCGGACATCATCCAGCGCAACCTCAAGAGACGCGGCACCAAGGAGTTCGACGAGGCAAAGCAGAAGTCCGAACTGATGGAGGTGTTGCGCGGTCATTTCCGGCCAGAGTTCATCAACCGGATCGACGAGATCATCGTCTTCCATTCGCTGAACCAGTCGGAGATCCGCCAGATCGTCGAGTTGCAGCTGAACCGGGTGAAACGGACCGCCCTCGGCCAGGGCGTCGAACTCGAATTCGACGTGAGCGTCGTGGATCACTTCGGCGCGGTCGGCTTCCGCCCCGAATTCGGCGCCCGCGAGCTGCGCCGGCTGATCCGGTCGGAGCTGGAGACCGAGTTGGCCCGCGAAATGCTTTCCGGGCGGATCGAGGATGGTGACAAGGTCCGCGTCGCTTGGTCAGCGGACGAACAGAAGGTCGTGTTCGAAAAGATCGCAAAGGACACGGGTGACGACAGCCCGGACGATCAGGCCGAGGGCGGGATCGACGAGTCCAGCGCAGTTGCCGAAAACAAGGCGGACGCTCCGACGCCCGATGTCCCAGTCGACGCCAAGGATAAGGAGCAGTCCAAGGACGATAAGTCTACCGGGTGACGTCGTGAAGGACTGGCCGGCGCGATGACGGTCGCGCCGGCTCATTTCGTCAAAAAGCGACAAGCAAGGTCATACGGCATGGAAGTCATCAGAGCATTTCGCAATCTCGACCGGCACGGCCAACAGCGCGCGCCTGAGGTCATCGAGGAAGAGGTGCGGCAACTTGAACCGCATCTTGTACGCTTCCGCGAGGATCTCGTCCGGCTCGAAGTCGTCGCCTCCCAGACGAGGGGCAAGACGCGCATCCAGGTCAGCCTGCGCCTGCAACTGCCCTCGGGCGTGATCGCGGCGCAGGAAGAGGGGTTCGAGATCGAGCCTGTCCTGCGCAAGGCCTTTGCCGACCTGCGCCACCGGCTCGATCGGCATGTGGCGCGCCTCAAGCACGAGTCTGAATACAAGCGTCCCGCCCGCCGGCGCCGGATCGGCGCCCCGCTGCCGTCCGCGCGGGATGCGGCGGAAGCGGACCGGCGCCAACTCTTCTTCGACCTGATCGAGGATCATCTCGATACGGTCTACGACACCGTCAGGCGCGAGTTGACCTATCTCGAGTGTAGCGGGTCTGTGCCGGCTGGCTACCTGAGCGTTCGCGATATCGTCGATGCGACGATCCTCAAGGGGCTCAACCGCTTCGAGCGGCGGCCGACCGAATTCTCCGTCCGGGACTGGCTGACGCAACTGGCCTTCGAGACCATCGAGGCCGAGGCGCAGGCTGCGCGCCGCGCGGTGCCCGAGGATGCCGCCTCGATCTACGTAGCGCCCGAGGCGCCTGCCGGGGAGCCTACCGAGTCGGATGAGGAGATGTTCGAGTTCTACCAGCCCGACGACGTGCTGCTGCTCGAGGAACTCGTCGCCGACGACGGTGGGGACGACCCCGAAACGGCGGTCGCGAAACGGCAGGACGCGATGGCCTTTCACCGGGCGATCGCCGGTCTGCCGGCGCTTTGGCGCAGGGTCCTGTTTCTTGTCGATCTGAACGACACCCCGCTTGAAACAGCCTCCTCCGTTCTCGGCATTCCCGAAGACGACGTGACCCGGATCGTCCAGTCGGCGCGCGATTATCTTCGCGATAAACTGCGTGACTCAGGTCAGTCTTCCGATACCGCTCATGCGCTTTTTGAGAGTGCTCATCAGAGAAGGTTGCGAATTCCACAGCCCCTGCGGGATCGCGCTCGGCTGGAACGCGCTTTTCTGGGGGACAACCGAGGGGAAGCACCATGATGCGCGGACACAATCGTCCACCCTTTCCGCCGAAGATACCCGGGACCAACATGAGGTCATGGGACGTTCCGACCGCGATCATTTACCGGCCGGCTCGTTCCCCGATGACGTCGGCGCCGCGGCCCAACTACTGGATACTGGAATTCGAGCCGTCTCGGCCCCTGCAGGTCGAGCCGCTGATGGGATATACCTCCAGCAACGATCCCTATCGTTCGATCCGGCTGAAATTTCCCGACCGCGAAAGCGCCGTGGAATTCGCGGAGCGGCAGGACTGGCGCTATTTCGTGCGTGAGGACGTGGCTCACCGGCATGCGCCTGACCGCTGGCGGGGAGAGGAGCGGCATCGCCTCTACAAGGGAGCCGACGCCCCGAACGCCTTTCGCATACCGTCCCGCCTGGATCGGGGTCGCACGGACCACCGACTCCGGCGCGCAGTCGATCAGGAAGGCTCGGTGGACCTGTCGTCGCAAGAACAGGCGGAATTCGATCCAGTTATCGAAGCCAGTCTTGAATCCTTCCCGGCCTCCGATCCCCCAGCCTGGACGGGCGTGACGATCGCCGGGAAAAAATAATGAACGGAATGGCCAGCGCGAGCGAGGATCTGCCGCTTGTTTCCCTACCTTGACAGCGTCGCGCGCCGCTACCCGCCCGTCATCGTATGGGCGGTCATCGGCATGAACGTCCTCGCGTTCCTCTATCAGATCAGCCTGCCTCCGCGCGTGCTGGACCGGTTCCTATTCGAGTTCGCGCTGGTGCCCTCGCGCTTCTTCGGGCAACTAAGCCTCGTCGCCCCGTCCGACTGGACCCCGTTCCTCACCAACATCTTCCTGCACGGCGGCTGGCTCCACCTCATTTTGAACATGTGGACGCTCTGGATCTTCGGCCCCGCCGTCGAAGATCGGCTCGGACCGGGTAGATTCACGCTGTTCTATCTGTTCTGTGGTGTGGCAGCCGGACTGGCTCACGCGCTGGCGAACCCCGACTCAGTCGTTCCCGCGCTTGGCGCATCGGGGGCGATCGCGGGCGTGATCGGTTGCTACGCACGCATGTTTCCGGCGGCTCGGCTGGTGGTGATCGTGCCGATTCTGTTCATTCCCCTCTTCTTCGAAGTGCGCGCGGTCATTTTCGCGATGATCTGGTTTTTCATGCAGGTCATTCCCGGCTTTCTGTCGCTCGGCAGCGATCAGGCCACGGGCGGGATCGCCTGGTGGGCGCATATCGGCGGGTTTCTCGCCGGTTGGCTTGTAACGCCACTCCTGCGAAGGCGCGCCGCCGTCTATCGCCACTATTATCGCGACGAGGGCATCTATGGCTTTCTGCCGGATGGTCGAAGGGAAGGAGGACAAGGTCCATGGACATAATGCAGCTGTTCTGGCTGTTCTTCATCATTTCGGCGCTGCAGCCGGTTCTGCAGCGCAGATATCTTGAGGCGATGCGCACTCGCAAGATCGCCAACATCGAGAAGAAGCGCGGTAGTCGCGTCATTCTGCTGATTCATCGACAGGAGACCATGAACCTGCTGGGTTTCCCCCTGATGCGCTACATCGACGTCAATGACTCGGAGGAAGTGCTGCGCGCGATCCAGATGACCGACGACGAAGTGCCGCTCGACATCGTGCTGCACACACCGGGCGGCCTTGTGCTGGCGGCAACACAGATTGCCCGCGCCATTCAGGGACACAAGGGCAAGGTCACAGTGTTCGTGCCACATTACGCGATGTCCGGTGGCACGCTGATCGCACTCGCTGCCGACGAGATCGTGATGTGCGAGCACTCCGTGCTGGGACCCGTCGATCCGCAACTTGGCCAGTTGCCTGCTGCCTCGCTCATCAAGGTCGTCGAGGAGAAACCCATCGCCGAGATCGACGACCAGACCCTGATCATGGCCGATGTCGGTCGCAAGGCCATTGCGCAGATCGAGGCATTCGCGAAACGTCTGCTGTCCGACAAGATGGACGAGAACCGCGCAGCGTCCGTGGCGGCGAAGCTGGCGACGGGCACCTGGACCCACGACTATCCCATCTCTGCCGATGAGGCCCGCGACATGGGCCTGCCCGTTGGAACGGACATGCCCAAGGAAATACTGGAGCTGATGACGCTCTATCCGCAGCCGGTTCGTCGCCAGGGCGGTGGCGTGGAATACCTGCCCGAGCCGCGGCAGCGAGAGGCGCGCCGCGCCATGTCCACGCGCTGAATGCTTGCATCAGCCGGCCGCCAAGACCGGCTCGTCAACGAAAGGATACAGGATGCCCACGGTCGCTTGCCCGCAGTGCAATTCCACCAACAGAGTGCCGCAAGAGCGCCTGACCGACAATCCCAATTGCGGACGCTGCGGCGCGCCTCTCTTTCAAGGCAGGCCCGTCACGCTTACAGCGGCTAATTTTGACCGTCATGCGAATGCCGAACTGCCCTTGCTCGTCGATTTCTGGGCCGAGTGGTGCGGGCCATGCAAGATGATGGCGCCCCAATTCGAGGCGGCGGCGCAGTCGCTCGAACCAAATTTCCGCCTCGGTAAGCTCGATACGGAAGCCGAACAGAAGATCGCCGGCCGCCACGGGATCCGCGGCATTCCCACCATGATCCTGTTCAGTAGCGGGAAGGAAATTGCGAGAACGAGCGGAGCAATGCCTGCCGCGCAGATAGCGCAGTGGGCGCGGTCGCACGTCTAGAATTTACAGGTATTGGCCTTACCTGCGCCATGCCATCAGGAGAAGAACATGCATGGCGTGACCGGATTTGTCGAAAGTGCGGCCTTGTTGGTCTTTGCTGCGTTCGTGCTCGTGACGATATGTTCACGGATCGGCGTGCCCAGTATCGTCGGTTACATTCTTGCCGGCATAGTCATCGGACCTGCCGGCCTCGGCCTGATTGCAGAGAGCGCTGCCCTGAGCAGCATTGGCGAGATCGGAGTGGTACTGCTGCTGTTCGCTCTTGGCCTGGAATTCTCGTTCGAGAAGCTCGTAACGCTCAGGAAGCATGTCTTCGGTCTTGGAGCCGCGCAGGTTGCAGTCACGACGATAACGGTATCGTTGGTAGCGAGTCTGATCTTCGATCTCGCGCCCGTCCCCGCAATCCTCATCGGCGGGGCCGTTGCCATGTCATCCACGGCCATGTGCCTCAAGGTGCTCGCAAGCGCGAACGCTCTGGGATCGGCCCAAGGACGCCTGGCCATTGCGGTGCTTCTGTTTCAAGACTTGGCAGCTGTCGCATTCCTGCTTCTGCACGATTCGATGAGTGGAGCCGCCGAAGGGTATGGCGTGATAACGGTCGTCGCCAGTGCAACGGCATTGGTTGCAGCTCTGTTCATTGCCCGTGGCCCGTTGCAGTTGCTGGCCCGTTGGGTAGCGTCGCGTGGCGATCCGGAACTTGCCCAGCTTCTCGCGCTCACCATTGCACTAGGGTCTGCGATTGTCGCGGCCACCGCCGGCCTTTCTCCGGCACTCGCCGCATTCGCGGCCGGCATGATCATCGGCGAGGGCGACGCGCGCCATGCTGTCGAGAACGAGATTCAGCCCTTCCGCGATTTGTTTGTCGGGATATTCTTCGTCGGCATCGGAACGCAATTGCCACTTTGGATCATTCCATCTGCATGGCCTGTCGTACTGATTTGGCTCGCGATCACGTTCGCGGGCAAGACGCTGATCGTTTTGGTCGTCGCCCGAATATTCGGCGAGTCGCTTCAGACCTCATGGCGGACTGGGATCATCCTGGCCCATGGAGGAGAATTCAGCCTGATGCTGCTGTCGGTTTCCTCGACATCGGGCATTGTTGCAGAGGAATTCGCTGGTCCTTTACTCCTCGCGATTGGCATGAGCATGCTGGCCGGGAGTGTTATGGTCAGATGGGCGGGGCTAAAGGTTTAGTGTGGTCAACATCAAGACAACTATATTTCTCAGATTACTGAGAGCACGCCCGAGCCTGATCCCGCATGACGCTGTAGTCGGAGAGCATTTCGGCGATTGCCGACCCATCCGGCAGCAGATCGAGCTCGTCGGCTGCGCGCGCCTGGAGCTCTCGGCTATACTCAACAACCGGCGGACAGACGGTAGCCGTGCGAGGTTCAGAAGTGGCCGTCGCGCAGGCGGTCAGCGAGATCGCTGCGATCACGAGGACGGCGAGCTGCCGCGTCGAGCATCTGGCGTTGGATGTCATTGACCTTCTCCGAGGTTTCGAGGCGTTCGGCGAGCCGGCCAGCACGCTCGCCGGAGCGCCGGAGTGCCAGCAAGAACAGAAGCACGGCGAGTGCGATGGCGCCGTAGCGCAAGGCCGCCCGCATCCACGGGCTGGCGACGATCCCGGTGAACAGAGCGGCGATCATCGACGTCCCCGCTTCCAGTCGTCGATGCGGGCGTAGATCGTCACGGCAAGGCCCGCGAGCGCCACGGCAATGAACACCCAGCGCAGGGTGTCGAGATAGGGGACGAGCGGCAGGATCGCGGTCTGGGTTTCCGCCAGGACGTTCTGCGCCACCTCGACGCCAGCCGCACCCAGCGTCGCCACACCGGCGGCACCGCTGGCCTTCATTGTCCGGCTGTCGGCCAAAACCTCCCGCGCGGGCGCCGTTTCAGCGGCGAACGCCGTCGCCTGCAACGGGAACCGCTCGCCCCATTGCCGAGCAGGACCGAGGTCGATGTGCATGAAGCCCGAACGGGGATAGTAGCCGAAGCCGAGAAAGCCGACGGCTCGGGCAGCGGCCTCGAAGGCGACCGGATCGTGGTTCGACATGGCGATGTCGAAGGCCGTGCCGTCCATGTGCTTCGAGCGCGGCGCGCCGCCGACGGCCCGGTTATGCGCCGGACTGCGGTAGGCCGAACGGACGATGAGGGGCTTGCCAAGCCGATCGCGCAGCGCCTGGAGCTTGTCGAGCGCTTCCTCGTTGATCCGCAGGGAGCCGCTGCCTCGGCAGGCGATCTCGGCGGGGGAGAAATTCTTCCAGCGCCACGAGCGCTCGGGCACATCGCGCCAGTGTTTGTAGGTCATTGTCGTCATGGCAGGTCTCCAGGCACAAAAAAGCCCGCTCCTCGACGAGGGCGGGCGGTGGTCTGATGGGTCGGGCGGATGGGTTAAGGCGTCGGTCCGAAGAGCTTCAGTTTGATGGCGATGCCGGCCATCAGGGCGAGCAGGACGCCGGTGGTGATCAGCCGCACGGCGGTCTGGACGGCCGTCTGTTTCGCGAGCCGGAAACCCGCGAGCAACGAGCGAAGATCACGGATGTCCTCGGCGGCATCCTGGCCATCGAGGCCGACCTCATGCAGGGCGCGCCGCGCACCCGTCTCGGCCGCGCGCTCCAGCAGGGCTTCAAACTCGGCGGCCGGCAGCGCGATCAGCGCCCCGCTTTCTGGTTCCTTGTCCATGACGCAATCCGGGAGTGATCAGAGGACCAGCGAGCCGGCCAGCGTGAACCCGATCCCGGCGAGCGTGGCGTCGGGTGTCGATGGCGCGACCACGCTGAGCACCTGGCCGGGCTCCAGCACTGTGTCGCTGGCGGCGATGAAGGTGGCGCTCGTAGCGGCGGCGGCGAAGCGCATGGTGGCGCTGCTCACGCCATCGACCCGGATATCGAAATCCGCACTCGCGGTTGCCGCGGCCTCGGCGCTGGCATGGCTTCCGGCAAGATCGATCTTCAGCCGGGTGCGCCGCGCCACTGGGACCCGTGCGATCACCTCGTCCGCTGCCGGCTGCCCGGCCTTGTAGCCGCTGATGTCGGCCGGGGGATCGGCCGCATCCGCGGTCTCGACAACCTCGATCGCAAGCCACGTGCGCTCGAGGCCACGCAGCTCCCCGGCAGTGCCGACATAGACGGCCAGCTCGAACCAGTCACCCGCCGATACCGGCAGGACGGCGCTCGACAGGTTGCGCATCTGGTTGGAGTAGCCGCTGTCGCCGCGGACGATGACGGCGCCGCCGCCCGGCACGCTGTTTCCGTTCTTGCGCACCTCGACCAGCTGACTGGTCGGCGAGGTCTGCCACTCGATGTTGCCGACGATCCGGACCTTCGTCACCCCGGCGGGAATGGTCAGGCGGGAGGGCTGTCCGGCATCCCAGAATGCGTCGCTGTCGTACTCGGCGGTTTGCCATGGCACGGCGACGTAGACGCCGGTCGTCGCGACGCTGAAATTGGTCGAGCGTCGCAGCAGCGCGCCCCGGAAGGGCAGCAGAGCGCGGTTGTAGACGCCGACACCTGTGGCGCCCCACGCGGCTCCGTCGAACTGGAGCACGTCGCCATTGGCGGCGCCGGCGATGGAGACGTCGGTGAGATCACCCAATGCGCCAGCGCCACCGCCGACACCGTAGAGATCGCCGCCATTGCCCTGAACCAGCACCGTCGCGCCCGGAACGATGACGACCTCCGCGCCGGAGCCCGCATATTTGGCGCGAACGTCCTGGCCGCCATTGGTGGCGTTTCGGATCGCGAGCCGCCGGTGATTGGCGGGCAGCGTCAGGGTCCGGGAGGCTGTCAGCGTGCCGGTGAGGACGATCAGGCCGTTACGGTTGGCTTGGGTGCCAGTCAGCGTCAGATTGGCGTCGGCCATCGCCACCGACAGTGCCCGATTCATGGCGTTGTCGAGGGCATCGACTGCGTCGTTGATCGTGACCTCTTTCTGGTTCTGGGCGGCCGCGACATGGGTCACGGCCAGATTGGGGCTGGGCATCAGTTGATCTCCAAAGTGACGGTGCGCGGGAAGCCGCGGCCCGCGACGGCGCTGACCTGGTAGACGGCGACGGTCAGGGACGACGGGACGACACCGAAGTCGGCGAGAATCTCGGCATTGGCGTAGACGACGCTCGGGCTCGTCGCGTTGAGCGTCCGCTTCACCGCGCCGCCCGGGGTGGAGAGGATGTCGATCTCGTAGGCCTCGGAGGTCTCGCCGAGCGGTACGAGGCCGGTGCCGTCCTTCAACTCGCCACCGATCCGGGTCCGCCGGACCCATGAAAGGCTGATGTTGGCCGGACTGCCGGTCAGAGCCGCCTGCACGTTCCAGGGCGCGTAGGGCTTGAGGTCTCGGCCGGTGTGGCTAGCGATCAACGTTTCCGCATCCTCGAAGATCGTGCCGAAGTCGACCGCCCTCCAGGACCGGGAGAGATCGAGATCGCCGAGCGAGGTGACCATGGTCTCGACATCGTCGGGGTCGAGGAGGACAAACAACTCGCCGGCCTCGTGCCCGTCCACGAAGACATCGGTGCCACGTCGGCCACGCAAGAGCCCGGACAGGGTGTATGAGCCGTCCGGGTTCAGCGTCACGTCGCGGAACTGGATGATCTCGGGCTCGCCGTTGGCCTTGAGGACGAGGGCCGCGTTGGCGCCGCTGAGCATCGAGTCCTGCGTGACGCTCTCCAGCCGTTCGCCGCCGGTAGTCATGAACACCGTCAGGCTATTCGTCTCATCGGTCGCGAACGGGGATGTCGGCGTGCCGAGGGCATTTGCCGTGGCGCCCCAGGCCGCCTCGCTCAGGGATCGCCCGACCTGTGCCCACGCCGTGCCGTCGGCGCTGCGGTAGAGAGAGGCACCGGGCCATCCCGCACCTCCGAAGCCGCCCATGAGGTAGTAGATCCGCGACCCCGACCCGCCGGTGTCATCGGTATCGCGCAGCAGGGACAAGTCCGGCAGGATCAGCCGCGTGGCGGCCTGACTGCCGACGATTTGGACCGGTTTGCCGGAGCCGCCATCCGCAGCCACGTTGGAGACGTAGGTGGCGGCAGCCTCCGAAACCCCTTTCACGGCGAGCGAGAAATCGGCGCCGACATCAAGGCGGGTGATGCGGGTCCGGAAGGTCGAGCCCGAGGCAAAGACCACGTCCACGACATCGGTGGGATCTAGGCGCAGCCAGTCGGCCGGCAGCTCTGCTTCGTAAGCGCTGCGTTCGATCCACGCGCTGTAGAGCGTCTTGGCTGCGATCTGCTTGGCCGTCGTCGCATCAAGCGCAAGGGCCAGCTCCACGCTGGACTGGTTGCGCGAATGCATGGTCGGCAGCGGCAGGGAGGTGCGCTTTTCGCTCTGCGTGCCCTGCTGGTAGTCGGCTTGCGCGTCCATGTAGACGACGCTGACCCGTTCCGGCAGCTCGACCTCCTGCGTGCGACGCTCACGCCAGCTCTCGCCGGTCCGCTCATCCAGCGGCAGCAGAAGATCCGCATCGATGGTCGCAGCGGGCGGTCGTCCCCGCGTCCGGAACCGCAGGGCATCGTCGCTTTCCGCAGCGTCGAAGAAATAGGCCTGTGCCAGCGGCTCGATGGCGCCCCGCACGCTGGTCTGCCGCCCGATAACATAACCGGGAACCGTCGCCCCGAGATCGGCGACGTCGATATCGGACAGACCGAGGCCGGCACGGGCGCAAAGGTCTGAGACGATGCTGGAGAGAGTCTCTCCACCACCGCCGCCGCGATTGAGGAAGAGCTTCGCCCAGCCCTGGCTACCACGCACCAGATGCGTGTCGGTGACGGCATCGTAAACCTGAGCGCCGCCTTCGCTGACCGCACCCGGCCAGATCTCATTGAGAACGAGAGCGCCGGTGGCGGTGTCGAGCTGAATGACGCGCGTGCCCCGCATCAGCGTCCAACGCTGCCCGCGCAACCGGCTCTGGCCGAAGTAAGGCCCCTCGTAGTTGATCTGGATCGGAACGACCGTTTTCCAGACGATGCCGGTGTCTGCGCGCCACTTGATCGTGAAGATCGTCCCGGCCGAGCCCCCGTTCGAGATGCGCGCCTGAAAGATGACGCTGTCGTCGGTCGTGTCGTAGGTGAGCCCGCCCGCGCTGCCGTAGAAGCCGGTGGCGCCGCTCTCGACATCCGAGGCTGCGAAGGTGGCAACCTTCTCGAAGGTGACGCCGAGGGATTGGCCGGTGAGACCGTCGTACCCTGCCAGCGCGGAGACCCGCAGGCGATAGAGGCCGAGGCTTCCATGGTTCGTGCTCGTCCCGCTGCCGAGGATCCAGCCATCCCCGAAACCTTCTCCGACCGCACCACCAATGACGCCCCGAACGCGAGGCTCCGTGACGCTTTGCCCGGCGCCCCAGACATAGCTCATGGTGTCGGCGCGGATGAGTCCGACATCGTCGAAGAGCGATCCGGTTAGAACGAAGTCGACCCGGCCAGAGGGGCTGTAAGCGGAGACCATCCCCATCCACGTCGTGGCGACGAACCGCAGGGTCGAATTGGTCAGGCCGCTGCTGGTGGAGCCAAAGCGGCCGACTTCCTTGAGGGCGTTCGGTTCGATGCGCAGGATCGGGCGTGAGTTGCTCGATCCTGTCACGACATAGAGGTGACCGTCCTCGCCGCAGAACAGCGTGCTCGGGAAGTTGTTCGGCGCGACGCCCGTGATGTCAGTCATCCGCGCCTGGCGGTCTTCTTTCATGGTCCGGAGACTGAAGCGGCGGATTCCGGCATCGGCGGCGTTGACGTCGCTGTCCAGGAAGTAGCCGTATCCGCGCCGCCAATCGACGGCCAGGTCGTCGATCTGGTAGGTGCCGAAATATCCGCCTTCGCCCGTCGTGATGAAATCGAGCAGCTGGTAGGGCTGCTGAGCCGCCCGCTGGTAGGTGATCTCGGCCGTGATGTTCGGGATGCGGTTCCCGAAGTCCGCGAGCGCCAGGTCTTCGAAGACGATGGTGGCGAGACCCCGATGGGCGGGTGCACGGCCCGCGCCGACGTGCATTTCGATCAGCGGATCGGCCAGCTGATCCTCCGCCCCGGAATGGAAACGGAACTTGAGATCCGGTTTGGCGACGTCGGGGCTCGCGCCGGTCTTGTCGTAGATGAGTTTGCCGTCCGCCCAAATCCGAAGCACGTCCTCGGCCGGCCCTTCGCCGAAGCTGAGCGCGAAGGACGCGAAGTAGGAATACGTGACCGAGGTCTGGGTGGCTCCGCCGCCGCCCTTGCCGCCCGAGCGGGTCCGGGTGACGTTCTGCTGCTCACGGATGCCGGAGGACCAGATCATGTTGCCGGCCATGCGCAAGGTGCCGTAGCCGATGGCGATCGATGCGCCATAGGCGGACGAGGAAACGGTCAGGTCTCCGAGTCGGGGGCCTTCGGTGGTGACGTTCTGCCCCTTGGCGGGAAACAAGAGGCTGCCGACCACCGAGCCGACGAGCCAGCCGGCTTGCCAGCCGAGGCCGACCGCGGAGCCGAGCGCGGCTCCGCCCACTGCGACGAGGATGGCCATTGAGCGTTCTCAGCGAAAGTGGGGACCGGTTTCGCGTCCGAGAACGCGACACACAAAGTCCCGAGGTCAGGATCCGGGAGAGCGAAAGCGAAACGCGAACTTGATCTTGGCCGGCCATTCGCCGGCATAGGGTTCCTCGATCACCTGCCTGCGCGTGGCGTGCGCGTGCAGGAGATGCGGCCGTCCGAGCCGTTCCGTCAAAAAGCCGCAATGGCAGGGATAAGCCTGATCAGCGAAGACGAGGACGTCACCGGGCTTCGCTTGTGTGACGGCAATGCCGTCCATGTGCCCGCGAAAGTGCTCGACGAAGCCCTGTCCCTGCGCGCGGCGCCCATAGGCCGTGCTGTCGTGGTCGGCGAGTTCGAGCGCCCGCGCGACAAGGACCACGAGCCCCGCGCAATCAACACCGGCGCGGCTGCGCCCCTGGTGCCGCCAGGGAACGCCCAGCCAGGTCCGCGCCTCGGCGACAATCGCATCGGCCAGATCCCCGATCGCGGTGGCGGTCGCTGATGGTGGGCGGTCAGCGTGCATCGGGATAGCTCATCATGGCATCCTGGCCCGGCACGTAGGGTTCGCCTCGAAAGTTCAGGACGTTGGTGAAGCGGTCGATGCAGGTGTCGAGCCGCTTGTCGCAGCCGGGATGAACGCGGAAGGCGTCGCCGGATGAGATCGCGTATCCCAATGGCAGGAACAGCTCGATCCGCCCGCTGCCTTGGATCCAGCCCTTGACCTCGATGGAGCGACCGGCATTGGCGCCGGTCTCCCAGGTCAGCACACCGCCAGCAAACCAGCCATCAACCGCTCGCGGTTCATCGAGCGTGGCATTAAAGACGGCCCGGTCGGTGACTGCCGTCACGATGCCCGACCGGCTCCAGGCTTCCTCGGCCTCGAAGACCGCACCGCCATCGGCGGTTTGCGCGCCGACATTGGTGTCGAAACTCGGTGGCTCGGACGCGGTCGTTCCGGCGGTCACGCACCGATAGACGCGGTTCTCGAAATCCGCGGAAGTCGGTACTGATGCCGTCGTGTCCGTGATCGTCGCCACGACGGCGTCGAAGGCCGCGTTCGACTGGCTGCCGGCCGCGAGCTGGTGGAGGAGCCGGAAGCGGAGAAATCTGGTTCCCACCGGCAGCTGGGCCATCGAGATGCCCCGCTGAACCCAGCTGTCTTCGGGCAGGATCACCTCGAAGCCCGTGTCGAGAAGCGTTGAGAGCAGGTTCGACGAGCCGTCCAGCGCTTCGATGACGACCCGCCCCAAGTCATCCGGAAACGAATTCGCCCGGGTCACCGATGCGTCCAGCCGGTAGGCGTCCGCGTCGATCTGCAGTGGATCCAGACCCGATGCGACGAGGTCGATTGATTGGGTCAGCTCGCCCGATGCCGAGCTTCCGCCTTCCAGGTAGAAGCTCCCGGCCGCAGGCGCCAGGCTGCCGTTGCCAGCGTCGTGCACGTCCCAGTCGCCGGACACCTTCGTCCATCCGGTGGGCGTGAAGCTGGAGCCGTCGCCGGCGCCATCCGCCTCGAAGCTGCCGTTGACGATCGGCAGCGCGAAGCTGACCGGCGTGCCGGTCGTGCGCACGCGCACCACGTCACCGACGGAGTACGCCGTCGACCGGGCGATCTCTGGCGGATTGACCGGCACCTTGCAGCGATGATCTCCGAGATCGGCGCGGCATTCCGGGCTGTAGAGTTCGCCGATGCGTTGCTGCAGCGCTTGGGTCATGCCGCGCAGTTCGGTCCGGAAAATGCCCTGCTCGGTCAGCACGACCTCGCCGAACCAGCCGCGGCGCATCCGAAGAGCGCCCATGGCGGGGTCCGCCCAGTTGACGAGGAAAATCCGCACCTCGGCCTGATCGAAGAGCCCCGCGCGCAGCTCCTCCTCGGTGATTGACGCGCTGTCGAAGACGCCCTCGACGTCGAGATTGTCGACGCTCAGGCTCGCATCGTTGGCGATGGCCGTGCGCGAATAGCCGGAACTCGCCTTGTAGACCTTGCCTTCGAACGACAGATCGCGGTCGTGGTCGGTGAAGAAGAACTCCTTACCGTCCAAGCGCGAGATGCGCCAGCAGGTGGCGAGCGTCGTCACCGGTCCGGCGAGATGCGCCGCGAGGGCTGCCGAAGTCGATTTCATGGTCTGATCTCCAGCACCGGGATCTGGCCCCAACTGCCGAGCTGATAGGTTTCGATCGTGAGGTCCATCTGATCGCTGTCGAAGCGGACGGGCACGTCGAACTCGAAGTCCGCCGTCACCTGGACGCCGGATGCGGGGGCAACGTTGAAGGTCACGAGCCCGGTCGCCGTGTTGACGCTCCAGCCCGAGACCGCCTCGACGCCGTCGCGGTAGATCTTCACCGTTCCGGGAACGGGCTTGGTGATGACCCGTGTCTCGACCTCGCCGCCGCTGGCATAGGTCTTCACGAGCTGGAACGTCTTGGTCGCGCCGTCGCCTTGCCCGATCAGCTGGGCCAGCGCCTGGTAGTCGGTCCAGTCCTTGAAGCGGAAGCCGTAGGCGCGTCCGCGCCGCGCGCGAAAGAAGGCGATGAGGGCGGCCACCTGATCGCGTTTCTTCAGGCCGTGCGCCACGTTCCATTTGCCCCGCGCGGCGGCCCAGTTGGCGTTGCGCCGCTCGTGTCCCGAAACCGTCGTCACCACGGTGGTCGAGTAGCCGGGGCCGCCGGACGCCCCGTAGGAGATGTCCGGCGGGAACTGAACTTCGTGAAAGCCGCTCATCTGTCGATCCGTCAGAGATTACGCCGCGCCCGCTCCATGGCGCGGGCGGCGTCGGCGGCGATCTGCCCTTGGGCGTAGCGAAAGCTGCCCGCGTCCGGGGTGGAGATGTTCATCACCACGTTGACCGGTGACCGGGTTTCGCGTGCGGCGCCGATCGCGGCGAGCTGAGCCCGTGACAGCACCATCTCACCGCGCTGCAGGATCGCGGGCACCTCGTCGGCACGAAGCCCCGCGAGACCGCCGTCGTGGAAGCGCGGCGCACCCGCAAAAGCGAATGCCGGGACGAGCCGCTGCTGAGCGGGCCCCCCGGCGACGCCGCCTTGATGGAAGATGCCGGCAAACAGCCCGCCTCCGCTGCCGAACAAGCCGCCGAGCAGTCCGCCGCCGCCTCCGCCGAGCGCATTGGCCAGAGGCCCGAGGATCGCGGAACGAACCGCGATGCGAGTGATGTCGGCGAGGATGCTGTCGGCGAGCGCCTTGAAGTCGATCTTGCCGCCGGTCACGAAGCTGGCGATGGCGTCCTCGGCGCTGCGAAAGGCGCTGGTGAGAGCGCTGCCGAGACCCTTGCCCCAGTCCATCGCCTCGCTGGCATAGCGGGACAGCTCCTCGCGAACCGCCGCCCAGCCGGTTGCTGCCTGCGTGGCCGCCGTTGCCGCCGCCTCACCAGCGGCGCGGCTTGCTTCCGCGGCGCGTGCGGCGGAACCGGCCGAGCCTTCGCCATCTCCTGCGGCATCGCCTCCGGCGCCGCCGATGGCTGCGAAGGCTTCATCAAGACGCTCCGTCGCGCCGGCTGCGTTGTCGATTTCTGTGTTTGCGCCCGCCATGGCCTCCCGGAGCGCCGCGATGGACGCGAGGGGCGCGCCTCCCAGCTCTCCCAGCGCCGTCGCCGTCTCTCGCGCACTGTCGGCGGCAGCGCGCGCATCCGCGGCGAAAGCCGAGAGATCAAAATCCGGCGTCGCGAAGGTATCGGTCTCGAACGCGGCGGCGAAGGCATCACGCGCTGCATTGCCAGCCCGGCTCGCGGCGCCCGCAAACTCGTTCTCGATCCGGCCGAGATCGACGTCCGGCACCAGTTCGATGGCCCGCTCGATGCCGATCGCCGCCAGACCCGCATTGACGCCTTCGAGGAGCGCGTTGATGCCGTCGACCGCGCCGCCCAGCATCGACTCCAGCCCGGCGACCAGCGCGTTCGCCGCCTGGATCGTCAGATCGCCGATCGCC
This sequence comes from Marinicauda algicola, assembly GCF_017161425.1. Lineage (GTDB taxonomy): Bacteria > Pseudomonadota > Alphaproteobacteria > Caulobacterales > Maricaulaceae > Marinicauda > Marinicauda algicola. The sequence continues at coordinate 2,772,202 of NZ_CP071057.1, read as the reverse complement.
CGAGGCAGGTTGCTCCAGATGGCGACCATCGCATCGAAAGCGCCCTGAAACGCACCGATGGTGCGATTGCCGAAGGCGACGACGGCCTCGAGCGACGCCTGCAGCGCGTCGGCGATGCTCGCTTGAATGCCGCTCCAGGCGGCGTCGATGAGCGCTTTCAGGACGCCGGCCAGCAATCCGATCCTGTCCCAGACCTCGGCTGCCACGTCACCCAGAAGGCCGAGCGCGGCGCCGAAGCCGCCGGTCGCCTGCACCAGGCGACCGAACTGGTAGATCAGCTCACCCGCTGCCACGATGAGCGCGCCGATGCCGGTTCGGATCAACGCGCCGCGCAGGAAGACCAGCGCGGTGGCAAGACCGCGAACCGAGGCGGCGGCCACAACCATGCCGGCGACCCAGCGCCCGGCGATGAAGGCGGCGAAGGCAGCAGCAATCGATGCCAGACGGCCGATGTTGTCGAACAGGAGCCGAATGCCCTGGCCAAGCGGAGCCGTCGTGCGGGAGATCGCCGCCAGCGCGTCTGCGACGGCTTCGAGAGCCGGGGCGGCGGCAACGGCGAGTTGGTTCGACAGCCCGCGCCAGATCAGACCGAGGCGGGAGATCGCATCGTTCGTCCGCTCGATCTGATCAGCGTCCTGTTCGGACACGACCACGCCGAAGTCGCGAACGTCCTGTGTCGCCTGGCGGAGGGTCGCCGTGTCGATCCGGGAGATGGCGATGCTGCCTTCCTCGCCGAACAGCTGACCGGCCACCGCCGCGCGCTCAGCTGCAGGCACGAAGTCTTCGATCGCCTGATTGATACGACCGACACGCTCATCTAGCGGCAGGGCAAGCAAGGCCGAGGCCGAGAGCCCGAGCCGTTCGAGCGCCGCGACGGCAGGACCGGTCCCGGCGGCCGCCTGGCTGAGGCGGCGGGTGAGGTCCTTGGTCGCCTGCTCGATGCCGGACATCGAGACGCCGGCCAGTTCACCGGCGCGTTCGAGAACCTGAATGCTCTCGACGGTGGTCCCGAGCGACTGGGCGAGCTTGGCCTGTGCGTCGACGACCTGAAGGCCTGAGCGGATCATGGCAGCCGCGCCCGCGACGAAGGCAGCGGCAGCGGCGGCGGCGGCGATCTGGAGCCGGCGATAGAAGGCGGCGACACGCGTGTTCGCCGCATCCATCTCGCGCGACAGGCGCCGCATGCCCTGTTCGCCCGCATCGCCGATGCCCTGCAGTTCGGCGCGCACCTCACGGCCGCCGACGACGGCCAGGCGCACGGACACCCTTTTCTCAGCCATCGTGTTCAGCCTTCATTTGCGCATTGAGGCCGCGAACCATCATTGCCTCAATGTCCGGCAAGAGTTCCGCGCAGATAAGTGTGTTCAGCCCCAGAGCGTCGGCGATCGCGAGGGCCGCAGTCATGTCGAGCCCCAGGACCGCGCCGGGTATGGCGCGCAGCTGCCCCGTGAGCCGCAAGGCGAGATCCCAGACCTGCCAGCCCTCCAGTGTGACCGGTCGGTTCAGGACGGCTGGGCACTCGCCGCAGCTGCGTTCTGTGCTGACATGGCAGGATCGGCAATACTGGTCGCCCCCGCTGAAATGCCACTCGGCAAGGGCGCGGAGCCGTTTTTTTCCGCTTCCAGCAACAGGCCCTTGGACACGTAGCGGAGCTGGTGTCCCCCGTCAGCGACCATGAGACAGATCGGGAAAATTGCTTAAGGAGGATTTCTGGCACATCGTAGCCCGCCAAGGGGACGAAGATGAGACAGAAATCCGGGCCGGAGGGATCGGCCGAAAAACATGTGAAGGAAATCCGCCGCAAGACCCGGCGTAAATTCTCCGCCGAAGAGAAGATCCGCATCGTACTGGAAGGCCTGCGCGGCGAGTATTCGATTGCCGAACTGTGTCGGCGTGAGGGGATCGCTCAGGGGCTGTACTACACCTGGTCGAAGGAGTTTCTCGAAGCTGGCAAGAAGCGCTTGTCGGGCGACACGGAGCGGCAGGCGACATCCGGCGAGGTGAGTGGCCTGAAGCGTGAGATGCGCGATCTGAAGGAGGTCGTTGCCGACCTGACGCTGGAAAACCGCATCCTCAAAAAAAGCGTGATCGGGGATGGGGAGGATATCGAATGAGATACCCCGCGTCCGAGAAGCTGGAGATCATCCGGCTGGTGGAGCAATCGCATCAGCCCGTGAAAAGAACGCTGGAACAGATCGGCGTGTCACGTCCGACCTTCTATCGCTGGTATGACCTTTACCGGCGGTTCGGTGAAGCCGGGCTTGAGGATCGGCGCAGCGGCTCCGGCCGGGTCTGGAACCGCATCCCGAACGAGGTGCGTCAGCAGGTACTGGAAATGGCCCTGGATCAACCGGAACTATCTCCCCGGGAATTGGCGGTGACGTTCACCGATGAGAAGCACTACTTCGTCTCCGAGGCCAGTGTTTACAGGCTTTTGAGGGCGCACAACCTGATCACGAGCCCGGCTTTCATCGTGATGAAAGCGGCTGATGAGTTCAGGGAGAAGACCACCGGGCCGAACCAGCTCTGGCAGACCGACTTCACCTATCTGAAAGTGATCGGCTGGGGATGGTTCTATCTCTCCACCGTGCTTGACGACTTCTCCCGCTACATCATTGCCTGGAAGCTCTGTACCGGCATGGCGACGAGCGATGTGCAGGATACGCTGAACCTGGCGCTTGAGGCTTCCGGACTCGATGAAGTAAACGTGATCCATCGCCCAAGACTACTCTCAGACAACGGACCTTCCTACATCTCTGGCGATCTGGCTGAGTATCTTGCCGACAAGGGAATGAAGCATACGCGCGGCGCGCCGTATCATCCCCAGACGCAAGGAAAGATCGAGCGCTGGCATCAGACGCTGAAGAACCGCATCCTGTTGGAAAACTACTTCCTGCCCGGAGACCTTGAAGCGCAGATCGACGCGTTCGTTGGCTACTACAACCATCAGCGCTATCACGAGAGCCTGAACAATCTCACTCCGGCAGATGTCTATACGGGCCGCGGCCAGACCATCCTGCTCGAACGTGAGAAAATCAAAAGGAGGACGATGAAACTACGGCGCTTGCAGCACGCCCAATCCGCTGCTTAACTCAAACCAGATGCGCCAGACCCTCCTTAAGTCAGGCAGCCTGAAGTCTCAAATTACCTGACGACGGACAGTTCAACGTGGAGTATGCCGACGTGCTCGGCATTCCGTTCGACTTTGCTGCCAAACCGGTCGTCTCCCCACCCGCCAAACCGCGCGAGACGGTGCGGGTCCATGCCGTCAAACCGGACCGCGATGCGCTGGAGATCGTCTTTCCGCGCGTCGAGGGCTATCGCGTCGAACTGCCCGACGAGCGGCTGGAGGCGGCCTTCGGGCGGGATCACGTCCTCCATCTGACGCCGGAACTTGTCGGTCCATCTGTGACCAAGAACCAGGGCATCATCGGCGAGGGTGTCGATCTGACTGTCGCGCATCTGGAGGACATGCGGTCCTCGACCGTCCTGTTCCACCTCGCGCGACACCTTCTCTACAACAAGTACCGCGATCCGGGAGAGGAGCCGAAGCTCCATTTGTTCGGGCAGCTCAAGCGCATCACGCGCCAATGGCTCGAAGGCGGGTATCTCAAGTGCTCGGGCGGAACCTATCCCGCGCAGCTGATCTACAAGGAGATCGCCGACATGGCGGCCGAGCGGATCAAGGCCGCCATCACTGAAACGCTCGCCGGCGATCGGCCGGTCAAAGCGATCCTCGACGCCTACAACCCCACCGGCTCGACGGCCTTCGTCAACTTCACGACGTCGAAGGAAACACGCTGGCAGACCGACCCGCGCAAGTGCCACGTGAACTGGGTCGTTTGCGACAGCGATTGGGAAGCGGAGTTCTGCCGCGTGGCGGAGGCGCACCCCAAGGTTCGGGCCTACGTCAAGAACCAGAACCTCGGTCTCGAAGTGCCCTACCTGATGGGTTCGACGCCCCGAAAATACATCCCGGACTTCATCGTCCAGGTGGACGACGGCCATCCAGAACCGCTGAACCTCATCGTCGAGATCAAGGGCTTCCGCGGCGAGGACGCGAAGGAGAAGGCGAACACCATGCGCGCCTATTGGGTGCCGGGCGTCAACAACCTCGAACGTTACGGCCGCTGGGCCTTCGCCGAGTTCACGGCCGTCTACGAGATCGAGGCGGAGTTCAACAAACTGATCGCTGCGCAGTGTGAACACGCTGCCGCAGCCGTCGTCGATCACGAGGTGTGACCTTGGGGAAGCAGGCAGCATTCAAGACCAATCCGGTCAGCCTTGAAGAACTGCTCCGGCATTGCGGAAGCGGGAAGATCCAGCTTCCCGACTTTCAGCGCAGCTGGGTTTGGGATGAGGAGCGGATCAAGGGTCTGATCGCGTCGATCTCGCAAGCTTTTCCGGTCGGCGCCCTGATGACGCTCGAAGTGAAGCCGGGAGCTGCCGATACCTTCGCACGGCGCCCGATCCAGGGCGCCGATATTGTCGCGACCGCCGCCCCCGACCAGCTCCTCCTCGACGGCCAGCAGCGCATGACGTCGCTCTACCAGACCTGCCTGCGCCGCGAGGTGGTGCAGACGGTCACGCCGCGGCTCAAGCTCGTGAAGCGCTGGTTCTATATTGATATCCGCAAGGCCATGAACCCGTCCGAGGATCGCGAGAACGCCATCGTCTCGGTGCCGGAGGATCGGCGGGTCAAATCGGATTTCGACCGGAAGATCGAACTCGATCTCTCCACGCCCGAGCTCGAATACCAGAATCTCATGTTCCCGCTGAACCAGGTGTTCGACTGGGACGAATGGCAGGACGGGTTCAACGAATACTGGCTGGAGAAGGATCCCGAGACGCGCAGGCTCTTCAAGCCGTTCAAGGATGAAGTCCTCCAGAACTTCAAGGCTTACCAGCTGCCGGTCATCGCACTGGGCCCCGACACCTCGCACGAAGCGGTCTGCCTCGTCTTCGAAAAGGTGAACACCGGCGGCAAGCCGCTCGATGCCTTTGAGCTCGTCACCGCTATGTACGCCGCCCGCGGGCATCGCCTCCGCGACGACTGGCTCGGCGCCGATGGCCAGGCCGGGCTGCAGACGCGCCTGCAGCTCTACGGCCGCGCGGCCGAGCAGAAGTTCGGTGTTCTGGAGAAGGTCGCCGCGACGGATGTCCTGCAGGCGATTGCGCTCCTGCACGGCGTCGAGAAGCGCGCGGCCGAAATCGCCGCGGGCCGCAAGGAGTCCGAGCTCTCCGCCGTCCGGGCGACGCGCCAGTCGCTGCTGGACCTGCCGCTGGAGGCCTATCTGAAGCACCGTGGTGCGGTCGAGGAAGGGTTCAAGACGGCTGCCCGCTTCCTCCGCCAGAACCATATCTACCGCGTCATCGACTTGCCCTATCAGGGCCAGCTCGTCCCGTTCGCCGCGATTCTCGCGATCATCGGCCCGAAATTCGACCATGCCGCGGTTCGCGACCGGCTGGCGCGCTGGTTCTGGTGCGGCATCTTCGGCGAGCTATACGGCTCCGCCATCGAATCCCGCTTCGCGAAGGACGTGCTCGAAGTCCCCGCCTGGCTCGATGGCGGGCCCGAGCCCAGCACCATCACCGAAGGGCGCTTCCGCCCCGAACGGCTGCGCACGCTGCGCACCCGTCTCTCCGCCGCCTACAAGGGCATCCATGCCCTGCTGATGGCCGAGGGGGCGATCGATTTCCGTTCGGGCCAGCCCTACGGCCAGACGGTGTTCTTCGACGAGTATGTCGATATCCACCACATCTTTCCGCAGGACTGGTGCAAGAAGCAGAAGATCGAGCCGAAGGTCTTTGACACCGTCGTCAACAAGACCCCGCTCAGCTACAAGACCAACCGCATCCTCGGCGGGGTGGCGCCTTCGGAGTATCTCTCCCGGCTGGAGATGGGCGGCAAGGATACGCCGCCCATCGCGCCCGACGCGCTGGACGAGTATCTCGCCAGCCACGCGATGGACCCGGCCCTTCTCCGTGCCGACGAGTTCGAAGGGTTCATGGCAGATCGCGAGGCGCGGCTCCTCGCCATGATCGCCAAGGCGACCGGCCACCCGGTCATCAAGGCCGGCGTGGCGCCTGAGGAAGGCGAAGATATCCCCCAGGATGACGAGGGCTTCGATCTGCCCGACGCGCAAGCAGAGGAGGCCGCGTAATGGCGAAGAAACCGATCGAGGTCGAGGCGCTGAAGCACGACGCGGCGACGCGCAAGAACATCCCGACGGCCGAGTTTGAGAGCGTCATGCGCGAGGCGGACAAGACGCCGATCCAGCTCGCCTATGAGCGGCGCAACCGCGATCTCGATCCGCAGCTCGTCTGGCGCGGCAAGGACGAGCAGGACTGGTCGGACCTCATCGTCTCCGCCCCGCCACTCTACATCCAGGAGAAGGTGCACCCCAAGGTCATCATCGACGACCTGAAGCGGGAATCGAAGACGCGTGCCGACGAGGCCGCGCCGCCGATGGCCGACCTCTTCGCCGATTTCAACGGACTGCGGGATGCCGAGGCGGCGACCGAGTTCTATCAGCACGACCAGCACTGGTCGAACCGGATGATCTCGGGCGACTCGCTCTCGGTCATGGCGTCACTGGCCGAGCGCGAGGGGTTGCGCGGTCAGGTGCAGTGCATCTATTTTGACCCGCCCTATGGCATCAAGTTCAACTCGAACTTCCAGTGGTCCACCACGTCGCGCGACGTGAAAGACGGCGCCAAGGACCATGTGACGCGCGAGCCCGAACAGGTGCGCGCCTTCCGCGACACCTGGAAGGACGGCATCCACTCCTACCTGACGTATCTGCGCGACCGGCTGACCGTGGCGCGCGACCTCTTGCACGAGAGCGGCAGCATCTTTGTGCAGATCGGCGACGAGAACGTCCATCGCGTGCGTGCGCTGTTGGATGAGGTGTTTGGGGAAGACAATTTCGTTGGCGAAATCGTCTTCAAGAAAACGGGCGGCCAACGTACGAACCTAATGGCTGGCGTTTGTGACTACATCCTTTGGTTCGCCAAGCGCAAAGAAGCCGTCAAGTTCAGGCAATTACTGAACTCAAAGGTTTCAGAAAATGACGATGGCGAGGTCTTCACTGGATACAGCCGCGTTGACTTCGGCGATGGCACTGAAGGGCGGATCACGGACCCGCGATGGGCAGTCCAGAAAATCGGTCGTCCGTTTCAAGCGACAAGCCTGACATCACAGAATCCCGGATCAAGATTTGCATTCCCCATGGAAGGCCGCCTTTGGAATCCCAGCGGCACTCAGTGGTGGAAATCAGACCCGGATAGGTTCGCCCGCCTGCGGACTGCTGGCCGTATGGTTCCGAGCGGCAATACGCTTCGCTTCAAGCGATTTCTCGATGACTATGCTGCGTTCCCGATGACTTTGCTGTGGACTGACACAGCAGGCAGTGTCGGATCAGATAAAGTCTACGTCGTGCAAACCGGTACGACGATTGTCCAACGCTGCATCCTGATGACCACGGACCCCGGCGATCTGGTGCTTGATCCCACCTGCGGCTCGGGCACCACCGCTTATGTGGCCGAGCAGTGGGGGCGGCGCTGGATCACCATCGACACCAGCCGCGTCGCCATCGCGCTCGCCCGCTCGCGCCTGATGGGCGCGCGGTATCCCTATTATCTGCTGGCCGACAGCCCCGAGGGCCAGGCCAAGGAAGGCGAGGTCACGCGCACGGTCCCGAAGACGACACCCACCCGCGGCGATATCCGCATGGGCTTCGTCTATGAGCGCGTGCCGCACATCACGCTGAAGTCGATCGCCAACAACGCCGAGATCGACGTCATCTGGGAGCGGATGCAGCCTGCCGTCGAGGAGGCGCGGGCTGCCCTCAACGCCGCCCTGAAAGGACACCCGGAGCCCTTCAAGGTCGAGACCGGCGGCCGCGCCGGCAAGACGATCGACTTCCGGAAGGAGGGCGACGTGACGCTGCCCTCCGGCGAGCCCGCCCCCGCCGGCGGCTTCATGGAGTGGGAGATTCCGCGCGAGGCCCCGAAGGGCTGGCCCGAACCCGCCAAGGCCGCGCTCGCCCGCTTCTGGGAGGCGCGCATCGCGCGGCAGAAGGAGATCGACGCCTCCATCGCCGCCAAGGCCGAGTTCGAATATCTCTATGACAAGCCTTATCCGGACAATTCAAAGGTTCGCGTCGCCGGCCCCTTCACGGTCGAAAGCCTCTCGCCCCACCGCACGCTGGCGGTGGACTGGAATGACGAGCTGATCGATGTGCTGGAGGCCGCCGAGGGCAAGCGTAAGGCGGCGGATCGCGACGAGAGCGTGACCGACTTCGCGCACATGATCCTGGAGAACCTGAAGACCGCCGGCGTCCAGCAGGCGCACAAGGAAGATCGGATCACCTTCACCAGCCTGACCGGCTGGCCCGGCCGCTTCATCTGCGCCGAGGGCGCCTTCATGGAGGGCGATCGCCAGAAGCGCGCCGGCATCTTCATCGGTCCCGAATTCGGTACCGTCAGCCGCCCCGATCTGGTAGCTGCGGCCCGCGAGGCGGGCGATGCCGGATTTGATGTTCTGATCGCCTGCGCCTTCAACTATGACGCTCATTCGGCTGAGTTCGACAAGCTCGGCCGCGTACCGGTGCTCAAGGCCCGCATGAACCCCGACCTGCACATGGGCGGGGACCTGAAATCGACCAGCGCCGGTAACCTCTTCGTCATCTTCGGCGAGCCCGACATCAAGATCGAGGATGCGGGCGACGGCATGATCCGGGTGAAGGTGTTCGGCGTCGACGTCTTCAAGCCGCAGACTGGCGAAGTCGTCTCCGAAGGCACCGACGGTATCGCGCTTTGGATGCTCGACACCGACTACAACGAGGAAAGCTTCTTCGTCCGCCACGCCTATTTCCTCGGCGCGAACGATCCCTACAAGGCGCTGAAGACGACGCTGAAGGCCGAGATTGACCAGGAGGCCTGGGAAAGCCTGCACAGCGACACGTCGCGCCCCTTCCCGAAGCCAGCGTCGGGGCGGATCGCGGTGAAGGTCATCAATCACCTCGGCGACGAGGTGATGAAAGTGTTCTCGGTAGGGTGAGCGCCTTGAAGCCCAACAGGTCGGTCGGGGGATGAGCACGATGGGAGCGAAGGCGCCGGATCTCTCGGAGGAATGGGATCAGCAAAAGCTGCGGAACTGGATGGCGAATGCCCGCCGGCTGGGGCGGGACGATGTCTATCAGGCCGCCTTCCGTCAGCTATGTCGCATCGAAGGCCGCGACATTGACGACCCGCTCGCAGCCGATTTCGCCGCTGTCATGCGAGCGCTAGAAGAAGCGCTGAGCGAGCAGAACGGCAGAACCACTCGATTGTCACGCACCAGGCAGAAGCTCGCCCGCGCCGGTGTCCGCAAGACCCTTGCCGATCTCGCACTCAAGCCGAAACCGTCAGAGGGATTCCTGAAGCTGATGGAGTTCGGAATGGCCGACATGTCGGCAGAATCGCTGATCCTGAAATATCGGCAGGAGTTCGAGCCCGAGGTCGTAGCCGCGGCTGAACGGCGGCTGGCGGAGTATGGGGTGGATTAAGCATGGAATTCCGGATTGCGGACACGTTCACCGACAGCCTGTCCAGGCTGACCGCGCAGGAACAGAAGGCAGTGAAGACGACCGCCTTCGACCTGCAACTCGATGCCTCCGCGCCGGGCCTTTCCTTCCACAAGCTGGACCGCGCCAAGGACCCGAATTTCTGGTCGGTGCGAGTGAACGCCGACATCCGGCTGATCGTCCACCGCACGCAGTCGAGCCTGCTGCTCGTCTATGTCGATCACCACGACGACGCCTACAAATGGGCCGAACGGCGCAAGATCGAGCGGCATCCGACAACAGGCGCCATGCAGCTCGTCGAGGTGCGCGAGCGCGTCGAAGAGGTGGAGATCTTCAAGCCGAAGGAGGTCGCGGAGCCGGTTGCCCCCGCGCCGGCTGCGAGGCCGAAACTCTTCGACAATCTGCGCAAATTCGAGCTGATGGGTTTCGGGGTACCCGAGGAGTGGGTGGAGGACGTTCGCCGGGCGACCGAGGACACCCTGTTCGACATCATCTCCCATCTGCCGCAGGAGGCGCAGGAGGCGCTCCTGAAGCTGGCGGTGGGTGAGAAGCCGGAGCCGCCCGTGACGGCACCCGTGGAGGCCGATCCGTTCGCCCATCCCGATGCGCAGCGGCGTTTCCGGGTCCTGACCAACATCGAGGAACTGCAGCGCGCGCTCGACTATCCTTGGGAGAAATGGGCGGTCTTCCTCCATCCCGACCAGTTGCAATATGTGGAGCGCAGCTATTCGGGGCCGGCCAGGATTTCGGGGTCCGCGGGCACGGGCAAGACGGTGGTGGCTCTGCATCGCGCAGTGCATCTGGCGCGCAACGAACCACAGGCGCGCATTCTGCTGACGACCTTCTCCAAGGCGCTCGCCAATGCGCTGAAGGTGAAGCTGCAGCATCTGGCCGGAAACGAACCGGCCGTTTTGGCGCGGATCACCGTGCAGTCCATCACGGGCGTCGCCTATGATCTCTATTCCAGTCTTTTCGGGCAGCCGAACATCGCCTCGCCGTCCCTCGTTCACACTCTGCTCACCAAGGCTGCGGGACGGGACGATGGCCAGAAGTTCTCCATGCCCTTCCTCGCCGGGGAATGGTCGGAGGTCGTCGACGCCTGGCAGATCGAGAACTGGGAGGGGTACCGGGACGTCTCGCGCCTTGGCCGCAAGACACGGATCGGCGGCAAGCAGCGGGAATCCCTCTGGTCGATCTTCGAGCAGTTGCGCGCCGGTCTCGCCGAGCGCAAGGCGGTGACATGGTCCGGCGTGTTCGGCCGCCTCGCGGCGCATTATGGCGCGACGGAGAAGCGGCCATTCGATTTCGCGGTCGTCGACGAGGCGCAGGATATCAGCGTGGCCGAGGCCCGCTTCCTGGCCGCACTGGTTTCGCACAGGCCGGACGGGCTCTTCTTCGCCGGCGATCTCGGGCAGCGCATCTTCCAGCAGCCCTTCTCGTGGAAATCGCTCGGCATCGACGTTCGCGGACGCTCCCACACATTGAGGATCAACTATCGCACTTCCCACCAGATCCGCGCCCAGGCGGATCGGCTGCTGCCGCCGAACATCTCCGACGTCGACGGCAATGCCGAGAGCCGTCGTGGCACGATCTCGGTGTTCAACGGACCGGCGCCCGAGATCTGCACCTTCGATACGGCCACGGAAGAGAGCGAAGCCGTCGGGCAGTGGCTCGCCGATCGCCTGAAAGAGGGTTGCCAGCCGCATGAGGTCGGCCTGTTCGTTCGAACCGGCGAGCAACTGAAACGCGCGCGGGCCGCGATCAAGATCGCTGGCGCGTCGGGTGTCGAGCTGAGCGACAAGGTAGAGGCGGAAGCAGGCAACGTCGCGATCAGCACTATGCACCTCGCCAAGGGCCTCGAATTCCGCGCCGTCGCCGTGATGGCGTGCGACGACGAGGTGCTGCCCTTGCAGGAACGGATCGAGACCGTTGCCGATGAGTCTGATCTGGAGGAGGTCTACAACACCGAACGCCATCTGCTTTATGTCGCCTGCACCCGCGCCCGCGACCGGCTCCTGATCACCGGCGTCGATCCGGCCTCCGAGTTCCTCGACGATCTGGCGCGATAGGCGAGAGGGCGCGGGAGGCAAGCCTATGGCATTCCGTTTTTGGCGCCGCATCCGACTTGCGCCCGGGGTCACGCTGAACCTCTCGAAATCGGCGGCTTCGCTATCCTTCGGGCCGCGCGGGGCCAAGTACACGATAAGCCCCCGCGGAAACCGCGCGACGGCAGGCATTCCTGGCACCGGCCTCTTCTACACGATGCGCGATCCAGGGGCCGGACGCGGGCAAGAGCGCGGTGCATCCGCACCAATGGTGCGCGCGAGAGATCGTCTGACGCTCGGATTTTTCCAGCGCCTGATCACACCCGCGGCGGAGCGGGCCTTCGTCGATGGGCTAAAGGCGCTGAATGAGGGCGATGACAGCGAGGCGCTTGTCCTGCTCGACCGTTCGGCTTCTTTGGCCGACGCCGCATGGCTTGCCGGGATGCTTCACCTGAAGAGTGAGAACTTCGAACAGGCGGAGCGTTGCCTGCTCGATGCCTTGGAACGGAGACACGAACTCGATTCGCTGTTCAGCAAGTACGGAGTCAACGCGACCATCAGCCTGCCGATCACTCCCGAAATATCGGCGCATGTGCGGCCTCGCGAACGGGGGACACTTCTGGCCCTGGTCGAGGTCTACCAGTTGCAGGGACGTTCGGGCGACGCATTGATCCGTCTGGATCAGCTGCTCGATCTGGACAAGTCGGATCCCGTCGTCCTGCTCTCCTTCGCTGAACTTGCGCTCGATCATCCGAACCCCGAGCACTTGCGACGCATCGCAGAGCTGAGCGCGTCTGTCGAAAACGAGACTCCGGTCCATACGGCGTTGCTGCTCTATCGGGCCCGCGCGCTGGTCAGCTTGGGCTTGCCCGATGCGGCGATCGACGTTCTCACGTTGGCGCTCCGGCGGCGCAAGGACCGCCCGGACGAGCTGCTGCGGCAGGTCCGATATGAGCGTGCGTTGCTCTACGATGGCCAGCGCCGCCAAGCACAGGCCCGACGCGAGTTCGAGCGCATTTATGCCGAGGATCCGAGGTTTGAGGATGTCGCCGAACGGCTCGAGCTTTGATGTCCGATTTCGGCGCCGATCGCTTGCCGACGAGGATATCAATCGCCGCGACGGGACGTAGGCATTTTCACGTTTTATTTCAATGACATAGAATTCCGTACTGGCGTCGGTTCAGTCCAGAGGTCGAGAGAAAAAGGGCGGAGAGAGAACGCTCGGAGCCGAGTGTGCCGACGTCGCAGTCCAGAGGTTCGCGCCCGAACCGCGCGGTTCCTTGGCATTTCAGCCGCGCGTCCGCACGCGGAGAACGTTCGAATGGCTAGAAATGGCGGGCCACGAGCGATGAAGATGAGAACTACACCTACACGATAGCCCTCTAAAAACCTCTTGGATCATGTTTCTGGTACATAGCGTCCCACCAGGAGCGAACGAACTGCTGGCGTCGCGCAGACCGGCTGTGAAACCAACGCGCAACCGCCCAAACCGATTTCTGCGACGAGATCGCGGCATTTATTCGGGACAATGCCGAGACGATCTATCACCCGGTAGGCACTTGCCGCATGGGTCGCGACCAGGGTTCGGTGGTTGATCCGGAGTTGAAGGTGCGCGGAGTGGTTGGCCTGCGGGTCGTCGATGCCTCAGTCATGCCGAGCCTCGTGGCAGGCAACACCAACGCCCCGACCATTATGATTGCTGAAAACGCGGCGGACATCATCCTGGGCAAAGTCCGCATTCAGCGGGAAGCGGTGGCCGCGAAGTGATCGGGCCTAGGGAGGAAAAATGAGAACGGGTGCGCGGATTGTTGGGAGAGCCCAAACAAGTACTAGATCGTTCGTCGAGCCGCTCTGCTGCGGAAGTAGGGATCTCTAGCATGCTCGGACAGATGATGCATATGCCGCTGACGATCAATTCGCTGATCGACCACGGCGCGCGCTATCACGGCGAAACCGAGGTCGTGTCCGTTGAGACGGACGGGACAACGCGACGAACGAACTGGCGAGAGATTTGCGTCCGGTCCCGTCGGCTTTCGTCTGCGCTACGCATGTTAAAGCTAGCAAGAGGAGACCGTTGCGCCACCCTCGCATGGAACAATGCCCGGCACCTGGAATGTTATTTCGGTATCTCCTGCAGCGGAATGATTTGTCACACCATTAACCCGAGGCTACCCCCTGAACAGTTGGTCTACGTCATCAATCACGCGCAAGATCAAATCATCTTCTTCGACAAGACGTTTCTGCCACTCATAGTCCGCCTGAAGGATCAACTCAGCACGGTGCGCCACCTGGTACTGATGTCGGGTTGGGATGAGGAGGCCGAAAAGCTGCCGGGGCTTCTATTCTATGAAGACGTTCTCGCGACCGGCGACCCGGAAGCGAATTGGGTCGATTTGGAAGAAAACGACGCCTCTGGACTCTGCTACACTTCTGGAACGACAGGCAACCCCAAGGGTGTTCTCTACTCCCACCGTTCGACGGTCCTGCATTCGCTCGGAGCTGCCCTGCCCGATACCTTGAACATCTCTGCGCGTGAGGTGATCATGCCAGTCGTTCCGATGTTTCATGTCAATGCGTGGGGCGTTCCCTACGCTGCGGCCATGGTCGGTGCGAAGCTGGTACTGCCGGGACCGGCGCTGGACGGAGAAAGTCTGGTCCATCTCGTCGATCGCGAGCGCGTGACCTTGGCTTTGGGCGTGCCGACGATCTGGCAGGGCCTGCTCGCGGCGCTGGAAAAGTTGGACTCCAAGGCGGCGTCTCTTCGTCGAACCGTGGTCGGCGGATCAGCGTGTCCGCCATCAATGATCGCCGAGTTTCGAGACAAGTATGGAGTTGAGGTTGTTCATGCTTGGGGCATGACGGAAACATCGCCGCTGGGCACCGCCAACGCGCTGCTGGATCGTCACACCACTCTCTCCGACGAGGATCAAGCGAAGATTCGCGAGAGTCAGGGGCGCCCGCCTTACGGCGTGGAGTTGAAGATCGTCGATGACGACGGACTCCGTCTGCCTGAGGACGGCAAGGCGCATGGCAAGCTTCGCGTCCGCGGCCATTGGGTGGTGGCCGATTACTTTGGTCATGAACCAGGACAGACATTGGACGAGGATGGCTGGTTCGAAACTGGCGACGTGGCTTCAATCAACGGCGATGGCTTCATGACCATTCGCGACCGCGCCAAGGACATCATCAAATCGGGCGGCGAATGGATATCCTCTGTGGAACTGGAAGGCATTGCCTTGAAACATCCCGCGATCGCAGATGCCGCTGTTATAGCCGCTCGGCATGACCGATGGGACGAACGTCCGATTCTTGTCGCTGTGAGAAAGGTTGGCGCTGAGCTCACCGAGCACGAAATACTTGCTCATTTTAGCGGCAAGGTCGCCAAATGGCAGATCCCTGACAGGGCGATCTTCGTCGCAACGTTGCCGCGCAACGCAACCGGAAAACTGATGAAGACGACCCTCCGTCAAGAGCACGGAGACATACTGGTCGTAGGGGCGGATGAACACGGTTGATATGAGCGGCCAGCGTAACAGAAAACTGAGGCAGAGGAAATTTCCAGAGGGAGGAATAAAGATGAAACACCTTGTCGCAACGTCAAAATGCTGCCTAACAACAACGGTGCTATTGATATGTTCAGCAACGGCGGCAAGCGCGCAGTCTGAGCCGCTTTACTCAAAAGGCGACTGGGTAGTCGGGGTTAACGCGGCCAGGGTTCTAACGGAGGAGAAATTAGACTCCGTGTCTGCGGCCGGCGCTCCTGTGCCGGGCGCTGCGCTATCGATTAACGATGATACAACCCTATCTTTTGACGTATCATATTTTGTGAGCCCGAGATTCGCGTTGAATTTCTTCGGCGGCGTTCCAGCCAGCGCTGACCTTCAAGGAGACGGCACGCTGGCCGGGCTCGAATTGGGCGTGACAGATTATGGCCCCGCGATCCTGTCGCTACAATATCATCTGCCCGTGACCGAGCGTGCTGACGTCTATGCCGGCGCGGGCGTTGGCCGGTTGCTTTTTCTGAACGAGCGGGATGGTGCGGTCACGAATTTCGATGTGAAAGACGCTTGGGCGCCGGCCTTTCAGGCGGGCTTACGATACCGCGTCTCAGGCAACTGGTTGGCCAATTTCGATGTTCGCTATGTTCCGTTCGATGCAGAAATTTCTGGCGCCCTTGGCCCCGCTCCTGTGGAGGCTCAGGTTGAGGTCGATCCAGTGATTGTGAACGTGGGCGTTGCGTATCAATTCTGAGGGGTGTCGAGGACCAGAGGCAGGAAAGAGTAGGAACGACTGTCATCGAGCAAGCAATGGCTGGTGTGATCCACGATGTCGTCGATCAAGTGGCGACATTCTGCAGACTTATGGGGCGACGACGGGAAATGGCGGTTCGCGATCGCTTGCGCCGCCCTCGGCTGGGGCTTGCCGCAGATCCTCAGGCGAAGGCACTGGTCTACAAAGCCCCAATGGGTTACGGGAAATCCGTACAGATAGCCATGGCCGCTGAGGACGCGGAGGCTGCCCACAAAGCAGTTGCGTATGTCAGCGTGCGGAGGCTGCCACAGCAGGGCTTTTCTTCAACCAACTCGTTGGCGGCGGCGATTCTGTTTCAGATTGCGGGAGACGAGCAACTGCGGCGCGCGGCAGATTCTGGATCGATTCTTCCGATGTTGCGCGAGACGCTGTTGGCCCCGCCCCGCTCCACGGTCATCTGCCTCGATGATTTCGGGGATGATCCGGAGATGGGGGTTTTCGTCAAGGATCTCATTTGCGAAACGTCGGACCTAGTGAAATTCGTACTTGTCCCCTCTAACGGGGGTGGGTTGACGGATTTGGTTTTGCTGCCAAACGTCCGGACGTTCAGCGCACAAGATCTAGCCTTTAACGAGATAGAGGCGAGGGCGGCTGTACTGCCCCGCGCGCAGCTCATTGATATTGACTCCTATGTGTCCCTCACCGGAGGATGGCCTGCTCTTTGTGGCTTTATGCGCGAGACGGCGGTTCCCTCGCGACCCGCTTGGATGTGGCCCGAAACGCGGAACTATTTCCTTGAGGTTCTCCGCGCTCGGCTTTCTCACGACGAAAGAGCCTTCCTTCGCAATGCGTCAATGCTGGAATCGATCTCCGCCGAGAGCTATGATTATGTTTTCAAAACAAGCAACGCAGCGGGCGTGATCGCCCGACTCGAGTCCGTCCATGCCCTTCTGACGCCGGCTAAGGGCGATGATTCCTGCGGACAGAAAATACATCCGGTGTTGCGCGCCTTTCTGCGGGATGTATTCAGCAATGAGGAGGGCGATCGCCGATCATATGTGCTCAAGCGAGTCGCGTTCTGGCATTGGCGGCGGCGTGAGTTCGCACATGCGATCTCCGCCGCCCTAGAAGCGCACGACCATCGGTGGGCGCATAGCTTGAGCAAGGACATGGTTCTCGACCTTGCGTTAAGGCAAGGCGAGATTGATGCGCTGCACCGGTGGTTTGAGAAGGTCCCGGGTGCGGCAGTGCGGCGGCTGCCGGCTCTCAAGCTCGGCTATGCCTGGACCCAGTATTTTTGTCAGAATGCTGAGGAAGCGGAAACAGTATTGGAGCATGAACCCCAGGGGCTGAGAAAAGGACAGGCCGCAGAAGACGGGCTGGGGTGGAGCGAACTCGTACTTGCCATCGGCAAGGCCACGCACGACGAAATGGCGTTGAGCGAGGAGCTTTGTCTCCAGTGGATAGCGGCGTTTG
Organism: Marinicauda algicola; assembly: GCF_017161425.1. Lineage (GTDB taxonomy): Bacteria > Pseudomonadota > Alphaproteobacteria > Caulobacterales > Maricaulaceae > Marinicauda > Marinicauda algicola. The sequence continues at coordinate 2,754,861 of NZ_CP071057.1, read as the reverse complement.
GCCGCCAGAACGAAGTGGGCCTGGGCGCGGCGTTGACTTGTCTCGCCTTTATTGCGGCGAGCGACCGCAACTTCGAGAAGCTTGGCCGGCTGTCGCAAATGGCGGATGCGACAAACCGTTCGGTGCGACAGCACTATGCATCTGGCTGGCTCACGACAGCGCAAATTCAGGCGGCCATACTTCGAGGTGACATGACGAATGCGAGGGCGATCCTTGCTAAGGGGCGAGGCAGCTCAAACGCTTCCGCTTCACGCTCATTTTTCGCCGACGGACTCTTACGCGCGATGGAGTTTCAAATCCTTGCTGAAAGTGACCCGAACGAGCTTGGCGAGGGGGTGGCGCAGGCTGCGCTGGATTTCGCTCTCGATTACGGCGTCACGGATATTCTTTGGGGTGTCGTCGGCGCTTATAGCCTGAGGCTGTATCTCAAGGGGGAGGTCGCGGAAGCCCAAGCGGTCCTTCAGAAGTGTCGTGCGTTAGCCAGAGCGCGGGGGCTGCCACGCCTTCGCGTTCTAGCGGATTTGACGTTGGCGGACTTTGCCGTGTTCGACGGCGACGCAGGCACACAATTTGAATTCGACGAATTCGACAATCTACCATTCCTGCCGAATCAAACAAAGGCGATCCAAGCGCGGGTGGCGATGCTCCGCTCCATGTGCGAACTTCGTCACCGGCGATACGGGTTAGCCGAACGTTACGCCAAAATCTCGATGCACCGAGCTGCTTCCATCGGGGACGCCCAAGGTGAAATATCGGCTCAGTATTGTTTGGCTGCCGCGATGCATGCCATCGGGGCCAACTCTGCTAAGCGCACGCTCGTTGAAGCTGACCATACTGCTCGTTATTTGAGTCTACATACAACGCCGCGCTGGATGACAATTAGATTGTCTGCCCTCGACCCTTCTCTGGACGCCTTTTTTCGTAGAGAAGAGACAACGCTTCCCGCTCTCGGAAACGGGGAGCGCAAACCAAAGACAAAGACTGACACCAACATCAATACTTCTTTGTCGATGAAACAGATCGTGGTTCTGCAATGTCTTGGCGGAGGGATGTCGAACAGGGAGATCGCTGAGCGGTTGTGCGTCACCGAGGATGCGGTGAAATGGCACCTGAGACAGATATTCAAAGAGTTAGGCGCATCCAATAGGACCGAGGCCGTCATTGAGGCCCAATCACGTGGCCTCATTTGACAAGTAATTTTCACGAAGAGCAAGAAGCATCGTCCGTTGGCGGACCAGTAGATCGCGTGTCTTGTGCAACATCAGCGCAGCTTGTTGCCCCCGGGATTTTCCGACGCCGTAGCGTATCGTTGGGCGCGTCACCGCCTCGGCAATGGCCTCAGCGACCGCGGCGTCTGTCTTGCCGCGCTTCACATATGCGTTTGACCGGGCCCCAACTTGGCGTCCAGATGCAGGCTTAAATCATCGACAGTTCCGAAACGAGCCACATCATTCTCCTGTCGCCAGATCGGCGACCAGCGTGCGCAAAGCGCCAACGTGCCGTTTGAGCGCGCGCTTGCCGGTTGTTGTCAGCGACGCCCAGGTACGCTGCCGCCCACCGTCCGCTGCTTTGCGCAAGCGCACGTAGCCGGCTTCGCTTAGCGCAGCGAGATGTTTGGAGAGCACTGAGTCGCTGACCTTGGTCAGTTCGCGCAGTTTTGCGAACTCCATCTCACTCACCTTGGCGAGCAGCGCGGCGATCTGCAGCCGGCTCGGCGGATGCAGCACCATATCGATCCCGTCGACACTCAAAGCGTCTTATCCATCAGCTCGCGGCGATAGGCGCGGTTCAGGCATAGCTGGTCTCCAGCGCGACAACGAAGCCGACGACCGCGATCGCGAGCTTCACCCAAAGCGGCGCGACTTGAATGCGCGCGCCGACTTCGAACGCGCCGGCGCCCAGCATCTCGGCTAGGAGCGCAATGGACACGGGCAGCGTGCGGCCCTTGCGATAGCCATTGATGAAGAGCCATATCGGCAGCCAGCCAGACCGTCGCCGCCAAGGCGGCGGCGGGCAGCAAGATCTGCAGCGGCAGGCCGAAACCCTGGCTCAGCACGAGCATCGCCATGATGGCGGCGAAGGCGACATGACGCCAGACCGGATAGGACGTCGCCTTTTGCGCTAGTTCGCGCCGAACCGCATCGACACCGTCGAGCGCGGCACGGGCGTCTTCCGGTCTCAGCGGTTCGGGGTCCATATCTGCATCCTTCTGTCCGGCTATGAAATGGGCGTCTTCAAACCATCGCCCCGCGACGCCGACGAGGCAGCGCGATCACGGGACGCACAACAATCGCGATGCGCCTCCGTCACTTTCCAATGCGTCAAGGCATAGCATCGCTTTCCAATCTGGCAAGTCATAACTTTCCAAGTCGGAAAATGACTATCGCGATTTGCTTGGGGGCTCTGCCCCCTGGCGCGGGCAAGGGTGAAGCGCCGGCAGGCCGGCGCCGTCCGGGGCGGTCTCCCCGACCTTCCGCGCGGATACGTGTTTCAGCACCTCTGTAACGACGGAAATCCGCTTGTGCAGGCCGGGTGATCCCCCTCCGCCCCGGCCGCCCTTGCCCTTGCACCCCCCGGTCTCGCCGACGGGCAGGGTTGCAGCGCAGCGCTGCGCTCCAACCCAAGCCCATAGGAGAAAGACCATGACCACGAAAGCAAACACCGCTCCCGTCATCGAGAATGGCGCGACGGTTTTCATCCCGCTCAACAAGCTCAAGAAGCATCCGAAGAACGCTCGGAAGACGCCGCATAGCGAGGCGTCTATCGAGGCGAAAGCAGCGAGCATCGCCGCCAAGGGCATCCTGCAAAACCTCGTGGTGGAGCCGGAGCTTGATGGCGAAGGCGGGCCGACCGGCTTCTATCTCGTCAGTATCGGGGAAGGCCGCAGGCTGGCGCAGCTTCTCCGCGCGAAGCGGAAGGAGATCAAGAAGACCGAACCGATCCGCTGTGTCATCGACACGGAGAACGACCCCGCCGAGATCAGCCTTGACGAGAACGTCACCCGCGAGGACTTGCACCCCGCCGACCAGTTCGAGCGCTTCCGCGAGCTTGCGGAAGATCGCGGATGGGGAGCCGAGGAAATCGCGGCCCGCTTCGGCGTCACCGCGCATGTGGTGAAGCAGCGGCTTCGTCTCGGCGCTGTCAGCCCGAAGCTGATGCAGGTCTATCGCGACGGCGGCTTAACCCTCGACCAGTTGATGGCCTTCGCCATCACCGAAGATCACGCCCGGCAGGAGCAGGTCTATGAAAACCTCTCCTATAACAAAGAGCCGCGCATCATCCGCCACGATCTCATGAAGTCCAATGTGGCGGCGACGGATCGGCGCGCGATTTTCGTCGGCGCGGAAGCTTATGCGGAAGCTGGCGGCGTCATCGTCCGTGACCTGTTCACGGAGGATCGCGGCGGCTTCTATGAAGACGCCGCGCTGCTGGACCGGCTTGTCATCGACAAGCTGGAACGGATCGCCGCCGAGGTTCAGGCCGAGGGCTGGAAATGGGTTTCCGTCCATATCGACTATCCCCACGCGCACGGCCTGCGCCGCGCCTATCCGCAGTCGGTGGAGCTTTCCGAGGAAGACGCCGCTGCCTACGACGCCGCACAGGCGGAATATGACCGCCTGTCGTCGGAGTGTGAGAGCGCGGAGGAACTGCCCGACGATGTGGATCAGCGGTTCGGTGAGCTTGAAGCCGAAATCGAGCGCATCGACGCGCTGCGTCACGCCTACGATGCCGACGAGATCGGGCGCGGCGGAGCTTTCGTGGTCTTGAACCATGACGGGACCGCCCGCATCGAGCGCGGTTTCATCCGGGCGGAGGACGAAAAGCCGGAGCCGGAAGACGCCGCAACCGAAATCGACGGCGTTCGCGTCAACGACGACGGCGAGATTGTCGAGGATGGTGAGAGCGGCGACCATGCTTTCGTTCAGAACGCCGAGGACGAGGAAGCGGAGGAAGACGGCAAGCCGCTGTCAGACCTTCTCATTCGCGATCTGACCGCTCACCGGACGCTTGGCCTTCGCCTTGCGCTTGGCGAGCAACCGGACATGGCGTTGATCGCCGTCACCCATGCGCTGGCCGCGCAGACCTTCTATCGCGGCGTTGAAGCGACATGCCTCGAAATCCGACCCGCCAGCGCGCATCTTGGCGGGCATGCGGACGGCATCGAGGACACGGCGGCGGGCAAGGCGCTGGCGGATCGTCACGCCGGATGGGCGGCGGACATGCCGCGCGATGTGGCGGACCTGTGGGCCTTCATCGCCGGGCTGGATCAGGCGAGCATGATGGCACTGTTCGCGCATTGCGCCTCGCTGACCGTCAGTGCGGTAAAGCAGCCTTGGGAGCGCAAGCCCCGCGCGCATGAGACGGCGGACAGGCTGGCCACGGCGCTTGGCCTCGAAATGACGGCGCATTGGATACCGGACGCGCGGACCTATCTTGGCCGCGTGACCAAAGCGCACATTCTCGCCGCCGTGAGGGAAGCCGTCAGCGACGAGGCGGCGGATCGGATCGCAGCCATGAAGAAGCAGCCGATGGCGGAAGCCGCCGAGCAGCTTCTAGCCGGGACCGGATGGCTCCCGCCGCTCATGCGGACGCCCGAACCCGCATGGCTGACCGACATTCGCTCGGCTGAGGCGGAGGACGCCGACCGGCTCTCGGTCGCGGCGGAGTGAAAGGCGAGCCGGGACCGCTGAGGCGATCCCGGCCTGCCACCGGAAAAATCCGGCCGCGCGGCTCCACCGCGCGGCCGGATGACCTCGACTGTCCGAGAACCAATGCTGCGTTTCGGGTCGACAGACAGGCCAAGCATTGGCACCATGAGCAAGAGCAAAGCATGGGGGCGAAGGATCAGGAGCGGCGAGTAGGAGGACGATCATGGTCGTCATAATGTTTATGAGCGTCGCGCTCGTCGCGCTTCTCTGCGTCGTCGCCTACAAGCTCGCCGTCTATGCGCTCCCGTTTATGCTCGGGGTGACGGCGGCGCAGTTCGCCTATCAAACGGGCTCCGGCCTAATCGGCGCGGCGCTGGTCGGCTTGGTCGCCGCCGGTGTGGCGTTTGGGATTCTCGCGCTTCTGTTCGACACACTGCGTCAGCCGGTTCTTCGTCTGATCGTGGCGCTGATCTTTGCCGCTCCCGCCGCTGTTGCGGGCTACGCGCTCGTTCATGGCGTCTCGCGCGAGGCCGTTCCTTCGGAAATCTGGCGACAAATCTTCTGCATTATCGGCGGTGGATTTGTCGGCGTGTCCGCTCTTATTCGGTTGGCGGCTCCGGTCGGTGCGCAATCCGCCCGATAAATGGAGGTGAGCAGCCGTTGGGGCCTCTTTATTGATCGAGCATGACGCAGTCCGCTTCGATTTCAACCAACCAGTCGGGGTCAATGAAGCGCGAGACTTGTACGAAGGTGCAGGCGGGTCGTATTGTCCCAAACACCTCGCCGTGCGCACGCGCTGCCTCATGCCACCGCTCGATGTCGGTCAACATGATGCGAGCGCGAACTACTTGGGCCAGAGAGCTGCCAGCCTCCTCAATGGCGCGGCTTGCGATGTCCAAACACAGCTTGGTTTGCGCATAAACATCGCCGCTGTGGGCGGTACGACCATCCGCGCCGATCGGAGCAGTCCCTGCCACCGCGAGAAAGGAACCAACCCTCACCGCGCGGCTGAATCCAATTTCAGGCTCAAGCGGCGATCCCGAAGTAACCAGTTTTCGCTGTTTCATTGGCAAATCCTTCTTATGATATTGTGCAGACTGCGAGTTGGCATGTCCGCGCCTGCGATCCTAGATCCGGTTAGGTCGGCTTTCTATCCAACTTGACGCCGACCATGAGAAGTATTGCTTTGGCGTTGCCCTTCGGGCCGCGCTTTCGGCTGCGCCAGAACCACGCCATAGGCGCGTTTCCGCCATTCGGCTTCAATCGCTAACGCAAGAAACAGGCGGAGACGGCCAGCTCGCGAGACGCCCCGTCGTGTCGGCCTCCATAGAGATTCCGACCTCAAGCGCCGCGTCGAGATTATCAAGCAGCCCTGCTATCATCGGCCACGACCAGTCTGGCGATCGGAGCGGCGGGATCGTCGTCGTGACATAGCGGATCGCACCACATCCCTCATGTCGGCTTCATCGGCGGCGCAACGGTCGCGTTGGCGAAGATGCGAAGGATGGCCGGCACAATTTGTCGTCGACCGGAACGCTCAAGAGAGTCTTGTCATTGAGGTCGATGGCTTCAACGTGACCGTCACTGTTCTAGCATCGTTGGCTTGGCGCGGAGGCCGACCGGCGCCTGTCGTGTCCATATCGATTTCCATGCTGGCCGCCCATCCGCGTCCTCGATTGGCAGGGTCTGACCGAAGACCGGCGCCGCTGTACGTCGCCTCACTCGTCTTCCCGCAACGACCGCCGCCAGCTTTTTTCCGCCGCCCCAAAAGGACTTTGGGCCTTTGCATCGCGAAGCAAAAAAGCCGTCGCCAGCCGCCTTCCACGATGTTCCAGCCCTGACGGGTGCGGGGCCGATCGTCCCCGGTCGCACGACCCCCATCGAGGACGCGATGGGCGCGGCCCGATTGGAAAAAGGAACACCACAATGGCGACCATCGGCACCTTCACCAAGACCGAAGACGGCTTCACCGGCTCGGTCAAGACTCTCACCCTCAACGTCAAGACCGTGAAGTTCGTCCCGGCCGAGGGCGACAGCGAGCGCGGCCCCGACTTCCGCATCTTCGCCGGCGCCACCGAGTTCGGCGCAGCCTGGAAGAAGACCGCCCGCGAGACGCAGCGCGAATACCTCTCCGTCAAGCTGGACGATCCGAGCTTCGCCGCTCCGATCTACGCGAGCCTGGTCGCAGCCGAGGACGGCGAGAGCCACAACCTCATCTGGTCCCGCCGTAACGGCGACTGAGACCGGACCCGAAGAAGCCCCGCTCACCGAGCGGGGCTTCGCCATGCTCAGCGCCTCCGGCAGGCACTCTCTCGCCGAGTTTGCTAGATCCTCACCGTCGCGAAATGCCTCGCGACGGCGTCAAACGGCGCGACTGAGCGAAGCGTCCTCGCCAAGGTTCTCGCGCCCTCAAGCGCTGCGACAAGCGCCAATGCCCGGGAGCGCGCGACGCGGCGATCTTCTAGGGGGCCGATGGCCGCTGCAATGATCTCCATCCATTCGTCGAAGAGAGATGCGAGCGCATCGGCCATCTCCTCATCGCCGGGCGCAAGTTCTTGCGCAAGGGCCTGCGCCGCGCAGCCCATCGCCCAATCGGATGCCTTCATGTCCTCCGCCACTGCTTTGACAAGTGCGCGAACGAATCGATCTGGGTCTCCCGCCGTCTTCTGCGCCAGCATCCGAAATCCCGCCGACGTCTTTGCACGATACGCCGCGAGCACGTCGGCCGCCAGTTCGCGCTTGCCGCCCGGAAAGTGGAAATAGAACGAGCCCTTGGGCGCGCCGCTCTCCTCGATGATCTGGGTGAGGCCGGTGGCGGCGTATCCCTGGACGCGGAACAGCCGCTCCGCTGTCTCGATGGCTTTTTCGCGCGCATCCGTTGTTCTCGCCACCAGGCCATCCTTTCCCCGTGTCCAGCCTTGCCATTCTATGGAGATCGCCATACTATGGCAATCGCCATAGAAAAGGAGATCGCCATGCCTGTCGTGACCATTCAGACGCCTGCCGGCGCCCTCAGCGAAGTCCAGAAGGCCGCCCTAATCAGCAAGGTGACGGATGTCGTCGTCGAAGTGGAGGGCTTTCCCGCGTTGCGCCCCAGCGTGCATGTCCTGATCGAGGAGGTTCCTGCCGGCGGCTACGGCGTCGGCGGCCATGCGGTAGATGTCGAGAAGGCGAAGGCCGCGCTCGCCAAGGCGGCGGCCAAGACGGAGCCGGGCTGAGCCACATGCGCCAGCTTTGGTTTCTAGGAGCCGACGCTCTCGAATGGCGGGACGCGCCGGAGCCGCGCATCCTTCACCCCGAGGACGCCATCGTCCGTCCGATCGCGGCGACGACCTGCGACCTCGACGTGCGTATGATCCGCGGACCCTCGCCCTTCGACCGGCCCTGCGCCTTGGGTCACGAGGCGATCGCCGAGATTGTAGAGGCGGGACCGGGCGCCCGCTTCCACATCGGGCAGATCGTCGTGGTGAGTTGGCACATCTCCTGCGGCTATTGTCACCGATGCGGACGCGGCAAGCCGAACACCTGCGCGCATTACCCGAGGGGCGCAGCGTTCGGCTCTCCCGTGAGCGACACTTTCGGCTGTCTGTTCGCCGATCTCGTTCGTGTGCCGCATGCGAACGCCAGCCTCGTGCCGGTGCCGCCGGGCGCTGATTTCGTCCACTGGGCGTCGCTTTCTGACAACATTCCCTTCGGCTACGAAATGACCGTACCGCACCTCCAGATCACGCCCGGCGCCGACGTGCTCATCATGGGTGGCTGCGGATCGGTCGCTCTCTACGCCGTCGGATTCGCGCGGGCAGCCGGCGCCGGTCGGATCGACTATATCGACACCGACCGGCCACGGTTGGAGATCGCACAAAAGCTCGGCGCCAACTCGATCGAGCAGGCGCCGCCGCGACGCGCGGGCAGCTACGCAATCACCGTCGATGCGAGCATGGACGCCGACGCTTTGCGCTGCGCCATCCGTTCAACCGAACCGGAAGGCCAGTGCTCTTCCGTCGGATGCCATTTCGGCGATGTCGAGATGCCGATGATGGACATGTATATCCGCGGCATTCATTTCTATACCGGCCGCGGCCAGGGCCGACCCAATATCGAGAAGGCGATGGCGTATCTGGACGCCAAGCGCCTCGATGCGTCCCTGGTAACGAGCATGGTTGCACCCTTCGACGATGCGCCGGACGTGCTCGCAAGCGCGCCAATGAAGGCTGTCTTGATCCGCGAGCCGATCCATTCTTCGTATCGCTGATTCCCGGATGCATCGCTGTCTGACAGGCATCCGGCTACCCGCGAGCATCGCAATCAGAGCGACTAGGATGCTTCGGGTTTAAGCTCCCTAGCCGCCAACATCCCGATCCAGTTGGCGCCGCCTAGTCGACTACGCTACGGTTTCTCCCTGCGCTGACGGAAGGCGGCAACCTTGTGCCGATTCCCGCAAGCCGTCATGGAACACCAGCGGCGATCGCCGGAGCGAGATGTGTCGAGAAACAGGATGGCGCATCCGTCGCCCTCGCACTGACGAATCCGGTCGGCCATCTCACCGCCCAGCAAGCTGACCGCCTCGCGCGCCACAAGGGTCAGCAACGAAGCCGCATCGCCACGCAATCGCATTCGGCCGTCTGCCGCGATCTCAGGCGCCGCCGCGGGCAATCCTGCCGTATTGTTGAGAATCGTGCGGGCGCTTGCAGGCAGCGTCTGCTCAGCGAGCCGCCTCATCGCAAGCGTATAGACCGCTTCCCGTAGCTGTCGCGCGGCAGCCAAAAGGCGATCGTCCGGCGCGGTCGCCGCGCAGTCGAACCCGGCCGCCCGCAGCCAGCGCAAGACGTCCTCGGGCTGTGCGAGAAGATCGCGCTGCGTCTCCTTAAGACGGCCCGTCAGCGTGGCCGTGAGGTCGAGAGCAGCATGTCCGCCACGAAAGCGGAAGCCGTCGCGAACCTCCTCTGGGTCTGGAACCGAAGCTGTCACTGGAAGCATGTGTCAGGGTGCACGACAATCGAAGAGAAACCAGTTTGACAGGTTACGTAGCGAATGACAATGTAACCTGATAAATCGGTTACAGGTCAAGACGCGATCGAAAACGACGGCTTGCGGGTCAGAGGAGGTTTTTCATGAGTGCTTCGCTGGAAGGATGCAGCGTGGTCGTCGTGGGTGGAAGCACCGGCATCGGCTGGGCGATCGCCGAACTCGCGGTGAAGGCAGGCGCGCGCGCCTTCGCGCTCAGTCGCTCGGCGAACGCACCCGAGGGCGCGGAAGGGATTGTCGCTGACGTAACCGATGAGGCATCGATGGAAACGGCTTTCGGCCGTATCGGCCCGATCCATCATCTCGCTTACACGGCCTGGTCTCGCCAAGGCGCACCGCCGCTGGCGACGCTGACGAGCGGACATCTGCAAGAAACCTTTGACGCCAAATTGTTCGGCGCCCTGAACGCCATCCGTGTGGCCCTGCCATATCTCGATCCGACGGCCTCGATCACGCTCACTTCAGGCCAGGTATCGCGCAAATATGGCGCCGGCACCGTTCTTAAGGGGACCGTCAACGCCGCCGTGGACTCGGCGGGAAAGCATCTCGCCAAGGAGTTGGCGCCGCGTCGCGTGAATGTGATCAGCCCCGGCGTGACCGACACATCGCAATGGGGTGAACCAAACTCGGCAAAGCGCCTGGAAACACTGGAGCGTGCTTCCAACGCGCTCCCGGTCAAACGGGTTGCAACGCCGGAGGAACTAGCATCCGCCTATCTGTTCGTGATGACGAACCCATTCATGACGGGCGCGGTCGTCGATGTCGATGGCGGGGGCTTGTTGTGAACGCGCCCACCCTGTTCCGCCGCCGCACACTGCTCGCGCTTGTGACGGCCGCGCCCGCCGCCGCATGTGCAACAGCGCGCGCGACCGCGCCGTCGCTCGTCGGAACCTGGGCGCTCGTCGCCGCTGATCGAAGAATGTCGGATGGCTCGGTGACGCGCGATTATGACGCCGCGCCGCAAGGCCGGCTGATGATCGACGACGCGGGGCGCTACGCCCTGCAAATCTTCAGTGCCGAGCGACCGAATTTCGCTGCCGGAGATAAGGCAGGGGGCACAGACGCCGAGATGCGCGCTGCGGTCATAGGATCCAGCACACATTTCGGCTCACTCAGCGTCGACTGGGCGGCACAAACGCTACGCTTCGCGATCGAGGACTCGTCATTCCCGAACTGGCGCGGACAGGTACAGACACGTTCCTTCACCCTACGAGACAATGTGCTGAGCTGGCAGGTTCCACCCCGGCCGGATGGAACCGTGCCGATTTCCGTTTGGCGCCGAGACACCAGTTCGACCGTTTCACGCCCCTGACTAAGCTGAAGTCCATTATGAAAGGAGGTCGCACACCGCGTCCGCACTGACTTCCAGGTCTCGATTTTTCGTTCTCAGCCCCGCAATACAAGGACAGCATGGTTTCTTGCTAAGGGCGCTGCCCTCGCGCGGCGCAAGGGGCCGCTGACGCTCGGCCGGGACGGTCTCCCCAGCCTTCCGCGCGGATGCGTGCTTCGCACTGTCGTCATGTCTTCATCCGCTTGTGCAGGCCGGGCGATCCCCCTCCGTCCCGGCCGCCCTTGCGCCTTTCTACCCCGGTCTCGCCGACGGGCAGGGTTGCAGCGCAGCGCTGCGCTCCAACCCAAGCCCATAGGAGAACCACCATGCATCATCAGCTCGCCACCCGGTTCGGACGCAACAGCCATCAGATCAGCGGCTATGAGCCGCTGGACAATGAGGCGCTGTATAACCACGTCCCATCCATTTTTGCCCGCGAGGCGCACGACAGCCGTTCGGAGCGCTACGTCTATGTCCCCACGATCGACATCGTGGAGGGGTTGCGCCGGGAAGGATGGTTTCCATTCTTCGCCGTCCAGTCGGTTCCCCGCGATGGCGCTCGCCACGGCCACGCCAAGCATATGTTGCGCCTGCGCCGCGATGACGGCATCGGCAAGCCGGAAGCCGCCGAGGTCATCATCGTGAACTCGCACGATGGCACGTCCGCCTATCAGATGTTCGCCGGAATGCTGCGGTTTGTCTGCACCAACAGCATGATCGCAGGCGAGCGGTTCGAGGAGGTCCGCGTGCCGCACAAGGGCAATATCCAGCATGACATCATTGAAGGCGTCTACACGGTCGCGGACGATTTCCCGCGCTTGATCGACGCCAGCGAGGGTATGAAGGCGGTGCGGCTATCCGACGACGAGCGGAGAGTCTTCGCGGAGGCGAGCCTTGTCGCCCGCTATAGTGAGGACGAAAGCCCGTTGCGGCCCGAGCAGATCATCGAACCGCGACGCCACGAGGATGTCGGCCGCAGCCTGTGGACCACATTCAACGTCATTCAGGAGAACATCATTCGCGGTGGCCTGCATGGCCGCAAGCGCAACGCCGAAGGCCGTATCCGCCGCAGCCAGTCCCGGCCCATCAACGGCATCGACCAGAACGTGACCCTCAACCGCGCGCTGTGGACGCTGGCGGAAGGAATGCAGCGACTGAAAGCATCTTAAGGACTCTGACCCGTGGAGTCGATGACGGGGCTCCACGGGTTTTCTCTCGCGTCTTCTGACGCCGCGCGCCAACATCGGCGCGCTCAAATTCCGCGCTCGCCGCGCTCTGCGCGGCTCGCCAAACAACTCCAGAAATGTTAAGTAAAAAGAAACCAAAATCGATCGCGCCGCGCGATCAACATATCTCGTAACTGCGGCTTCAAACCCTATCGAACATTGGCAAACTTCTCCATCCGATGGCCGCATTGCGGTCGGACACGGAGAAGACGCCATGCTGAGCATCGATTGGCGTTCGCCCGCGGCCTACGAGCATGCAAGCACAATCCCGGCCGCGGGCTTCGCTTGGGAATATCTTCGACGCGATGGGGACTATCATCGCGATTTCGAGCAGATCAATCGCCGGAAGACGCCGCGCGCAAGCACGTTGACGGCGTTTTCGGAGCGATGGGGGTTGCGATTTCCCGCGCGACCCGCAGCTCCCGCCGGATCGCCAATCGCTGTTCTGGATGCCACGCCTGCAGCCAGACGCCGTATTGCTGACACCTGCTTTGTCGGCCACTGATGGAACATCGCTGCCATTGACGCTGCCGCGTCTGCATGATGTCGATCTCAGACAGGCAGAAGATGGTTGGCATGGCGTCTGGCAGGCCAATGGCGTCACGCATCAATTCTGGCTTGAAGAAGCGCCGCCCGGCATAGGCGCCGCCTATGCTGTGACCTTGCCGTTCGACGCTTTGTTCGAGCTGCGCGTCCACTCCGCACGGCGGTTCTGGCGAAACCTCAACGGGCGCCCGCCGGGCGGCGCGTTTCGCGCCATGCCGGATCAGCTTCGCCAATTTCACACGCTGTCGCTGCGCGCGCTCGACGCTCGGCTGAACGGAGTGAGCTATCGCGGCATCGCCGAAGCACTGTTCGGCTTTCGCGGCGACAAGACCGATTGGGAAAGCGACCCTCGCAAGAACAAGGCCCGGCGCCTGGTCGCCGCCGGCCTGCATATGATGCACGGCGGCTATCGCGATCTGCTGCACTATCCCATCAAGCTGCGCCGCCGCTGATCCGCTTCCATCATCACACCGTCAGGGGTGCCGTCCGCCCATAGGCGCAAATGCGGCACGCTACGGGGCGCCGATGCTTCGCCATGGTTCGCCATAGCCCGCTGTCGCCACCGACAGCCGCACCCACGACGAACCAAAGGTGATCTATGGCCGATCCGAAGGCGGACCTGCCGCCGCGACTCCTGCGCACGCCTGATGCCGCGCGCTTCCTCGGAATCTCCATCCGCACGCTGGAGAAACACCGCACCTACGGCACCGGGCCGACCTATCGCAAGATCGGCGGGCGTGTCGTCTATGCCGTCGAAGACCTGCAAGCCTGGTCGGCAATCGGCGCGCGCAAATCCACCCGCGACACCAATGTCGGCCGCGTGTTCCCGGCGCGTCGTTTGACGCCGGACGAGCGCGGCGAACGCTGAGCGCCGTGCGATGTTAACAGTCCTCACCGGCGACTGCCGCAACCTCATGCCGAAGCGTGGCCCCTTCGACATGATCCTCGCCGATCCACCCTGCGGCGACACGTCGCTGGCCTGGGATCGGCGCGTCGATGGCTGGCTGACAATCGCTCATGATGCGCTGCGGCCGACCGGCTCGCTTTGGGTGTTCGGCTCACTGCGCAGCTTCATGGCGACCGCAGATCAGTTCGCCATCGCCGGTTTCCGCTACGCGCAGGAGATCGTCTGGGAAAAGCAGAACGGCAGCAGCTTCCATGCCGATCGCTTCAAGCGAGTGCATGAGCTGGCCGTCCAGTTCTACCGTGCCGACGCACGCTGGCGCGTCGTCTACAACGACGTGCAGACGACGCCGGACGCTGCGCCGCGCACCGTGCTCCGCAAGCGCCGGCCGCCGCACACCGGCCATATCGAGGCCGGTCACTATGTCAGTCACGACGGCGGGCCGCGCCTCATGCGCTCCGTCGTCCACCTGCGCAATTGCCACGGCCGCGCCATCCATCCGACGGAGAAGCCGACCGCGCTTCTCGAAATTCTCATCCGCACGAGCTGCCCCGCAGATGGATTCGTCGGCGACTGGTTCGCCGGATCGGGTGCGGCCGGCGAAGCCTGCCGGCTCGCCGGTCGCCGCTATCTCGGCTGCGAGATCGATGCGGACATGGCCGACCGCGCCCGCACGCGCATCGCCGCCGTGCTGCCGTTTCGCGACGCAGGCGCCGCGCCCGCGCGCCAATCCTCACCCATCACAGGAGACATTCCATGACTGGCAATGCGGCTCGCCGCGTGCGCGGTCGTCCGCAGCCGGACGGTCCTGCGCCTTTCACCACATTGGTTGAGCTAACCTGGCAGCAGAAGAAGATCGAGAACTGGATCAGGTTCGGCCAGAAGAGCTACGAACAGATCCTCGACCGTCGCCGCAGCATCGTCGGCTTTGCGCCGAACACGATCTTTGCCTTTGTGCGCTGGGCGTCCAACGATTTTGGAACGATCAGCTCACGCATTGACGTCGTGCGCGCAGTCGGCCGCGGTGAGCCGTTCTCGACGCTGCCGTTCGTGCGACCGGGCGGCGACATCCTCTTGCGCCTCGAAAGCTGGCCGAAGGTCAGCCAGGCGCTTCAGGCGATCGACGCTGTGGACGCCCTCGGCCTCGATCCGGCGGACGTGGCGCCGGAGCATTGGCGGCATGTCCATAACCGTCTGACCGCCGGCCATGAGCCGCGCGCCTACACGCCCGATCAGCACGCCGCCTGGCTCCAACGGCGGAGGATCGCACCATGAGCCGCTTCGGCTACGTCATGGTGACGTATTTCGTGACGATGGGCATGGCCATCGCCGCCTTCATACCAACACCAACAAAACTGATCTGGAACGCCAGTGCGAGCGCGCCCATCGGCTTCTATACCATCGAGCCGGCGGATCGACTTGAGGCGCCCGAACTGGTCGCCGTCACGCCGCCCGAACCGCTCGCCACCTTCATTGCGGAGCGTGGCTATGTCGGACGCGGCGTGCCGCTGTTGAAGCGCGTCATCGGCCTGCCGGGACAGCGCGTGTGTCGCGTCGGCCGCACCATCACCGTCGATAGCCTCGAGGTTGGCGAAGCGCTGGAGCGTGATCGTCTCGGCCGTGAGCTGCCCACCTGGCACGGCTGCCGCGTGATCGCGGACGGCGAAATCTTCCTCATGAATGGGCAGGTCCGCGACAGCCTCGACGGACGTTACTTCGGACCCATCCCCGCAAATTCCGTCATCGGCCGCGCGATCCCGCTCTGGACCGATGAGGAAGGCGACGGCCGCTACCAGTGGCGCGCGCCGACGCACTGAGACGAGCCTCAAACCCCAATCACAGGAGACTTCCATGACGCAGATCGGACAATTCACCCGCGAGAAATCCCGTTTCGTCGGGCGTGTTCATACTCTGACTCTCTACCGCGATCTCACCATCATTCCGGCCGAGCCGTCCGACGCCGAGAACGCGCCGGACTATCGCATCCATCTCGGCGAGGAGGCCGGTCCGGAGGTCGGCGCCGGCTGGAAGCGCACCGGCGAAAAGGCCGGCGAGTATGTTTCGCTCCAACTCGACGATCCCAGCTTCGCGCAGCCGATCCGCGCCAATCTCTTCCAATCGGACGACGACAAATCTGCATGGTCGCTGCACTGGAATCGCCCGCCCAAGCGTGCCGAACGAGACTGAGGCCATGCGCTATCCCGTCAGGACCGCGCACGAAGCCTCCATCCCTTTGTTCGCGGAAAAGCCGTCTCATCCCTTCGTCCCGCTCGGACGTAGGCCGGCCGGGGCGCGCAGCGAAGGTCAAGGGCGGCGCTTCGCCGGCGCTTCGCGCGCACCCTTGACCGCAGCGAGCACACTGGCAGGCTGGCGTCGCATCGGAGACCGGATGGTCTTGCGATATGCCGTTATCCTGCTCGCCAGCGTGTTTCCGACCGCACCGTTTTACGGCGTGGCGGTTGCGCAGCCGGTGACAGCCGAACGTGCGATGCCTGGCGATCCCTATGCCGTCCACATCGCCGAAGCTTCGCGGCGTTTCGGCATTCCGGTTGCATGGATCAGGGCCGTCATGCGCGCCGAGAGCGCCGGGAATATGCGCGCGATCTCAGCCAAAGGCGCGATGGGGTTGATGCAGTTGATGCCCGATACCTGGGCCGAGCTGCGCGTCCGTTATGGCCTTGGTCGCGATCCTTACGATCCGCGCGACAACATCTTCGCGGGGGCAGCTTATTTGCGCGAGATGTTCGACCGATATGGCAACATCGCCGCCATGCTCGCAGCCTACAATGCTGGTCCTGGCCGTTATGACGAGCATCTTTCGACAGGGCGTCCCCTTCCGGCAGAGACGCGGGCCTATGTTGCGTCCATCCTTCCGCTGATAGGGGCAGGCGACAGCACGACGCCCGTCATGGTCGCAACGGCCGACGCGGCTGGGTGGAGCCGCGCGCCGCTCTTTGTGGCGCGTTCGACCGACAGACGCACTGCCGATTCCAGGCACTCCGATCAGCGATCGACTGACATGCCGACGACGCTTCCGGTGCGCGACGTATCGGCGATCGAGCCGCGATCCGACGGATTGTTCGTTGTCCGAGCAAACGCAGGAGAATCGCAATGAAGACGGCGATCCGGCGCGACGTGGCGTCTGTTTCAGTGTGCAGGCGGATAGCGTGGATTCCGGGACAAAGACATGCAGGAGAGGCGAAAAAGGCGGAAAGGCGGGAGGGCAAGATAAAACAAAGCGGCACCCTGTCGGGCCGCTTTGGAAAAAAGTTGTTGTCTGCACACTGGTTAGGGCTGTCGCGCACGGCACTCCATTTTTGTGGGCATGGTGCCGTCTATTCTCGCAACGCCTTGGACTTGCTGGCTTTGCACCGGCACTATCACCTGAAATCAGCCGTTTTGTCAGGGTTTCGGCCAGGACGTCGCCCATGAGCGGCGACGATGAGGATCGCTTTCGACCAAGACCCGGCCGCATCCGCTCCGATACGCGCGGCGGCGCGCGGACCAAGAGCTTCCTCACCAAGGTTAGGAAGATCGCCCGCCAGCAGAGCAACGCGCCGTCGCGTCACGGTCCGAGCATTTCGGCCAAGGGCGCGAGCCGCACGCGCGCCGCCGGCGGACCTGGCGTCAGACGTGGGCGCGGCGCGGCCTTCGTCCGGTCCCGCCAGATCGCCGGGGGGTGGCGGCACAGCCGGCCGGGCGTTCGGCGCGTCCTCGTCAAGACGCGCTTCGTCCAGAACGCTGGCAAGAGCGGCAAGGCCGCCGCACACCTGCGCTATATCCAACGTGACGGCACGGCGCGCGACGGCGAGCGCGGGCAGCTCTATTCGGCGACGGAGGATCGCGCCGACGGCGAGGCCTTTCTGGAGCGCGGACAGGAAGATCGCCATCAGTTCCGATTCATTATCTCAGCCGAAGACGGCGCCGATCTGTCGGACCTCAAGGCGCACACCCGCGACCTTATGAGCGAGATGGAAGTCGATCTCGGGACGAAGCTCGATTGGGTCGCGGTCAACCACTACAACACCGGCCATCCGCATGTGCATGTCATCGTCAACGGACGCGACGAACTGGGCCGGGATCTGGTGATCAATGGCGACTATCTCGCCAACGGCATCCGCGAGCGGGCAAGCGAATTGACGACGCTCGAACTCGGTCCCGTCACCGAGATCGAGCAGCACCGCAAACTCTCGGCCGAGATCGACCAGGACCGCTTTACCCGTATCGACAGGGCGATGGCGGAAGAAGCCGATACGCGCTTCCTCGACCTTCGCCATGAGCCGGCCGAACCGCGCCGCCAGTTCAACCGGACGCTCCGCCTTCGCCGTCTCGCCAAGCTGGAGAAGATGGGCCTGGCGACCGAGCACGCGCACGGCGTCTGGGAATTGAGCAATCGGCTGGAGCCGACCTTGCGCGAATTGGGCGAGCGCGGCGACATCATCCGCTCCATGCACAAGGCGCTGAAGGCCGATGGCCTGGAGCGCGATCCGATGACCTTCCGCATCCACGAGGTCGCGCCCGAAGCGCCCGTCGTCGGCCGTGTCGTCGACAAATATCTGGCGGACGAACTGGGCGAGACTCTCACCCTCGTTGTCGACGGGATCGACGGGCGCACGCATCATGTCTCCGGCATCGAGCCGGCCCGCGTGGAGGATGCTCGGATCGGCAGCATCGTCGAGATCGGCCCAGCCGAGGCACCACGGCGCCAGTCCGACCACGCTATCGCCGCCGTCGCCGAAGGCGACGTCTATCGACCGAGCCGCCATCTGGAACAGGCGAAGTTCGAAGGGCGCGTGCCCGGCGGGGACTATGAGGGTTATGTCGACGCCCATGTCCGTCGCCTGGAGGCGCTGCGCCGTGCCGGAATCGTCGAACGGATCGACGCCGATCAATGGCGCATCCCCGAGGACTTCGAGAAGCGCGCCGCCGCCTATGATTCAGGCCGGAACCGGCAGGCGAACATCCGCGTCCTCTCGGCCTTCGATCTGGAAAGCCAGATCGGCGCCGATGGCGCCACTTGGCTCGATCGGCGACTGATCGGCGGCGAGGCTTCCGATCTGGTCTCAGCCGGGTTCGGACAGCAGGTCCGCGAAGCGATGGACCTTCGCCGTGAGCGTCTGGTCGACCAGGGTGACGCCACGCGCCAGCAGGATGGTCGCACCTTCTACAGGCGCAATCTGCTTACTACGCTGCGCGATCGCGATGTCGCTCACGCCGGCGCGGAGATGGCCGCGAGCAAGGCCATGCCGTTCCGCGCCGCCGGAGACGGCGAGACCGTCAGCGGCAAGTTCACCGGCACCATCCAGCTATCGAGCGGCAAGTTCGCGATCGTAGAGAAAAGCCACGAGTTCACCCTTGTCCCCTGGCGGTCGGTCATTGAACAGCAGCTCGGCCGCGAGGTCATGGGCGTCGTGCAAGGTGGATCGGTGTTGTGGCAGTTGGGGTGGACGCGCGGGCTCTCGATTTGATGCGATGGGCGCGCACGTGCTAGGCTAAGCGGTTGGCGAACGCCGTAGCGGGAGGCCTGTTCACATGCTCCGTCAACGCGGCATAGATTGGCTAGCCCCGTTGCCGCCCAATATGGTTGGAAAGCGAAAAGAAAAAACTAGTGTGATATTCCAATCTCACTGACGTGTTGCTGATCGCTTTGAAGCAGCGAAGTTGGGGTTAAGGTTGGGAACCACAAGATTTGCATCCAACCACCGGATCATCGGATAGTAGCGGTGATTTGCTTCGTGGGGCAAGCAAACTGGAAGCGACAAAAGCACGGCCCGCCATTCGCCGCTCAATACAAACTGCGGCATCCCTGAGTGCGGCAAGGGCCTGCTCCCTGCGGCACCCTTCGAAAGTCGGCGCTGGAGCTGAAATGGAAATCGCTGCGATCACCGAACAGTCTGCTCCCATGACGGGAACGGCCAAGCATTTCAAATCCTCGAAGACTTCTGCGTCGTCAAAAGCCCACCCCTGCACTTCGACCTCTTCTAAGTGCTTACGCAACAACTCCGGATCGACGATCGTATTGGACGTAAGGGCGACGAAAGGCCCGTCCGACAAATAACGCGCGCGCGCTGCAGGAGACACATTGGCGAGCAGCACTTTGCCGATTCCCGAGCAATAGGCTTCCAATTGCATGTCCTCCCGCGTGAATTCGGCGGCGGGACCGTGCGCGGCCTTTGCTAGATAGGTAACCATGGAATCTTCCAACACGCCCAAATGAACCGTCTGCCGCCAGCGTTGCGAGAGCTCGCGCAAGATCGGGCGACTGATCCGCGCCAGCACTGTCCGTTCATCGAACCGCCGGGCAAACGCCATCAGCCATGGGCCAGGAAGATAGCGACCCGGCCGTTCGCGGAGAATGAAGCCGTAACGCTCCAACACGACTCCTAGCCGATGCGCGGTAGAGGCGGGCAGAGCGACATCCTGGGCAAGCTTGGAGAATGATCGCTGGCCGCCGTCCTCGACGACGACCCGCAGCAGATCGAGAGCTTTTTCGAGTGTGCGCGGAACAGGCGTTGGCATTCGATTTCTTACCATGTGAGAAATGAATCTGGCAAGCTGGTTGTCGCGCTTGGTTCCGAGCGCTTATCTGAGGTCTGTGAAGAAAAACGGGACTGGCCAAGAATGTCTAATGCGCATGAAGTTGCCGCTGGTCGTCTGCGAGAAGCCTATTGCGGCACAACAATTCCCCCGCTCCGAGAAACGCTGGAGCCCGCTGACGTCGAGGGGGCTTATGCGATTCAGGCGATCAACACTCGCTACTGGCAAAGCCAAGGCCGGCGGATCGTTGGGCGCAAGATTGGGTTGACCGCTGAGGCGGTGCAGAAACAATTGGGCGTGAGCCAACCCGATTTCGGCGTATTGTTCGAGGATATGCGCATTGCGCACGGCGGCGTGCTGTCGAGCACTAGTGTTATACAAGCAAAGGCTGAAGCCGAGATTGGCTTGATCCTCGCTCGCGATATAGTCATGGCTGACGCCACACCCCATGACGTCGCCGCCGCTGTGCGCGGCGCTGTCGCCGCCATCGAAATCGTCGACAGCCGCATCACCGATTGGAAGATCACGTTCGCTGACACGGTAGCCGATAACGGCTCGTCGGCTTTCTTCGTGCTAGGCAGCGAAGAAAGGTCTCTAGAGGGTCTCGATCTGCTCGGCTGCAAGATGAGCCTGACTGTGAACGAAGAAGTCGCCTCCACCGGGGTCGGTTCGGCTTGCCTGGGCCATCCGCTGAATGCCGCGGCTTGGTTGGCGCGCACCTTGGCCGCGCGAGGTGAGCCACTGAAGGCCGGCGACATCATCCTTACTGGGGCGTTAGGCCCCATGGTTGTTTTGACGCCGGGTAGCTGCGTTGGTGCCTCCGTCGAGGGGTTGGGGAGCGTCAGCTTCACGTTTGAGGGAAAGCGCAAATGAGCGGCAAGACCAAAGTCGCCATCATCGGCTCGGGGAATATCGGCACCGACCTGATGATCAAGATCATGCGATTGTCCAAGGTGCTGGAGGTGGGCGCCTTCGTCGGCATCGATCCCGAATCTGACGGTCTGAAGCGCGCCGAGCGCATGGGTGTGCCGATCTCCGCCGATGGCGTAGACGGACTGCTTTCTCTGCCGAATTTTTCCGAGATCGAGATCGTCTTCGACGCCACTTCGGCTGGCGCTCACAAAGTGCATGACGAAAAGCTGCGCGCACGTGGCAAGACGATCATAGACCTCACGCCTGCGGCCATCGGCCCCTATACGATCCCTCCAGTCAATCTTGAGGCGAACCTCAGAGCCGAAAACGTCAACATGGTCACCTGCGGCGGCCAAGCGACGATTCCGATTGTGGCGGCGGTTAACCGTGTCAGCCCTGTGCGCTACGCGGAGATCGTCGCCTCGATCGCCTCAAAATCGGCCGGTCCCGGCACCCGCGCGAACATTGACGAATTCACCGAAACGACATCGCGCGCGATCGAGGTCGTCGGCGGCGCCGAAAAGGGTAAAGCCATCATCGTACTGAACCCGGCTGAACCGCCGCTAATCATGCGGGACACAGTCTATTGCCTTTGTGACGATGCTGATCGGGATGCTATCCGCGCCTCCATCGAGGCGATGGTGGCCGAGGTTCAGTCCTACGTGCCCGGCTATCGCCTGAAACAGGCAGTACAGTTCGAGAGCATCGGCAGCAACGACCCGCTGTACATCCCCGATCTGGACTGCCGCTACACCGGCCTCAAGGTCACCACCTTCCTAGAGGTTGAGGGCGCGGCCCATTATCTGCCTTCCTATGCTGGCAATCTGGACATCATGACTTCAGCAGCTCTCAGAACAGCGGAGCGGATCATTGAAACCCGCAAACCGGAGGCGGCATGATGAGTGGATTCAAGCCGGAGAAAAAACTCTACATCCAGGACGTCACGCTACGCGACGGCATGCACGCCATTCGCCACCAATATGGGCTGGATCATGTGCGCATGATCGCCAAGGCTCTGGATGAGGCCAACGTCGACGCCATCGAAGTAGCCCACGGCGACGGCCTCGCTGGCTCCAGTTTTAACTACGGTTTCGGCGCTGCGACCGACTGGGACTGGATTGCGGCGGTGGCCGAGGTGGTCTCTCGCGCCAGACTGACTACTTTGTTGCTGCCAGGTATTGGCACGATCCATGATCTTAAGCATGCTTATGATATAGGCGTGCGTTCGGTGCGCGTGGCGACACATTGCACCGAGGCCGACGTGTCTAAGCAGCATATCGAATATGCGCGCAGCCTAGGCATGGACGTTTCGGGCTTCCTGATGATGAGCCACATGAGTTCGCCGGACGCCCTCGCTCAGCAAGCGCATCTGATGGAAAGCTACGGAGCCCACTGTGTCTATGTGACGGATTCCGGCGGCGCTATGACCATGGACGACGTAGCGGCTCGACTCCAAGCTTACAGCCGGGTGCTGAAGCCCGAGACTGAGCGTGGAATCCACGCCCACCACAACCTCAGCCTCGGCGTGGCCAATTCGATCGCCGCTGTGCAGAATGGCGCAATACGCGTCGATGCCTCGCTTGCGGGGATGGGGGCCGGAGCCGGCAACGCTCCTCTTGAGGTCTTCATCGCCGCTGCCAGTGCATATGGCTGGGATCATGGCTCCGATCTCTTCAAGCTGATGGACGCTGCCGAGTATCTGGTGCGTCCGCTTCAGGACAGGCCGGTGCGGGTCGACCGCGAAACGCTGAGCTTGGGCTACGCTGGAGTCTATTCCAGCTTCCTGCGTCATGCCGAGAAGGCTGCGGCTGACCACGGCCTTGACGTGCGTTCGATCCTGCTGGAGCTTGGACGGCGGCGCATGGTCGGCGGCCAAGAGGACATGATCGTCGATGTCGCGTTAGACCTCGCCAAAGCTAAAACTCTCACCGAAGCGGTGTAGCTTATGACGCGCGCGCAGCGGTTAACGCAAACTTGGTGCAAGTAGCACCGCACCGGTATTGATCTTACCTTGCCCATGGTCCTGAGCAGCAGCAATGAGCATCGGCTGACGGTTCTCCGGCCGGCGCCCCTGAACTTCAGCCTTGCTGCGTTTTGTCCCGGTGCGACGCGCTCCAAGCATACCAGGCCCCGATTGCGATCACCCCATGGGCCGCCAGCGTAGTGATAACAAACCATGCCGCCTCACCGCTGCACAATAGGGAGTAGATGTCCCAAGCCGCTCCGACCGCTTCTGTCAGCACTATCACCGGGACCAGCGCGATGTACTTCCACGGTTGGCGCGCGCCCCACAGGGCGACGACGCCGATCGCGGCCAGCTGTATGCCGACGATCAACCAGGCATCGAGCAGCAGGCCGAACACCGGCTTGCCCTGGCCCAGGTCGAGCCCTGGATATATTAGGGGCAGGGTACCCGCGTAGACCTGCGGCCAGAGCAAGACGAGATTGCACAGGTACCAGATGCCGCAAGCGATGAGGAATATGCGCAGGCTTCGCATGGTTCGATCTCCCAAGAAGATTACTGCGGTCAGGCAGCTATTGTTAAAATATCCGACGTTGCGCTAGGGATATGCGGATTCCGACGATCCCGGCCGGCTACTCCGATCTGGCCCAGACCACCGTTCCGATTTGATCACGGCCGGTTGAAGCAAGATCCTGTGCGGGTACGTGTGCGAGTAATGGTGATGTGGCGTTCGCAGCTAGCTTCGTAGCATCGCAAATGCTTCTTGCTCCAAGGCTTCGCGAAAGTCAGGGTGCGCGATGGCTATCAGGGCCTTTGCGCGCTGAGCCAGCGACAAGCCGCGCAGGTTCACAACCCCGTATTCGGTGCAGACGTACTGGACATCGTTGCGCGGCGTTGTCACGGGGCCGCTGAGGCGCGCAACGATACGCGAGGCGGTGCCGTTGGCGGCCGTGGAGTGACAAGCAATGATGGACTTCCCTCCTTTCGACGCCGAAGCGCCGCGCACAAAATCGAGCTGCCCTCCCGCCCCACTGAATTGACGGCCACCGAGCTGCTCAGAATTGCAGGCGCCTTGCAGATCGACCTCCAGAGTCGCGTTCACTGAAATCACGCGGTCGTTCGTGGCGATTACCGCCGGATTGTTCACGTAGTCGACGGGGTGAGCCTCGATTGCAGGATTGTTGTCGAGGAACTCGTAGAGATCTCGATCCCCCATCGCGAAAGTGAAGATCGTCCGTCCTGGACAAACCGCCTTGCGACTATTGTCGACCACGCCCCGCCGCATTAGCTGCGCCAGCCCTGGCGCCATCAGCTCGGTATGCACGCCGAGGTGGCGGTGGTCCCCGAGCGCGGCGCAAACAGCGTCGGGCAGGGTACCGATCCCCATCTGGAGGCAGGCCCCGTCCTCGACCAGATTGGAGATGAGCCGCCCAATCGCGACATCGATTTCGTCCGCCGCGGCAGGCGGGACTTCCAGGAGCGGAACGGGATTCTCGACCAGGGCCGTCACCCGATCTATGGGAACGCGGCAGTCGCCTCGTACCCGCGGCATGGCGGGATTGACCTCGAGGATCACCTGCCGCGCGCTGCGCGACACTGCGAGCGCATAGTCGGTGTTGGTGCCGAGACTGAAGCAGCCGTCTTCGTCCATAGGCGCCACCGTCGTCAGCAACACGTCAACGTCTACTTGCCGACTCAACACGTCCGGCGCTTGGCTGAACGCGGTGGGCAGGAAGTCGATCGGCGGTAGGCCCAGTCTTTCCGCCTCCTTGTCCAGCCTGCGCTCATTCGCGCCGTGGAAAAGGCTGACGGGCCCGATGCGATCGCGCAGTTCGGTGCGCAACACCGGCTCAGCATTGGCGGTGGAAATCAGATAATAGAGCAAAAGACCCGACACCTCTCGAGCCTCGACACGACCGGCCAGCGCACGCAGCAGCGCTGGTGGCTGGGCGACGCCGAGCCCCAAGGCGACCTTCGCACCGGAGGGAATCGACCGCACGGCAGCTTCCGGTGTCGTTCGCCGGCGCGAAAAAGCCTCGCTGAAACGGTTCATCCATGCCTCCAAGGATACAGCGGTAACGGCGCTTATGTCTGAAAATCTGATCCTCAGACCGCCAGGAGGTTCTGACGACGATGCAGCAAGCGGCTTGCCACAGCCGGGAAATCTAGCCGAGCACCTCTGTCGCAGTTGAGGCAAGCTCGCTGGAATTCAAATGCTGTGGGGAGACGAGACCAAGCCGGAATTGGCATCGACCAAGCAGTCTTCAGAAACGATAGCCAAGACCAACGCCAACAATCGTGGGGTCAATTGCAACCTTCGCCGATGCGGGGACGCCGCCAACCGTGGCGCTTACATCGGTGCTCAACCAAACCTGTTGAACGTAGCCATGTAATGTCCAACGCTCAGAAATGTCGTAATCAAGCCCTAGCTTGAGCGCCGGCCCGAAGGCATTTTCGACGTTAACATCGCTCAGCGCAGCATCGTCGACATTCAGAAACACAGCATAGGTTACACCGACGCCAACATACGGCCTGAAGGCGCCTAGATCTGAGAAATGATATTCACCCGACACAGTCAAGGGACCGTAGTTAGCGCTTGCAAGCGTGCCAAATGCTTCGAGTGTGCCTGCGCCCTTGATGTGCGCCCGCGGCGGATATCCTGCATAGACATTGATCGCAAGATTTGGCGTCAAGAAATAGCTTACATCAAACGATATGGTCTGATTGTCCGCCATCGAGACTGAGCCGTTTGGCACAGGTGCGCCCCCGACAGCGACTTCCGCGCTCTCATTGGTAAACACGTTTGCGACGTCAACGTGAAGCAACCAGCGCCGAAAGTCGCTAGGGTAAGTCTCGGTCGCATATGCTGAACCAGTTGGATTGTCTTGGGCCTGTGCCGGACACGAGAGCGAAACCAAGCCAAGGCCAAATATCAATCCGAAAACCAAATTACTTCTCATCGATCTCCTCCCTGATTTTATACTGTTATGGATTGCTTCAGACTAACCAGGTCCGGAAAATCGGTGTCCCCAAACACTGATCTTGTCATAGCGCACGACTGACCAATTGGGTTCGATCTGGCGCGCACCCCAACCGTATTCCACTGCGAAGCCCGACGGCGTCGCTCCGTAGAACGAAACCATGTGGTCGTTGGTGTGTCGCCCAAGTGTCGCCACGATCGCACCGTCTGCTTCGAACTTGTCGAGGGCAAAACCGACATCATCGAACTGCGCCACTTCGAGCATGAAGTGGTGAAGCGTTTTGCCACCAGGCAAACTGGTGAGGGCGAGCGTGTGATGGCGACCGTTGCAGTGCAGAAAATACAATCGCACCGTCAGCTCATCGTTCAATTTCCAGTCAATAATGTCTGAGAGATGAAGGCCAAGGCCCTTGATATAGAAATCAAGCGCGGCGTTCACGTCGGGAACGTTCAGCACATAATGGCCAAGCCCCTGATCATCGGTCAGAAAGCTCGAAACGCCCGTGGGTGAAGCAAAGGGCTTCTCGAAGAGTTCTGTCGCGCCATAGCAAATTTCGACACGGTTTCCCGCCGGATCCCTGCACGAAACGAGGCCGAGGACTCCGCGATCCTTCACTAAGTCCGAGCCTTCCACAGTCACGGCGACACCATGCTCCTCCAACCTCTTCTTGAGCGCCGCCAATGCGTCTTCGCTATCGACTTCGTAGCCCGAGAAGGAGAAATCGTCGGCTGGCCCTTTTTCGACATTCAGCCGCCAAGCGCGCGAATCGATGCGGAATCGCGCCCTGTGCGAACTGGCCGAAAATTCCATCAGCCCGAGTTTGCTAGTGGCGAAAGCGCGCCAGGCGGCTACGTCTGACACCTCAAATCCTAGATAGCTCAGTCTTTGGATGCTCACGCTGCCTCTCCCTTTTCCGAGAACCGCTTTTCGAGTTCCGCGCCGAGATTGGCATCGATCAGTCCGCGAACTCCCCAGCCACCGTTGAAATCCAGAATGGAGCCGGTCAGAGGCACGGTTTCCGCGCGCGTCGCGAAGAAAACAAAGGCACCGGTGTACTGTTCCGCTGTCGCGACCTCCCCGACCGGGATAACGTTTTCGAGCATGTCCTTGAGCGAGATTGTCGCAATGCTTCTATCTTGCAAATCTAGCGCTTTGAGTCCGCGCAGATCGGTGCCGATGATTCCGCCAGGCGCAATGCCGTTGACACGAATGTGCGGCCCCCATTCATAGGCGAGCTGCTTGATAAGGCCAACAACTGCGTGTTTGCTTGCAGTGTAGAGAGCGCCTCCGCCTGAGGTATAGAAGGCGGCGTTCGACGCGGTGAAGATCACCCGCCCCTTACTTTTGTAAAGTGCTGGAAGAGCAGCCTTGGCGGCCAAGAGATAGCCTTTAACGTTGATCGCGAACATCTCGTCAAAGGCATCCTCGATCTGACCATCGGGAATATCGACCAACGGAGTTATGTAGTCCCACACCCCTGCGTTGCCCACCAGGCAGTCGAGTTTACCGAAGGCTTCGATACAACTCGCGACGGCTTGCTTGTGGCTATCGAGAAAACGGACATCGCCCTCGACGCCGACTACGGCGTCGCCGTGAGCTTCTTTGAGCTTCGCCAGCCCGGCGCTCGACCTATCAAGTACCGCAACGCGGGCACCCTCGGCGACATATCGGTCAACGATTGCCCGCCCCAGTCCGGATCCACCGCCCGTCACGAGCGCCACCTCTCCCTTCAGCCGCATAGTTTTGTTCCTCCCTGATTTGAGCGCACGAGATCGCGCATGCTCTTGTTGATGTCGCTCAACGCGTCGGCAGCGACGAAAGATTCCCCTTCGACGAGTTTGATAGCCGTCGCGAAATCGCGCGGCGCGTCCACAGCGACAATCGCCCGAACAACGCCATTCAATACCCGAAAAAGAAGTGCCGGCCCGGCCCCAAGCGTTCCGCGAACTACGATCTCGCCCGGTCCCTCGATGTCGCCGCCGATCTGCATCCGGTGCCCAGCAATCTCTGTCCAGGATACAGGCACTTGCGGAGCCGCTGCCTTCTTTCCAAGGATCGTCGCCGCCACCGCTGCCGCTTGGCGCTGTGAATTCAGGTATGTCTCCAGCGACCGCCGACCCCCGTCACGCAGCGGCCAGCTCGCCACGTCGCCGACCGCGAAAATTCCAGGCACGAGCGTTGCGCCGCAGCCGTCAACGATGACACCTCGGTCGCAGGCCAACCCCGCGTCTCGTGCTAGTTGATCAGCCGGTTGGGCGCCGATGCAGATAAGCGCGCTGTCCGCGGCGAACCGACGACCGTCGACCGTCGTCACAGCCGTGAGTCGGTCTTCGCCGACAAACGCGCTGACGCCGACACCAAGCTCCACGCTTACGCCCAAGTGCATCAATTGCTCGCGGCTCCAAGCACCGAGCCGGCGCCCCAAGACACGCACGAGCAATTCGTCCGCCGCTTCCAGGATGGTCACTTCCAATCCGAGCTTCTTTGCCGTTGATGCGACCTCGCACCCGATCAGTCCGCCGCCCATCACGACAAGGCGCATACCAGGCGCCCAATCACCGCGCAGACGACCCGCGTCATCATAGGTGCGGAGGGTGGCAACGCCGGCAAGATCTCCGCCAGCGAGAAGTGGCTTGCGGGCGCTGCTACCCGTTGCGGCGACAATGACGTTCGCTGAGAGCGCCGTTCCGTCGTCGAGGCGAACGGCGCGCTCTCTCGCGTCCAGCTCCGTTACAGCCTTGCCGAAGATCAAGTCAATTTGCGCTTCGTCATACCACTCGTTCGCAACGAGTAATGGTGGCCTCTGAAGATCTCCGCCGAGCACAGCTTTGGACAGCGAAGGTCGGTCATAAGGGAAATGGGGTTCGTCTCCAATCAAGGAAATTCGCCCCTCATAGCCTTCTGCGCGCAATACCCGAGCCGTAGTGACGCCCGCAACGCCATTGCCGATGATTGCAACGTGACCAACCATCAGGTCACCTCTCCGGCATCGAGATCAACGAGGATGGCATCTTCCTCCAACTTGACTGGGAACACGCGAAGCGCCTTGCAGGCAGGAAGAGCCTTTACCTTGCCTGTCCGCACGCAGAACTTGGCGAAGTGCAACGAGCATTCGACAAGATCACCATCTAGATAGCCGTCGGAAAGGGCCCATTCTCCATGGGTGCATGTGTCTTGCACCGCAAAAAACTCACCATCCACGTTGCACAATAGCACGGCTTCGGCCCCACCTTCGTGCCGGTGCATTTCGCCGGGCTGAAGGTCTGATCGTCGCATGATGTAGGTCCACGTCATGCTTCGATCACACTAAAAGAAAAAGCTAAGGTTGTTGGAGAGGATCGTGCTCTGATCGATAAGGATCGTGCGACTAGAGATCTCGAACCCAGCTTCGCTCTCTTTGCGCCGAAGAGTATCACGACGCTCTCCGGCGAAGATGTCGAGCTGTCGCTCTAGCCGATTGCGATAGACAATGAATGCGTTTGAGGTCTGGTATTCGCTCGGCGATGCGCCCTGCACGATCATCACGTTTCCAATGATATGCCGGGTGCGCGATGCAGGGTTTTCAGACCAACTGACATCGGACGTGATCTTCCGAAGCCGGCCCTTCATCATATGCAGATCATCGTCGAAATGGGCGTACTCGCCGACAGTAGAATACTCTTGATCGGTTTCGCGCATGATGCGCGTGGTGCGGATCGGCATGAAATAGCGAATATCTTCTGCCAGCAACGCGAACCAATCCTCGAAGCGCCGGTCATTGAGAAGCTTTGCTTCCCAATAATAGAATTGCTCGATCTCGTGCTGGAGCTCTAGCGCGACCGGAGTCGGCTTTTTTAAAAAGACATCGGGTTTTTTGATCGTATCAAGCATAGCGAGTCCCTCGTGGCTCGACGATGAATAGGGCTGAACGCCGTGGCCCCTGGCTGGCTCCAACGGCATTTGCACGCAGATTATTCGGCAGCAGCGAGACGGGTCGCATTAAGCGCGCTCCAATTCTCGGAGGTCATCATGCGCGCCCATTGGGCGTAGAGGCCGCGCGCCGCTTCCTCGCTGTAAACATGGCTTATCCGGCCGGGATAGTCTGGATCGTTGTCCACGGTATTGCCAAGACCCATTTCAATATTGAAGGGGCGGCTGCGCGCCTTGTGGCCGCGCAAGACGTGCTGAATCTCAACCCAATTCTCTCCATCGTCCTGTTCGAACACGCCCCCCGCGGAGAAGGTTCGTAAGGTCTGACGACGAAACTCGTCCTTGATGTCGTCGGGTGCGTCAGCATCAACGACAGTGAACGCCCAGACCTCGACTTCGTTTGGGCCGCGCGGATGCCAAGCGCGGACTGTGTTGATGCCGGGCAGGAAGGAGCAAGTCGGGAATATGGTCATGTGCTGAGCCATGACCCGAGTGCCGCGCTCAACGCTCCCGAGACGCTCGCCAGCCTTCTCGGCTGCGGCGCCTTCGGTCCAGTATTGCGTGATCTTCGGCCCCATGATGGCGAGAAGAAGATTGGGGTCGCCGATGTAGAAGCCGGTTCCATGTCCACCCCAAGGCGCGCGATACTGCTTACCCACGGTCGGCGGCGCGAGGTCGGTCAACTCGAGGCCTTCGGGCAGGCCGGCAAGAATCCCGGAAAGATGAGACGTGGTTCCAGCGTGATACATGTCGCTGCAGAATTGCTCCGCGGCGAATTTCCAATTGCAAGGAATTACCCACTTCTGCACGCCGGGGATCGCCTCGGTCCCCGCCTCGGTTCGATCCAGCATATGATCCATGTAGAATTTGGCTTCGCCGAGATAGGCGTCCAGACTGGGCGCATCAGCATCCCAATTGGCAAAAATCAGGCCCTTGTAGGTTTCAACCCGCGCTTGGAGAGGACCCCACTCCTTCTTATTAAGGCAAGGGAACGCTTCCTTTTCGAAAGGAACGCTTACGAGATTGCCTGCAGTATCGTAGGCCCAGCCGTGATATGTGCAGGTGAACGCCTTCGCGTTTCCAGCGTCCGAGCGGCAGATTCGCATGCCGCGATGTCGGCATTGGTTCAGGAAGACCTTGATGCTTCCGTCTTTTTGCCGGACAACAAGAACAGGATCTTCACCCATGTAATTGGTGAGATAGTCGCCCGGCTTCCTGATCTGGCTTTCGTGGCCCAGCAGAAGCCAAGAGCGCCCAAACACACGCTCCAGCTCAAGCTGATACAGGCTCTCGTCACTGTAGATTCGCGGGTCGAGGCGGCCAGTATTCTCGCCCACCATGTCCAGAATCTGCTTATCCGTCCAAGAGATCTTTGGCGCTGAGGTGTTCATCGTTTCCTCCTGATCATTGTTGTCAACGCGACGCCATCAGGCGTCGTTGGGCCTATGAGTCCGAGTCCGCTTCTGAAAGAAAATCCTGCACCAGCCGGATAAATCCGGCGGCGTGTTCGATCTGCACCCAATGCCCGCATCTGCCAAAGACGTGCAATTGAGACGACACGATGAGCTGATGCAGCCGCAGGGACGTCTCAAGCGGTACTACTTGGTCATCGCGGCCATGTAAGATGAGCGTCTCATGCGGAATTGCCCGAATATCGTCTTCCGAGCTGGCGAGCGCATTTACCCAACGCTGTCTCGGCGCCGGAAACATCGACGAAAATGCTTCCTGGAAACCAGGTCTGATGCTGGCCTTGTACCGTAAATCCGCCAACTCGTCGTTCACAAGGCTTCGGTCGTAGGCAAAATAATCCATTACTTTGCGCATATTCTGCGCCGACGGCTCGTACCCCCACACCGCGTTGAGACCCTTGGTAACTTCGAAATCCACGCCCGCCGATCCCATCAGTATGAGCCGACGAACGCGCTGAGGGAATCGTATGGCGAACGCTAAAGACAGTGCCCCGCCAAAGGAATTTCCGACAAGATCAACGCGATCAAGCTTCATCGCGTCCAGAATGTCAGCCAAGTGCGCGACCCAAACCTCGGGACCGTAAACAATATCCCTAGGCCGTTCGGTGAATCCAAAACCCACCATGTCGGGGGCGATTACTCGCCGCTGCTCCGCCAATGTGGGGATCACCGCCCGCCAGTTTGCCCACGCAGTGACGCCGGGACCAGATCCGTGAATGAGGAGGACCGGCGCGCCTTCGCCGACATCGTGAAGGTTAGTGTGAATGCCGCCGGCATCGACGGTTCGAGCAATTTCCGGATTCGCTTCATGCACGACCTTACGACTCCCAATCCTGATGCCACCAACAGCTGCGCAACACCGCAGACGCCCGGATTGGGAGAAAAAATATAGGTGCTAGCGCCCGGTCGCGCGCTACCATCATCGTTCCTCCCAAGCGGGGGCGCCTGTGCGCCTTCTCCAATAACGTTTATGGAAGTTAAAAACGACATTTTGCGGTGTCAAGCGTTTTCATTGCCCTATAACGACGTTTGGGTCATAGCTACTTCTTGAGCTCTAGGTGCCGGCTGGGCCCTGCGGGCCTATTTGTCGCGCTTGGTGGCAGGCCCAGCAGTGTGCCCGGTGATATCCAGGAGGTTTTCGTCGAGATGATTGAGTCCGGAAAAGCAGCCAACGGACCGGTCGCTGACTTCGGCGCGATACCGAACGAGAAAAGGGGCGTAACAGCCATTGAGACTGCGTACACAATCCTGAGAAGCCGCATTATCGGGGGCGTGTATCCGCCGGGATCGAAGCTTCACCTTGAAAATCTGAAATCGTCACTGAGCGTTAGTGGCAGCACGCTGCGCGAGGCTCTGACACGCCTGATGGCTGACTGCCTTGTCGTTGCCGAAGGACAAAAGGGATTCACCGTCGCGCCAATGTCGCTCTCCGATCTAGAGGACCTCACGAGCGCTCGGATAACACTGGAAACAACCACCTTGATTGAGAGCATCAGGCTTGGGAACGACACTTGGGAAGACAACCTCGTTACATGCTTTCATCGGCTAGCGCGGGCCCAGGAACGACTCGAAGCCGATCCGGCAGGCGCCTTTGACATCTGGGAAGTTCGAAACAAAGAATTTCACGATGCGCTTGTCGCGGCGGCGCCGTCGAATTGGCTGGCGAACTTCAGACACATCCTATTTCAAAATTCTGAGCGCTATCGCCGCCTGTCGGGCACACAGGGGCCGGTTCCGACAGAGGTACACAGAGAACACGAAGAGATATTTTCTGCTGCGATGGCGCGTGATGTCGATCGCGCAGTTGCGGCACTCACCGGTCACATTCGACGCGCCGCAAATGTGATCCGGTCAAATGCTCTTATCAAGGAGTAGCTCGCCCTTCGCGCGAGAGGATTGTCCTTGTCCGACAGCCCCGCACAGGCGACCTGATCATTGTTGAGGAGAACGATACAATGTCGTACGCCAAGTTCGCGATTGGACCGACATGGGCGACGGACCAATTCTCGAAATATGCTGGCGAAGTTTGGCGTCGCTTCGAGCGTCTTTCTCTTCGAGAGCGATATTTGTTTCATTGATCGCCTCGATGGCGCACCCGCCACGACCTCGAACGTCCAATGACGCGTTGCATACTACAGTGCTAGGCGGATGGACGAAAGAGCGCTCGATTAACCGCGTCGTCGTTGCGTAAAAATCCGAGCAGCTCAGAGCAATAGTCTATGCGTCGTCGAACACTGAGCCAAAAGGCGCCCACGTCGCCGTTGCGCAACGGACGTATTCCGATGGTGTCCTTGCTTCAGACACTGGCCGTCGCGGAGTATCTGAACTTGCGTCATGCCGCCAACGCGCTCGGCGTCAGCCAGTCGAGCTTGAGTACGCGGATCAGGGTGCTGGAGGAAGATCTGGGCGTTGCCCTTTTCGAGCGCCACGCGAGGGGCGTGCGACTGACTGATGCGGGCCGGCGCTTCGTCGAGAAGGTAGCGGCCGGTGTTGACCAGCTCGATGATGCGGTGAAGACCGCCGGCATGACAGCGCGCAGCGAACTCGGCCGCCTTCGTGTCGGCGTCCACGCGCTTGTTTCAGGCGGCTTCCTCGCCGAACTAATCGGCCTTTACCGCGACCAGTACCCGAGCATCGACCTGGATATTATCGAAGGAACAGCTCGCGAGACTATGGCTCAGCTTCGCGCCGATCGACTGGATGTGAGCTTCGTCGCCAACGCGCCGGACTTTCCCGATTGTCTATCCCGGCGGATTTGGACCGAACGCCTGAAAGTCGTGCTGCCGCCGAACCATCTTCTTGCGCATCAAACGAGCGTCATGTGGGCTGATCTCGCATCCGAGACCTTTCTTGTCCCCTACGGCGGAACCGGGCCACAGGTGCATGATCATATCCTCCTGCGCCTCGCTGGGGGATGGCCCAATGCTTCGATCCTGCCGCTTGCCGTCGAGCGCGCCACATTGTTATCGATGGTTGCGCAGGGCTTCGGCGTCACCATCGTCGGCGACGCGACAGCTCTTGCGCCGCCGCCCGGCGTCGTTTTCCTGCCGATCACCGACGAGCCAGAGCCGGTTTGCTTTTCCGCCGTATGGTCGCCGCAAAATCGCAGCCCCGCGCTCCGCGCCTTCCTTGACCTTGCTCAAAGGGTCGCTCGGTCAGCTCCGACGGCCTGAACGCTTCACCAGCTCCGCAGGCTCCACCCCCAACGCCTCTGCGATTCGTCCGAGCACGGTTACGCTCGCCGAAACGTCACCCCGTTCGACTGCTCCGAGATAGCGGGCGCTCAGGCCAGAGCGTTCGGCCAGCTCCTCCTGCGTCAACTTCTGATCGTGGCGTGTTCGACGCAGATTCCTCGCCATGACCTCCTTGAGATCCATGGCGGGATGGGAACCAAGATAGGAATGATCGTTCCAGGAACGATCGTTCCTATTCAGCTTGATTGATGCTATTCGTCATGTAGATCGCAGGCGCAAGTCGGTCCACAGGAAAGACCTCCGCCGACCAAGCCCGCTCGAAGGGGAGCAGCGAACAAGCACCATGCCCGACCCCCGCCCGAAAATGGAGCGCCGGCTGCGATTCGTCCGCACTGTCATGCCCGGCTCAATCTTGCAAAGTAGGGTGGCGAGCGTTTCGCCGAGAAAGGAATGCGTCCCATGCGCGTGAGGCCGGAGCTTGATCCCGACGTCGAAGACGAAGCGCCGGTCTGTCCCGACATCACAGCCTATGATGAAACGCATTTCGTGACCTATCTACGCCTTCTGGACGCGCAGGCCGAAGGCGCCGACTGGATGGAGGTGGCGCGGATCGTGCTCCATCGCGATCCGGCTGCCGAGGAAGCGCAATGTCGGCGCTGCTGGGAAAGCCATCTCGCCCGCGCGCAATGGATGACGAAGAACGGCTACCGCCGGATACTCGAACAGGCGGTCGAAGAAGCGCGAGACACCTCGCAGCACTGAAGCCGACCGTCCTATTTCTTCGCCATGGTATCCGGCGGCACGCTCGCCGCTCTTTTCTGTTGAGTCTCGCCAGAACGCCTATTCTCTGATCGGCTCCGTCCCTTTTGCCGATTGGAGCCTGTATGTCGGGAACGCGCGTCCTCTGGGGTCAGATCACCGTCGTCTTCACCATCATTCTGGTGATGACCTGGGCGGCGACTCAATGGACCGCGTGGCGGCTCGGTTTCCAGCCGCAGCTCGGAACGCCCTGGTTCGATCTGGCTGGCTGGCCGGTCTATTATCCGCCGGCCTTCTTCTGGTGGTGGTTCTCGTTCGATGCCTACGCACCCGGCATCTTCATCGAAGGCGCGGCCATCGCCGCGTCGGGCGGATTGCTCGCCATCGCTGTCGCGATCCTCATGTCGATCATCCGCGCCAGGGAGGCACGCAATATCGAGACCTACGGCTCGGCGCGGTGGGCCGAAGATAGGGAGATCGCCACCGCGGGCCTGCTTGGTCCCGACGGCGTCGTGCTCGGCAAGCACGAGCGCGACTATCTACGCCATGACGGGCCGGAGCATGTGCTGTGCTTCGCCCCGACGAGGAGCGGCAAGGGTGTGGGTCTCGTCGTGCCGACGCTGCTCACCTGGCCGGGAAGCTGCATTGTCCACGACATCAAGGGCGAGAACTGGACGCTCACCGCTGGCTTCCGCGCGCGTCATGGCCGCGTGCTGCTATTCGATCCGACCAATGCAAAATCTTCCGCCTACAATCCGCTGCTGGAGGTTCGGCGCGGCGAGTGGGAAGTCAGGGACGTTCAGAATATCGCCGACATTCTGGTTGATCCGGAAGGCAGCCTCGACAAGCGAAATCATTGGGAGAAAACGAGCCACAGCCTTCTTGTTGGCGCGATCCTGCATGTCCTCTACGCCGAGCCGGACAAGACGTTGGCTGGCGTCGCCAACTTCCTGTCCGATCCCCGCCGCCCGGTGGAAGCGACACTGCGCGCCATGATGTCGGCGCCGCATCTCGGCGCAGCCGGCGTTCATCCCGTTGTCGCCTCGGCCGCGCGCGAGCTGCTGAACAAGAGTGAGAACGAACGGTCAGGCGTGCTGTCGACCGCCATGAGCTTTCTCGGCCTCTATCGCGATCCGGTCGTGGCGAAGGTGACGGCGCGCTGCGACTGGCGCATCGCCGATCTCGTCGGCAGCCGGAGGCCAGCCAGTCTCTACCTCGTGGTTCCACCATCGGACATCAACCGCACCAAGCCGCTGATCCGGCTGATCCTCAACCAGATCGGCCGGCGCTTGACGGAAGAGTTGAAGGCATCGGGCAAACGCCATCGACTCCTGCTGATGCTCGACGAATTTCCTGCGCTCGGCAGATTGGACTTCTTTGAATCCGCGCTCGCCTTCATGGCGGGCTACGGCCTCAAATCCTTCCTGATCGCGCAGTCGCTCAATCAGATCGAACGCGCCTATGGGCCGAACAATTCTATCCTCGACAACTGCCATGTCCGGGTCGCCTTCGCCACCAATGACGAACGCACCGCCAAGCGCGTATCGGATTCGTTGGGCACGGCGACAGAGCTGCGCGACTCCACCAACTATGCCGGGCACAGACTGGCGCCCTGGCTCGGCCATCTCATGGTGTCGCGACAGGAGACGGCGCGGCCGCTGCTGACGCCCGGCGAGATCATGCAGCTTCCACCGACCGATGAGATCGTCATGGTTTCGGGTGCGCCGCCGATCCGGGCGAAGAAGGCTCGCTATTTCGAGGATCGCCGGTTCAAGGAGCGCATCCTGCCGCCGCCGGACCTTGTGATTCCGCAATCCGGTCCCGCCACATCAGCGGATGACTGGTCGAGCCGCGAGCTTGCCGCCCCGATCGAGTCGACGAGGCTCCCTGGACATGACGGCGGCGACGGCGATCCGGCCAATGCCGGCATTCGCCGTGAACCTGAACTGCCCGAGCACGAAGAGATCGTCGCGCCACCGCGTTCGCCCGATCACGAGTTCGACGTGCTGGAAGACGAGCCGGATGTTGACGCCGCCAAGGCGCGCGCGATGCGCCAACAGATGCGCATGGTCGCACGGCAGGCGTCCATGAACCCGAGCGACGGCATCGAGCTGTAGGACCGCGCCATGCAGACCAAGTCGCGCATGAACGTCTATTTCGATCCGGCGCTGCTGAAGAAGATCGATGCGTTGGCGACGCGGCGCAATGTCTCGAAGTCCGCTGTTGTCGAAGCCGCCGTCGCATCCTTCCTCTCGGCCGACGCTTCTGAGCGGCTGGAGGCGGCGCTGACCCGGCGCATGGACAAGCTCGGCCGCCAGATTGACGGGCTCGACGAAGATCTCGCCATCTTAGGCGAGACCGTTTCGCTCTTCATCCGCTTCTGGCTGACCGTCACGCCGCCGCTTACCGAAGCTGCGCAAGTCTCGGCGCGCGCGAAAGGCGCCGAGCGCTTCGACGGCTTCCTGCAATCGCTTGGCCGAAGATTGGCGACGGGCGATCGCTTCCTGAAAGAGTTGTCGCGGGATATCGACTCACTGCGCAACGAGGACGATGTTGATGCGTCTGAGACGAACGGCGATCAGACCTGAATATATCGCTCATCCTATTCCCCGCCGTTTCCCGCCGATGGCCGCCAGCACTTAGATACTTGTTGAAGCGACCGGATTTCCGGCTCTTTTAATCATCCCCGTCGGGGATCGCATGCCGCGCTCCCCATCAAGAAACGGGGACGATATGTCGGCTGCTCACCAGAGACCGGAGGCGATCCAGCGCGGCGCGCGCATGCTGCGCACCGCGCTCGGTCCTGCCATCGCCCGGTTTCTGGAAGATCCCGCAACCGTCGAAGTGATGCTCAACCCGGACGGCCGGCTGTGGATCGACCGTCTCTCGGAGGGACTGTCCGATACCGGCGAGCGGCTGTCGGCAGCGGACGCCGAGCGCATCGTCCGCCTGGTCGCGCATCACGTCGGCGCCGAGGTACATCCTGGCAGTCCGCGCGTCTCGGCTGAACTGCCGGAAACCGGTGAACGCTTTGAAGGTCTTTTGCCGCCGGTAGTGACGGCGCCGGCCTTCGCCATCCGCAAGCCTGCTGTCGCCGTCTTCACGCTCGACGACTATGTCGCCGCCGGCATCATGTCGGCGGATCAGGCCGAGACACTGCGCGCGGCCGTCGCATCGCGCGCCAACATCCTCGTCGCCGGCGGCACATCGACCGGCAAGACGACGCTGACCAATGCGCTTCTCGCCGAAGTGGCGAAGGGCGCCGATCGCGTCGTCATCATCGAGGACACGCGCGAGCTGCAATGCCGCGCGGAAAACCTCGTCGCCATGCGGACGAAGGATGGCGTCGCGACGCTTTCCGATCTGGTCCGCTCGTCGCTTCGTCTTCGACCCGATCGCATTCCTATCGGCGAAGTCCGCGGCGCCGAAGCGCTCGACTTGCTCAAGGCGTGGGGAACGGGACACCCCGGCGGCATTGGCACCATCCATGCCGGCACCGCCATCGGCGCGCTGCGCCGGCTCGAACAGCTCATCCAGGAAGCCGTCGTCACCGTCCCGCGCGCGCTGATCGCCGAGACCATCGACCTCATCGCCGTGCTCGCGGGCCGGGGCGCGTCGCGCCGACTCGCCGAACTCGCCCGCGTCGAAGGGCTCGGCCCGGACGGCGACTACCGCATCACTTCGATAACCCTCAACCACGCAGGAGACCCATCATGATCCGTTCGCTTTCGCGCGGCGGCCAACTCATGGCGACAGCCGCCGCTGCTCTCACCGTCAGCCTTCTCATCACGCCCGCCGCCCACGCCGCAGGCTCGTCGATGCCATGGGAGGCGCCGCTCCAATCGATCCTGGAAAGCATAGAAGGTCCGGTGGCGAAGATCGTCGCCGTCATCATCATCATCGTGACGGGCCTGACGCTGGCCTTCGGCGATACGTCGGGCGGCTTCCGGCGGCTCGTCCAGATCGTGTTCGGCCTGTCGATCGCGTTCGCGGCCAGCTCCTTCTTCCTGTCGTTCTTCTCGTTCGGCGGCGGAGCGCTCGTCTGATGGCGGGCCTCCTGCAACAAGCCGAAGACGTGCCGGGATTTGTCGTCCCGGTCCATCGGGCGCTGACCGAGCACATCCTGCTCGGCGGCGCCCCGCGCGCCATCGCAATCATGAACGGCACGCTTGCCGGCGCCGTGGGCCTCGGCCTGCGGCTCTGGCTGGTCGGCCTCGCCATCTGGGCGATCGGCCATTTCGCAGCCGTCTGGGCGGCGAAGCGCGATCCGCTCTTCGTGGATGTCGGCCGCCGGCATCTGCGCATCCCCGGTCATCTCACGGTCTGAGGGGAGCGCGACATGATCAATCTCGCCGAATATCGCAACCGCAGCACAAGGCTCGCCGATTTCCTGCCCTGGGTGGCGCTCGCCGCAGACGGCGTCGTTCTCAACAAGGACGGCAGCTTCCAGCGCACCGCCCGATTCAGGGGACCGGACCTCGACAGCGCCGTTGCGGCCGAACTGGTCGCCGTCGCGGGCCGGCTCAACAACGCCTTTCGTCGTCTCGGCTCTGGCTGGGCGATTTTCGTTGAAGCACAGCGTCACGAAGCGGCGATCTATCCGGCAAGTCGTTTCAGCGACGCCGCCTCCGCGCTGGTCGATGCGGAACGCAAGGCCGATTTCGAGGAAGCCGGCGCGCACTTCGAGTCGAGCTATTTCCTGACCTTTCTCTATCTGCCGCCGGCCGAGGACGCGGCACGCGTGGAAAGCTGGCTCTATGAGGGCCGCGAGCAAACGGGCATCGACCCGCGCGAGATATTGTCGGCCTTCACCGACCGCACTGATCGCGTGCTCCAACTCGTCGAAGGCTTCATGCCCGAATGCCGTTGGCTCGACGACGGCGAGACGCTGACCTTCCTGCATTCGACGGTCTCGACCAAGCGCCATCGGGTGCGCGTGCCCGAAACGCCGATATATCTCGACGCGCTCTTGGCCGATCAGCCGCTCACCGGCGGGCTGGAACCGCGCCTTGGCGAAGCGCATCTGCGTGTGCTCACCATCGTCGGCTTCCCGACAGCGACCACTCCAGGGATTCTCGACGAGCTGAATCGCCTGGCGTTCCCGTATCGCTGGTCAACGCGCGCGATCCTGCTCGACAAGACCGACGCCACCAAGCTGCTGACCAAGATCAGGCGGCAATGGTTCGCCAAGCGCAAATCCATCGCGGCGATCGTCAAGGAGGTGATGACCAACGAGGCGTCCGTCCTCGTGGACACCGACGCGGCGAACAAGGCGGCCGATGCCGATCTCGCCTTGCAGGAACTCGGCGCCGACTATGCCGGCCAAGCCTATGTGACGGCGAGCATCGCCATCTGGGACGCCGATCCGCGCATGGCGGATGAGAAATTGCGGCTGGCAGAGAAGGTCGTTCAGGGTCGCGACTTCACCTGCATGACCGAGACCATCAACGCTGTCGACGCCTGGCTCGGCTCATTGCCGGGGCATGTCTACGCCAATGTCCGCCAGCCGCCGATCAGCACATTGAATCTCGCCCACATGATCCCGCTCTCGGCGGTGTGGGCGGGGCCGGAACGGGACGAGCATTTCGGCGCGCCCCCACTGCTTTACGGCAGGACCGAAGGTTCGACGCCGTTCCGGTTTTCTCTTCACGTCGGCGATGTCGGGCATACGCTCGTCGTCGGCCCGACGGGCGCGGGCAAGTCCGTGCTGCTCGCCTGCATGGCCTTGCAGTTCCGGCGTTATGCGCGAAGCCAAGTGTTCGCCTTCGATTTCGGCGGCTCGATCCGCGCCGCTGCGCTCGCCATGGGCGGCGACTGGCATGATCTCGGCGGCGGCCTGACCGAAGGGGCAGAGACCTCCGTCGCGCTTCAGCCGCTCGCCCGCATTCATGAAAACCATGAGCGCGCGTGGGCCGCAGACTGGATCGGCGCCATTCTCGCGCGCGAGGGCGTCGCGATGACGCCGGAGGTGAAGGAGCATCTTTGGACGGCGCTGTCGTCGCTCGCCTCAGCGCCAGTCGAAGAACGCACCATCACTGGCCTCGCGGTGCTGTTGCAGGCGAACGATCTCAAGCAGGCTCTACGTCCCTTCTGCGTCGGCGGGCCTTACGGCCGCCTGCTCGACGCGGAATCCGAACATCTCGGACATGCGGCCGTGCAAGCCTTCGAGACCGAAGGGCTGATCGGCTCGGGCGCGGCGCCGGCGGTGCTCGCCTATCTCTTTCATCGCATCGGTGATCGCCTTGACGGCCGGCCGACCTTGCTGATCGTGGATGAAGGCTGGCTCGCGCTCGATGACGAGGGCTTTTCCGGCCAGCTCCGCGAATGGCTGAAGACGCTGAGGAAGAAGAACGCCTCCGTCATCTTCGCCACGCAATCGCTGTCCGACATTGACGGCAGCGCGATCGCGCCGGCGATCATCGAAAGCTGCCCGACGCGCTTGCTGCTGCCGAACGAGCGCGCCATCGAGCCGCAGATCACCGCGATCTATCGCCGCTTCGGTCTTAACGACCGGCAGATCGAAATCCTCGCGCGGGCGACGCCCAAGCGTGATTATTACTGCCAATCACGGCGCGGCAACCGCCTGTTCGATCTCGGGCTCTCCGAAGTCGCGCTGGCGCTCTGCGCGGCGTCCTCGAAATCCGATCAAACCGCGATCCAGACGATCTTCGCCGAGCATGGCCCGGACGGCTTCCTGTCGGCCTGGCTACGCGCCCGCGATGTCGGCTGGGCCGCCGACCTCATTCCCGACCTCACCAATCTGGAGACCACGTCATGAATATCCGTCGCTCGCGCGCGGCGCTTCTCGCCGCGTCCATTCTCTCCGCGCCCGTCGCGCTGTCGCCGGTGATGACCCCGCCGGCTTACGCCTTGTTCGGCATCGGCGACATCGTGTTCGACCCCTCCAACTATGCTGAGAACGTGCTGTCGGCGGCTCGCGCGCTGGAGCAGATCAACAACCAGATTCAGAGTCT
This sequence comes from Marinicauda algicola, assembly GCF_017161425.1. Lineage (GTDB taxonomy): Bacteria > Pseudomonadota > Alphaproteobacteria > Caulobacterales > Maricaulaceae > Marinicauda > Marinicauda algicola. The sequence continues at coordinate 2,712,483 of NZ_CP071057.1, read as the reverse complement.
TCAGAACGAAGCGCAGATGCTCATCAATCAGGCGCGCAATCTCGCGAGCCTGCCTTATTCCTCGCTTCAGCAGCTCCAGCAATCGGTGCAGCGGACGCAGCAGCTTCTGGCGCAGGCGCAACGCATCGCCTTCGACGTCCAGCAGATCGACCAGGCGTTCCAGCAGCAATATCGCAACATTTCGCTATCGACGAGCGACCAGCAGCTTGTCGCCGACGCTCGCTCCCGCTGGCAGAACACTGTCGCTGGCCTTCAGGACGCCTTGCGCGTGCAGGCTGGTGTCGTCGGCAACATCGACACCAACCGCGCCGAGATGGCTGCGCTGGTCGGGCAGAGCCAGGGCGCGACTGGCGCGCTTCAGGCGACGCAAGCCGGCAATCAGCTTCTCGCACTACAGGCGCAGCAGCTCGCTGACCTCACCGCGGTCGTGGCGGCGAACGGCCGCGCGCAGGCGCTGTTGGAAGCAGAGCGCGCGGCGGCCGCCGAACAGGGCCGCGAACAGCGCCGACGGTTCCTGACGCCCGGCGCCGGATACCAACCCGGCAACGCCCGCATGTTCCCCGCCGGTAGCAACTGAGGACGCGCTGATGGACGGCAAGATGCTGGCCCGGCTGGGCGCCGTCATCTTCATCGCTTTCGCGATCACCGCGACGGCGATCGAGATGACGCGAAAAGACGATGCGCCGACGCGGCGACCGGCCCCCGTTCTTGAACCTTCGCGCGACCCGCTGCGCGAAGGTCAGCGCAGGTGCCAGCAACTCGGCGAGGCTGCGGCCAACGACGCCGAATGCCTGCGCGTCTGGGCTGAGACACGCGACCGTTTCCTTGGCCGCACACCTACGCCCGCTTCAAGCGAGAGGCCGTAGTTCATGGGCGGCTCCGGCGTCATCGACAATTTCCTAGCGGTCTTCACCAGTTATATCGACTCCGGGTTCGGCCTGCTCGGCGGCGAAGTGGCGTTCATCGCGACGACGCTGATTGTCATCGACGTGACGCTCGCCGCGCTGTTCTGGAGCTGGGGCGCCGACGACGACATCATCGCGCGCCTGGTGAAGAAGACTCTGTTCGTCGGCGTGTTCGCCTACATCATCGGCAACTGGAACAATCTCGCGCGCATCGTCTTCGAGAGCTTCGCGGGCCTCGGCCTGAAAGCCTCCGGCACCGGCTTCTCCGCGCAGGATCTGATGCGGCCGGGCCGCGTCGCGCAGACCGGGCTCGACGCGGCCCGGCCGCTGCTCGAATCCATCTCCGACCTGATGGGCTGGATCGCCTTCTTCGAGAACTTCATCCAGATCGCCTGCCTCTTGTTCGCCTGGGCGCTGGTGCTGCTCGCTTTCTTCATCCTCGCCATCCAGCTTTTCATCACGCTCATTGAGTTCAAGCTGACCACGCTCGCGGGCTTCGTGCTGATCCCGTTCGGCCTGTTCGGCAAAACCGCGTTCATGGCCGAACGGGTGCTTGGCAACGTCATTTCGTCCGGCATCAAGGTGCTGGTGCTCGCCGTCATCATCGGCATCGGCTCGACGTTGTTCAGCCAGTTCACCGCCGGTTTCGGCGGCCAGACGCCGACCATCGACGACGCCATGGCGATCGTGCTGGCGGCGCTCACCTTGCTCGGCCTCGGCATCTTCGGTCCCGGCATCGCCAATGGGCTGGTGAGCGGCGGTCCCCAACTCGGCGCCGGCTCGGCCGTCGGCACAGGTCTCGTAGCAGGCGGCATGGTTCTCGCCGGCGGTGCGGCCGCTGGTCTTGCCGCGCGTGGCGGAGCCGCAGCGCTCGCCGGCGGCGCCGCCGCTGTGCGGGGAGGCGCTTCTGCCGCTGGCGCTGCGTCCGCGGCCTACAGCATGGGCTCGCTCGGCCAGTCGGGCGCGGCCGGCGTCGCCTCCGGCCTTGGCGGCGTCGCGCGCGCCGCAGGAGGCGCGGCGTCCTCACCCCTTCGCCGGGCCGCCGCCAGCGTCAGGTCCAGCTTCTCCGCCGGCGTCAAACGCGGTTTCGGCGCCACGGGCGGCTCTTCGACCATGGGCACGGTCGGCGGCGACGCTGACGCCGCCGCCTCGACACCTTCCGCCGCCAGCGGCCCGCCGGCTTGGGCGCAGCGCATGAAACGCGGCCAAGCGCTCAACCACGGCGTCACCATGGCCGCCCATGCGGTGCGCTCCGGCGACAGCCATGGCGGCGGCTCTTCCGTCAACCTCTCCGAAAGTGACCGCTCATGAGCTTCTTCAAGCGACCCGCAACCCATTACGGCAAGTCGCCGGAACCCGAGACACCTTACCAGAAGGCCGCGCAGGTCTGGGACGAGCGCATCGGTTCCGCGCGCGTGCAGGCGAAGAACTGGCGCCTCATGGCGTTCGGCTGCCTGTTTCTCTCCGCGGGCTTTGCCTCCGCTTTGGTCTGGCAATCGGCGCGCGGAACCATCGTGCCGTGGGTCGTGCAGGTGGACGCTCTGGGCCAGGCGCAGGCGGTCGCGCCGGCGGCCGCCGACTATCGTCCCACCGATCCGCAAGTGGCGTGGCATCTGGCGCGCTTCATCGAGCAGGTCCGCTCGATTCCGGCCGACGCCATCGTCGTGCGCCAGAATTGGCTGCGCGCCTACGAGTTCACCACCGATCGGGGCGCGGCGGCGCTCAATGACTACGCACGGGCGAACGACCCCTTCACCAGGGTCGGGCGCCAGCAGATCGCGGTGGAAGTATCGAGCGTCATCCGCGCATCGCCCGACAGCTTCCGCGTCGCCTGGATCGAACGTCGCTACGAGAACGGCCAGCTTGCCGCGACCGAACGCTGGACCGCGATCCTCACCATCGTCGTGCAGCCGCCGCGCAATGCGGAAAGGCTCAGGGCCAATCCGCTCGGAATCTACATCAACGCAATCAATTGGTCGAAGGAGCTTGGACAATGACACCTGCCTTCCGCAAAGCCGGGAGGCCGGCTTTTATCCTCCGCGAGCCGCAGCCCTTCCGGGCTTCCTCGCTGGCCGTTCTCCTGATTTCCGCATCCGCGCTCGCGGGCTGCGCCACGATGCAGAAGCCGCCAGAGATCAGTTACGACAACGCCATTCCCGCGACGCTTCAGGCCGACCCGCCGTCGCCGGTGCGCGTGGTCGAACTGCCTCGCCCTTTGCCGCTTCCCGGACAATTGCAGCCGGTCGAGGAATCGCGCCGAGAGCCCGAACCCACCGATCCCGCAGCCCGTGTGAACCAGGCCAACGTCGCCGCGCGGGTGCAGCCGGTGCGCGACGGCTTCATCAATTCGATGCAGGTCTACCCCTTCACGCAGGGCGCGCTCTATCAGGTCTATACGGCCGTTGGGCAGATCACCGACATCGCGCTTCAGCCCGGCGAGAATCTTGTCGGCGCGGGTCCGGTCGCCGCAGGCGACACCGTGCGTTGGATCATCGGCGACACCGAGAGCGGTGCGGGCGCGACTCGGCAAATCCACATCCTGGTCAAGCCGACGCGGACGGGCCTCACCACCAATCTTGTCATCAACACCGACCGGCGCACCTATCACATGGAGCTGCGCTCGACCGAGCGCACCTACATGGCGTCCGTCTCCTGGCAGTATCCGCAGGACCAACTCATCGCGCTCCGCCGCCAGAACGCGGAAGCGCAATCTCAGCGGCCCGTCGCCACCGGCGTTGATCTCGCCAATGTAAATTTCCGCTACGCGATCGAAGGCGACCGCGCGCCGTGGCGACCACAGCGCGCCTTCGATGATGGCCGGCAGGTCTTCATCGAGTTCCCGCGCGGCATCGGCCAGGGCGAGATGCCGCCGCTCTTCATCGTCGGTCCCGAGGGCGACACTTCGGAGCTGGTGAACTACCGCGTCAACGGCCGGTACATGGTCGTCGACCGTCTGTTCGCCGCGGCCGAACTGCGCCTTGGCGCCGACCGCAATCAGCGGCGCGTGCGCATCGTGCGTACCGACGGGAGGCCGTCGTCATGAGCGAGGACGAGCGCCGTGAAGCAGATGAAGGCGCCCCGCTGACAGGCTCGCCAGCCGACGTCGTCGCGCCTATGCAGCTCCGCGCCGAAGCGCCGCGCGTCACGCGCCTGTCGCGCAAGGTGCTCGCCAGCCTCGGCGTCATAGTCTGCGTCGGCGTCGGCGGCGCGCTGATTTATGCGCTCCAGACGCGCGATACCGGCACGAGAAACGAGGAGCTTTACTCCACCGAGAACCGCTCCACGGCCGACGGCCTTTCAGGGCTGCCGCGCGACTATACCGGGCCGATCCTCGGCCCACCGCTCCCCGGCGATCTCGGTCGTCCGATCCTCGACGCCCAGAACCGGGGACAGCCCGTCGTCCCGCCACGGGTCGCCGGTCCTGCCGCTGACCCGGAGGAGCAGCGCCGTCTGCAGGAACTGGAGGCGGCGCGCACCGCGCGGTTGTTCGCGTCCACAGAGACGCGAACGAGACCGCCGCTTGCGGCATCGCCCGACACGGTCGCGCCGGTTCAACCCTCGCTCGCCAATCTCGGCCTCGCGCCGCAGCCCTCCCAGCCCACGGCGCAGGAGCGACAGGTCGCGTTCCTCAATGGCGCGGTCGACCGCCGCACGGTCGCGCTCGATCGCGTGGTTGCGCCAGCATCACCTTATGTTCTGCAGGCAGGCTCCATCATCGCCGCCGCGCTCATCACCGGCATCCGCTCCGATCTTCCCGGTCAGATCACGGCGCAGGTGACGGAGAACATCTACGACAGTCCCACCGGCCGCATCCTGCTCGTACCCCAGGGCACGCGCATCATCGGCGAATACAGCAATGATGTCGGATTCGGGCAGCGCCGCGTGCTGCTGGTCTGGAACAGGCTGATCTTCCCGAATGGCCGCTCGATCGTGCTGGAGCGCCAGCCAGGCGCAGACACGCAAGGCTATGCCGGTCTCGAGGACGGCGTTGATTATCATTGGCTCGATCTCGCCAAGGCCGCTGGCGTCTCGACCTTGCTCGCCGTCGGCGCCGAACTCGCCGTCGATGACGACGATCGGCTGCTTCGCGCGATCCGCGATGGCGGCCAGGACACCATCAACGACGCCGGCCAGCAGATCGTCCGCAGGCAACTCAACATCGCGCCGACGCTCACGATCCGTCCAGGCTATCCCGTCCGCGTCATCGTCACCCGCGATCTCGTCCTCGAACCCTACGGAGCATCGCCATGAGCAAGCTCAAGCTCGGCCCGCTCGCCGACGACAAACCCGTCAAGGTCTCGTTGGAGCTTCCCGCCGCGCTTCACCGCGATCTTGTCGCTTACGCCGAGGCGCTGGCGCGTGAAACCGGCCAGCCCGCCGCCGATCCTGTCCGCTTGATCGCACCCATGCTGGAGCGCTTCATCGCGACGGATCGCGGCTTCCCGAAGACGCGGCGCGCGGCGAATACGAAATAGCGATGCCACGATCGCGCGCTCATCGCCGCAAGGGCCGACCGCGTCGTCCGATCCCCGGCGCCCTGCCGGACGATCTCTATGACTACTACACCCAAGAGCCGACGCCGAAGCGCGGTCATCCGTCGTCAGTCTCGGTCGAAACCTGGCGCGTCGTCGATGACTGGCCCGAGCGCGTGCCCGTCACAGAAGCCGAAGTCGATGTGTTCGAGGCGTGGTTCGGCGATCTGTTCGACGAGCTGTTCGGGCCGTCCTGACAGGAGGGCTTGACGATGTTATCTGTGGATGATAACTAAACCGATGAGCGAGGGTCGCGATCCGAGCCTCGACGCGCTTCTGGACCTCGACGGCCAAGTGCTCGTCGTCGATCCCGAAGGCGGTCATTGGGTGAAGTTCGTCGTCACGCGCGTTCCGGCCTCGCCGGAAAAGCAGCACGGCCTTGACTACTCGCTCACGCTTCACGGGCCTTCGGGCGAACGGCTGGTTGGCTTCGACAACGCCCATCCGGTCGGACGAGGGAAACGGGGCGAGCCGTTGGATCATCGCCACAGGCTTCGGACCGTGAGGCCTTACGACTACCAGGATGCGGCCACGCTGCTGGCCGACTTCTGGCAGGCGGTGGATGCTGTGTTGAAGGAGCGAGGCGTGATCCCATGACGACGCTGAAGGTCGGAATCGCCGACTACGAGGAGATGAAGGCCCGCACCATGCGGATCGCGCGTGGCGAGGAAAAGCCGGCGCCCGACGATCCGAAGGTGTGGTTCACCTCTACCGAATCCTTTGCGCAGGTTCTCTCGGCGGGAAACCGCGAATTGCTGCGCGTCATCGCGGAGCAAGCGCCAAGCTCGCTTGAGGAACTGGCCGAGATCACCGGCCGAGCCAAATCCAACCTGTCGCGCACGTTGAAGAAGATGGCGAGCTACGGGCTCGTCCGCATGGAATCCGGCGAAGGCCGCAAGCTCGCGCCGAAGGTCGTGCATGACATGGTTGAACTAGAGCTGCCGCTCACAAAGCCTGCCAAACCCAAGAGGGCGGCGGGAGGGCGGCGATGAACATCCATCCGAACGCTGTGACCGCAACGCGCGCCGCGCTCTATCTGCGCGTCTCGACCGCGCGACAGGCCGAGCATGACGTGTCGATCCCCGACCAGCGCAAACAGGGCGAAGCCTATTGCGCCGCGCGCAGCTACCAGCTTGTCGAGACTTTCGTGGAAGCTGGCGCTTCGGCCACCAATGATCGCCGACCCGAGTTCCAGCGCATGATCGAAGCCGGCACGTCGAAGCCCGCGCCGTTCGATGTCGTCGTGGTTCATAGCTTCTCGCGTTTCTTCCGCGATCACTTCGAGATGGAGTTCTATGTTCGCAAGCTGGCCAAGAACGGCATCAAGCTCGTCTCCATCACGCAGGAGATAGGCGACGATCCCATCCATCAAATGATGCGCCAGATCATGGCGCTATTCGACGAGTATCAGTCCAAGGAGAACGCCAAGCACGTCCTGCGCGCGCTCAAGGAAAACGCCCGGCAAGGCTTCTGGAACGGTTCGCTGCCGCCGATCGGCTATCGCGTCGTCGCGGCGGAGCAACGCGGCGCCAAGACCAAGAAGAAGCTGGAGATCGACCCGCTGCATGCCGACACCGTGCGGCTGATCTATCGGCTTGCGCTCGAAGGCGACGGCGCGTCTGGCGGGATGGGCGTCAAGGCGATCGTCAATCACCTGAACAAGAACCGCATCTTCACACGCGACGGCGGACGCTGGGGCATCGGGCAGCTTCACCGCATCCTGACCCGGCGCACCTACATCGGTGAGCACCAGTTCAACAAGCGCTCCAAGGCCAAGGAGTTGAAGCCCGAGGCCGAAGTGGTCACGGTCGAAGTGCCGCCGCTAATTGACCGCGAAACCTTCGACGCGGTGCAGAAGCTCTTGCATGCCCGCAACCCGAAAGTGACGCCGCCCCGCGTCGTCACCGGCCCCGTCCTGCTGACGGGGATCTGCTATTGCGGCAATTGCGGTGGCGCGATGACGCTGCGCACCGGCAAAAACGGCCGCTACCGCTATTATGCCTGCTCGATCAAGGCGCGGCAGGGCGAGACTGGCTGCAAAGGCCGGGCGATCCCCATGGACAAGCTCGACAACCTCGTCGCCGGCCACATCGAAGAGCGCCTGCTTGAACCGGAGCGGTTGGAGGACATTCTTTCCAGCGTACTCGACCGGAGGCAGGAGCGTGCCGAACGTCGCCGCCAGCACATCGCCGAACTGAACATGCGCCTGACAGACGCCGAACTACGGCTGAAGCGCCTCTACGACGCCATTGAGGCGGGCGTGGCCGACCTGAACGATCCCGCGCTCAAGGATCGCATCGACGGCCTCAAAGCGATCAGGGACCAGGCCCGGATCGACGCCGAGCGCGCCCAGGCCATGCTCGAAAACTCCACCCATCAGGCTGTCACGCCAGCCACGGTCAGGTCGCTGGCCGACACCGCCCGCCGTCGAATCAGGCTCGAAGGGGGCGGCTATCGGCGGGACCACCTGCGGGCCTTGGCCCAGCGCGTCGAGGTCGCCGACCGAGAAGTCCGCATCATGGGCTCGAAAAACGACCTGCTGCGGACGCTTGTTGCCGTCCAAGGCGGGAAATCGGCGGGAATTGGCGTTCCCGGATTAATACCGAAGTGGCGGAGAGGGAGGGATTCGAACCCTCGGTACCCGTAAAGGCACAACGGTTTTCGAGACCGCCCCGTTCGACCACTCCGGCACCTCTCCGCGGGGAGGGCGGAACTTAGTCGGAGCGGGGGCAAACTACAAGCGGCCGGTGGACGCGCGATGCAGCGCCATCTCCGCCTGTTCCCGTCCGCCATGCCCGCCCGGCGCGAGAACCCGAAAGTTGTTGCCTTGCGCTCACCCGTACGCCAAAATCCCCAGATGTCAGAGCCGGTAAGCGCCTTGCACCGCGCGCAGAGAAAAAGGGGAGAGAGAGGAATGAACTTCATGGCAAGCGCGGCCTTGGCCGCAGGTACGCTGCTCCTGGTGGGCGCCTGCGCCAGCCAGACCGACCGCCAGGCGCTGGTCGACGCAGGACAGGCCACGGGCGTGAATTCCGATGGCGAGCGCGTGCGCTGCGACAACGTCATCATCACCGGAAGCCGCCAGACCCGGCGCGTCTGCCTGACGCATGAGGAGTGGGCGGAGATGGAAGAGTCGGCCCAGCGCTTCATCGAGCACCGCCAGGAAGACACGAATGTCGTCCTGCCGTCCCAGAGCCGCGGCCCGAGCTGAGCGACCTCCGGCCTGCGCCCGCCGCGGCCGGGAGTTCTCGAAGGCCTTTTCAGCACCGGGCAATTGACCCGCGGGTGTGTTCGAGTCTAAATGCCCGCTCCCGCGCGCCCGTGCCTTCGGACACGGGCCGCGTCTCGTTTTGACAACGCCGGCCTTGAACCACAAGCGGCGAAGAAAAAGGACCCCGGTGGGCGCAAGACGCGCTTCGCACGGGATCGAGGAAAAGGACAGATACGATGTACGCGGTGATCAAGACCGGCGGCAAGCAGTACCGCGTTGCCGAAGGCGACAAGCTGGTGATCGAGAAGCTCGAGGGCGAGGCCGGTGACACGGTCGCGTTCGACGAGGTCCTCATGCTCGGCGGGGAAGACGGCGTGACCGTCGGCAGCCCCACCGTCGAGGGCGCCCAGGTGATGGGCGAGCTCGTCGACGTGCGCAAGGGCAAGAAGGTCCTCGTCTTCAAGAAGCGCCGCCGCCAGAACTATCGCCGCACCAAGGGTCACCGGCAGTGGCAGGCCGTCGTCTCGATCTCCGAGATCGTGATGCCCGGCGCCAAGCCGAAGACCAAGGCGAGCGCCAAGCCGAAGGCCGAGAAGGCCGAGCCCGCCGCCAAGACCGCCGAGAAGTCGGCCCCGACCCCGGCCGCCTCGAAGAAGGCCGCCGCCGGCGACGACCTTAAGGCCCTGACCGGCATCGGTCCGGCGCTGGAGCAGAAGCTGATCGAGGCCGGCGTGACGAGCTATGCCCAGATCGCGTCCTGGACCGAGGCGGATCTCGACCGGCTCGACGCCGAGATCTCCGGCCTCAAGGCGAAGGCCGAAAAAGGCGACTGGATCAACGAGGCCAAGGGCCTCGCCGGCAAGTAAGCCGGTCGAAGAACGGATAAGGAGAGCAGATCATGGCTCACAAGAAGGCAGGCGGTTCGTCCCGTAACGGCCGCGACTCGATCGGCCGGCGCCTCGGCGTCAAGAAATTCGGCGGCCAGGAAGTCATTCCGGGCAACATCATCGTGCGCCAGCGCGGCACCAAGTACTTCGCCGGCGACAATGTCGGCATGGGCAAGGACCACACGCTGTTCGCGCTGACCGAAGGCCGGGTGAGCTTCACCAAGAAGCAGAACGACCGCACCTATGTCTCGGTCAACCCGCTTGCCGAAGCGGCTGAATAGGGCGACGGAGAACCGATCGCCCGCCTGACCAGGGGGCGATCCGGAAAACTCGAGCTCGACACGGGATTTCAAAGGGGAGACGGATCGCCGTCTCCCCTTTTGCTTGACCGGCGGCTCTCCCCCGCCACCGCCTCGGGGACAGATCATGGCGGACGATCACAGTGCAGCTTATGCTGCATCGCAGCAAAACGAGTTGAAAACGGGGGATCTGACCCTACGTCGGGTCTGTCTCGACGATGCGGGCTTCATCGCCCGCGAGGCCGGACGGCCGGAGGTCGCGCGCATGTGCGCCCTGATCCCGAGCCCCCAGCCCGTGCTTGCGGCGGAGGGCTTCATCCTCTCGATGCGGGCGCGCGAGCACACCCGGGGCGACATCGTGCGCCTGGTCGAGACCGCGAGCGGGCGGCGCCTCGGGCTCGCCGGGCTTCATCCCCGCCGCGACGGCGCGTTCGAGTTCGGCTACTGGATCGCGCCCTTCGCCTGGGGCGCAGGCGTGGCGACGCGGGCCGGACAGGCCCTGCTCGCAGAGGCGAAGACGCGGGGGATCGAAACCATCACCGCCGGCTATTTCGAAGACAATCCGGCCTCGGGCCGGGTGCTGGAGAAGCTCGGCTTCGTTCACACCGGCGAGACGGTGAGGGCCTTCTCGCTCGGCCGGCTCGCAAGCGCACCCTGCCGGCGCATGGCCTTGCGGCATGAACCGGGTCTATAAGGCCGCGACCCAATCTGGATGACGTGAGATGAAATTCCTCGATCAGGCGAAGGTATTCGTGAAATCCGGCCATGGCGGCTCGGGCGCGGTCTCCTTCCGGCGCGAAAAATATGTCGAATACGGCGGCCCCGACGGCGGCGACGGCGGCAAGGGCGGCGATGTCTGGGCCGAGGCCGCGGACGGGCTCAACACGCTCATCGACTTCCGCTACCAGCAGCACTTCAAGGCCGCCCGCGGCGGAGGCGGGGCCGGCAAGATGCGCGCGGGTGCGGATGCGCCCGACGTGGTGCTCAAAGTGCCGGTCGGCACCCAGATCCTCGACGAGGAGAACGAGGACGTCCTCGCCGACCTGACCCGTGTCGGCGAACGCGTCCTGCTGGCGCGCGGCGGGCGCGGCGGCAAGGGCAATGCCCATTTCAAGTCCTCCACCCACCAGGCGCCGCGCTTCGCCCAGCCCGGCGAGGAGGGCGAGGAACGCTGGATCTGGCTCAGGCTGAAGATCATCGCCGATGCCGGCCTGATCGGGCTGCCCAACGCGGGCAAGTCGACCTTCCTGGCCGCGGCGAGCCGGGCCAATCCGAAGATCGCGGCCTATCCGTTCACGACGCTGCATCCCAATCTCGGCGTGGTCGATCTCGGTGCCGGCTCGCGCTACGTGCTCGCCGACATTCCCGGCCTCATCGAGGGCGCCCACGAGGGCGCGGGGATCGGCGACCGCTTCCTCGGCCATGTCGAGCGCTGCGCGACGCTGGTCCATCTCGTCGACGCGACGCAGGAGGACCCCCTTGCGGCCTACCGCATCGTGCGGACCGAGCTTGCCGCCTACGGCGCGGGACTGGACGAGAAGCCGGAGATCGTCGCGCTGAACAAGATCGACGCCGTCGACTCCGAGACGCTGGAGGCCCACGCCGCCGCGCTCGCGGCCGAGACCGGCAAGAAGGTGCACCGCATTTCCGGGGTGACGGGCGAGAACGTCCGCCCGCTGCTGGGAGAGATCTGGACCGCGGTGAAGGCCCACCGCACCCCGCCCGCCGTTGAAGAAGACGCAGAAGCAGAAGACATCAAGGACAGCTGGACTCCATGACCGATTACGCCTCGATCCTGAGGGAGGCCCGCCGCATCGTCATCAAGATCGGCTCGCAGCAGCTCATCGACGATCGTACCGGACAGGCCCATATGGGCCGCTTCTACGCACTCGGCTGCGAAATCGCCGCGCTGAGGGCGCGTGGCGTGGAGGTCGTGCTGGTATCTTCCGGCTCGGTCGCGCTCGGCCGGCCGCGCCTGAACCTGCCTGCGAGCTCGAAGCTGCGCCTGGACGAGAAGCAGGCCGCCGCGGCCGCCGGCCAGCCGGTCATCATCCAGACCTGGGACCAGGAATTCTCCAAGCACGGCTTCCATGCCGCGCAGGCCCTGCTGTCCCCGTCGGACACAGAGAGCCGGCGGCGCTGGCTGAACTCGCGCAACACGCTGGAGACCCTGCTGGCGCTCGGCGCCGTGCCGGTGGTCAACGAGAACGACACGGTCGCGACCGAGAAGCTGCGCTACGGCGACAACGATCGCCTCGCCGCGCGCGTCGCCCAGCTGGTCTCGGCTGACCTCCTGGTGATCCTGTCCGATGTCGACGGGCTCTACGACAGCGACCCGACGACCAATCCGGACGCGAAGCACATCCCCTACGTGAAGCAGGTGACCGGGGACATCACCGCGCTCGCCGGCCCGACGCGGGCGGAGACCGCCGGCACCGGCGGCATGGCGACCAAGATCGCCGCTGCGGAAATGGCGATGGCGGCGGGTTGCTCGACGGTGATCACGCGCGGCGACCGCGAGCAGCCGATCACGGCCCTCCTGGACGGCGCGCGCGCGACCTGGTTCGAGGCCGACGTCTCGCCGGAGAGCGCCAAGCGGGTCTGGATCGCCAACTCGCTCGCCCACGAGGGCCGGCTCTTTCTCGACGAGGGTGCCACCAGGGCGGTCAAGCAGGGCCATTCCCTGTTCGCCGCCGGCATAACCGAGGTGGAGGGGCGCTTCGGGCGCGGCCACGCCATCCGCCTCGTCGACCATGACGGCGAGGAATTCGCCACCGCCCTGCCCGGATACGACAGCGACGAGCTCAGGGTGATCTGCGGACTGCAGTCCGACCAGATCGAAGACGCCCTCGGCTACAAGCGCGGCTACGCCACGGTGCCGGCCGCCGACCTTGTTCTGGACGACCCCAAAGTGAAGCAGACCGAAGAGGTATCGAGATAATGGATTACATGACCGACATGGCCCGCATGTGCGCCGAAGCCCGCGCCGGAGCCGCCGCGCTCCAGGCCGCAGGCGAGGAGGGCCGCACGCGGGCGCTGAAGGCCATGGCGCAGGCCATCCGCGCGGCCTCCGCCGACATCCTCGCGGCCAACGCCCGGGAAGTCGAAGCGGCGAGGCAAAAGGGCGCCGACAAGGCCTTCGCCGACCGGCTGACGCTCGACGAGGAACGCCTGAACGCGGTCGCCGACGGCGTCGCCACGATCGCCGAGCAGGACGATCCGGTCGGCGTGGAAAAGCGCCGCTGGACGCGTCCGAACGGGCTCGAGATCGCGGAGGTCTCCATCCCGCTCGGCGTCATCGGCGTGATCTTCGAGAGCCGTCCCAACGTGGCTGCCGACGCCGCGGCTCTGTGCGTGCGCGCGGGCAATGGCGTCATCCTGCGCGGCGGGTCCGAAGCGGCCGGCACGACGCAAGAGATCGTCAAGGCGGTCAGGACGGGCCTCGCCGAGGCCGGATTGCCCGAGGGCACGGTGCAGACCCCGCCCGATGCCGGCCGGGGCTGGGTGACGGCGCTCCTCGCCCTCGACGAGGGCGGGGCCGATCTCGTCATCCCGCGCGGCGGCAAGCCGCTCATCGCCCACGTGCGCGAGCACGCCAAGGTGCCGGTGCTGTCCCATCTCGACGGCATCTGCCATGTCTATGTCGATGCGCGCGCCGATGCGAGGAAGGCGATCGACATCGTGCTGGATTCCAAGATGCGCCGCACCGGCGTGTGCAATGCCGCCGAGACCCTGCTGATCGACCGCGCCTGCGCGAGCGACCTGCTTCCCCGTCTCGCCCGGGCGCTGGAAGAGAAGGGCTGCGAGCTGCGCGGCGACGAGGCGGCGCGCTCCATCGTGCCGTCCATGAACGCCGCGAGCGAGGAGGACTGGGACACCGAGTATCTCGACGCCATCCTGTCGGTGCGCGTGGTCGACGGCGCCGATGCGGCGATGGACCATATCGCCCGCCACGGCTCGGGCCATACCGAGGTGATCGTGACCGAGGACGAGACGACGGCGCAGCGCATGATCTCCGGCATCGACGCGGCGGTGATCATGCACAATGCGAGCTCGGCCTTCTCCGATGGCGGCGAGTTCGGCTATGGCGGCGAGATCGGCATCGCCACGGGACGCCTGCACGCGCGCGGACCGGTCGGCGCGGCGCAGCTGACCACGAACAAGTATGTCGTGCACGGAGAGGGACAGATCCGCGGATGACCGCCGGCGCGCTGCGTTCGGAAGTGCTGACGCCCGGCATGCGGGTGGGCCTGTTCGGCGGGAGCTTCGATCCCGTCCATGCCGGCCACCTGCATGTCGCGCGCACGGCCCTGAAGCGCCTCGCGCTCGATCGCGTCTGGTGGATCGTCTCGCCGCAAAACCCGCTGAAGCCGCACGCACCGGGCGATCTCGCCCGGCGTTTGCGTGCGGTGGAGGCCGCCGCGCGCGCGCCGCGCATGGTCGTCACCGACATCGAGGCCCGGCTCGGCGTTCGCTACACCGCCGATCTCGTCGCCCGTCTCACCGCGGCCCATCCCGGTGTGCGCTTCGTCTGGATCATGGGCGCGGACAGCCTGGCGGGTTTCCACCGCTGGAAGGACTGGCAGACGATCGCGGCGCGCGTTCCCATCGCGGTGATCGCCCGGCCGACCGACCCGATCCGCGCGCGCCTGTCGCGCGCCGCCCGGACGCTTTCCCGCCATCGCCTGCCGCAATCGCGCGCGGCCGCCCTTCCCTCTTGCCTGCCGCCGTGCTGGACTTATCTCACGGCTCCACTACACGGGGAGTCCTCGCGCGCCCTGCGTGCGCACGGCGCCCGTCCTGCATCCCCCTGAAGCCTGCCTGAAGCAAGTTCTGGATGAATGACATGACCCGTTCCGACGCGGCGAGCGGCGAGCTGGCCTTCTTCATCGACCTGAAACCCTCCCTGTCGGACTTCCGGGCCGATGTGCTGGCGGGCCTCGCCAAGCCTCAGAAGGCGATCCCGCCGAAATATTTCTACGACCAGACGGGCTCGGAGATCTTCGACCGGATCACGCACCTGCCCGAATACTACGTCACCCGCACCGAGCTTGCGCTGATGGACCGGATCGCGCCGCAGGTGCGCGCGCTGGCCGGGCCGCAGGCCGTCGTGCTCGAGCCCGGCGCGGGGTCGAGCGTGAAGATCAGGAAGCTGATCGATGCCCTCGACGCTCCGGCCGCCTTCG
Source organism: Marinicauda algicola (assembly GCF_017161425.1). Lineage (GTDB taxonomy): Bacteria > Pseudomonadota > Alphaproteobacteria > Caulobacterales > Maricaulaceae > Marinicauda > Marinicauda algicola. The sequence continues at coordinate 2,697,463 of NZ_CP071057.1, read as the reverse complement.
TCGGGATGGACATTTCCGGCGAGCACGTGCGCGCCTCGGTCGCCGAACTCGCCCCCGACCATCCCGATCTCGTCATCGGGGCGGTCTGCCACGACTTCACGCAGGACATCGATCTCGACGCCCTGCCACTGCCCGAGGGCCGGCGTGTCGTATTCTTCCCCGGTTCGACGATCGGCAATTTCGAGCTGGTCGATGCCCTCAATCTCCTGAAGACGCTGCGCGGCTGGCTGCGCGAGGGCGACGCGCTCATGATCGGTGTCGATCTGAGGAAGCCCGGGTCCGTGCTGGAGGCGGCCTATGACGACGCCGAGGGCGCGACGGCGGATTTCAACTTCAACCTGATCGAGCGGATCAACCGCGAACTCTCCGGCACGCTCGATGCGTCCGGCTTCACTTACCGGGCCTTCTGGAATCCCTACCGCTCCCGCGTGGAGATGTATCTCGTGGCCCTGAGGGATATGGAATTCGAGGTCGCGGGACACCATTTCAACATGCGTGAGAGCGAAACGATCCACACCGAGAACTCCCACAAGTTCACGGTGAGGGGGTTCCAGGACCTCGCCGCGCGCGCCGGCTTCGCTCCGAAGACGGCCTGGGTGCACGAGGCCGTCCCCTACTCCATTCACTGGCTCGAATGCGGGCGCAAACCGTGATAGGGTCGCTCTCGTTGATTGTTTTCTCAAGGGAGCGCTGACGCTGTCCATCAACGCACAAGGCCGCAAGGCCGAAACGGCCGCCAAGGCCGCCGCCAACACCTCCGCGAACGTCGCGTCGCGGACCCGGGAACTCGAGGAGCTGATCCTCTCCGTTCTCGAAGACGACAAGGCCGAAGAGATCGTGGCCATCGATCTCGACGGCAAATCCTCCGTCACCGACATCATGATCGTCGCCAGCGGGCGGTCCAACCGCCATGTCGGCGCGATCGCCGACCACGTCCTTCGCAGGCTGAAGGACGAGGGTCACGGCGCGGCCAAGGTCGAGGGTCTGAAGACCTGCGACTGGGTGCTGATCGATGCCGGGGACGTGGTGCTGCACATCTTCCGCCCCGAGGTCCGGTCCTTCTACGACCTCGAAAAGATGTGGTCGGTCTCCGCGGTGAGCTGAGGCGTCCTTGCGCCTGGAGCTTCGCGCCATTTCCCGCCTGAAGGCGGGGCCGGAACGTGCGCTCGTCGACGAGTACCTGACGCGCGCCGGCGCCATCGGGCGCAGCCTCGGTCTCGGCGAGATCGGCGAGCGCGAGATCGACAACCGCGCCCTTTCCGGCAAGCGGGCGGAGACCGAGGCGCTCCTCGCCGGCCTCGTCCCCGGGACGCTCGTCATCGCGCTCGACGAGCGCGGCAAGGCCCTCACCTCCCCGCAATTTGCCAGCCTCCTGGGCCGTGCGCGTGACGACGGGGTGCGCGAGGCGGTCTTCCTGATCGGCGGCGCCGACGGAATGGAGCGCAGCCTCCTTCCCGCCGGTACGCAGCTTGTGTCCTTCGGCGCCATGGTCTGGCCCCACAAGCTCGTCAGGGTCATGCTCGCCGAACAGATCTACCGGGCGGTTTCGCTTCTGGCCGGGACGCCCTATCACCGCGACTAGGACCAAGCCTTGAGCCTTGCCGCCCTCATCCTCGCCCTGGCCCTGCAGGAAGCCGAGACGCCCGATCCCGAGCGGATCGAGGCGCTGTCGCGCGAGGCCGAGGCCGCGCGGGAGGCGGCCGAGGAGCGCGAGGCGCGCGCCGACGCGCTCGCCGCCGAGATCGCGGCGCTGCAGGCCCGCCTCGTCGAGGCCGCCGACCGCGTGCGCACGCGCGAGGCCGCAGCGGGCGAGGCCGATGCGCGCCTGGCCGCCCTGGAGATCGAGGAGGAGCAGCTCGAGACCGCGCTGGCGGGCGAGCGCGAGAGCCTCGCGCGCGTGCTCGCCGCCCTGCAGCGCATCGAGACGAGTTCCCCGCCCGCCCTCGCGGTGACCCCTGAGGATGCCGCCGAGGCGGCGCGCGCGGCGGGTCTTCTCGCCCACATCGCGCCCGAGCTGGAGGCCCGCGCCAACTCCGTGCGCGTGCGCCTCGAAGCGCTCGCGGCCCTCAGGATCGAGCTGCAGGCCCAGGCCGGCCGCGTCGAGGAGGCCGAGGAGGCGCTCGCGGCGACGCGTGCCGAAGTCGAGAGCCTGATCGCCGAGAAGCGCGACGCCGAGCGCCGGCTGCGCGCGGAGTCGGAAGACCTCTCCCGGCGCGCCGCCGAGATCGCCGCCCGTGCGCAATCGCTCGAAGACCTGCTCGCCGAGATCCGCCGCTTCGCCGCTGCCGAGCCGCGGCTCAATCCGCGCCGGCTGGAACCGCCGGTGGCGCCTGACGGGATTCCCGTGCCCCGCCTGCGCCCGGAGCGGGAATCGGAGGGCGTGCTGCTGGCCGCGGTGCCGCTGTCGGACGAGTTCGAGGGCCTGCGTTTTGCCGATGCGCACGGCGAGCTGCGTCCGCCCGCGCTGGGCACGCTCGTCACCGGATTTCGCGAGCCCGGACGCGACGGTCAGCGCCGCGACGGGGTCTGGTTCGAGACCCGTCCGCGCGCCCAGGTGGTCGCCCCGTTTGACGGAGTGGTGGTTTATGCCGGAAACTTCCAGGCGCTGGAGGGCGTACTGCTGATCAACACGGCGGACGGTTACACGCTCGTGATTGGCGGCATGGCCGCACTTTATGCCACTGAAGGACAGTCGGTACTGACAGGTGAGCCGATCGGAGCGATGCCGGACCGTGAAAACCCCGCCCCGAGGCTCTATTTTGGTATCTTGAGAAGCACCGAGCAGCCGGAGAACCCGGAAACCTGGCTTCGGCCCGAATTTCGCAGGGGCTAGAAAACCGGCCCCGCACGAGACAGGACGACACATGCGCTTGCACATCATCGCTTCGGCCGTGATCTTCGGCATCGGCGCCGCAGCCCTGGCCGTCTCCGCGGAAGGCGACGACCGGCGCGAGGAAACCTTCCGCCAGCTGGAACTGTTCGGCGACGTCCTCAGCCGGATCGAGGCCGACTACGTCACCGACCCGGACAAGGCCGAGCTCATCGAGGCCGCGATCGAGGGCATGCTGAGCTCGCTCGATCCCCATTCGAGCTATCTCGACCCGGACGACTTCCAGGACATGCAGGTCTCCACCAGCGGGGAATATGGCGGTCTCGGCATGGAGATCACCGTGCGCGACGACCTCATCACCATCGTCTCGCCGATCGCCGACACCCCGGCCGAGCGCGCCGGCCTGGAGTCCGGCGACCGGATCCTCGCCGTGGAAGGGGAATCCCTCATCGGCGCGACGACGAGCGAGGCGGTCGAGCGCATTCGCGGCCCCGAGGGCGAGCCGGTGACGCTGACCATCGGGCGCGAGGGCCAGGACGCCTTCGACGTCACCCTGGTCCGCGACATCATCGAGGTGAACCCGGTCGTCTACCGCATCGAGGACGAGAGCCTGCCCTATCTCAGGGTGACCACCTTCAACGAACACACGACCGAACGCGCCGTCGAGGCGATCGAGGACATGAGCGCGGCGATGGGCGGGCGCCTGCCCGGTCTCATCCTGGACCTGCGCTCCAATCCGGGCGGCCTTCTCGAGGAGTCGGTGACGCTGTCCGACCTGTTCCTCGACGGAGGCGAGGTCGTGTCCACGCGCGGGCGCGATCCGCGCAACACCCAGCGCTACAACGCCCGGCCGGGCGACATGCTGAATGGCGCGCCGATCGTGGTTCTGATCAATGGCGGCTCGGCGAGCGCGTCGGAGATCGTCACCGGCGCACTGCAGGACCGCCAGCGCGCGACGGTCGTCGGCATGACGAGCTTCGGCAAGGGATCGATGCAGACCATCGTGCCGCTGCGCGGCGGGCGCGACGGCGCGCTGCGCCTGACGACGGCGCGCTACTACACCCCGGCCGGACGCTCGATCCAGGCGACCGGCATCCTGCCCGACATCGCGGTCTCCGCCCGCCGGCTCGATCCGGAGCAGCCTCCGCGCTTCACAGAGGCCGACCTCAGGAACGCGCTCGACAACGAGAACGGCGCGGCGCGCGAGGAGATCGCCTTCGAGGACATCGAGCAGCCGCCCGAGGACTGGGCCGAGGACGAGGACTTCCAGCTCCACCGGGCGAAGGAAATCCTCGGCTCCATGCTGGAAACCCGCTCCGCGCAGCTGCAGTAGGAAAGGCGGGACGGCGCGGCCTGATCGGCGCGCGCCTTCGTTAACGTTTCTTTACCGTGGTCCGGCGAGACTGCGGGCCCGTATTCCTCGGGCCGCAGGAACCCGTCACGCGCCATGTCCCGGTTCAAGTCCAGCTCGCCCCTGCGCACCCCGCTGACCGCCGGCGCCGGCGCGGCCGCGCTGTGCGTCGCGGTGGCCGGCGCGCTCGCCTTCCTGAATACCCAGAGCCCGCCTCCGGTCGGCGCACGCGCCAGCCTGCCCGCGCTCGCGGTGGACGGTGCCGAGGCGGTCGAGGTCGCGCAGGCGCCCGCACCCGTCTTCGCCGAGACCCCGGCCGAGGACATCGCCCTGCCCGGCGTCACCGAGACCGAGGCCGCGCTCAACCCGCCCGTCAGCGAGGCCGCAACGCCCTCGCGCGCGCCGCAGGCCCCGCTCGCGGGCCTCTACGAGCCGGGCCCCGGCGGACCCCTGCCGGTCATCGCTCCGGACGGCCGGCGTCCCGATGCGGCCTATGCCAGGGCCTTCGACGGCGATCCGTCCGCCCCGACCGTCGCGATCGTCGTGGGCGGGCTGGGGCTCAACCGCGCGCTGACGCAGGAAGCGATCGAGGTCCTGCCGGCCGAGATCACGCTGGCCTTCGTGCCCTATGCGCGCGATCTGCAGACCTGGGTGGACCGCGCCCGCGCGGACGGCCACGAGGTGCTGATCGAATTGCCCATGGAGCCGTTCGACTATCCCAACAACGACCCCGGTCCCCACACCCTGCTCGCCGAAGCCAGCGAGATCGAGAACACCCACCGGCTCGACTGGCTGCTCTCGCGCGCAGCCGGCTATACCGGGGTGATCAACTATCTCGGTGCCCGGCTCGGGGCGAGCGAGCGCGCGATGAGCCATGTCCTCGCCGCCCTCGAGGCGCGCGGGCTCTCGGTCTATCACGACGGCTCGGGCCGGCGCCCGGTGCTGGAGGCGGCGCAGGCCGCGAGCGAGGCGCGCCTGTCCCTCGTCGACCGCCTGCTGGACGCCAATCCCGAGGCCGCGGCCATCGACGAGCGCCTGCTGGAACTGGAGGCGCTGTCGCTGCAGAACGGCACGGCGCTGGGGCTCGGCTCGCCCTATCCCACGACGGTGGAAAGCCTTGCCGACTGGGCGAACTCGCTGCCCGCCCGCGGCTATCAGCTCGCCCCGGCGAGCTTCGTCTCGCGCGTGCGCCATGCGCAGGCGAGCGAGCCGGAATCGTGACCGCCGATCCGCGCGCACCCCGCGACCTTTCCCTCTACCGGCCCAATGCCGGCATCGTCCTGTTCGACGCCGGGGGCCTGACCTGGCTCGGCCGGCGCAAGGACGCGCGCGGACCCTGGGTCTGGCAATGGCCGCAAGGGGGCATGGACGAGGGCGAGGACGCCGAAAGCGCCGCCTTGAGGGAGCTCTACGAAGAGACCGGCGTCACTCCGGCCATGGTCGAGAAGCTCGGCGAGATCGAGGGCTGGCTCGCCTACGACTTCCCGCCCGAGGTGCTGCGGCAGAAGCGCAAGAACTGGCGCGGACAGAAGCAGCGCTGGTTCGCCTACCGCTTCCTGGGCAGCGACGCCGATTTTGACCTCACGGCCGTTCCGCCGCAGGAGTTCGAGAGCTTCCGCTGGGCGCCGCTGGACGCCGCCCCGCAGCTGATCATCCCCTGGAAGCGTCCGGTCTACGAGGCGGTGGCGGCGGCGTTCGCGACGTTTGCCAGGCGGGCCGGCGAGACCTGAGACGGCCGCCTTGCATCCAGGAGGGCCCCGGCGATCATCCCCGAGGTGAGCCGATCCGGGGGGACGAGATGACGTCAAGGCTGCTTGCGCTCCTCGCGCTGTTCACGCTCGCACACGCGCCTGCCGTCGCGCAGAGCCCCGCCGACTTCACCGCGCTCGATGAGGAACTCGCCGCGATCGTGGCCGGGCACGGCGTGGTCGGCGCCTCGGTGGCGGTCAGCGACCGGGATGGGCCGATCTTCGCGCGCGGCTTCGCACTTGCGGACCGCGAGGCGGGGCTTGCCGCGAGCGGGGCCACGCCCATGCGCGCCGGATCGGTCTCCAAACTCGTCACCGCGCTCGCCGCGATGCGCCGAACGTGTTCGGCTAGCCACGAAAAAGCCCCGCAGCGCGGGGCTGCGGGGCCTGTATCGCGTGCCGGTGTGGGCGGCTACTGCCCCAGCGCTTCCAGCAGCGCCTCGTATTTCGTCACCGCGTCGGCGGCCTCCTCGCGCGTGGCTTCCTCGGCCGCGTCGGCGAGGTCCTCGCGCGCGTCCTGGAGCTTCTGGCGGATCTCGGCGGCATCGACCTCGGAAAGGTCGATGGCTTCTTCGGCGAGGATGGTCAGGCCTTCCGGCGTCACCTCGGCGAAGCCGCCATGGATGAAGGTGCGCGTGACCTGGCCGCCGTCATGGACCGCGATCGCGCCGGAGCGGATCGTCGACATGAAGGGCGCGTGCTGCGGAAGGACGCCGAAATCGCCTTCGGTGCCGGGCACCACGACCATGTCCACGGCGCCCGAGAACAGGCGCTGCTCCGGTGCGACCAGATCGAATTGAAGCTTGTCAGCCATGGCTCTTGCCCTCTTGGGCCGCGATCGCCGCATCGAACTGCGCCGTCGCCGCCTCGAACTTGTCCCGGCAGCCGGGATTGCAGAACCCGACCACATGGGTCTTTCCGTCTGGCCCGCGATGGACGGTGAGCGCGTCTGCGCTCACCGGATCGCCGGACCACGGACACGCGTCGTGGACGCAGTCCGCGAGCGTGAGCGCCGGAGCCTTGCCGCCGGCGCCCATCGCGTTACGCCGCCTCGGCCGCGAGCTGCTCGGCCTTCTTCACCGCGTCCTCGATCGTGCCGACCATGTAGAAGGCCGGCTCGGGCAGGTGGTCGTACTCGCCGTCGCAGATCGCCTTGAAGCCCTTGACCGTGTCCTCGACCGGCACCTGGATGCCCGGCGAGCCGGTGAACACCTCGGCGACGTCGAAGGGCTGCGACAGGAAGCGCTCGATCTTGCGCGCGCGGGCCACGACCAGCTTGTCCTCCTCGGACAGCTCGTCCATCCCGAGGATCGCGATGATGTCCTGCAGCGCCTTGTAGCGCTGGAGGATTTCCTGCACGCGGCGGGCGGTGTTGTAGTGCTCCTCGCCGACGATGCGCGGCTCGAGGATGCGCGAGGTGGAGTCCAGCGGGTCCACGGCCGGATAGATGCCCTTCTCGGCGATCGAGCGGTTGAGCACCGTCGTCGCGTCGAGGTGGGCGAAGGTGGTCGCCGGGGCCGGGTCGGTCAGGTCGTCGGCCGGCACGTAGACGGCCTGCACGGACGTGATCGAGCCCTTCTTGGTGGAGGTGATCCGCTCCTGCAGCGCACCCATGTCGGTGGCGAGCGTCGGCTGATAGCCCACCGCGGACGGGATGCGGCCCAGCAGCGCGGACACCTCGGCGCCGGCCTGGGTGAAGCGGAAGATGTTGTCCACGAAGAACAGCACGTCCTTGCCTTCCTCGTCGCGGAAGTATTCCGCCTGGGCGAGACCGGAGAGCGCGACGCGGGCGCGCGCGCCCGGCGGCTCGTTCATCTGGCCGAACACCAGGGCGCAGCGCGAGCCTTCCGCCGAGCCGTGCTCCTTGGGGTTCTTGTTCACGCCGGACTCGATCATCTCCCAGTAGAGATCGTTGCCCTCGCGGGTGCGCTCGCCGACGCCGGCGAACACCGAGTAGCCGCCGAACAGCTTGGCGATGTTGTTGATCAGTTCCTGGATCAGCACCGTCTTGCCGACGCCGGCGCCGCCGAACAGGCCGATCTTGCCGCCCTTGGCGTAGGGGCAGAGCAGGTCGACGACCTTGATGCCGGTCGGCAGGATTTCCGCTTCGGTCGCCTGCTCCTCGAAGCTCGGGGCCGGGCGGTGGATCGGCGCCTTGGCGTCGAACTTGATGTCGCCGGCCTCGTCGATCGGGTCGCCGGTGACGTTCATGATGCGCCCGAGCGTGCCGGGGCCGACCGGAACCTCGATCGGGCTGCCGGTGTCGGTCACTTCATTGCCCCGCTGCAGACCCTCGGTCGCGTCCATCGCGATGGTGCGGACCGAGTTCTCGCCGAGGTGCTGGGCGACTTCCAGAACCAGCTTCTGATCGCCGTTCATCGTGACGAGCGCGTTCAGGATCGCCGGCAGGCCGTCCTCGAACTCGACGTCCACGACGGCGCCCGTGACCTGCGATATACGGCCCTTGAGATTGCTCATCGTCCTAGCCTCTCTCTCGTAACTTGTTCGGCGGCGCGCCGCCCTTGACCTTGACCTAGACCGCCTCGGCGCCCGCGATGATCTCGATCAGCTCGGTCGTGATCTTCGCCTGGCGGGTGCGGTTGTATTCCAGATTGAGCTTGTCGATCAGCTCGCCGGCATTGCGCGTGGCGCTGTCCATCGCGGCCATGCGCGCGCCCATCTCGCCGGCCCCGTTCTCCAGCAGCGCGGTCAGGATGACGGTGTCGACATAGCGCGGCAGCAGGGTCTCGAGGATGCTCTCCTCGTCCGGCTCGTAATCGTAGATCGCGCCCTTCAGGTCGGGACGCGCCACGTCCTCGTCGATCGCCTCGCTCGCCGGGATCAGCGTCTGGCGCTGCGGCTTCTGGGTCATGACGTTGACGAATTCCGAGCTGATGACCTCGCAGACATCGAACTCGCCGGCCTCGAAGCGCGCGCGGATCGCCGCGCCGATGCGGCCGGCGACGCTGGAATCGACATGCTTCACGTCGCGCAGCTCGATGCGCTCCACGATCTTCTCGGCGTGCAGGCGCTTCAGCTGCTCGAAGCCCTTCTTGCCGACGGTCATGATCTTCACCGTCTTGCCCTCGCGGACCAGCTCGGTGATGCGCTCGCGGGCGAGGCGGACGATATTGGTGTTGAAGCCGCCGCACAGGCCCCGGTCGGCGGTCGCCACGACCAGGAAGTAGACCTCCGACCTGCCGGTGCCGACCAGCATGCGCGGCGCGCCGGGGCCGGTCATCGCGCCCGACAGATTGGCCATCACCGCGGCGATCTTCTCCGCATAGGGGCGCGCGTTCTCGGCAGCCTCCTGCGCGCGGCGAAGCTTCGCTGCGGCGACCATCTGCATGGCCTTGGTGATCTTCTGGGTCGACTTGACCGAGTTGATCCGGTTTTTCAGTTCCTTCAGAGAGGCCATCGGCTCTTCCTGCTGCCAATCCCTTAGGTGAAGGCCGCGAGGGCCTGGCCGACCTGGGTGCCCGCCACGAACAGGAGCACGCCGGCTCCGATCAGGGCGAGCACTAGGACCGCGCTGCGCTCCTTCGGCTCCAGGTTTTCGTACCAGGCCTTCACGCCGGCCATGGGATCGGTCTCCCTACTCGTCGCTTACGCGAAGTGGCTGGTGAAGGCTTCGAGCGTCGCCTTCAGTTCCGCCTCGGTGTCGTCGGAGAGCTTCTTCTCCTTGCGGATGGTCTCCAGAAGCTTCGACTTCTCCGCGTGCAGGTGGCGCAGCAGCTCCTCCTCGTAGCGGCCGATGGACTTCACCGGCAGCTTGTCGAGGAAGCCGCGCGTGCCCGCATACATGACGCAGACCTGCTCTTCCATCGAGAGCGGGCTGAACTGCGGCTGCTTGAGAAGCTCGGTCAGACGCTCGCCGCGGGCCAGCAGGCGCTGGGTCGCCGCATCGAGGTCGGAGCCGAACTGCGCGAAGGCGGCCATTTCCCGGTACTGGGCGAGCTCGCCCTTGATCTTGCCCGCGGCCTGCTTGGTGGCCTTGGTCTGGGCCGCCGAGCCCACCCGGCTCACCGACAGGCCGACGTTCACCGCCGGGCGGATGCCCTGGTAGAACAGGTCGGTTTCCAGGAAGATCTGGCCGTCGGTGATCGAGATCACGTTGGTCGGGATGTAGGCCGACACGTCGTTGGCCTGGGTCTCGATGATCGGCAGCGCCGTCAGCGAGCCCGCGCCGTGCTCGTCATTGAGCTTGGCGGCGCGCTCGAGCAGGCGCGAGTGCAGGTAGAACACGTCGCCCGGATAGGCTTCGCGGCCCGGCGGGCGGCGCAGCAGGAGCGACATCTGGCGGTAGGCGACGGCCTGCTTGGACAGGTCGTCGTACACGATCAGGGCATGCATGCCGTTGTCGCGGAACCACTCGCCCATGGCGCAGCCGGTGAACGGCGCGAGATACTGCATGGGCGCGGGATCGGAGGCCGTCGCGGCGACCACGATCGTGTAGTCGAGCGCGCCGTTCTCTTCCAGCGTCTTGACGACCTGGGCCACCGTCGAGCGCTTCTGGCCGACGGCGACGTAGATGCAGAAGAGCTTCTCGCTCTCCTCGCCGGACTCGTGGACCTGCTTCTGGTTCAGGATGGTGTCGATGCAGATCGCCGACTTGCCGGTCTGGCGGTCGCCGATGATCAGCTCGCGCTGGCCGCGCCCGACCGGGATCATGGAGTCGATCGCCTTGATGCCCGTGGCCATCGGCTCGTGCACCGACTTGCGCGGCAGGATGCCGGGGGCCTTCACGTCGACGCGGCGGTTCTCCGCGACGTCCTTCAGCGGGCCCTTTCCGTCGATCGGCTCGCCGAGCGCGTTGACGACGCGGCCGAGCAGGCCCTTGCCGACGGGGGTGTCGACGATGGAGCCCAGGCGCTTGACGGTGTCGCCTTCCTTGATGCCGCGGTCGTCGCCGAAGATCACGACGCCGACATTGTCGCGCTCCAGGTTCAGCGCCATGCCCTTGATCCCGCCCGGGAACTCGACGAGCTCGCCGGCGCGGACATCGTCCAGGCCATGGATGCGCGCGATGCCGTCACCGACCGACAGCACCGTGCCGACGTCGGAGACTTCCGCCTCGGCGCCGAAATTCTTGATTTGATCTTTGAGGATCGCGGAAATTTCCGCCGCCCGGATATCCATGGCCTCAAGCCTCTTTCATCGCGTTTCGCATCCCCTCCAGCTTCGAACGAAGGGAGGAGTCGAACATGCGCGAGCCGACCTTCACGACCAGCCCGCCAATCAGTTCAGGGTTCACTTCCGCGCGCACCTCGACATCGTGGCCGAGGGCGGATTTCAACGCCGCCTGCAGCTCCTTGAGCTGGGCGGCGGTGAGCTTGTCGGCGCTGGTGACCTCGGCTTCCGTCGCTCCGCGACGGCGCGCGGCCATGGCCTTGAAGGCCCGCACCGCATCGGGCAGGTCGCCGGCGCGCCCGTTGGCCGCCATGACCGCCACGAACTTCTTCACCAGATCGGACAGGCCGAGCCTGTCGGCCAGCGCCTCGAGCGCCTTCGCCTTGTCCTCGCGCCCGAACAGCGGGCTGGAGGCGACGCGGCGCAGATCGGCGGATTCGCCGAACGCCTCGCCGAGCGTGGTCACGTCGGTCTCTGTGGCGTCGAGCGCCTTGGCCTCTTCGGCCAGCTCGAACAGGGCTTTCGCGTAGCGCTTGCCCGCCTCGCCCGTAACTGCGTTCTCGCCGGTGGTCACCGTTTTCAGGTCCGCTCGCTTCTCGTGATGGGCGCCTGTGAAAGTCTGCCGCCAGAGAGTCGCGGCCCAAGCACCTGAAAGTTTTTGATTTTTCCGACCCGAATTCAGGCAGCGCACGCCGTGCCCGGATCAGTCCGGCGCTCAGTTAGCACAGGGGGTGGAGGGCGGCAACCGGTTCAGGCGCGGGTGGTGCAGATGACGCGGGCGAACCGTCCCGGGGTGGCGCCCGTACCGGCGGAAGAAGCCCCCCGGCCTGCCCCGCCCCTCACAGAAACGAATACGGCTCGATGTCGACGCTCGCCCTTATCGCGGCGGGGATTTTCACCCGCGCCATCCAGGCGCGCATGTAGGCGGAGACGTCGACCTTGCGGTCGGCCTGGACGAGGAAGCGCTTCCTCCAGCGCCCGCGGATGACGGCGAGCGGGGCATCGGCGGGGCCGAACACCTCGACGCCTTCGGCGAGGGGCGCCGCGGCGGCGATCCCGCGCGCGGTCTCTTCCAGTCGCTCCGGATCGGGCCCGGAAAGCACGAGCGCGGCGAGCCGGCCATAGGGGGGAAGCCTGAGATGCTCGCGCATCATGCGCTCGGCATCGAGGAAGGCCGCCCGGTCGCCGGCGACGAGCGCCTGCAAGGCCTCGTGCTCGGGCTGGTGGGTCTGCAGGATCGCCTTGCCGGGCCGGTCGGCGCGTCCCGCGCGCCCGGCGGCCTGGACCAGCATCTGGTAGGTGCGCTCGCCGGCCCTGAGATCCCCGCCGGCCAGGCCGAGATCGGCATCCACGACGCCGACCAGCGTCAGGCGCGGGAAGTTGTGGCCCTTGGCCGCGATCTGCGTGCCGACGAGGATGTCGATCTCGCCGCGCTCCATGCGCTGGACGAGATCGCGCACGGCGTCCGGCCCCTGCGCGGTGTCGGAGGAGAAGACCTCCACCACCGCGTCGGGAAAGCGGGTGCGGGCTTCCTCCGCGACGCGCTCGACACCGGGCCCGACGCCGGTCAGGCTGTCTTCCGCCCCGCACTCGGGGCAGGCCCTGGGCTTGGGCATGGAGAAGCCCGTCGTGTGGCAGACGAGGCGGCCGGTATAGCGGTGCTCGACCAGCCAGCGCTCGGTGTCCGGGCTCTTCATCTTGTGCCCGCACGCCCGGCACAGCACGAGCGGGGCGAAACCGCGCCGGTTGAGATAGAGCAGCGTCTGCTCGCCGCGGGCGAAGACCTCGGCCATCTCCCTCACCAAAGGCTCGGACAGCCAGTTGCCGCGCTCGGGCGGGAATTCGCGAAGATCGAGCGTGGCGATCTCCGGCAGCTCGGCGAGCCCGGCCCGGCCGGGAAGCCGGATGTGCACGTACCGGCCCGCCTCGGCATTCACCAGGCTTTCCAGCGAGGGCGTGGCGCTCGCCAGCACCACCAGCGCGCCTTCCAGCTTGCCGCGCGCCACGGCCAGATCGCGCGCGTGATAGGTCAGCCCCTCGTCCTGCTTGAAGGTCGGGTCGTGCTCCTCGTCGACGATGATCGCCCTGAGGCCGGTGAAGGGCAGGAAGAGCGCGGAGCGGGCCCCCGCGACGATGCGGGCCCGGCCCGTGGCGACCTCGCGCCAGACGCGGCGGCGCTCCTTCTGGCCGATATCGCTGTGCCACAGGGCCGGGCGCGCGCCGAAGCGGGCCTCGAACCGGTCCATCACCGACTGGGTCAGCGCGATCTCCGGCAACAGGACGAGGATCTGTGCCTGCGGCTCGCGGCGCAGGAGCTCGGCGACCGCCTCGAAATACACCTCGGTCTTGCCCGAGCCGGTCACGCCGTCGATCAGCGCGGCCTGGAACCCGCCGGCCGCCACGAGCCGGCGCAGTATGGCGGCGGCCTGGCGCTGAATCTCGTTGAGTTCGACGCCCTCGCGATAGGGATCGGGAGCCTCGAAGGGTGGATCGACCTCGCGCTCCTCCACGACGAGCACGCCGAGATCGGCCAGGCCCTTGACCACCGAACCGGACACCCCGGCGGCGCGCGCGAGATCGGCCGCGCTCATCGGCTTCCTTCCGGCCGCCGCGATCACCGCCTCGCGCGCCGGGGTCAGGCGATCGGGGCGGGTCTGCCCGAGCCGGTAGACCGTCTCCACCGGGGAGGGCTTCAGGGCGGAGGAACTCCGCAGCACCTGGCGCAGGATCACGCCGGGCGGCTCGACGAGATAGCCGGCCGACCAGTCGACGAAGCGGCGCGTGCCCTCTGCCAGGCGCGGCCCGCCGATGACCTCCTCGACCGGCTTGAGCTTGCGCTCGCCATCGGCTTCCTCCTTCAGCGCCCAGACGACGCCGTGCACGTGCCGGCCGCCGAGCGGGGCGAGGACATGATCGCCGGGCTGAAGCGCCATCCCCTCCGGCACGGCATAGTCGAACGCTTCCGGCAGCGGCAGCGGGAAGAGAATCGAGGCGCAGGGCCGGGGTCCGAAGAGATCGTTCAAGGGCAGGGGCGATTCGCGGCTTGGGAACGGCAAGGAAACGGGGCGAGGTTAGCAAAGCTCTGCGCGCCGCGCGCCAGAGTTAACGCATTCGAAAAGCGGCGCTGACATGTAGGAGGCTGACCTGCCCTCCTCCAAGCCCCGCGAGCCGACGATGTCCGACACCGATGCCAGCAAGCCCCGCCTGTTCGCCGTCCCGGGATCGGGTCTTCCCGACACGGGCGAGCTGCGCGCGGACAGCGTGGTGGACATCAATGCGGCCGCGCGCGCGAAGCTGCAGGGCGAGATTCGCAGGCTGAAGGCCACCAACGAGGCGCTGATCGCGCTCGCCAAGGCCAATCTCGCCGTCCAGGCGCAGACCCATTCGGCCGTGCTGGCGATCCTGGAAGCCGACACCCTGGCCGCCTTCGACCGCAAGCTCGCCGGACGCGTGGCCGGCGCGCTGAACGTGGACCTCGTCAAGGTCTTCATCGAGGGCCACGCCCCCTTGAGGACCGCCGAATCGGTGCTGGGCGCCGCGCCGGAACTCGTCAAATCCCTGCTCGGCGAGGCCCCGGCCCGGCTCGGACCCGTCGACCGGCGCTTCGCCGACGCGCTCTACGGCGCGCAGGCCCATCGCCAGCAGGCCGAGGCGCTCGTCCGCCTCGACATCGCGGGGCGCGCCGGCGTGATGTGCCTGGCCGCCCGCGACCGGGAGGCCTTCACCCCCGAGCAGGGCACCGATCTCCTGCATTTCCTCGCCCGCGTCGTCGAGCGCCGGCTCGCGCTCTTCCTGCGCGATGGCTGAGCCGGTCCCCTTCGCCGCGGCGTGCCGCGCCTTTGCCGGGCACCTGGCCGGCGAGCGGCGCATGAGCCCGCGCACGGTGGAGGCCTATGGCCGCGATCTCGCCCAGCTGGAGGACTTCCTCACCGGCCATCTCGGCAAGCGCCCCGCGCTCGCCGACCTCGAAGCGCTCGCGCCCGCCGACTGGCGCGCCTTCCTCGCCGCGCGGCGCCGCGAGGGGGCGGGGGCGCGCACCCTGCAGCGCCAGCTCTCTGCGGTGCGCAGCTTCTTCGCCTACGCCAGGCGCCGCTGGGGCGCGGAGAATGCCGCCCTCGCCCTGGTGGATGCGCCCAAGGCCCCGCGCCGCGCGCCCCGGCCGGTCAGCGAACCGGCCGCGCGCGAACTCATCGCGGACGCCGCCTCCGACCCGGACACCCCGGCCTGGGTGCGCGCGAGGGACGCCGCGGTGCTGAGCCTTCTCTACGGGGCGGGGCTGCGCATCTCCGAAGCCCTGTCCCTGAAGGGCCGCGACCATCCCCTGCCCGAGGTGCTGCGCATCACCGGCAAGGGCTCCAAGACGCGAATCGTGCCCGTTCTTCCGGCGGTATCGCAGGCTGTCTCGGCCTATGTGGCCGCTACTCCCCATCATCTTGACGCGGACGGACCGCTGTTTCGCGCGATTCGCGGCGGTCCCCTGGGCGCGCGGGCGGTGCAGGAGACGATGGCCCGGCTTCGCAGCCGGCTCGGCCTTGCTCCGACCGCGACCCCGCACGCCCTGCGCCACGCGTTCGCTACCCACCTGCTCGCCGGCGGCGGGGATTTGCGGGCGATCCAGGAACTGCTCGGCCACGCCTCGCTGTCCACGACGCAGGTCTATGCCGAGATCGAGGCGAGCGGGCTGATGAAGATCCATGCCGCCACCCATCCCAGGGCCAGGAAGCGGGCGTGAGCCCGGGACCGGCAGGGGACAAGGCCTGCCATCGCGGCGTGCGGGCAGCGAGCCTGCCGCCCGCGAGAACACCCTACCCCTTCCCTCCGCGCTCGATTCCTGTATCTCCCCGCCCATGAACGACACGCCTTCCTCCGCGCCGCGCCGGCGGCTCTACGGCCGCGCGCAGGGCCACAAGCTGCGCCCGCGCCAGCAGGCGCTGGTGGACCGGCTGCTGCCGCAACTTTCCTGGCCGGACGAGGGCGCGGTCGACCCGGCCGCGCTGCTGCCGGGCTTCGGGTCCCATGTGCTGGAGATCGGCTTCGGGGCGGCCGAGCACCTGATCGGCCAGGCCGCGCGGGCTCCGCAAACCGGATTCCTCGGCATCGAACCCTTCCTGAACGGCGTCGCCAAGGCGCTCGCGGGCATCGAGGAGCACGGTCTGGAAAATGTCCGGGTGAAACGCGGCGATGCGCGCGACGAACTCGAGCGCATGCCCGACGCCGCCTTCGACCGCGTCTTCCTCCTGTTTCCCGATCCCTGGCCGAAGGCGCGCCACTGGAAGCGCCGCTTCGTGCAGGAGGACACCGCGCGCGATCTCGCCCGCGTGCTGAAGCCCGGCGGAGCCCTGCGCGTGGCGACCGACGTGAAGGTCTATGCCGACCACGCCCTGCCGATCCTGCTGGCCACGCCCGGCCTTGAATGGACGGCGAGGGAGGCCGGCGACTGGCGCGTCCCGCCGGAAGACCACATCACCACGCGCTACGAGAGCAAGAATCTCGGCGACTGCGCGCCGGTGTTCATGGAGTTCGTCAAGGGCTAGTCCCGCTCCCGGCCAACACCTCGCCCTCGACATCGCGCAGCGGGCGGGAGGCGGGGCGCTCGTGCAGAGGGCCGCCGCCGAACAGGGCGCCCGAGCCCGTATTCCAGTTCCTCACCCCGTTCGAGATCAACGTCGCGGTATCGGCCAGGAACTCCGCCTGCACGCGGGCATCGAGATTGACGAACAGGACGCCGTCCTCGATGTGCCAGTAGTGCGGATTACCCGCGGCCTTGCCGCCGACCCCGGCGGCGTAGGCGCAGTGGCCGTCATAGGCCGGCGCGTAGCGGGCCGGGTCGGCGAGGAAGAGATCGCGGTGTTCGGCGCTCGAGAACAGCCAGACCGCGCCGTTGTATTCGGCCGCGATGCCCGGGTCGCCGGGCACGGCGGCGCCTTCGGTATGATAGGCGATGGTGTCGAAGCCGTGCAGGGCCGTGCCCGACGCGCTCGCATACTGCGCCGAGCGGGCGAGTTCGGTGCCGTTGACCCTGACCGGCGCGTAGCCGGCCGAGGGCCGGCCGAGGGCGAGGGCGGGCAGTAGGAGCAGGGCGACAAGCCCGCAGACGAGGAGGCGCATGTCAGGACCTTTCAGGTGAAGCATCGCGTCAGGCATGCGCCGGCCGGCACGTGCGGCGCAATTCAACTCGCTTCACGTCCACGTGCGCGGCCCGCACACCTGCGCCCATTGCAAAGCGCCGCTCACAGGCGTATATAGCCCATCGAACAGTTCGATACGCCGGATGGCGTTTCGGGCGGCTCCTGAACGGGGGCCGCTTTTTTGTTGCCTTTCCAGCTGCCCGACGAGCCCACGTGAAAGCCAAGACGCCCCAGGACGAGACCATACTCGCGCTCGCCGAACCGGTCGCCGATGCCCTCGGCATGGAGATCGTGCGCGTGCGCGTCATGGGCGGCAAGCGCCAGGTCGTGCAGATCATGGCCGAACGCCATGACGGGCTGATGGATGTGGAGAACTGCGCCACGCTGTCGCGCGCGGTCTCCGCGGTGCTGGAAGAGGTCGACCCGATCTCGGGCGAGTACGTCCTCGAGGTCTCCTCGCCGGGCATCGACCGGCCGCTGACCGCGCTGCATCACTTCGCGCGCTGGGAGGGCTTCGAGGCCAAGATCGAGCTCGACCGGCTGGTGGAGGGGCGCAAGCGCTTCCGCGGCGAGCTCGCCGGGGTGGAGGACGGCAATGTCCTCATCGACCTGGAAGGCGAGGAAGACACCGCCGTCCTGCCCTTCGACTGGATCGCCGACGCCAAGCTCGTCATGACCGACGCGCTCATGGAGGCGAGCCTGAAGGGCAATGTCACCGGACCGGCCGGCGAGATCGACACCGGCACGACCAACCCAGACAGAAACCAAGACTGAACAATACGAGGACGCACATCATGGCCATCGGGGTCAGCGCCAACCGACTGGAACTCCTGCAGATCGCCAAGGCGGTCGCCGCGGAGAAGATGATCGACGAGAAGATCGTGCTCGAAGCGATCGAGGAGGCGATCCAGAAAGCCGCCCGCTCGCGCTACGGCGCCGAGCTCGACATACGCTGCGACATCGATCCCAAGACCGGCGAGATGCGCCTGACGCGCGTCACCACCGTGGCCGACGAGGTCGAGAACGAGAACCAGCAGATCTCGCTGGAAGAGGCGAAGAAGATCGATCCCAACGCCGAGATCGGCACCGAGTTCGAGGAGGAGCTTCCCCCGATCGAGTTCGGCCGCGTCGCCTCCCAGACCGCCAAGCAGGTGATCACGCAGAAGGTCCGCGAGGCCGAGCGCCAGCGCCAGTACGAGGAGTACAAGGACCGCGTCGGCGAGATCGTCAACGGCATCGTCAAGCGCGTGGAGTACGGCAACGTCATCGTCGATCTCGGCAAGGCCGAGGGCATCATCCGGCGCAACGAGGGCATTCCGCGCGAGAACCTGCAGAATGGCGACCGCGTGCGCGCCTATATCTATGACGTGTCCGAGCAGGTGCGCGGCCCGCAGATCTTCCTGTCGCGCGCCCATCCCGACTTCATGGCCGCCCTGTTCGCCCAGGAAGTGCCGGAAGTCTACGAGGGCATCATCGAGATCCCGCGCGTCGCGCGCGATCCGGGCAGCCGCGCGAAGATCGCGGTCATCTCCAACGACTCCTCGATCGACCCGGTGGGCGCCTGCGTCGGCATGCGCGGCTCGCGCGTGCAGGCCGTGGTCAACGAGCTGGCGGGCGAGAAGATCGACATCATCCCGTTCAACCCCGATCCGGCGACCTTCATCGTCAACGCCCTGCAGCCCGCCGAGGTGACCAAGGTCGTGCTCGACGAGGAAGACCAGCGCATCGAGGTCGTCGTGCCCGACGACCAGCTCTCGCTGGCCATCGGCCGGCGCGGCCAGAACGTGCGCCTGGCGAGCCAGCTCACCGGCTGGTCGATCGACATCCTGACCGAGGAAGAGGAGTCCGAGCGCAGGCAGAAGGAGTTCGCCGAGCGCACCGCCCTGTTCCAGGATGCCCTTGATGTCGACGAGGTGATTGCCCAACTCCTGGCTACGGAAGGCTTCGCCGATATCGAGGACATCGCCTATGTCGATCTCGACGAGATCGCCATGATCGAGGGCTTCGACGACGCGACCGCCGAGGAGATCCAGACCCGGGCGCGCGAATTCCTGGAACGCCAGGCCGCTGAGCTCGATGCCAGGCGCAAGGAGCTCGGCGTCGAGGACGAGGTGCTCGAGGTCGAGGGCGTGACCCTGCCGATCGCCGTGCGCCTCGGCGAAAACGACGTTCAGACCGTCGAGGATCTTGCCGGACTGGTGCCGGACGACCTTAAGGGCTGGTACGAGACCCGCGACGGCGAGCGCGTGCGCGAGCCGGGCATGCTCGACGGTCTCGACGTCTCCGGCGAGGACGCCGAGGCGATGATCATGAAGGCGCGCGTCAAGGCGGGCTGGATCGATCCCTCCGAGCTGGAGGAAGAGGCCGGCGAAGAGGCCGAGGCGGAAGCGGGCGAGGACGCCGGCGAGGAGGCTGAGGAAGCCGAGGCCGGCGACGTCGGCGATCTCGACCTGTCCGACCTCGAGGCCGAGGCCGAGCGCCTGGGCATCGATCTCGCCGACCTGCTGGAGGAAGGCGGGAGCGAGGAAGACGAGGAGAAGTGAGCCGGGGCCCGAGGAGCGCACGGGTGAAGAGCCCGCGGGAGCGGCGCTGCGTGGTGACCGGGACGGTGAAGCCGGAAGGCGAGCTGCTCCGGGTCGCGCTGTCGCCCGAGGGCGAGGTCGTCCCCGACCTCGCCGCGAAGCTCCCCGGGCGCGGCGGCTGGGTCAGCGCCGACCGGGCGAGCGTCGAGACCGCGGTGAGGAAGGGCCTGTTCGCCCGCGCCTTCGAGTGCAAGGTGAACGCGCCGGACGACCTCGCCGACCGCTTCGAGGCGCTGCTCGAGGCGCGGGCGCTGTCGCTGCTGGGCCTCGCCCGGCGTGCCGGCAGCCTCGCGGTAGGCTATGATGCGGCCCGGCTGGCGCTGAAGAGCGGTTCCCGCCCGGCGCTGCGCATCGAGGCAAGCGACGCGAGCCCCGACGGGCGCGCGAAGCTCGACCGGCTCGCGGACGCGGTCCATCCCGGGCTCCCGGTGCTGGGCTGCTTCTGCGCCGACGCGCTCGGCGCGGCGCTCGGCCGGGAGCGCATGGTGCACGGCGTGCTCGCGCAAGGCGCCGAGGCGAGGAGCCTCGAAGCCGTTGCCGGAAAGCTCGCCGGCTTCCGCGATCTCGATCCCGCGCGCCGGGCGGCGCACGGCGAGGGCGCACAGAACGGTTGAAACGGTCTTGAAGCTGGCTAGGTTAGCGGGCCTTCGAGACCGGCAGGCCCTGCGGCCTGCGCTGAACAGTCTTGAACACGATGGCGACGGGCGCGCGGCCGCCCGTCGGAGACCGTCACACAAGAGCCGCGACAAGGACGTGCATGAGCGACGCTGACGAACGCAAGACTTCCGGGCGCAAGCCCCTTTCCCTCGGCGGAGGCCGCGGCGGGTCCAGCTCGGGCACCGTGCAGCAGAGCTTCGCCCGCGGCCGCTCCAAGCAGGTCGTGGTGGAGAAGAAGCGCAAGCGCGCCGGCGGGCCGGGCGCGGACAAGGCCGCTCCGGCCAAGGGCGAGACGCCCCAGTCCGCCAAGGACCGCGCACGCGCCGCTCTGGCCGCCAAGGCCAAGGAACTCGGCCTGTCCGAAGAAGAGCTGATCAAGCGCCAGCAGGCGATCGCGCGGGCGCGCTCGGAGGCTGCCGAGCGCGAGGAGAAGAAGAAGGCCGAGGCCGCCGAGCTGGAGCGCCGCGACCGCGAGGAAAGGGAACGCCTCGAGGAGCAGAAGCGCCGCGAGGAGGAGGAGCGCAAGGCCCGCGAGGCCGAGGAGAAGCGCCGCAAGGCCGAGGAGGAGGCGCGCCGCGCCGTCGCCGACGTTCCCCCGCCCCTGCCCGAGGACGAGGAGCTCGCCAAGCCCTCGCGCAAGGAGCGTCCCGCCAAGGAACGCGTCCGCGAACCCGAGGAAGAGGAAGACGCACGCTCCATGCTCGAGGAGATGGGCGGCCGTGTGAAGAAGAAGGCCCCCGCTCCGGAAAAGGCCGTGACGCGCTCCAAGGAGCCCAAGCGCCGCCAGGGCAAGCTGACCATCCAGAACATCATCGAGGACGATTCCGACCGGCAGCGTTCGCTCGCCTCGATGCGCCGCGCCCGCGAGCGCGAGAAGCAGCGCCGCGCCCAGCAGGGCCAGGGCCGGGAGAAGGTTTCCCGCGAGGTGATCGTGCCCGAGCGGATCACCGTGCAGGAACTCGCCAACCGCATGGCCGAGCGCGCCGCCGACATCGTGAAATTCCTGATGCAGCAGGGCCAGATGGTCCGCGCCAACGACGTGCTCGACGCCGACGATGCCGAGCTGATCGTGGAGGAGTTCGGCCACACGGTGAAGCGCGTGTCCGAGGCGGACGTGGAAACCGGCTTCATCTCCGAGGCGGACCCCGAGGAGAGCAAGAAGCCCCGCGCGCCGGTCGTGGCGGTGATGGGCCATGTCGACCACGGCAAGACCAGCCTGCTCGACGCGCTGCGCGAGACCGACGTCGCCGCCGGCGAGGCCGGGGGCATCACCCAGCACATCGGCGCCTACCAGGTGCAGCTGAAGAGCGGCGACAAGATCACCTTCCTGGACACGCCGGGCCACGCGGCCTTCTCCGCGATGCGCTCGCGCGGGGCGCAGGCGACCGACATCGTCATCCTCGTCGTGGCCGCCGATGACGGCGTCATGCCGCAGACGATCGAGGCGATCAATCACGCCCGCGCCGCCAAGGTCCCGATGATCGTGGCCGTCAACAAGATCGACAAGCCCGACGCCAAGCCGGAGAAGGTCCTGCAGGACCTGCTCCAGCACGAGGTCGTCGTGGAATCGATGGGCGGCGACGTCCAGACGGTCAATGTCTCGGCGCTGAAGCGGCTGGGCCTGGAAGAACTCACCGAGGCGATCACGCTGCAGGCGGAAGTCCTCGAGCTGAAGGCCAATCCGGACCGCTCCGCCGAGGGGGTGGTCATCGAATCCCAGATCGACAAGGGCCGCGGCCCGGTCGCCACCGTGCTGGTCAAGCGCGGCACGCTGAAGCGCGGCGACATCGTCGTGGCCGGCGCCCAGTGGGGCAAGGTGCGCGCCCTCGTCAACGAGCGCGGCCAGCAGATGGCCGAGGCCGGCCCGTCCCTGCCCGCCGAGATCCTCGGTCTCGACGGCGCGCCGGAACCCGGCGAGGTGTTCGCCGTGGTGGAGAACGAATCGCGGGCCCGCGAGATCGTCGCCTACCGCCAGCGCCAGCTGCGCGAACGCTCCGCGCTCGTCACCGGCGGCGGCGCCTCGCTCGAGCAGATGATGGCCAAGCTCAAGCAGGCCGACGTCACCGAGATGCCGCTGCTCGTCAAGGCCGACGTCCAGGGCTCGGCCGAGGCCATCACCGCGGCGCTGGAGAAGCTCGGCAACGAGGAGGTGCGCGCGCGCGTCATCCATTCCGCCCCCGGCGGGGTGTCGGAGTCCGACGTTCTGCTCGCCAAGACCTCCGGCGCGCCGATCTTCGCGTTCAACGTCCGCGCCAACAAGCAGGCGAGGGAGCTCGCCGAGGCCGAGGGCGTGGAGATCCGCTACTATTCGGTGATCTACGACGTCATCGACGACGTGAAGGCGACGATGGAAGGCCTCCTGGCGCCGGAAAAGCGCGAGACCTTCATCGGCTATGCCGAGATCCTGGAGGTGTTCCACGTCTCCAAGGTCGGCAAGGTGGCCGGCTGCCGCGTCACCGAGGGCGTGGTGCGCCGCGGTTCGGGCGTGCGCCTGCTGCGCAACGACACCGTCATCCACGAGGGCAAGCTCTCCACGCTCAAGCGCTTCAAGGACGAGGTCCCGGAAGTGCGCGCGGGCACCGAGTGCGGCATGGCCTTCGAGAACTACCAGGACATCCAGGTGGGCGACAAGATCGAGTGCTTCACCGTGGAGGAGATCAAGCGCACGCTGTAAGGCGCGCCTGGTTTCCAGCGAACGACGGAGCCCCGGCCGGCAACGGCCGGGGTTTTCGTTCGTGGCGGGACTTCTCCTTCACCGGAACCGGCTCTGGCCTATCCTGTTCGTCTCCAAGCCATCCGAGACGAAGGACCGCCGATGAATGCCTCTCTGATCTTCCCGCTCATCATGGTCGTGGTCGCCGGGGCGGCGGTGGCGACGCAGCCGGCCTTCAACGGCCAGCTCGCCTACCTGCTGAACTCGCCCTTCCGCGCCGCGCTGGTCAATTTCGCGGCCGGGGCGCTGGTCATGCTCTCGGTGGTGACGGTCCTCGCGCTGAGGAACGGCCTTCCCAGCCGCGAGCAGGTGGCGGCGGTGCCGCCCCACCTGTGGATCGCGGGCGGGGCGCTGGGCGCGCTGTTCGTGACGACCGCGGCGTGGGCGACGCCGAAGATCGGCGCGGGCGCCTTCTTCTCGACCCTCATCGCCGCGCAGCTCGTCGCTGCGCTGGTGATGGACCATTTCGGCCTCTTGGGCCTCGACGTGCGCGAGGCGAACCTCGTGCGCGTCACCGGCGTGGCGCTGCTGGTCGCGGGTGCGGTGATGGTCACGCGCGGCTGATCCCTTGCGCCGCGGCGCGCGAGGGCGTATCACCCGGCCCCTTTCCAGGGACGTCCCGGTTCGAACCCGGCCCGCCCCGAGCGGAAAACGAGGTACACCCATGAAAGCCCAGTCCCAGCGCCAGCTGCGCGGCGGAGAGCTGATCCGCCGGGCGGTGTCCGACATCATCGCCGAGGGCCATCTGCACGACCCCGCGCTGTCGGGCGTCTCGGTCACCGTGACCGAGGCCCGGATGAGCCCGGACATGCGCCACGCCACCGTCTTCGTCTCCACGCTGGGCCTTGCCGATCCCGAAACCGTGGCCGCGGGGCTCAACCGGGCCGCGGGCTTCATCCAGAAGGAACTCGGCAACCAGATCGAGATGAAGTTCACCCCGAAGCTCCGCTTCCTGCCCGACGAGCGGTTCGAGGAAGCCAGCCATGTCGACGAGGTGCTCGCCCGACCCGAGGTGCAGCGCGACCTGAAACCGAAGAAGGGCGAGGACTGAGCACGATGGGGCGCAGGAAGAAGGGCCGCGCGGTCCACGGCTGGATCAATCTCGACAAGCCGCTCGACATGACCTCCACCCAGGCCGTCTCGGCCGTGCGGCGCATCTTCGATGCGAAGAAGGCCGGCCATGCCGGCACGCTCGACCCGCTGGCGAGCGGGGTGCTGCCGATCGCGCTCGGGGAAGCCACCAAGACCGTCCCCTTCGCCCAGGAGGCCGGCAAGATCTATCGCTTCACCATCCGCTGGGGCGAGGAGACCACGACGCTGGACGCCGAGGGCGAGGTGGTGCGCGAGAGCGGGGTGCGTCCCGAACGCGAGGCGATCGAAGCCGCGCTCGATGGTTTCGTCGGCGAGATCGAGCAGGTCCCGCCGGCCTATTCGGCGATCAAGGTCGAGGGCGAGCGCGCCTACGACCTGGCCCGCGCCGGGGAGACGGTGGAGCTCAAGGCGCGCACCGTCACGATCGCCTCCCTGGAACTGCTCGACTGTCCCGAGCCCGATCTCGCCGTGCTGGAGATGGGCTGCGGCAAGGGTGCCTATGTGCGCGCGCTCGCGCGCGACCTCGCCCATGAACTCGGCACCGTCGCCCATGTCGCGGCGCTGCGCCGGGTGCGCGTCGGCCCGTTCGAGGCGAAAACCGCGATCACGCTCGACGAGCTGCGCGCGCTGGCGCAGGACGACCGCGCCGAGGAGGCGCTGCTGCCCGTGGAGACCGCGCTCGCCGACCTGCCGCAGGTGACGATCACCGAGGACGAGGCCTTCGACCTCCGGCTCGGCCGGTCGATCGTGCTCCTGCCGAACCAGGCCAATGCGCTCAAGGCCGCCCGGGCCCCGCGCGAGATCGCCGGCAAGGACTATTCGCGCGCGGCGCTGGCCATGAGCCGCGACGGCGCGGTGGCGATCGGCGAGGCGAAGGCGGGCAAGCTGTCCCCCTTGCGCGTGTTCCAGTGGGAAACCGTCTAGCGCCCGCACCCTGAAGGGTTGGAACGCCGCGACATCACCTCCATATGGAACTCACGGGCGCGAGGCGGGCGTTATGCCTTGCCATCGCGGCGCGTTTGCTAGATAAGGCGCGCTTCGACGACCAGACCTTGCTGGACGGTGTCCCGGCCAGGCCTGAACCCTCCCGACACCGAACGAGACGAAGAACACATGTCGATCACCGCTGAACGCAAAGCCGAACTGATCAAGGAACACGCCCGCGACGAGAACGACACCGGTTCCCCGGAAGTCCAGATCGCGGTGCTGACCGAGCGGATCGCCAACCTCACCGAACACTTCAAGACCCACAAGAAGGACAACCATTCCCGGCGGGGGCTCTTGAAGCTGGTTTCCCAGCGCCGCCGGCTCCTCGACTACCTGGCCCGTATCGATCGCGATCGCTACACGGCCCTGATCGAGAAGCTGGGACTGCGGCGCTAAGCGACCACGAAACGCCGGCCGCCAGGGGGCGCGCCGGCGTTTCACTATCCCGATTGCCGCCGGGATCCATCCGTACGCACGAGAGAACATGTTCGATATTCAAAAAGAGACGATCGAGTGGGCCGGACGCGAGCTCACGATTGAAACCGGGCGCATGGCGCGCCAAGCCGACGGGGCCGTCCTCGTCACCTACGGCGAGACCACGGTCCTGGCGACCGCGGTAGGCGTCAAGGAAGTCAAGCCGGGAGCCGATTTCTTCCCGCTGACGGTCAACTACCAGGAAAAGTACTTCGCCGCGGGCAAGATCCCCGGCGGGTTCTTCAAGCGCGAAGGCCGCCCGACCGAGAAGGAGACGCTCACGAGCCGTCTCATCGACCGGCCGATCCGCCCGCTCTTCCCCAAGGGCTTCAAGAACGAAGTCCAGGTCATGGTGACCGTGCTGTCCCATGACATGGAGAACGATCCCGACATCCCGGCGATGATCGGCGCCTCCGCGGCGCTGGTGCTGTCCGGCCTGCCCTTCCTCGGCCCCATCGGCGCGGCGCGCGTGGGCTACAAGGACGGCGGCTACATCATCAACCCGACCGAGGTGGAGATCGACGAGAGCGAACTCGACCTCGTGGTCGCCGGTACCGGCGATGCGGTGATGATGGTGGAATCCGAAGCCAAGGAACTGCCCGAGGACATCATGCTCGGCGCGGTCATGGCCGGCCACGAGGCCTTCCAGCCGGTGATCGACATGATCATCCGCCTGGCCGAGAAGGCCGCCAAGGAGCCGTGGGACTTCACCCCGGAGGACACCTCGGATCTGGAAGCCAGGATCAAGAAGATGGTCGGCAAGGAATTGTCGGCCGCCTACAAGATCAAGGACAAGACCGAGCGCCGCAACAAGATCGGCGAAGCGCGCGACAAGGTGATGGCCGAGCTGGCCTCCAGCGAGGACAATCCCGAGGGCATCGAGCCGGCCGTCCTGAAGGACATCTTCAAGTCGGTCGAGGCCTCGATCGTGCGCGGCGACATCATCAAGACGGGCAAGCGCATCGACGGGCGCAAGCTCGACGAGGTGCGCCCGATCGTGTCGGAAGCCGGCATCCTGCCGCGCACGCACGGCTCGGCCCTGTTCACCCGCGGCGAGACGCAGGCCCTCGTGGTGGCCACGCTCGGCACGGGCGAGGACGAGCAGTTCATCGACGCGCTGACGGGGACTTACAAGGAGCGCTTCCTGCTCCACTACAACTTCCCGCCCTATTCGGTCGGCGAGACCTCCTTCCGCCTGGCCCCGGGCCGGCGCGAGATCGGCCACGGCAAGCTCGCCTGGCGGGCCCTGCGCGCGGTCCTGCCGCTCGCGGCGGAGTTCCCCTACACCATCCGCCTCGTCTCCGAGATCACCGAGTCAAACGGCTCGTCCTCGATGGCGACGGTGTGCGGCGGCTCGCTCGCCCTCATGGATGCAGGCGTTCCGATCAGCCGTCCGGTCTCCGGCATCGCCATGGGCCTGATCAAGGATCCCGAGGGCGTGGCCGTGCTCTCCGACATCCTCGGCGACGAGGACCATCTCGGCGACATGGACTTCAAGGTGGCCGGTACCGAGCGCGGCGTCACCTCGCTGCAGATGGACATCAAGATCGCCGGCATCACCAAGGAGATCATGGAAACCGCGCTCGACCAGGCCAAGGCCGGCCGCGCGCACATCCTCTCCGAGATGAACAAGGCGCTCGGCTCGGCCCGCGCCGAGCTCGGCGAGCACGCTCCGCGCATCGAGACGATCACCATCCCGGTCGACAAGATCCGCGACGTGATCGGTTCGGGCGGCAAGGTGATCCGCCAGATCGTGGAGGAGACCGGCGCCAAGGTCGACGTCAACGACGACGGCGTCATCAAGGTGTCCTCCTCGGACGCGGACTCCATCAAGGCCGCCATCAACTGGATCAAGGGCCTCACCGCCGAGCCGGAAGAGGGCGAGATCTACAAGGGCAAGGTCGTCAAGGTCATGGACTTCGGCGCCTTCGTGAACTTCTTCGGTCCCAAGGACGGGCTGGTGCACGTCTCCCAGATGAAGGAGGAGCGCGTCAGCCATCCCAAGGACGTGGTCTCCGAAGGCCAGGAGGTTTACGTGAAACTCCTCGGCTTCGACGACCGCGGCAAGGTCCGCCTGTCGATGAAGGACGTCGACCAGGAGACCGGCGAGGAAAAGACCAAGGGCGGGGAGGAGTAAGCCTCCCGCCTGCGGCTTTCACAGCCTGAACCGAAAAGCCCCCGTCAGCGATTGCTGGCGGGGGTTTTTCATTGCAACGTACTTGCCGTGAGGTGCTGCCTGCGTTCACGGGGGGTGCATGGAGACGGAGGAGTATGAGCCGGTCGACCGTTCTCCGCGATGGTCGATCTACGTCGCTGCCTTCATTCTCGCCCTCATGGTCGAGAATGTCGCGGTCGGAGTATTCCAGTATGCCGCCGTGCCCTTCGCTCCCGAGCCAGGTGATCCAATCGGCGTGGCTGCAACCATCTTGCTTTCCCTCCTGGACGGGCTTGTCATGGCGGCCGTCTGGATCGGATTCTACAGCCTTCTCAATCAACTCGACCTGAAGAAGGTCCTGCCTTGGGTTATCGGACTTGCTGCATTCCGTATTCTCGTTTCCGGCACTGCCCTGCGCGACGAGGAGCCGATCATCTGGATAGAGATGCTCGTCAGCCACGGGACTTGGATCGTGGGATTTGCCGGCTATTTCTGGCTTACGGGTCGGCTACGCACCGCCAGCCAGCCCGGCATTTCCCCGAGCTGAGGCCGGTAACTGCGAAGACCGCGACAGGCGCGGGATCCTAGCGGAGTTCACACCCCCGGCAGGCACGCGTCCCTGTCCTCCGGCGGGCGAGCGCGCAGCAGGAGTTCGCGGGCGACGCGGTCGCAGACCATGCAGCCGGTGCGGTCGTGTCCGCAGGGGCCGAGGAGGATCGTGAACCGGGGGGTGCGTTCCCAGGTCTGCGGCGAGGTCCGGCGCGAACGCGCGCGGCTCGGCTGTCCCGGCGCGCGGGCGGCTCACTGCGAGCCGGCCCCCCGCCGGGCGTGCCGGAGGGAGGCCGGGGTCGGAAGCCTAGAACGCCGCCTGCACGCCGACGGCGAGCACATCGGTCTCCGCGTCCTGCTCGGACCAGCTGATGCCGCCGGGCAGGTTGCCGCCCGAGAGGAAGTTCAGCGGCACCCAGCCCTGGGTATGGATCAGCTCGCCGAACAGGTTGACGCTCGGCGTGAGGAAGTAGGAGCCGCCCAGCACATACTGGTCCTGGCGCTCCCAGGGCGCGCCCTCGTCGCCCGCGACGAAGCGGGAGAATTCGAAGGACAGGGCGAAGTCGTCGGCTTCGTGGACATCCATCCACCAGCGCCCGCCGAGCGTGAAGCTCTCCGTCTCCACCGGCTCGAAGGCGGCGTAGAGCGGCACCGGCGAGGCCGAGCCCGGCCAGACATCGGTGGTCGCGGCGTATTCGCCGAGCCACTCGAAGGCGCCGGCCCGGCCCTGGGTGTAGACCGCGAAGGCCGGATTGTTGTCCTCGCACGGGTTGAAGTGGAAGACCGGCCAGGCCTGGCAATAGGCACTGGCATGGGTGTAGCTCGCCCCGACCATCCACTGCCCGTCCGCGCCGAGCGGGGCGGAATAGCGGGCATCGAGCGCGAAATTGTTGAGCCGCGAGGGCACGTTGGTGTCTTCCACCGGGGAATTGTGCGCGCGGAACTGCGCCCCGCCCTGGATCGCCATGGCGCGCAGGTGGAAGCCGTTGTCGTAATAGCCGACCATGCCGCCATAGGCGAGGCCGGCGAAGGCGTGCCAGTTGGTCGAGTTGGTGAAGGGGCTGACCGTGTCATTGAGGCCGAAGGGCGTGTCCATCTTGCCGATCGCGGCATAGACCGGGCGCTCCTCGAGATTGCCCCACATCACGAAGGCCTTGCGCACCTGGACCTGGTTGCGGGCCAGCGCGGTGATCGTGCCTGGACCGAAGCTCTGCTCGGGATCGTAGAGCAGTTCCACATAGGTCGTGATGTCGTCGGTCAGCCGGCCCGTCGCGGCGAGCTGGGCGGAGTGGACGACCATTTCCGAGACCGTCTCGCCGATCTGGTTGGCCGAGGTCGGATGGCGCATCAGCCAGCCGAACTTCGTGTTGGAATTGCTCTCCTGGTAGTCGGCGAGCACGGTCAGCGCGCCGGACAGCGTCACGCGCCGGTCGAGCGCGCCGGCCTGCATCGCCTCGAGGATGACCAGCTGGCGCGTGTTCACGTTCTCGGCGTGATCGAGAATGTCGTAGCCGTATTCGGGTGCGATCCCGACGAAGCTGTCGTGCATCGCCGCGTGGCGCGGATGATGACCGCCAGGGTGTCCGGCGGACTGCCCGGCCGCGTGGTGCGCGGTGTGCATCGGCGCCCCGCCCGCCGGCGCCGCGTGGTCCTGGTGGCCGCCGTGCCCGCGAGCGCCGGCCCCGGGGGCCTCGGCCTCCGGCGGCAGGGCGCCCTGGGCTTCGAGATAGGCGAGCAGCCGGCGATTGGTCTCCTCGAGCTGCTCGACGCGCGCCTCGAGTTCGGCGATGCGGTCCTCGTCGGCCAGAGCCGGTGCGCAGGCGAAGGCGAGCGCGGCAAGACTCGCGCCGCGGATCAGTGCGGATTTCATGATATGTCCCCCGGGGTCGAACCAAGTGTCCCGGGGCGTATCAACACCCTAAAAGGTTTAGGGATTCTATACGCGGGGCCCCGCCTGCCCCTCCAGTTCCGCCCGGTAGCGCCGCGAGCCCGGCACCTCGCTGCCCTCGTCGAGCCGCACGGTCACGTCGCCCTCCCCGGTGGGGACGATCTCGGCGATGCGGGCGCGGTTGACCAGGAAGGAGCGATGGCAGCGCACCGCGTCGATGCCGGCCTCCTTCAACAGGGTTTCCAGCTCGCCGAGCGTGATGCGGGCGAGATGCTCGCGCGCGCCGAAGCGGGCCTCGACATAGTTGCCGGCGGCCCGCGCGGACAGGAAATCGGCGGCGGCGAGGTGATAGCTGCGTCCGCCGCATTTCAGCGCGATGCGCTGCTCGCGCCGGGCTTCGCGCCGGGCGGCATGGGCCTCGAGACGCAGCTGCTCGATATGGCGCGCCGCCCAGAAGATCGCCTGGAAGCCGACATAGATGCCGGCCTGCTTTCGCGCCTCGTAGACCGCGATGTCCACCGGCTCGTCGCCATAGACATAGGGCTGGCCGAAGACGAGCGGCCAGAGCGCGTATCGCAGGGCGAGCATGAGGGATATCTGGATCCCGGCATAGAGGGCGAGGCCGGCGAGATGGGCGGCGAGCGAGCGCCGCCAGCGCCCCGGCTCGAGCGGGAAGCGGCGCGCGAAGAGGATGACCGCCGGGAAGGCGGCGAACAGGGCGAGCATCGCCGTGCCCTCCAGCACCCAGGGATAGATGGCCGGCCGTGCACTGCCCGCGCGCTCCATCACGGTCATGATCGAGGCCGAGTTGATGACATAGACCCCGAACGCCACGGCGAGGCAGGCGAGGGCGCCGTTTCTCAGCGCCCGCCGCTCCGCGCGCGCTTCGGCGGCGCGTGCGGCGGGATCGGCCGGCCCGCTCACGCGCGCGCCTCCCGCCATCCGTCCCGACCTGCCGCCGCTCGTCCCATCGCCGCAGCCGCCCGTCCCGCCGGACCGCCCGGCGCCCCATGCCGGTGGCGCCCGCCGCACGGAACGGGCAGGGCTGGCATCGTCATCTCGATCCGGGAGCCTGTCATGAGCACCGCCATCAATCCCCTCTCCGCCCATCCCCTCCCCGGGGGGCGCCGCCACGATCTCGACTGGCTGCGCATCATCGCCTTCGCCGTCCTGATTTTCTACCATATCGGCATGTTCTTCGTGACATGGGGCTGGCACGTGAAGAGCCCTTCGGCCAATGCCGGGCCGGAACTCGTCATGGCGCTGACGAGCCCCTGGCGGCTGGCGCTGCTCTTCTTCATCTCCGGCGTGGCGCTGCGCTTCCTGTCCGACAAGCTGGGCGCGGGAGCCTTCGCGCGCGAGCGGGTGGTGCGCCTGATCCCCGTGATCCTGTTCGGGGTGTTCGTCGTGGTGCCGCCCCAGACCTTCTTCGAGCTGCGCCAGGACGGCGCGCTCGGACCCGATCCGCTGGCCTTCTACGCGCAGTATGCCGTCCCCTCGGTGATGCACGGGGTGATCACCCCGACCTGGAACCATCTCTGGTACGTGGTCTATCTGCTGGTCTACTCGCTGATCCTGGCGCCCTTCATCCCGGCCCTGCGCCGCTTCGCCGACGGGCCGGCGGGCGCGGCGGTCGGGCGGCTGTGGACCGGCAGCGCCGGAGCGCTCGCCCTGCTCCTGCTCGTGCCGCTGCCCTTCATCGCCTATGGCGTCCTGCTCGACCCGGTGTTTCCGACGACGCACGCGCTCGTCGACGACTGGGCCAATCACGCCCACCGCTTCACCATCCTGATGGTGGGCTATTTCGCCGCGAAGAGCGCGGCCTTCTGGACCGGGGTCCGGCGCGCCTGGCCGCTCGCGGCGGCCTATGCGGGCGGGTTCGTCCTCCTGAGCGCCGCTCTCGCCGGTCTCGGCTGGCCCGATTTCGGGGCGGCGGCCTCCGCGATCTACGACCTGCTGACCGTGATCTATGCCTGGTCGGTGATCCTCGCCCTTCTGGGCCTCGCGCAGCGTTTCCTCAACCGCGACGGGCCCGCCCGGCGCTATCTCACCGAGGCGATCTTCCCGTTCTACATCCTGCACCAGACCATCACCGTCGCGGCCGGCTACTACATCGCGCAGGCGGGATGGGACGTGTGGAGCGAATTCGCCGCCCTGACCGCGATCACCATCGCGGGCTGCTTCCTGGGCTTCGAGATCATCCGCCGGGTCGCGGTGCTGCGTCCGCTGTTCGGGCTGAAGGCGGCGGGCACGGCGTCACGGCCGCGCCGCCTGGCTGACGCACGCGGCCTTGGCTCCTGAGACGTGCAAACCCGGCGGCACCGACGGAGCCGCCGGGAGGCCCCTACTCCTCGATGTCGGGAACCGCCACGGCGTGGAAGCCGGCATCGACGTGGAGGACCTCGCCGGTACAGGACTTGCCGAGATCGGACAGCAGGTAGAGCGCCGCGCCCGCGACGCCTTCCATCGTGGTGTCCTCCTTCAGCATCGACCAGTCCTTGCCGGTTTTCATCAGCGTGCGCCCGCCGGAAATGCCGGCCATGGCGAGGGTGCGCATCGGGCCGGCCGAGATGGCGTTGACGCGGATGCCGGCGGGGCCCAGATCGCGGGCGATATAGCGCGTGGAGGCTTCCAGCGCCGCCTTGGCGACGCCCATGACATTGTAGTTCGGCACGACGCGCTCGGAGCCGAGATAGGTCATGGAGATCATCGCGCCGCCGCCCTCTTCCCTGCTCGGCATCAGCGCGCTCGCGCGGCGCGCGGCATCGACGAAGGAGAAGGCCGACACGTCCATGGCGCGCTTGAAGCCCTCGCGCGTGGTGTTGTGGGTGAAGCTGCCCTGCAGCTCGTCCTTGCCGGCGAACGCGATGGCGTGGACCAGGAAGTCGAGCCTGCCCCACCTGTCCTCGATCGTCTTGAAGCAGGCTTCCATCGAGGCGTCGTCGGTGACGTCGGCCGTGACCATGAAGGGCTCGCCCCCCAGGCTCTCCACCAGCGGGCGCACGCGCTTTTCCAGCGCCTCGTCCTGGTAGGAGAAGGCGAGCTCGGCGCCCTGGGCATGCAGCTGCTGGGCGATGCCCCAGGCGATCGAGTTCTTGTTGGCGACGCCCATGACGAGGCCGCGCTTGCCCTTCATCAGATCGCCGGCGGGGAATGCAGTATCGGACATGGAATGGCCCTCTTTGGATGCGACAAGCGCGACTTCGGCCGGACCGCCGGCGCGCCGGAATTCAGATACCGGCGTGTGGACATACAGGATGCGCTCCGGCGCGTCGAGACGGCTGAGCGCGCGCGCAAAGGCTTTGATAACCGGTACCGGTATCTGATCCTGCCTGCAGAGCCTTCCCGCCCGGCGCGGATCGTGCGAGGCTCCTGTCTCGTTGCCGTTTCAGCCGCGCAAAGACTGACGACAAGGACTTCCCGACACATGACTCGCCTGCCCGTTCCCCGCTCTCAATCGATCGAGAAGAGCTGGTCCAATCTCGACTGGCCGAGCGTCTTCGCCGCCATCATCTACCCGCTCCTGGGCGTGGTCGGCGTGACCGGCGCGATCCTGGCCGGCCTGCTGGTCGACTCGCTCGCCTTCTCCTGGTGGTTCATCCCCGCGGCCATGGCGGTCGGCGCGATGACGCTGGTGATCTGCAATCTCGGCATCGGCGTCCTGCACCGCATCTGGCAGCACAAGGCCGGCGAGCTGAAATGGCCCGCCCAGGTGCTGACCATCGTGCACTGCCTCGTCGCCATGCAGGGCCAGCTGAAGGACTGGGTGAACTACCACTCCCAGCACCATCGCCTGTCCGACAAGCCCGGCGACCCGCACAATCCGCACGAGAGCAAGTTCTGGGCATGGATCGGCTGGCTGCTCTGGCGCGACGAGAATGACCTGAAGCGCCCCCTGGCGATGTGGCTGAGGGACATTCCCGGCGTGCGCTTCGTCGACCGGCACTATTCGCTGATGAGCCTGGTGATCCACCTCCTGATCCCGGCGGCGATCTACGCCATCGTGGCGCTGGCCGGCGGCTCGCTTCTGCTGACCGTACTGCTGCACGCCTCGGCGGTGACCGCCCGCGGGGTCCAGTTCCACGCCACCACGCTCGGCGTGAACGTCGTGGGCCATCTCAAGGCCCCGGCCTGGCTGAACTGGCTGCTGGCCCTGCTGACCGGCGGGGAGGCGATCCACGGCCATCACCACGACTACCCCTCGAGCGCCCTGCACCTGCCCAGGAAGGGCCTGATCAACCGGCTCGTCGACTATAACGGCACGGCCCTGCTGCTGTTCGAGAAGCTCAAGTGGGCGAAGAACCTGCAGATCGCGCCGATGTTCGCCGAACCGGCCCGGGTGAAGGCGCGGGCGGACTAGCAGGCCCGCCGAACCTCCCCGCGAGCGCCCGCCACTTCGGGCCGGGCGGGAGGGCGGCCGGTCGTGGCGCACAACGGCGAATTCCTGTCTCCCTCTCGGTGAAAATCCTGTAGGCCTGCGCCATGACGCTGTCCTCCCTCGCCCTGTTCGCGGGCGCGATCTTCGTGCTGTTCATGACGCCCGGACCCGGCAATGCGGCGATGATCGCGCGCACGCTCGACCGCGGCCCGGCGCACGGCGTGGCCTATGGCCTGGGCATCCTGACCGGCGACATCTTCTGGCTGACACTTGCGATCACGGGCCTGACCGCGGCGAGCGCGGCGTTTTCCGGCTTCTCGGTGCTGATCAAGGTCGCGGGCTCCGCCGTGCTGATCTGGTTCGCCTGGAACGCCTTCCAGGGCTTCCTAGAGCCCAAGCCGGCCGGCGCCCCGGTGCCCGCGGTCACCGGGCGGGGCCTTGCCGCCACCTATGCCGTGGGCATCACCATGCCCTTGTCGAACCCCAAGGCCATCGTCTTCTATCTCTCGTTCCTGCCGGCCTTTTTCGATCTTTCGCAGGTGCGCCTCGCACACTATATGGCAATGATCGCCATCATGCTGGCGATGTTCGTCCTGTTCGCCTTCGCCTATGTCGGCCTCGCCCATCGCGCGCGCGACTGGCTGATGACGAAGGGCTTCCGCCGCTGGGCCGACCTTGCCACCGCCATCGTGATGCTCGCCGTGGCCCTCGTCCTCCTCCTGCGCTAGAAAACACCCATGTCAGACAATACGAATCAGGAATACGGCGCCGACTCCATCAAGGTCCTCAAGGGCCTCGACGCCGTTCGCAAGCGGCCCGGCATGTATATCGGCGATACCGATGACGGCTCGGGCCTGCATCACATGGTCTACGAGGTCGTCGACAACGCGATCGACGAGGCGCTGGCTGGCCACTGCTCGGAAGTGACCGTCACCCTGCACGCCGACGGCTCGGCCTCGGTGATGGACGACGGGCGCGGCATCCCGACCCAGATCCACGCCGGCGAGGGCGTCTCGGCCGCGCAGGTCATCATGACCCAGCTGCACGCGGGCGGGAAGTTCGACCAGAACTCATACAAGGTCTCCGGCGGCCTGCACGGCGTCGGCGTCTCGGTCGTCAACGCGCTCAGCGAATGGCTGGACCTCACCATCTGGCGCCACGGCAAGGAGCACTTCATGCGCTTCCGCCACGGCGAGCCGGAAGAGGATCTCAAGGTCACCGGCGAGGCGCCCCGGCGCGAGGACGGCCGGGCGCTGTCGGGCACCAAGGTGCGCTTCCTGCCCAGCGACAGGACCTTCTCCGACATCGTGTTCGACCGCGCGCGCCTGCAGCACCGCCTGCGCGAGCTCGCCTTCCTCAATTCCGGGGTCCGCATCGTGCTGCGCGACGAGCGCGAGGCGGAAGCCTGGGAGGACGTGATGGAGTACGAGGGAGGCGTGGCCGCCTTCGTCAAGCATCTCGACCGCAACAAGTCGGCCCTGTTCGTGGAGCCGATCATGGTCACCGGCGAGCGCGAGGGCGTCACGGTCGAGGCCGCGCTGCAGTGGAACGACAGCTATCACGAGAACGTGCTGGCCTTCACCAACAACATCCCCCAGCGCGACGGCGGCACGCACCTGGCGGGCTTCCGCGGCGCGCTGACCCGGGTGATCAACACCTATGCGGCGAGCTCGGGCATCGCCTCGAAGATGAAGGTGCAGCTGACCGGCGACGACGCGCGCGAGGGGCTGACCTGCGTGCTGTCGGTCAAGGTGCCCGACCCGAAATTCTCCTCCCAGACCAAGGACAAGCTCGTATCCTCCGAGGTGCGTCCGGCCGTGGAAGGCCTGATGAACGAGAAGCTCAACGAGTGGTTCGAGGAGCACCCGGTCGAGGCCAAGCAGATCGTCTCCAAGATCGTCGAGGCCGCCACCGCCCGCGAGGCGGCGCGCAAGGCGCGCGAGCTGACGCGGCGCAAGAGCGCGCTCGACATCACCTCGCTGCCCGGCAAGCTCGCCGACTGCCAGGAGAAGGATCCGGCCAAGTCCGAGCTCTTCATCGTGGAGGGCGATTCGGCCGGCGGCTCGGCCAAGCAGGGCCGCTCGCGCGAATACCAGGCGATCCTGCCCCTGCGCGGCAAGATCCTGAACGTGGAACGCGCGCGCTTCGACAAGATGCTGTCCTCCGACCAGGTCGGCACGCTGATCACCGCGCTCGGCACCGGCATCGGGCGCGACCAGATCGACTACGACAAGCTGCGCTACCACAAGGTCGTCATCATGACCGACGCGGACGTGGACGGCGCCCACATCCGCACGCTGCTGCTGACCTTCTTCTACCGCCAGATGCCCGAGCTGATCGAGCGCGGCCATCTCTACATCGCCCAGCCCCCGCTCTACATGGTCCGGCGCGGCAACTCGATCCGCTACATGGCCAACCAGGCCGAGATGGACAACTCGCTGATCGAGGAAGGCTCGGCCGAGGCCGCGCTGGAGCTCGACAACGGCGAGGTGCTCACCGGCGCCGATCTCGCCGAGCGGGTCAAGGAAGCGCGCGGCGTCGTGCTCGCGCTCGAGCGCCTGACCGCCCGCGCCCCGGCCTTCGCGCTGGAGGCGGCCGCGCTGTCCGGCGCGCTGCACCCCGAACCGACGCAGGAGCAGGCCGACGCCACCGCCGAGCGCCTCAACCGCTCCGCCGACGAGGGCGAGGACACCTGGTACGCCACGGTCGCGCCCGAAGGCGCGCTGGTGCTGAAGCGCGAGGTGCGCGGCGTGACCGAGACCGTCGTGCTCGACGACAAGATCCTCGCCAGCCCGGACGCGAAGCGCCTGCAGGAGCGCGCGATGGCCATCGCCGGCGACTATACCGGCCCGGCGACCTTCCGCGGCAAGGGCGGCGAGACGGTCGTCTACGGTCCCTGGGGCCTGGTCACCTCGGTGCAGAAGGCCGGCGCCAAGGGGATGAAGATCCAGCGCTACAAGGGTCTCGGCGAGATGAACCCCGACCAGCTCTGGGAAACCACGCTCGACCCCGAGGCCCGCTCGCTGCTGCGCGTCTCCGTCCAGGAGGCCGACACCGCCGACGAGCTGTTCTCCAAGCTGATGGGCGACGTGGTCGAACCCCGGCGCGACTTCATCCAGGAGTTCGCGCTGGAAGCGGAGGTGGATGTCTAGGGCATCCATTTCCCCCCGGCGGTCCTTCGCTCCCCGCAGAAAAGCCGGGCCCGGGCCGGTGCGCACCGTCTCGGATCACGGCGTTCCACAGGCCTCCGGATCCCCGGCTTTCGGCGGGAGGCCAGGAAGGAAGAGCGGGTGAACCGATGCCCGCGGCCACCGCCGGGCCATGGCGCCCACCGCGCCTGCCGGCCCGTGCCGCGCGTGATGGTAGTCGTAGTAGGAGTCCGATCCGCCGGTTTCCGGGGGAAAGTCTCAGGCCACCCCGATGCGCGGATCGCCGCCGTCCTCGGCCTTGGACGGGCCGAAGGCGCGGTCGAGCAGGTGGGTGGAATCCTGGGCGAGCTCGATCGCGGCGGTGAGGTGTTCGAGCACCTTCATGTTGTTGGCCATCACGTGCAGCGCCTCGGGCCTCGTGTCGCCGGAGATCTTGGTGCAGCGCAGGAGCACGTCGGCGCGCAGCTCGAGGAGGATGTCCTCCAGCCGCCGGCCGCCGGGATTGTCGTCGGACTTCAGAAAGCGGGTCATTGCGCCCTCCTTTCCTCTTCTCGGGGACCGAGCATCGCACGCGCCCTGTCATTTTTCCGTAAACGGGGAACGCGCACCGGCCCCTTCGGGCTTGAAGACCGGGGCGGCACGCCCGATGGTGCGCCGGCAATCAGACGAGGAGAGACCCATGGCCGAGAAGATCGGAGCGAGCGCGGTGCTCGGGGAGCTGCACGGCTGGACGGCCGTCGACGGGCGCGACGCGATCCGCAAGGAATTCAGCTTCGCCGATTTCAACGAGGCCTTCGGCTTCATGGCCCGCGTGGCGCTGAAGGCCGACAAGATGGACCACCATCCCGAATGGTCGAACGTCTACAGCAAGGTGGACGTCACGCTGACCACGCACGACGCGGACGGGGTGACCGAGCTCGATCGCGAGCTTGCCCGCTTCATGGACAAGGTCGCGCGCGAGCACGCCAAATAGCTCAGCGCCCGTTGACCATGACCATGCCGAGCAGGACCTGCGCGCCCTCGCGGCCCAGCGTCTCGTCGGTGGCGTTCTGCAGCATGCGCGCGATCGTGTCGGCGTCCGGCACCTCGCCGAAGCGGTAGTGCACGCCGGTATAGACCGCGATGGTCGAGTTGTAGGCGTTGCGCAGGTAGGGCATGGCCGCCTCCACCTCCCGGCGCAGGCGCGCATCGGGCACGTCGAGCCCGAGCTCGATATGCATCACGCCGCGCAGGCGCATGTCGGCCTGCACCGCGGCGAGGATGGGCTCGAGCGAGACATAGCTCTCAACGTGCGTGATCGCCCGGCCGCCGCGCGCTTCCGGCTCGGGCGCCGGGGCGGACGGGGCCGACTCGCCGCCGGCGAAGGCCGGGGCGGTCGACAGCGCGCCCGCTAGGGCGAGGAGGGCGAAGAGGCGTGTCATGGCGACACCCTAACCCGGCGCCGTAAAGAAACGGTTGGCGGGAAGTTCACTCGCCGAGGCGTGCCGGGGACTCGATGACGGCCGTGCCGTCGAAATAGCTCTGCACGACCGGCCAGCCGTGTTCCGCCACGCGGCGGCCCATGGCGAGGCCTTCGATATTGTCGGCCTGGATGTGATAGCCGCCATAGAGCCGGGAAATGCCGGCCGCCTCGGCGGTGAAGGTGAAGGTGGGAAACTCGAGCGTCACCGGCACCTCGTGGCCCGGCTCGGTCATCGAGCCGGCCATGAGGTCGACCGTGTACCCGAAATCATCGCTTCCGGTGAAGCGCTTCAGGATCTCCGCCGCGGCCGCGCTGACCGTAGAGTGGCCGGACGGATAGCCCGCGAAGGGCGGGGTCGGGAACTCGGCCGGGGAGTAGGGATGCCAGCGGCTGGCCGCCATCTCGACCTTGCCCGCGCCCGGCCCGCCCCAGGCCTCGATCACCTCCTCGCCGAAATAATGCCGGATCAGCGTCCAGGGCCGCGAGGTGTCGTAGTATATCTTCGACTCCCAGGAGGCGATGAAGGCGTCCATGGCCACGTTGGCGACGGCGAAATAGAGCTTCACGTCGGTGTCGAGATCGTTGCGGTCGCGGCGCGAGACGACCTGGCTCATCTCCAGCCAGTGACCCGACTGGCCGGTCGATCCCGGGCCGTCGCGCATGAACTCCACCAGCGCCTTCTGCTCAACGGTGAGCTCGGCGTTCATCCGGGCGACCTGTTCGGTCTCGGCCAGCAGCTGCTCGCTCGCCACCAGGGGCGGGGGCGGAGCGCGGAACTGATCGGCGCTTTCCAGGGCGAAGGGCGCGACGCGGTACCAGTGCGGCGTCAGCCATTGCTGCACCGCCACCCCGCCCCTGCCGTCGCTCGCCGGGATCGGCTGCCAGCGGTCGGGGTCGACGATCTCGTATGGCCCGTTCACCGGCCGGTACATGATGTATTGCGAGTAGGGCGTGCCGTCCGAGCCGGCCTCGTCGCCGAGCTGGTTCGCGCCGTCTCCATGGCGATACTCGAGCACCGCGGCGGCGGCGAGATTGCCGATCCCTTCCGGAGTCGCCGGATCGGTGGAGGCGTTGTCCGGATCGAAGCCGGCGGCGATGAA
The DNA here is from genome assembly GCF_017161425.1 of Marinicauda algicola. Taxonomy (GTDB): domain Bacteria; phylum Pseudomonadota; class Alphaproteobacteria; order Caulobacterales; family Maricaulaceae; genus Marinicauda; species Marinicauda algicola. The sequence continues at coordinate 2,657,090 of NZ_CP071057.1, read as the reverse complement.
CGCGCGCGTGATGTAGTCCCTCTCGCCGGGAAACTGGTCGAGCATCGCGCGATAGGCCGCATGCGCGATCGCGATCTCCTTGTTCTCCAGCGTGCGCTCTTCCGGCGGGCGGCGCAGCGCGGCGCCGTAGCGCGTGCCCACCGCCGTATCGTCATAGGCCGCCCAGGCATCGAATACGGCAGTCTGCACGATGGCGAGCTGGCGCGAGATCACCGTCGGGCGCGCCCCCACGCGCAGCACTTCCTGCGCGGTGGCCTCGAGCGCCACGTCGAGCCAATGATGGGCGGCGCTGGGGTGTAGGCGGGCTCCTCGGCCCGCGCTGCGAACAGACCCGCCAGGGCCACGAAGATGGTCAGAACGAACTGCCGGATCGTGCGCGTCATCGGTATGTCCCCCGCCTTGCCTAGGTACCAGCCTAATATCCGCACTTCGGCCGGGGCAAGGGCGGGGGCAGCGTCCGGGCGAGCGTTCCGGACCCGCAGGGTTCGCAAGGACGAACGTCCGCCCGCAGCGTCAGCGAGGAGCGAAAGCCCGGATGGGCTTGAGCAGCAGGAGAAATGGTGGAGCCGGGCGAGCCAGCCGCGAACCCGCAGGGTTCGCAAGGACGAACGTCCGCCCGCAGCGCCAGCGAGGAGCGAAAGCCCGGATGGGCTTGAGCAGCAGGAGAAATGGTGGAGCCGAGGGGAATCGAACCCCTGACCTCGTCATTGCGAACGACGCGCTCTCCCAACTGAGCTACGGCCCCACGAGGTCTCGAATACGAGAAGCGCTGAGGTACGGCGCGGCCCCTGCCCTGTCAAGCGGGCGCGGTCAGGCCGGCGCAGCGCCCGGCGGCGAAAAGCGCGCTGCAAGGCTTGATCGGGCGGGGCGCGTGCGGGTACAGCGTCTGCAACGCCAATCGAGCCCACCCGACAACGAGGCCCCCTCATGACCTTCGGCCAGGCGCTTCTCGCCTATTTCCTGATGCCGGTCCTGACCCTGCTCACGATCGTCGTCTTCATCAACGTGATCATGAGCTGGCTCATCGGCTTCAACGTGGTCAATCCGCACAACCAGTTCGTCCGGATGATCTGGGACATCACCGAGCGCATAACCGCCCCGCTGCTCGCCCCGATCCGCCAGGTCCTGCCCCCGCTCGGCGGGATGGACCTGTCGCCGATCGTCCTGCTGCTGATCATCGCCTTCGTGCGCAACTATCTCGTGGCCGACGTGCTCTGGAGACTGTTCGGCTAGAGCGATTCTGGAAGGTCTCTCCCCCCGTGTCCGATTTCATCAAGCCCGTGCCCGGCGCCGCCTCCGTCATCGACGGCAAGGCCGCCGCCGCCCTCATCGATTCCCACGTCAAGGCGGGCGTGGCGCAGCTCGAGAGCCGGCTCGGCCGGGCGCCCTGCCTGGCCGTCGTGCTGGTCGGGGAGGATCCGGCCAGCCAGGTCTATGTCCGCAACAAGGTGAAGCGCACAGAGGCCGCCGGCATGCGCTCGATCGAGATCCGCCGCGACGCACGGATCGAGGAGGCCGAGCTCGTCGGCATCGTGGAAGCGCTCAACGCCGACGACGCGGTCGACGGCATCCTCGTCCAGATGCCGCTGCCCGGGCACATCGATCCCTACCGCGTCGTCGAGACGATCGATCCGGACAAGGACGTGGACGGGCTCACCGCGACGAGCGCCGGCCGGCTCGTGCAGGGGGCGCCGGGCCTGCGTCCCTGCACTCCGTCGGGCTGCGTCTGGCTGGCGCGCCAGGCACTCGGCGAGCTGTCGGGCAAGTCGGTCGTCGTGATCGGGCGCTCCATCCTCGTCGGCAAGCCGGCGGCCTTCCTGTTCCTGGAGCAGAACTGCACGGTCATGCTCTCCCACTCGCGCACGCTGGACCTTCCCGAGCACTGCGCGCGCGCCGACATCGTGGTGGCCGCCGCCGGCCGGCCGGAAATGGTGAAGGGGGCGTGGATCAAGGAGGGTGCCTGCGTTCTGGACGTGGGCATCAACCGCGTGGATGCGCCGGAGAAGGGCGAAGGCGGCACGAAGCTCGTCGGCGACGTCGCCTATGACGAAGCCGCCAGGCGCGCGGGCTTCATCACGCCGGTGCCGGGCGGGATCGGCCCGATGACCATCGCCTTTCTCCTGGTGAACACCCTGAAGGCCGCCGCGGCGCGCGCGGGCCTTGCCCAGCCCGAGGCGATACGGGGGCTTTAGGCCTCACTCGAAATAAAAAATTAAGCTCGTGATAAGGTTAGCCTCTTAATGTCCGCGCCGATTCGGCCAGCAGGTTGCGCCATGCCCGAGACGCTCCGCGTGCTCCACATCGAAGACGATCTCGCCGACGCCATGCTCCTGCAGCACGCGCTGCACGATGCCGGCGCCCACGATATCGAACTCGAGGTGGTGCGCACGCTGCGCGAAGCCCGCTTCAAGATGGCGCGCGGCGGCTACGATCTCGTCATCCTCGATCTGCGCCTGCCCGATTCGGTGAGCCCAGTCGACACGCTGCGTACCGCGGAGAAGCATGCGAACGGCACGCCGCTGATGATCCTGACCGGGTCGGCGGGCGTCGATGCGGAAACCGTCGGCCTGCACATCAATCTGCTGGACAAGAACGAGTTCTTCCACGGCAAGGACCCGCGCCGCTCGCACCGCCTCCTCGCGCTGGTGCGCGACGCCGCCGACGACGCCCTGCACATCTAGGCCGGAGCCCCGGCCCGGTCTGGACGGAACCCGACGGCCGGCCGATACTGACGCAATGAGCCTCACACTCGACCTGTTCTGGTCCTTCCGCAGCCCGTACAGCTATCTCGCCACGCCGCGCCTGCGCACGCTGCAGGAGGCTTGGGATCTCGACATCCGGGTGAGACCGGTGCGTCCGCTCATCCTGCGCGAGGACGGCTTCTTCGAGAGCCGCGGCAAGATGTGGCTCGACTACCTGCTCGTCGACGTGGTGCGCCTGGCCGAGTATCTGGACCTGCCCATCGCCCCGCCGAACCCCGATCCCGTCGCGGTCGAGCCGGGGGCGGGCAAGCCGGCCGCCGACCAGTCGCGCGTCATCAACCTCACCCGGCTCGGCGTCGCGGCAAGCCATCGCGGCTGCGGGCTCGCCTTCCTGGACGCGGTGTCGCGCCGGATCTTCTCGGGCGAGGCCTGGACGCAGGGCGACACGCTGAAGACGGCGCTCGCCGAAGAGGACATCGATCTCGACGCGCTGCAAGGCGAGGTCGAGGCCAATCCGGCCCGCTTCGATGCCGAGATCGCCCAGAACGAGGCCGACCTCATCAAGGCCGGCCACTGGGGCGTTCCCACCCTTGTCTTCCAGGGCGAACCGTTCTTCGGTCAGGATCGTATCGATCTCTGCCTATGGCGCATGAAGCAGCACGGGCTCGAACCGAGACAAGCTGAGGAGAGCTGAATGAGCCACATCGATCCCGAACGCGCCGCCTTCGAGGCGTTCAAGGCGCTCCCGCGCGACGAACCGGTGGAGATGCTCAATCTCATCCGCCTGCGCGAGAAGGCCGCCTACCCGGACGGGCGGGAGGCCAGCGGACTGGATGCCTACAGGAATTACGGCACGCATTCGGGACCGATATTCACGCGCGTCGGCGGGCGCATCGTCTGGCGCGGCCGCCCGCAGCTCATGCTGATCGGTCCCCAGGACGAGCGCTGGGACCTCGCCTTCATCGCCCGCTATCCCAGCGCGGGGGCCTTCCTGGAGATGGTCACCGACGCGGTCTATCAGAGCGAGGCCGTGCCCCATCGCCAGGCCGCGGTCGAGGACAGCCGGCTCATCCGCCATGCGCCGCTGCCCGCGGGCGACAGTTTCGGCTAGAACCCCACCACGTCGCGCATCGAGTAGAGCCCCGGCTCCCGGCCCTTGATCCAGAGCGCGGCTTCCATCGCGCCGCGGGCGAAGACGAAGCGGTCGAAGGCGCGGTGGGAGAGGTCGATTTCCTCGAAAGCGCCGAGAAAGCGCGCGGCATGGTCGCCCACGACCCCGCCGCCGCGATTGACCGAGAAACCGATACTGCCTGCCGGACGGTGGGCGTCGCTGCGCTCGTAGCCGTATCGGGCGAGGCTCTCGAGGTCCTTGCCGCGCCCGCGCGCGCCGGCCTCGCCGAGCATCAGCGCGGTGCCCGACGGCGCATCGGCCTTGAAGCGGTGATGGGTCTCGTGGATTTCGAGATCGTAGAGCTCGGGCGATAGCGCGCGTGCGGCCTGCTCGACGAGCTGCTCGAGCACGGTCACGCCGAGCGAGAAATTGCGTGCGTGCAGCACCGGGATCGACTCGGCGGCCTTCTCCAGCGCCGCGCGCCCGGCCGCGTCGAGCCCGGTCACGCCGGTCACCAGCGCCGGGCCGCCGCTCTCGGCCAGCCGTTCCGCGATCGCCGGGGTCACCTTGGCCGCCGACACGTCGATGACGACATCGGCACCCGCGGCCGCCTCGACGAGGCTGACCCTGGTCTCCTGGCCGCGATAGGGAAGGCCGGCGAGCTCGCCGAGATCGGCGCCGAGCTGGACGGAGTCGTGGCTCACCACGCCGCCGACGAGGTCGAAGTCGCTGCGCCGGATAGCCTCGCCCAGGATCAGGCGGCCCAGCCGGCCCGATGCACCGACGACGCAGAGTTTGAGGGGTGCGGTGTCCGCCATGGCCCCGAGTCCTCCCGCAAGGTCCGCCAACGCGATGCGCCCGGCATGGTTAGCAAATCGCTAAGGCCTCATGCGCTCGCGCGCGGGCCCTCGTCGTCGCCGGTGACGTCGTCCCAGAAGCGGCGGACCTTCTTGAAGAAGCCGTCGCTCTCCGGATTGCAGCCATCGCCGGAAATCTCGCAGAACTCGGCGAGGAGTTCCCTCTGGCGTTCGGTGAGATTGCGCGGGGTCTCCACGAACAGCTCGACGAACATGTCGCCGCGCGCGCCGCCGGCCTTCAGCCGCGTCATGCCCTTGCCGCGCAGGCGCATGCGCTTGCCGGTCTGGGAGCCGTCGGGGATGCGCATCTCCGCGCGCCCGCCCTCGATCGTGGGCACCTCGATCCCGCCGCCGAGCGCGGCGGTCACCATCGGCACCGTGGCGCGGCAATAGAGATTGGGTCCGTCACGCTCGAATATCTCGTGCGGGCGGATGGAGATGAAGATGTAGAGATCGCCGCGCGGCCCGCCGCGCACGCCGGCCTCGCCCTCGCCGGCGAGGCGTATGCGCATGCCGTCCTCCACGCCGGGCGGAATCTCCACCTTCAGCTCGCGGGTCTGGCGCACGCGCCCGACGCCGTCGCATTCCCGGCACGGGGTTTCCACGTACTGGCCGCGCCCGCCGCAGGTCGGGCAGGTCTGCTCCATGGTGAAGAAGCCCTGCTGGCGCCGGATGCGGCCCTGACCGGCGCAGGTCTCGCAGGTCGTCACGTCCGTGCCCGGCTCCGCACCGTTGCCGTTGCAGCTGGAACAGGTGACGGTGGTGGGCACCCGGATCGTCGTGTCCTTGCCGTTGAAGGCGTCTTCCAGGGTGATCTCGAGGTCGTATCTGAGGTCCGCGCCACGCGCCGGACCGGTGCGCCGGGCGCGCCGTCCGCCGAACGCGTCGCCGAAGACCTGCTCGAAGATGTCCGCGAAATCGGCCGCGCCGCCGCCGAAGCCGGCCCCGAACGGGCCCTGGCCACCGCCGCCATTCTGGAAGGCCGCGTGGCCCATGCGATCATAGGCGGCGCGCTTGTCGGCGTCGGAGAGCACCGCATAGGCCTCGCCGACTTCCTTGAACCTGGCTTCCGCCTCACCATCGCCCGGATTGCGGTCGGGGTGATACTGCATGGCGAGTTTGCGATAGGCGCTCTTGATGGTCTGAGCATCCGCGCCGCGTTCGACGCCGAGCACCTCGTAATAGTCGCGCTTGCTCATGGGGCCTTCGCCCTTCTTTCCGCTTCGAGCCTGCGGGCCGCGGCGCAGCACCCGGCCCGTCCCGCAAAAAGCCCCCGCCATCCGCCCTGTCCGGCACACGGGCCGGGACCGGGGGATGGCGAGGGGCGCTTCACATCACGTCAAACCGCTCAGGGCCTACGCGCTCTTCTTCTTGTCGGAGTCCTCGTCGTCCTTCACCTCGGTGAATTCGGCATCGACGACGTCCTCGCTCCCGGCTTCGCCGCTCTCTTCCGAGCCGGCCTCGCCGCCGCCCTGTTGCTGGGCGTACATGGCCTCGCCGAGCTTCATGGCGGCCTGCATCAGGGCCTGGGTCTTCTGCTGGATGGTCTCGGGCGACGCGGTCTCGTCGTCCTTGACCTCCTTCAGCTCCTTCAGCGCGGTTTCGATCGCGGACTTGTTCTCCGCACCGACCTTGTCGCCATACTCCTCGAGCTGCTTCTCGGTCTGGTGGATGAGCGCCTCGGCATTGTTGACCGCATCGACGCGGGCCCGCCGCTTCTTGTCTTCCTCGGCGTTCTTCTCCGCGTCCTTGACCATCTTCTCGATCTCCTCCTCGGAGAGACCGCCGGACGCCTGGATGCGGATCTGCTGCTCCTTGCCGGTGGCCTGGTCCTTGGCGGAGACGTTGACGATGCCGTTGGCGTCGATGTCGAAGGTGACCTCGATCTGCGGCACGCCGCGCGGGGCCGGCGGGATGCCGACCAGGTCGAACTGGCCGAGCAGCTTGTTGTCGGCCGCCATCTCTCGCTCGCCCTGGAACACCCGGATCGTCACGGCGGTCTGGTTGTCGTCGGCGGTAGAGAAGGTCTGCGACTTCTTCGTCGGGATCGTCGTGTTGCGGTCGATGAGGCGGGTGAACACGCCGCCCAGCGTCTCGATGCCGAGCGAGAGCGGGGTCACGTCGAGCAGCAGGACGTCCTTGACGTCACCCTGCAGCACGCCGGCCTGGATGGCCGCGCCCATGGCGACGACCTCGTCCGGGTTCACGCCGCGGTGCGGATCGCGCCCGAAGAAGGACTTCACCGCCTCCTGGACCTTCGGCATGCGGGTCATGCCGCCGACCAGGATCACGTCGTCGATATCGCTCGCCGAAACCCCGGCATCCTTCAGCGCCGCCTTGCACGGATCGATCGTGCGCTTGATGAGATCCTCCACGAGGGTCTCCAGCTTGGCGCGGCTGAGCTTGATGTTCAGGTGCTTGGGACCGGACTGGTCGGCCGTGATGAAGGGCAGGTTGACCTCGTAGGTCGTGGCCGAGGACAGCTCCTTCTTGGCCTTCTCCGCCTCTTCCTTCAGGCGCTGCAGGGCGAGCTTGTCCTTGCGCAGGTCGATGCCCTGCTCTTTCTTGAACTCGTCGGCGAGGTAGTCGACGATCCGAAGGTCGAAGTCCTCACCGCCGAGGAAGGTATCGCCATTGGTCGCCTTCACCTCGAACACGCCGTCGCCGATCTCCAGGATGGAGACGTCGAACGTGCCGCCACCCAGGTCGTAGACCGCGATCGTCTTGTTGGTCTGCTTGTCCAGGCCATAGGCCAGCGCGGCCGCCGTCGGCTCGTTGATGATGCGCAGGACTTCCAGGCCGGCGATCTTGCCGGCGTCCTTGGTGGCCTGGCGCTGGGCGTCGTTGAAGTAGGCGGGAACCGTGATGACGGCCTTTTCCACCTTCTCGCCGAGATAGTTCTCGGCCGTTTCCTTCATCTTCTGCAGGATGAAGGCGGAGATTTCGGACGGGGAATACTTCTTGTCGCGGCCCTTCACCCAGGCGTCGCCGCTGGAGCCCTCGACGATCTCGTAGGGCACCATCTCCTTGTCCTTCTTGACCGTCGGGTCGGACATGGTGCGCCCGATCAGGCGCTTGATGGCGAAGAAGGTGTAGTCCGGGTTGGTGACGGCCTGGCGCTTGGCGGGCTGGCCGATGAGGCGTTCGCCGTCCTCGGTGAAGGCCACCACCGAGGGGGTGGTGCGCATGCCTTCGGCATTCTCGATCACCTTGGCCTGTCCGCCTTCCATCACGGCGACGCACGAATTGGTGGTGCCGAGGTCGATGCCGATAACCTTGCTCATGAGTAGTCTTTCTCCCTTTCGCGGCAGGGCGGTGACGTGGTGGAGCCCGAAGCGCTCTTACCGGCGTCCGGCGTCCGCCCCCCAGTTCTGTCTGCTCGGTCGTTTCAGCGGGCCGGTGGGCCCGGGAATAATCGGTCAATTCATCACGAAGGCGTGAGCCCTCGCGTTGCCAAGCGATTTAGGAAGGGCGCGCTAGGGGCGCAAGGGCGCGGCGCAAATCTCCCGGATGCAAAGTCGGGTTATTGCAGGTCGCCGCCCGGCCATTTTCCCCAAACCGCCCGATCGGCGCCCCATTCCCGCCATCGCGGCCGGGCAGGATCGCGGCGCTCAGGCTGCCCGCAGAGGGCAGCGCCAGACATGAACGGGGATGCCATCATGCTGAAATATCTGACCCTTGCCGTCAGCGCGGCCGCGCTTGCGGCCTGTGCCAACAATTCCGCCCTGCAGGGCGCGGCGATCGGCGGTGCGGCAGGGGCCGCGGCCGGAGCCATCATCGGCAACAATGTCGGCTCGGGCGATGCGGAGACCGGCGCCCTCATCGGCGGCGCGATCGGCGCGGCCGGCGGCGCCTATGCCGGCTGCCAGAGAGACGGCGGCTGCGGCTGGAGCCGGAACAATCCGAACCAGTCCGAACTCCAGTGGGATCCGGCGGCCCAGCGCTACTACTACACCGACCTTCGCACCGGCGACACCTACTGGCAGAACGGCACGCCGCGCACGCGCTACCGTCCGCGCTACTAGGAGCGCAGGGAGCAAGATCCGGGTTGACCGGGCATCGCCGCGGGCCCATCTCGCGGCGATGCTCCAGTCCGAAACCGGCTTCAGGCTCCTCAAGGGCCATCTCGACCGCGCCGCACAGGCCGCACTCGTCGAGGCCGTGCTCGCCCGCGTCGACCGCTCGCCGCTCTTCACCCCCGCCATGCCGCGCACGGGCCGGAAGATGAGCGTGCGGATGACCAATTTCGGCCCGCTCGGCTGGGTCACGGACAAGGATCGCGGCTATCGCTACCAGGCCGCCCATCCGGTCACCGGCGAAGCCTGGCCGAACCTGCCGCAGGCGCTCTTCGACCTGTGGGAGGCGGTCTCCGGCTGGCCCGACCCGCCCGAGGCCTGCCTCGTCAACTGGTACGGGCCGGGCGCGAGGCTGGGACAGCACATCGATGCCGACGAGGACGCGAAGTTCGCGCCCGTCGTCTCGGTCTCGCTGGGCGACAGCGCGAAGTTCCGCCTCGGCGGCCCGACACCGAAGGGGCCGACGACCTCGCTCACCCTGGACAGCGGCGACGTCGTCGTCCTCGCCGGTCCCGCGCGCCGCTTCCGTCACGGGGTGGACCGCATCTATCCGGGCACCTCGACGCTGTTGCCGCCGGGCTGGCGGCCGGGGCGGATCAACCTGACCCTGCGCCGGGTGACGAAAGGACAGGCGGGCCAGGCCGGAGATCGCGGAACGCAGCCCGCCTGACGGCGTTGTCTTCCTCGAGACCCCACTCAGAAGAGGGAGACGACCCATGCGTATATTGACCCTTCTCGCCGCCGGCTTGACCGCCCTGGCGCTCGCGGCCTGCCAGACCTCTCCGAACACGCAGCGCGGCGCGGTGCGCGGTGCGGCGGCCGGTGCGGCGCTCGGCGGAATCGTCGGCGCGGTCAGCGGCGATGTCGACGTGGCCGAAGGCGCCGCCGTGGGCGCGCTCGCCGGGGCCGCGGCAGGCGCCTACCAAGGCTGCACGCAGGACAATGCCTGCCCCTGGAGCCGCCAGAGCCAGCAGCATTCCGAGCTCATATACGACCAGAGCGCGGACCGGTACTATTACGAGAACTACCGTACGGGGTGCACCTACTGGCGCAATGGCGATCTGCGCTACTGCCCGCCGGGCACGCCGTACTGATCGGCTCCGAACGCCGTCACGGGCAAGGCCGGAGGCACCGCCTCCGGCCTTTTCCATGTGCGCCGGCGATCGAACGGGGAGCGCGCGCGAGGCGTTCACCGGGCAAGCAGCACAGGAACGTTCCCCGATATGGCCCATAGCTCGGAAGACCCCCGCGAACGCCGCCGGCCCGGCCAGGAAGAGGTGAGCGGGCGCGACATCGTGCGCATCGTCGCCGCGATCCTCCTGCCCCCGCTCGGCGTCTTCCTGCAGGTCGGCCTGACCGCCCAGTTCTGGATCAACATCCTCCTGACGCTGCTGGGCTACGTGCCCGGCATCGTGCACGCGGTGTGGATCATCGCGCGGCGGTGAGCCTCAGCGTCCCTCGCCAGGCTCGACCGGATCGAAGCGGAAATAGGAGCCGGTCTGCATCGGTTCGGCGAAATAGGCCGCGCGCCATCCCGGCCTGATGCGCTCCAGCAATGCGCCCTCGCCGGCGCCGATCGCGTAGACCGCGGAGCGTTTCCATGCGCCGAGCCCGTCCTGGCGGAGCGCCTGCAGGGAATTGATCATGGAAAGGCGTTCGTGCTCGGCATGGGCGGCATAGTCGGGGTCGTGGCGGCCGGCCGCCTCGCTGATCGCGCGCTCGGTCCATCGCGACAGGCCTTCGTTCCAGAGCTGGAATTCGAAATAGCGCCAGTCGCGCTCCGGCACCGAGAGGCGTGCCGCCTCGCGGGCGGCCCAGTAGGCGGCAGCGGCTTCCTCGACGCCGTCATCGGGTGCGTCCAGGGCCGCCAGAAGCATCCCCGCCATGGCGTCGAAGGCGGCCTCCACCTGCGGCTCGTCGTAGGGAAAGGGATAGTTGAGCATCCACATTCCGCCCTCGTCCCCGCCGGCGAGGTCGAGAGCGTCGACGGCGGCGTAATATCCGGGCCAGGCCTGCTGATACTGGTGGAAACGCTCGTGCACCACAGTGACCGTCCAGTCGAACGGCTCGGCCTGGAGGAATGCCGGTAGGCCGATCACCACGGTCGGGCGTCCCTCGACCGCGGGAAAGCTGGCCGCGATGCGCTCGGGGAAGGTCAGGTCGCGGACATACGCCTCGCACCCGGACACCGGGTCGGGGCCCAGGGGGGCAAATCCGGACACGGGCCCGTCCGGGCACAGCAGCACGTCATGGCCCGGCGTGGCCACGACGATCTGGCGAGGCGCAGCGGCGAAGCCCGGCCAGACCTCCTCCCCGTGACGTTCGACGACCGAGAACGCCTCGGCCACGAGGGCCCGCACGGCCGGCTCGAGCACATCGTCGAGCGCCGCGGCTCCGATCGGGTCGTCATGAGACCCGCCGGCCCCGGCACGCGATGCCAGGACAAGCCCCGCGCACAGGGCGACGAGGACGAGACGGGCTGCGATCATCTTTCCCTCCCGTGCGGAAGGGGACAGCATGACCCTCCGCCCGGGGTGATCAAATGAAAATTTCGTCAGGATCTCAGGCGCTGACGTCCACGCCGCCGCCATCGCCTTCGCTGCCCTTGTCCTCGCCCCGGCTCTCCGCCGGGCCGGCGCTGACCACGACCATGGCGGCGCGCAGCGTGCGCTCGCCGATGACGTAGCCGGGCTGCATCACGTGGGCGATGCGGCCCTTGGGCTGATCGGCCGGCACCTGGGCGGCGGCCTGGTGGCGGTTGGGATCGAGCGGATCGCCGGGGGCGGGCTCGATCTTCCTGACCCCGTGGCGTTCGAGCGCGGAATGCAGGCGCCGCTCGGTCATCTCCACGCCCTCGATGAGGGTCTTCACCGAGTCCGGCACGCTTTCACGGGCCTCGGCCGGGACGGCATTGACGGCGCGGGTGAGATTGTCTGCGATGTCGAGCATGTCGCGCGCGAAGCCGGTAATGGCGTAGTCGCGCGTGTCCTTGATCTCGCGCTGGGCGCGCTTGCGGGTGTTCTCCGCATCGGCCACGGCGCGAAGAAGGCGGTCGCGCAGATCGTCGAGCTCGGCCTCGAGCTGATCGGCGCTCTTGCCGGTCTCCTTCTCGCCGGCCCGGCCGGAATCGGGATTGTCCCCGGACCGGGCCTCGTCGACGGCGTCGGTCTCGGTCTCGGCTTCGGTCTTGCGGTTCTCGTCGGTCATGGATCGGTCTTCTACAGCATGATGGGGGAGAGGAAAGGGCGCGCGTTCAGCGCGGCCCGTCGAGGATGCGGCCGACGACGCGGGCGGTGTAATCGACCAGCGGGATGACGCGGGCATAGTTCAGCCGCGTCGGGCCGATCACGCCGAGCGCGCCGACGATCTTCTGGTCGCGATCGCGGTAGGGCGCCACGATCACCGAGGAGCCCGACAGGGAGAACAGCGAGTTCTCGCTGCCGATGAACAGGCGCACGCCCTGGCCGTTGCGCGCCTCGTCGAGCAGGGCGAGGAGGTCTTCCTTGCGCTCGATGTCCTCGAACAGGATGCGGATGCGCTCGAGATCCTCGGCAGCCTCGACGTTTTCCAGGAGCTTGGCCTGGCCGCGCACGATGAGCGTGCGGTCGTCGGTCCCGCCCCAGTCGGCGAGGCCGCTTTCGACAAGGCTCGCCGCTGCGGCGTCGAGCTGCGCGCGCTTTTGCGCGATCTCGTCGGCAATCTCCTTCAGCGCCTCGGACAGGGTGCGGCCCCGCAGGCGCGCGGAGAGATAGTTTCCCGCCTCGATCAGCGCGGCCGGAGGCAGCCCGGCCGGCGCGGTCATCAGCCGGTTCTCCACCGCACCGCTCTCGGAAACCAGCACGGCGAGGATCTCGGTGGGCGACAGCGAGACGAACTCCACATGGCGCAGCGCGATCTCCGCCTTGGGCGAGGCGACGAGCCCGGCGCCGCCGGCCAGCCCGGACAGGAGCGAGGAGGCTTGCGAGAGCACGTCCGAGGTGCGCCGGCCCGCGCTCGCGACCCGGTCGTCGATCTCGCGGCGCTCCTCCTCGGACAGCTCGCCGACCTGCAGCAGCCCGTCGACGAACAGCCTGAGGCCGGCATGGGTCGGCAGGCGGCCTGCCGAAGCGTGCGGCGCGGTCAGGAGACCGGCCGCGGCCAGATCGGCCATGGTGTTGCGGATCGAGGCCGGCGAGAGTGCGATGTGCCCCGAGCGCGACAGCGTGCGCGAGCCCACCGGCTCGCCGGTGTCGAGATAGGTCTCGACGATCTCGCGGAAGATATCGCGCGAGCGTTTGTCGAGATCGGCCAGCGAGGATGCGATCGGTGACGCCTTGTCCATGCTCCGACAGTTAGGTGAGGTTCTTCGCGGATGCAATTTGCTCCGCAGGCCGGAACGCTTATCAAGCCGCAAAACTTCCGTTAGGAAAAGTCCGATCGCCTCGCCCCCGCCCCCCTGCACAGGAGTGCCGCCATGCGCCCGAACGAGAGAGCCCTCGATGCCCTGCGCCCCGTCTCATTCGAGATGGGCGCGAGCCCCTATGCGGAAGGCTCCTGCCTGGCCGTGTTCGGCAATACCCGCGTGCTGTGCTCGGCGAGCGTGGAGGAGACCACCCCGCCCTGGCTGCGCGGCCAGGGCCGCGGCTGGGTGACGGCCGAATACGCGATGCTGCCGCGCGCCACGCACCAGCGCACGCGCCGCGAGGTGACCAGCGGCAAGCCTTCGGGCCGCACGCAGGAAATCCAGCGCCTGATCGGACGCTCGCTTCGCGCGGTGACCGATCTCAAGGCACTGGGCGAGCGCCAGATCATCGTCGATTGCGACGTGCTGCAGGCCGATGGCGGAACGCGCACCGCGGCCATCACCGGAGCCTGGCTCGCGCTGAAGCAGGCCGTCGGCTGGCTCGTCGAGGAGGAGGTCATCAAGCTCGATCCGGTGTTCGGCCAGCTGGCCGCCGTCTCGGCGGGTATCGTCGAGGGCGAGGCCCGGCTCGATCTGGAATACGAGGAGGATCGCGTCGCCGAGGCCGACGCCAATTTCGTCTTCACCGCCGATGGCGGGGTGGTCGAGGTGCAGGCGACCGCCGAGGACCGGCCGATCAGCGGGGAACAGTTCCAGGCCCTGTTCAGTCTCGCGCGCGACGGCGTGGCTGAGCTGTGCGCGAAGCAGACCCGGGCGCTGGGGAGCTAGTCGCCCTCGTCATCCTCCTCGCCCTCCTCGTAGTGCAGGAGATCGCCCGGCTGGCAGTCGAGTTCCTTGCACAGGGCGGCGAGGGTGGAAAAGCGCACGGCCTTGGCCTTGCCGGTCTTCAGGATCGACAGGTTGGCCATGGTGATGCCGACACGGTCGCACAGCTCGGTGAGGCTCATGCGGCGCTCCAGGAGCATGCGGTCGAGGGTGACGCGGATCGGCATGTTCTCGCGCCCCCTAGATCGTCAGCTTCTGTTCTTCGCGCAGGCGGGCGCCTTCGCGGAACACTTCGGCGAGCACGAACAGGGCGAGCACGGCGAACCAGGCGCCGAGATTGACGCTGAACTCGGGGGCGAGACTGACCGAACTCTCCACCGGCCGGCCGAACAGGGTCAGCATCAGGCCGAGCACGCCGTGTGCGGCATAGGAGATGAGCTGGTAGACCAGGATCGCGAAGGCGATCGCGCGCAGATGGCCGGCATTTTCCGGTACGAAGGGGTCGCCCTCGACCAGGGTTTCGGAGACGCGGCGCAGCCGGTGCACGATGAAGGTCAGAGCAATCAGCCCGACGATCGCGAAGGGCAGGGCCACGACCACGCTCATCTGCAGCAGTTCGCGCAGTTCGCCAGGCAGGCCCGGCCCGATGCCGGTGAGCCCGTAGATGCCGGCGAAGAAGATCAGGAGGGTTACGAGGCTCGACAGGCCGAGCGCGGCCCAGAGCAGATAGTACAGGATATCGAGCAGGCGTTTCAGGATCGAGGCGAGCGATCCGGGACCAAGCGTCTTGAGAACTGGCATACTCCCCCCGTCATTCGCCTCGCGCCGGACGGCCCGTCCGGTCAGGGTTTTCGCGGCGCTCGCGGCAGCCGCATCAGGCCGGCGTCTTCTGACCTATCCCCAAGGGGAGCAAAGGACAAGTCGAAGACGCCGGACTGGCTTCGCGACCGCTCACGCGACCATCGAGGAAAGGGCTGCGGCGACGCCGGCAACCACACCCGCGACGAGCACGATGTTGACGACCATGGCCGCCGCGCTGGTATTGAAGGACCTGACCATTTTCATATCTCCACGTTCATGTGTTTCGACCAACCGTTTGGCGCTGTCCGGTCTGTCGCCGGGGTGGTGCGCCAGAGCGGGGTGTTCGCCCCGTCTCGAGAGGATATGTAGCAGCGCGCTTATCGGAACGCAACAAAAAATTATCGAAAAACAATATGAAATTTCGGAAAGGTGCTATGCGAAAATGAAGGGACAGGCCATGAGCAATGTCTTCGCGGACGCTGACCGCTGGGTGATCGCGAGCCACAATGCGGGCAAGATCAGGGAGATAGCCGAGCTCGTCGCGCCCTTCGCCATCCGCGTCACCGGGGCGGGGGAAGCCGGCCTGCCCGAACCCGAGGAGACCGAGGACACGTTCGAGGGCAATGCGCTGCTGAAGGCGCGCGCCGCGGCGGCCGCCTCGGGAGCGGTCGCGCTCGCCGACGATTCCGGGCTCGCCGTGGAGGCGCTCGGCGGCGCGCCGGGGATCCACTCCGCCCGCTGGGCCGGGGAGGAGCGCGATTTCGCCAGGGCGATGGAGAAGGTCGAGAACGCCCTGCGGGCCGAAGGCAACACCAACCGGCGCGCGCGATTCGTCTGCGCCCTCGCCCTCGTTCATCCCGACGGCAAGGAGGCGGTGTTCACCGGAACGGTCGAGGGCACGCTCGTCTGGCCGCCCCGCGGCGAGCAGGGCTTCGGGTACGATCCGATCTTCGTGCCCGACGGCCACACGCAGACCTTCGCCGAGATGGACCCGGAGAAGAAGCGCGCCATCAGCCACCGCGCGGATGCGTTCGCCAGGCTGGTCGCCGCGGTGTTCGCAGCGTGAGCGCACCCTCCGCCCCGCTCGGCCTCTATGTCCACTGGCCCTATTGCGCGCGCATCTGCCCCTATTGCGATTTCAACGTCTATCGCGCGAAGGGCCGCGACACCGCGCCGCTCCTCGAAGCCATGCTCGCCGATCTCGCCCGCTGGCGCGAGATCACCGGGCCGCGCGACCTGGTCAGTGTGCATTTCGGCGGCGGCACGCCCTCGCTGATGGAGCCTGCACAGATCGAAGCGGTGCTGGAGACCGCCGGCCGGCTGTTCGGCCTCGCGCCCGGCGCCGAGATCGGGCTGGAGGCCAATCCGGCCGAGAAGGCGCGCTTCGCCGGCATCCGCGCGGCCGGGGTGGAGCGGCTCTCGCTCGGGGTGCAGGCGCTCGACGATGAAAGCCTGGCCCGGCTCGGGCGCGATCACGGCACAGCCGGCGCGCTAGAGGCGATGGCGGCCGCGCAGGCGCTCTTCCCGCGCGTGTCGATCGATCTGATCTATGCCCGCGAGGGCCAGAGCGTCGAAGCCTGGGAAGCCGAGCTCACTCGCGCGCTCGGCTTCGGGCTCGACCATCTCTCGCTCTACCAGCTCACCATCGAGCCGGGCACGGCCTTCGCGAAGCGGGCCGAGCGCGGCGCGCTCCTGGCCCCGCCGGAGGAGACGGCGGCCGCCATGTTCGAGGTGACGCAGACGCTCACGCAGGCCGCGGGGCTGGATCCCTACGAGATCTCCAATCATGCGCGCGGGCGGGCGCATCAGTCGCGCCACAACCGGCTCTACTGGACCGGGGCGGACTGGATCGGCATCGGACCGGGCGCGCATTCGCGCATCGGCGCGCCGCGCACCGGCGGACGCCTGGGAGCGAGCGCGCTCGACCGGCCCGAACGCTATGTCGAAGGCGCCGCCAAAGGCACGGCCCAGGCGATGGAAACGATCAGCGCGCTCGAGGACGCGCAGGAGCGCGTGCTGATGGGCCTGCGCCTCGCCGAAGGGTTCGACCGGGCGGCGCTGCGCGCGGCGACCGGCCACGATGTTGACGAAGCCGAGGCGCAGCGCTTCGCCCGCCAGGGGCTTCTGGTGCTGGAAGGCGAGCGCGCCCGGCTGACGCGGGCCGGCCGGCTCTATGCCGACGGCCTCGCCGTGGCGCTCGCGCCGGGCGGCTAGAACGTCCCGGCCGGCTCCAGGGCCGCGGCCTCCGCCTCCCGTTCCATCTCCTGCAGGCGCTGCTCATCCTCGGTGGGGAAACGGGCCGGGGCCGGCTCGAGCACGTGGAAGGCATTGTTGCGGATGGCGTAGACGGCAAGCCCGCGCTCGATCGTGCCGTCGGCGCGGAAGCGGAACAGGCCGTCGACGCCGAGGAAGCCGCTCGGATCCTCGATCGCGGCGCGGGTGAACTCTCCCTCGGCCGCCATCAGCGCGGCGAGCGAGCCGGCATCGTAGCCGAGCCCGGCCAGGCGCGAGGGCCTGGTATCGAACACCGCCTCGTAGGCGGTCTCGAAGCGGGCGCGCGCTTCCGGGTCCGGTCCGGCGAACCAGCCGTTCGCGAGCGCCGGCTCGCGCACCGTCGCCTCGTCGCGCCAGAGCCCGGTGCCGACGAACTTGATCAGCAGCGGGTCGATGTCCTGGTAGATCAGAACGGGCGCGAGTGTTCTCAGCCGGTCCCCGCCCTCGGGCAGGATGACGACCTGGAAGGGCGGCACGTCGCTCGGCTGCCAGTTGCGCCCGCTCATGCGCGCGGCATCTTCGGGATCGAGCGGCTCCACGCCGAGCCGGGCAAGGCGCGCCGCGGCCTCGTTCATCGCCTGGACGCCGCCGGAGTAGAACTCCTGCGCGACGAGGCCGTTCTCGCGCACCACGGTGATCTCGACCGGTTCGGGCGGCTCGGCGTCCGCCGCGCCATCCTCCGGCAGGTCCGGCTCCTCTACGAGCGTGATCATTTCCTGCCCGGGCAGGTGGGCGGTATGAGCCTCGACCTGCTCGCGATAGGCCTCGGCGACCGTGTAGCCGTATTCGCTCGCCGGGCCGATGAAGGCGTAGCGCGTGGCGCCGCGCTCGGCTGTGAAGTCGACGATGCGGCGCACCTCCTCGCCCGGCGGGAAGCTCAGCAGATAGACCCCCTCCCCGGCGACCGAGGCGTTGGTGGAGAACGCGATCACGGGCACGCCGCGATTCTCGACCACCTGGGCGACCTCACTCACCGAGCCGGCAAGCAGCGGGCCGAGAATGAGGTCGGCCCCGTCGGCGAGCGCGGCCTCGGCCGCGGCGCGCGCACCCTGCGGCGTGCCGCCGGTATCCTTGGGCAGGAGCAGGAGATTGTCGCCGCCGCGCTCGAACAGGGCGAGCTCGCTCGCGCGCAATATGTTGGAGGCCTCCGTGCGAACGGCGCTGTTGTCCGAGGAGAAGGGCAGCAGCAGCGCGACGCGTGCGATGCGGCCTTCGCCGCGCATGTGCGCCGGGGTGAAGGCGCGGTCGGCAAGGTCGACCGGCAAGGTGGCCGGCGGCGGCGCCTCGCCCACCACGGGCGGCGGCGCGGAGGGCTGCGAGGGACCGGCGGGCACCGTCTCGCACGCGGCGACGGCCAGCAGCGCGATGAGGGCGGCGGCGATCCGGCTTGGCGCCAGCGCCGGCGTGCGCGAAACTCTTTCCATCATGACGGTCCTTCGATCCCCGCTCCCCGGCCCCTTTGGCCCGAAAGCTAGCCTCGCCGGACCCGGCTCGCAACCGCGCGGGACGGCACGATGACCCGCGGACCGGGCACGGCGAAGCGTCGGGCCTCCGCGCGGCGCGGCCGGCGCGCCGAGACGCTCGTCGCCGTGTGGCTCTCCCTGCAGGGCTGGCACGTCCTCGACCGGCGCGCGCGCACCGGGGCGGGCGAGATCGATCTGGTGGCCCGGCGCGGACGCGTGCTCGCCTTCATCGAGGTGAAGACGCGCAGGACCACCGAGGAGGCCCGCCTCGCCCTGAGCCCGCGCCAGCGCGGCCGGCTGTTGCGCGCGGCCGGGCTGTGGCGAGCCCGCCACCGGCACTATGACGCGCTGCAGCCGCGTTTCGATCTCGTCCTCGCCGTGCCCTGGCGCCTGCCGGTCCATCTGCCCGGCGCGTTCGAGGCGGAAGGGCGCGATGCGCTGACCCTTCTATAGTTGACGAATCTTAACCCCTGCCGCCGTAAACCCGCCGCAAGGCGCGGTCAGGATCGCGCCCTCGCGACAATTCCGGAGCCCGCCATGGTCCGCCTTGCCCTCCTCGCCCTCTGCGCCCTGTCCGTCTCGGCCTGCACCAGCCTGCAGCCGGGACGCTCGCTGGGACGCGGCATCGACGACTTCAACGCCTCCATGCAGATTAAGTCCGCCATGCTGCGCTCGGAGGGGTATGCGCTCGAAGGCGTGGACGTGGAGGTGACCGAAGGCATCGCCCTGCTTTCGGGCACCGCGCCGCGCCTGGAAGACAAGCTGCACGCCGAATGCCTGACCTGGTCGGCGCCCGCCGTGCGCTCGGTCGTCAACGAGATCGAGATCGCGCGCGCCCGCGGTCCTGCAGACACCGCGCGCGACGCGGTCGTCACCCAGCAGGTGCGTGGCCGGCTGCTCGCCGACCGCGAGGTGCGCAGCGTCAACTTCAACATCGAGACCCGCGACGGGGTGGTCTACCTGCTCGGCTTCGCGCGCAGCGCCGGCGAGCGCGAGCGGGCCACGCGCCATGCTTCGCTGGTGGAGGGGGTGGAACGCGTCGTGGTCCTCGTGCGCGTGCCCGGAGAGGACGCCGTGCTGGAGCCGCGCGGCGAGCGCCGCGCCGAGCTGTGCGACGTACCTGCGGCCGGATAGCGACCCGGGCCTTTTCTCCGCGCCCCCGCGGATCATGCCCGCTGAGGGTGCAGATCCCGGGCCGTTATCAACAGCTTGCCGGAATATTTCGCCTGTGGCTTGACTCTTTCGCCCCAATCGTTCTTACAATGTTCCCTGTTTGATCGATCTTGTTTCCGCGTGCTGTGGATAAGATCGTGGCGGACGGATAAAGGCGGATATTCGCTCACTGAACGAATTCTCCGGGAGGCGGGTATGGGCGGGCGCACGGCATCGGCGAGCTTCGAGGGCGCGGAGGCGCGCTGGACCGATGTCCAGGTGCAGATCGCCGGGGGGCAGCCCGCCTTCAACATCGTCGGCCTCGCAGACAAGGCCGTCGCCGAGAGCCGCGAGCGCGTGCGCGCCGCCTTCGCCGCCATCGGCCTCGCCCTGCCCAGCCAGCGCCTGATCGTCAATCTCGCCCCCGCCGACCGTCCGAAGGAGGGGGCCCACTACGACCTGCCCGTCGCCATCGGGCTGATGATCGCGCTCGGCGTGCTGCCGCCCGAGGCCGGCGAGGAACACCTCGCCATGGGCGAGCTTGGCCTCGACGGCTCGATCGCGCCGAGTCCGGGCGCCCTGCCCGCCGCCATGCTGGCGAGCGAGCACGATGTCGGCTTCATCTGCGCCGAGGCCAGCGGGCCGGAAGCGGCCTGGGCCGGAGGGCAGCTGCCCATCCTCGCGCCGCGCTCTCTGATCCAGCTGGTCAATCACTTCCGCGGCGGGCAGGCGCTGTCTCGCCCTGCGCCGGGCGAACTCGTCGACGGGCCCGGCGTGAAGGATCTCAAGGATGTGCGCAGCCAGGAGACGGCCAAGCGCGCGCTCGAGGTCGCCATGGCCGGCGGGCACAATCTCCTGATGGTCGGTCCGCCGGGCTCGGGCAAGTCCATGCTCGCCTCGCGCGCGCCCGGCCTACTGCCGCCGCTGACCGCCGGCGAACTGCTCGAGGTGTCGATGATCCAGTCGGTCGCGGGGCTTCTGGAGCGCGGCCAGCTCAGCCGCACCCGGCCGCTGCGCGCCCCCCACCACTCCGCCTCGATGGCGGCGATGGTCGGCGGGGGCACGCGAATCAAGCCGGGCGAGGCCTCGCTCGCCCATCACGGCGTCCTCTTCCTGGACGAGCTGCCCGAATTCCACCCGCAGGTGCTCGATTCCCTGCGCCAGCCTCTGGAGACCGGCGAGATCGCGGTGGTGCGCGCCAACGCCCGCGTCGTCTATCCCGCGCGCTTCCAGCTCATCGCGGCGATGAATCCCTGCCGCTGCGGCTGGGCAGGCGAGAACGGGGAGGCGTGCGCCCGCGGCCCGAAATGCGCGCAGGGTTACCAGGCGCGCGTCTCCGGACCGATGATGGACCGGATCGACCTGCAGATCGACGTGCCGCCCGTCACCCCGGCCGACCTCGCCCTGCCTCCGGCCGCGGAAGGCACAAGCGAGGTCGCCGCCCGCGTGGCGCGCGCCCGCGAGGTGCAGATGGCGCGCGGCGGGCTCAATGCCCGCCTGTCCGGCGACACGCTCGACCGCATCTGCGCCCCCGAGGCGCCGGGCAAGGCGCTGCTCGCCCAGGCTGCCGAGGCGATGGGCCTGACCGCGCGGGGCTATCACCGCATCCTCAGGACCGCACGCACCATTGCCGATCTCGACGGCGCGGACGGGATACGCCGGATTCACATCGCCGAGGCGCTGAGCGCGAGACGCGTGCGCACCACGGGCCAGACCGTCTCCCGGCCCGGCCTGCGCGCCGGCGCGAACGCCCCCGGGGTTTAATATCCGCCGAAATCGCCCGCCGGTCCGGGGAAGACGATCGGCGTCGGCGAGCCGTCCCCGGCCACCGCCGAGACGCCGAAGAAGTAATTGTCGATGACGAGGTTCTCGAGCGTGACGCGATCCGTCATCCCGACCCAGCGGCTGTGGGTCCATTGCGGTGCGTCGGTCAGCCGCCAGTGCACCCGGTAGCCGGCGAGGTTCCCGGCCGCCTCGCCCTGCGGCACCGACCAGCTCAGCGTCGTGTCCGGGCTCACTGCGCCCTCGATCGTCACCTCGGCCGGAATCGGCGGGGCCCCGGCCAGAAGGGCCAGCGTCGCCGCGTTCAGGCCGGTCGCCTTCGCGGCATAGTCGAAATCGACGAATTCGACCGTGTCGCCGAAATGGCGCCCGTCCTCGATGCGCACGTCCTGGTGCTGGCGGTCATAGTGCTCGTGGGTCTCCATCAGGCGTACACCGGGCATGCCAGCCTCGTTGAACGGGCGATGATGGCCGCCGCGGCCGAAGCGGTCGAGCCGGTACACCATCATGACGTCGAGATTGCGCACATACTGGTCCGCGACCCGATCGATATACCGGGCAAGGTTGCGCGAGGGGGAGTCCACCTCCCCGCCGGTGAAGCGGCGGATGCGCGCCTCCTCAGGCGTCTCGTCGGCCCGCGTGCCCTCGGAGAAGACCCGGATCGAGCTGTTGTCGATCACGCCGTCGATCCCGGCGATGTTTCCGATCATGTCGTTGTTGAGCACCGCCTTGACGCGCCACCCCCGCTCCAGCGCATGGCGTGCGAGAATCTCCCCGCCATACAGGCCCTGCTCCTCGCCGGCCAGCGCGGCGTAGACGATGGTCCCGGCGAACTCGTGCTGCGAGAGCACGCGCGCGGCCTCCAGCGCGCCGGCGACGCCCGAGGCATTGTCGTTGGCGCCGGGCGCATCGACCCCGGCATCCATGACGTCGCTGGCGCGGCTGTCGATATCCCCGCTCATCATCACCACGCGGTCCGGGTCGAGCGTGCCACGCTGGATCGCGATCACCGAGACCACCTCGACCGGATCGGGAATGCGGCGCTCGCCGGAGATCGTCTCGGAGACATAGACCACCTCAAGGCAGCCGCCGCACGCGGCCGAGATGCGCTCGAACTCCTCATGGATCCAGCGCCGCGCCGCGCCGATCCCGCGTGTCTCGGACTCCGTCTGC
Organism: Marinicauda algicola; assembly: GCF_017161425.1. Taxonomy (GTDB): domain Bacteria; phylum Pseudomonadota; class Alphaproteobacteria; order Caulobacterales; family Maricaulaceae; genus Marinicauda; species Marinicauda algicola. The sequence goes on along the minus strand of NZ_CP071057.1, from coordinate 2,634,532 downwards.
GACGCGGTGTGGCGCGTCCCGAACCCTGCGAGCGTGCGGATGTCGGCCTCGATGCGCGCCGACGAGACCGCATCGACGATATCGTAGATCCTCATCACCTCGCCCGGCGGCGGCGCCTCCTGGGCAAGCGCAGGTGCGGCGGCGGCAAGCGTGAGGGCGAGCGCGGTGCGGATCATGGCCTTCTCCCGTTCTTCGTTGCCCCGCATCATCTCGGCGAGGGCGGCAAGGTCAAGCACGGCAGCTGCGGGGCGGTTTTCAGGCTTTCCTTAACGCGGCGCGCGCTATCAGGAGAGCATGCGTGACGAGTCTCATCCCGGGCAATCATCGGCCAGCGCCGAAGCCGGCCTTCGCGCCGTGTTCGACGCGATGGATGCGCTGGTCATGGTGCGCGACGCCTCCGGGCGGGTGAGCGACGTCAATGCCGGCTTCCTGAAGGCGTTCGGCGGAGAGCCGCAGGACTGGATCGGGCGCTGGTTCGACGTCGCGCCCGAGTTCGGCGAGGACGGGGCGGGCCGGCGCTACGATGTCGCGATGTCGACGCGCTCGGGCGCGGCCTTCATCGAGTGGGCCGAGACCCCGCTGCCAGGCGGCGGCTCGGTCTCGGTGGGGCGCGACGTCACCGAGGAGCGCCGCTCGCGCGCCGCGCTGTCGGAAGCAGCGAGCGGCAAGTCGGTCTTCTTCGCGGCGGTCACCCATGAGCTGCGCACGCCGCTGTCGGGCACGCTCGGCTCGGCGCGGCTCCTGAAGCAGACCCCGCTCGCTCCCGACCAGGCGGCCTATCTCGACGCCATCATGTCGAGCGGGGAACACGCCCTCTCCCTGATCGACGACATTCTCGACCTCTCCCGCCTCGAGGCCGGCAAGCTGGAGCTGCGCCGCGAACCGACCGACCTGCGTGCGGTCGTGGAGGAGGTCGGCGAACTCCTGGCCACGCGCGCGGCGGAGAAGCGGCTTTCGCTTGCCCATGCCGTGGATGCCGACCTCCCGCCCCTCATCACAGCCGACCCGGCCCGGCTGAAGCAGGTTCTGTTCAACCTCGCCGGAAATGCCGTGAAATTCACCGAGACCGGAGGTGTGCTGATCCGCGCCGAGCGCGTCGGCGATCACGTGCGCCTCTCTGTCAAGGACACCGGGCCCGGCATCTCGCGCGCCGATCGCGCGAGCCTGTTCCAGCGTTTCGAGCGCGGCGCGGCGGAGCAGAGCGCCGCCCCCGGCGCGGGCTTGGGCCTCGCCATGGTCAAGCGGCTCGCCGAGGCGATGGGCGGGGAGGTCGGCCTCACCTCCACACCGGGCGAAGGCGCGCTGTTCTGGTTCGCCTTCCCGCTTGAGGGGGAGGATGCCGGCGAACCCGCCGGCCGGCCGCTCGCCGGATGCCGGCTCGTCGTGGCGAGCCCCTGCCCCATCCAGCGCGAGGGCGTGCGGCTCCAGGCCGAGGCCCTCGGCGCGTCGGTGAAATGCGCGCGCGAGGTCGGCGAGATCGCCGGCGTCATCGCCGCCGCGGGGGGCGATGTCGTCGTCGTGCTCGACGAGGTCTGGGCCGATCGCGCGGGCGGGCTGGTCAATCCGGAGGGCGCGTTGCACGTCCTCGCCCTCGCCCAGCCGCGAACCAAGGACCTGTTCAGCCAGGCCCGCCGCCCGCCCGGAATCGACGGCTGGCTCGTCGCGCCGGTACGCGCCCGCTCGCTCGCCGAGCACGCGACCCGGCGCGGCCCGCAACCCGCGCCGCCCGAGACCCAGGCCGGGCCCGAAGCCGCGCCTGCGCCGGCGCAGGCCGGCCCGCTCGACGGGTTGAACCTCCTGCTGGCCGAAGACGATCCGGTCAACGGCCTCATCGGCGAGCGCGTACTCGCCCGGCTCGGCGCCAGGGTGACCCGGGTCGGGGACGGCCAGGCGGCTGTCGACGCCGTGCGGGCGGGCGCGTTCGACGCCGTCCTGCTCGACCTGCGCATGCCCAGGCTCGACGGGCGCGGCGCGGCGCGCGCGATCCGCGCCCTGCCGGGCGGCGAAACCCTCGCCCTCATCGCGCTTACCGCCAACGCCACCGAGGCCGACCGCGCCGCCTGTCTTGCAGCCGGTATGGACGACTTCCTGTCCAAGCCCCTCGACCCGGAAAAGCTCGCTGGCGCGCTCGCCCGCTTGTGCAAAGGCGAGAAGCGCGCAAGGGTCGGGTAAGACCGGTCTGAAGGACGAACCGCATGGCTGAAACCACGCTCGAGGAACGCCAGCGCGGCTGGCTTGCGGCGCTGCGCGTCTATCTCAAGCCGCTGATGCTGGCGATGCTGATCCTGGGCTTTGCGTCCGGCCTGCCGCTGATGATGGTGTTCTCCAAGCTGTCCTACTGGCTGCGCGATGCCGGCATCGACCGCACCACGATCGGCTTCATGTACTGGATCACGCTCGCCTACACGATCAAGTTCCTGTGGGCCCCGGCGGTCGACCGGCTGAAGCTTCCCGTGCTGACCGCCCGGTTCGGCCAGCGCAGGTCCTGGATGATGACCGCGATCGCCGGCACGGTGATCGGGCTCCTGGTCATCGCCGGCTCCGATCCGGCCACCAACCTTCTCGGCACGCTGGCCGGCGCCTTCCTGCTCGCCTATTCCGGCGCCACGCTCGATGTCGCGATCGATGCCTGGCGCATCGAATCCGCGCCGCGCGAGGAACAGGCCAACATGGCCGCCGCCTACGTGCTCGGCTACCGGTTCGCGATCATGGCCTCGGGCTTCGGCCTCGTACTGTCGGACTATATCGGCTGGCACCTCTCCTTCGCGGTGATGGGCGCTGCGATGGCGGTCTGCGGCGCGCTCGTCCTCCTCATGCGCGAGCCCGAGCACGCGGTGAAGAAGCGCATCAGCCAGGCGACGAGCCTCGCCGGGCGGATCGGGGAAGCGATCGTCGAGCCCTTCAGGCAGTTCGTCGTGCGCCTCGGGCCCTGGCTGGTGCCGGTCTTCCTGCTGGTCGCCTTCTACCGGCTCTCCGACTTCACAATGGGCGTGATGGCCAGCCCGCTCTATTCCGACATCGGCTTCGAGCGCTCGATCGTCGGGGGCATCCAGGCCGGTCCGGGCGTGATCGCGACCATAGCGGGCGGGTTTCTCGGCGGGCTCATCGCCTTCCGCTTCGGCGTGCTGCAGGCGATGATCGCGGGCGCGGTGATCACCTTCCTGTCCAACGGCGCCTTCGCCCTGCTCGCCTCGCAGGCCACGGCGCAGGACAATCTCCAGCTCCTGGTGGTGATCAGCGCGGACAATGTCGCGGCCGGCTTCGTGGGCACGGTCTTCATCGCCTACCTCTCCTCGCTCACCGACCCGGTAAATGCGGCGACGCAGTACGCGCTGCTGTCCTCGCTCTACGCCTTCATCAACAAGTTCATCGCCGGCTGGTCCGGGCTGATGGCCGATGCGGTCGGCTACACGGCGTTCTTCCTCATCACGGCGAGCTACGCGATCCCGGCCGCCATCCTCGTGGCGATCATCCTGGTGTTCGGCTCGCCTGCGGCGAAGGGCACGGCGAGGCAACAGCAGCCCCAGGCGGCAAGGACCTAGGCTTTCTCGCCGTTTGCTTCCGCCTCCGCCGACAGATCGTGGGCGGCCAGCGCGGCCAGCGTCATGATGTCGGAGACGCCCGCGCCGAGCCGGGCGATCTGCACCGGGCGCGAGAGCCCCAGCAGCATCGGGCCGAGCACGGTCGCCCCGCCGGCCGCGCGCATCAGCTTGGTGGAAATCGAGGCGGCGTGGATCGCCGGCATGATCAGCACGTTGGCAGGCCCGGACAGGCGCGAGAAGGGATAGATGCGCCGGTGGTCGGGATCGAGCGCGACGTCGGCGTTCATCTCGCCCTCGTACTCGAAATCGGGCTGGCGGGCGTCGAGCAGGCGCACGGCCTCCTGGATCTTCTCCGCCCGGTCGCCGGCCGGATTGCCGAAGGTGGAATAGGACAGCAGCGCCACGCGCGGCTCCACCCCGAAGCGGCGCGCCGCCGCGGCGGCCTGGCAGGCCATGTCGGCGAGCGCCTCTGCGGGCGGGAACTCGGTGACGTTCGTGTCGGCGATGAACAGGGTGCGGCCCCGGCTCAGCACCAGGCTCATCCCCATCACCCGCTCGCCCGGCGCGGGATCGAGCGCCAGCTGCACGTCGCCGAGCGCCTGCGCATAGTTGCGCGTCACGCCGGTGACCATGCCGTGCGCCTGGCCGCGCGCGACCATGCAGGCGGCGAACACGTTGCGGTCGTTGTTCACCAGGCGCTGCACGTCGCGCTTCAGATAGCCCTGGCGCTGCAGCCGCGCGTGCAGCCAGTCGCCATAGTCCGCATTGCGGTCGGACAGGCGCGCATTGACGATGCGGATCGCGTCCTCCGGCACGCCCACGAGGCGCATGTTCGCCCGCGTCGTCTCCTCGCGCCCGATCAGGATCGCCTCGCCCAGCTCCTGGTTCTGGAAGGCGAAGGCGGCGCGGATGACGCTCGGCTCCTCGCCTTCGGCGAACACGATGGTCTTCCTCGGTCCCGAGCGGACCTGATCCTGGATCGACTGCAGGATCGCCGCGGTCGGATCGAGCCGGCGCGCCAGCGCGGCCTTGTAGGCGGCCATGTCGGCAATCGGCTTCCTCGCCACGCCCGAATCCATCGCCGCCTGCGCGACGAAGGGCGGGACATGGCTGATCAGGCGCGGATCGAACGGGGCGGGGATGATGTAGTCGCGCCCGAAGGTCGGCCGCGCGCCGTGATAGGCGGCGGCGACCTCGTCGGGCACGTCCTCGCGCGCGAGCGCCGCGAGCGCGTTGGCCGCGGCGATCTTCATCTCCTCGTTGATGGTGCGCGCGCGCACGTCGAGCGCTCCCCGGAAGATGTAGGGAAAGCCCAGCACGTTGTTGACCTGGTTGGGATAATCCGACCGGCCGGTGGCCATGATCGCGTCGGAGCGCGCCTCGCGCACCTCTTCCGGCGTGATCTCCGGATCGGGATTGGCCATCGCGAAGATGATCGGATCGGCAGCCATGGACTTCACCATCGCCTTGTCGACCGCGCCCTTCACCGAAAGCCCGATGAAGCAGTCTGCCCCGTCGAGTGCCTCGGCGAGCGTGCGCGCCTTGGTGTCGGCGGCGTGGGCCGACTTCCACTGGTTCATGCCTTGCGTGCGGCCCTTGTAGATCACGCCCTTGGAGTCGCACAGGATCGCGTTGTCGTGCTTGACGCCCATCGCCTTGATGAGTTCGAGCACGGCGATCCCGGCCGCCCCGGCCCCGTTCACCACGACGGTTAGATCGGCGATGTCGCGCCCGGTCAGCTCGCAGGCATTGATGATGCCGGCTGCGCTGATGATCGCCGTGCCGTGCTGGTCGTCGTGGAAGACGGGAATGTCGAGAAGCTCGCGCAGGCGCTGCTCGATGATGAAGCAGTCCGGGCCCTTGATGTCTTCCAGATTGATCCCGCCGAACGTGCGCCCGAAGCGGCGAACGCATTCCACGAAGGCATCGGGATCGTCCTCCTCCACCTCGATGTCGATGGCGTCGACATCGGCGAAGCGCTTGAACAGCACCGCCTTGCCTTCCATCACCGGCTTGGAGGCCTGGGCGCCGAGATCGCCGAGCCCGAGAATGGCCGTGCCGTTGGAGATCACGGCGACGAAATTGCCCTTGCTCGTGTAGTCGTAGACGCTGTCGGGGTTCTCCGCGATGGCGCGCACCGGCGCGGCGACGCCCGGCGAATAGGCGAGCGAGAGATCGCGCTGGGTCGCCATCGGCTTGGTCGCACGAAGCGCGATCTTGCCCGGCGTGGGATAACGGTGGAAGGCGAGGGCCTCGTCGTCGTCGATCCTCGATTTGCGCTCGCTCATGGACCTCTCTCGTGCGTCTTGCCGGCGGTGTCGCGCAGCCTAACCGCTTCGCGCGCGCTGGCAACGCGGACGGACTGCTGATGCGCGCGCCTCATCCACAGCTCTCGGCACAAACGGCCCGCCCGCGCTCTTGCCCCGCCGGGCGGTGCGGCTAACGTGCCGCGCATGAGCGAAGCCCAGGACCCGAAGCGCATGATGGAGCGCGCCTTCCCGACGAGCGACGGGGCGACGCCGATGATGGCGCAGTTCCTCGAGCTGCGCGGGCAGGCCCCGCTCGATGCGCTGCTATTCTACCGCATGGGCGATTTCTACGAGCTGTTCTTCGACGACGCGGTGCGCGCGGCAGAGGCGCTCGACATCGCCCTCACGAAGCGCGGCGAGCACCAGGGCGAGCCGATACCGATGTGCGGCGTGCCGGTGCACAATGCGCAGGCCTATCTCTCCCGCCTGATCAAGGCCGGCTTCAAGGTCGCCGTCGGCGAGCAGATGGAGGATCCGGCCGAGGCGAAGAAGCGCGGCGCGAAGTCCGTCGTGAAGCGCGCCATCACGCGCATCGTCACCCCCGGCACGCTGACCGAGGACGATCTGCTGGACGCAAGGAGCGCCAACCGGATCGCCGCGCTCGCGCGCCTCGCCACCGGCGAGGCGGCGCTCGCCTGGGCGGACGTGTCCGAAGGCGTGTTCCAGTCGTCCGCGGTCCCGGAAGGGGCGCTCGAGGCCGAGCTCGCTGCGCTCAATCCGGCCGAGCTGCTCGTCGCCGACGAGGACGCCAGACTCGCAAGCGCGCTTTGCCCGGCCTCGACGGTCACGCCGCGCGTACGCGCCAAGTTCGATGCGGCCTCCGGCGAGCGGCGCCTGAAACAGCGCTTCGAGGTGGCCTCGCTCGACAGCTTCGGGGATTTCACCAGGGCCGAGATCGCCGCGCTCGGCTGCCTGCTCGACTATCTCGAGCTGACCCAGGCCGGCGCCCCGGCGAAGCTCTCCGCCCCGCGCTCGATGGCGGCCGGCGCGGCGATGGCGATCGATCCGGCGGCGCGGGTGAGCCTGGAGATTGATCGCACCATGGCGGGTAGCCGCAAGGGCTCGCTGATCGATGCGATCGACCGCACGGTGACGGCGCCGGGCGCGCGCCTGCTCGCCGAGCGCCTCGCCCGGCCCTCGACCGATCTCGACGCCATCGGCGCGCGCCACGACGCGGTGGCCTTCTTCCTCGAGACGCGCGAGCTGCGCGAACAGGTGCGCGCGCGTCTGAAAAGCGCCGGCGACCCGGCGCGCGCCCTGTCGCGGCTGTGCCTCAACCGGGGCGGGCCGCGCGACCTGCTGCAGCTCGCCCGGGCCCTGCGCGAGGGCGAGCGGCTCAATGCCGATTTCGCGAGATCGCCCCGGTCGCGGCCGCCGGTCCTCGTCGCGTCACAGCTCGAAGCGGTCTCGCTAGCCGCCCGGCCCGGACTCGCGGCGCTGGTGCAGGATGTCGAGCGCGCCCTGGTGGACGAGCCGCCGCTCCTGACCCGCGATGGCGGCTTCGTGCGGCCCGGCTGGGCGCCGGGCCTCGACGAGCTGCGAAAGCTGAAGGACGAGTCCCGGCGCGTGGTGGCGGGCCTTCAGAAGACCTATGCCGATCAGAGCGGCGTGGCCTCGCTGAAGGTCAAGCACAACAATGTGCTGGGCTATTTCATCGAGGTCAGCGCGAAGAATGCCGACGCGCTGATGGGCGTCGAGCCCTTCATCCATCGCCAGACCATGGCCAATGCCGTGCGTTTCTCCACGCCCGAACTCGGCGAGCTGGAGGCGAAGATCGCCTCCGCGGGCGAGCGTGCGATCGCGCTGGAACTCGAGATCTTCGAGGAATTGCGCGCGCGCGTGGAGGCGCTGAGCGACAGCGTACGCGCCGCCGCTCAAGGCCTCGCCGAGCTCGACCTCGCCAGTGCCGCGGCGCAATGGGCCGAGGAGGCGGGCGCCTGCCGGCCCCGCGTCGACGACAGCGGCGCGTTCGAGATCGAGGCCGGACGCCATCCGGTGGTGGAGGCGGCCCTGCGCCGCCAGGCCGAGCGCTTCACGCCCAATGCCTGCCGTCTGGATGCATCCGGCGAGGCGGCCGCGCGCCTGCTTCTCGTCACCGGGCCCAACATGGCCGGCAAGTCGACCTTCCTCAGGCAGAACGCTCTGATCGCGATCCTGGCCCAGGCCGGGCTGTTCGTGCCGGCGGCGTCCGCCCGCATCGGCCTCGTCGACCGGCTCTTCTCCCGGGTCGGGGCGGCCGACGACCTGGCCAGAGGGCGTTCGACCTTCATGGCGGAAATGATCGAGACCGCCGCGATCCTCAACCAAGCCGGACCCCGTGCGCTGGTGATCCTCGACGAGATCGGGCGCGGCACCTCGACCTATGACGGCCTCTCCATCGCCTGGGCGGCGGTGGAGCACCTGCACGCCGTCAATCGCTGCCGCGCGCTGTTCGCGACGCATTATCACGAGCTGACGCGGCTCGCCGACGAGCTCGAGGCCTGCGGCAACGTCTCGCTGAAAGCCAGGGAATGGAAGGGCGAGCTGGTCTTCCTGCACGAGGTGCAGCCCGGCCCCGCCGACCGTTCCTATGGGGTGGAGGTCGCCCGCCGAGCCGGGCTCCCTGCCGCGGCGGTCAAGCGCGCGAAGGAGATCCTGAAACGCCTGGAAAGCGACGACACGCCCGCGGCCGCCCTCTCCGACCTGCCGCTCTTCTCCGCCGTGCAGGCCGAGCCGGAATCCAGGCCCAGCGCGGTCGAGGAACGCCTGAAGGCGATCGACCCGGACGGGCTCAGCCCGCGCGAGGCGCACGAGCTGCTCTACGTCCTCAAGGGGCTCGTTGCGAAGGACGGCTGACGCTCACCGGCAACTGTCGTACAAGGGCGGCCATGAGACCTTCCGCCCTGCCCGCCTCTCTCGACGGCCTGCGCCTGCGGGCCGAACTCGCCGCGGCGACGCGCTCGGGCTGGACCACCTCGTCGGGGCGCCAGGCCGGCCTTGCCAAGCTGAAGAAATTCATCGAGCGCGGGCGCGAGCACGCGGCCGGGTGCCTGGAGGGCAAGACCGGCGGGCTGGAGGCGGCGCGGGTGCTGTCCGGGGTGATGAACGCGGTGCTGCGCGCCCTGTTCGATTCGGTGGCGACCGAGATCCTGTCCGACGGTCAGGCCTGTTCCGGGCTTGCCCTGTGCGCCACCGGCGGGTTCGGGGCGGGCGAACTCGCGCCGCAATCGGATATCGACGTGCTCTTCCTGGTCGGCGAGAGCCCGCCGGAGGGCCACGAGCAGATCATCGAGCGCACGCTCTACGCGCTGTGGGATTCCGGCCTGCCCGTGGGCGGCGGCGCGGTGCGCACGGTGGAGGAGGCGATCGCGCTCGCCAAGGAGAATGTCTCCGAGCGCACCGCCCTGCTCGACATCCGCCTGCTCGCCGGCGACGAGCGCCTGCTCTCGCGCCTGAAGCAGCGCTTCGACGACGAGGTGCGCGGCGAGGACGCGGCCGGCTTCGTGCTCGCCAAGCTCGCCGAGCGCGATGCCCGCGTCGACCGCCAGGGCGACAGCCGCTACGCGGTCGAGCCCAATGTCAAGGACGGCAAGGGGGCGCTGAGAGACCTGCAGACCCTGCGCTGGCTCGCCCAGGTGCTCTACGGCAACGACGCGCTGGAGCGCTGGGTGGCCAACGGCCTCCTGTCGGTCCAGGACGTCGAGCGGTACCTGAACGCGGAGGACTTCTTCTGGGCGGTGCGCTTCCACCTGCACGCGCTCACAGGCCGGAAGGACGACCGGCTGACCTTCGACGTCCAGCCCGAGGTCGCCGCCCGCATGGGCTACGAGGACGGCGAGGAGGTCCTCGCGGTCGAGGTCTTCATGCGCGACTATTTCAAGGCCGCGATCAATGTCGGTTCGCTCACCCGCCTGGTCTGCGCCAAGCTGGAAGCGGACGAGCTGAAGGATCCGCCCGCCGGGATCGGCCGCTTCATGCCCGCCCATGGCGTGCAGAAGGCCGACGCGGCACTGACCGAGGCCGGATTCGTGATCCGCTCCGGCCGGCTCGATTTCGCGGACCCCGCGAAGATCGAGAGCGATCCCGTCCTGATGCTGCGCCTGTTCGAGTTCGCCTCGGCGCGCCATCTCGACCTGCATCCCGACGCGGTGTCGGCCGTGACGCACTCGCTGCGCCTCGTCGACGACGCCCTGCGCGCCGACGAGCGCGCGGCGCGGGCCTTCTTCGCGGTGCTGCTGGAGAGCGACGATCCTCGCATCACGCTGCGCGCGATGACCGAGGCGGGCCTGCTCGGCGCGTTCATTCCCGAGTTCGGCGACATCGTCGCGCGTACCCAGTTCAACATGTATCACCGCTACACGGTGGACGAGCACACGCTCAATGCCGTCGGGCTGCTGCGCGAGATCGAGCAGGGCAAGCACCCGAACGATCACCCGCTCTCCACGCGCATCCTGACCGAGATAAGCCATCGCCGGGCGCTGCATCTCGCCGTGCTTCTGCACGATACCGGCAAGGGCGCGGGCGATCAGTGCATCGAGGGCGCCAAGCGGGCGCGCACCGCCTGCGAGCGGCTGGGCCTGGACGAGTCCGAGTGCGAGCTCGTCGCCTGGCTCGTGCGCCATCATCTGGACATGAACGACGTCGCCCAGCGCCGCGATCTCTCCGATCCCCGGACCGTCCTCGACTTCGCCAATCTGGTCGGCAGCCCGGAACGCCTGCGCCTGCTGACCGTGCTCACCGTCGTCGACATTCGCGCCGTGGGCCCGGGCGTGTGGAACGGCTGGAAGGCCCAGCTCCTGCGCGATCTCTATTCGGCGACCCAGGCGGTGCTGCGCGAGGACCGCCACCCGGAGGAGGAGGAGGCGCGCGACCGCCTCGCCCGCCGCGCCGAGCGCGCCCGCGAGGCCTTCCGCGACCGGCTCTCCCGCTTCGATCCGGAATTCGCGGGCCGATGGACCGGTGAGCTCGACGATCCCTACTGGCTCGCCTTCGCCGAGAGCGACCGGCTGCGCCATGCCGCCTTCGTGCGTGCCGCCGAGGCGCGCGGCGAGGAGGTGTCCTGCGGGGTCAGGATCGACAAGCGCCGCTCGGCCGCCGAGGTGCTCGTGCTCGCCCCGGACCGGGACGGGCTGTTCGCCGACATCGTCGGCGCTCTGGCCCTGTCCGGGGCGAACGTGGTCGGCGCGCAGGTCACGACCACGTTCGGCGGCACCGCCTTCGACGTGTTCTACGTGCAGGAGCCCGGCGGCAAGCCCTTCGGCTGGTCGAACCGCGCCGCGCTCGACCGTCTGCGCCACGCCGTGGAGCGGGCGGCCCGCCACGGGCTCGACGCGACCGATACCATTCCCGAGCGTACCATACGCCGGCGCGAGGCGGCCTTCGCGGTCACCCCTTACGTCCATCTGGACACCGGCGCGGCCGACAACGCGCTCGTCATCGAGGCCTCGGGGCGCGACCGGCCGGGCCTCCTGCACGATCTCGCCCGCGCGCTCGCCGATCTCGGCCTGTCGCTGCAGGCGGCGCGGATCGACGGCTATGGCGAGCGGGCAGTGGACAGTTTCTACGTCACCGAGAAGGGAAAGAAGCTCATCGAGACCGGAAAGCTCGAGGCGATCCGCGAGCGGCTGATGGCGATCCTCGCCGAGTCCGAGGACGCGCTGGCGGGCCGGCACGCCGAGGCCGGGCTTTCGCGCGCCCAGGCGAGCGCGGGGCGCTAGAAGATGCGATTGCTGCGCTCCTCCGCGGTCGTCGGCGGCTTCACGCTTCTCAGCCGCTTCTTCGGGGTGGCGCGCGACATGCTGTTCGCCGCCCGGCTCGGCGCCGGCCCGGTCACCGACGCCTTCCTGACCGCGCTGCAGTTTCCCAATCTCTTCCGGCGCATCTTCGCGGAAGGCGCATTCAACTCCGCCTTCATCCCGCTCTATGCCCGCCGGCTGGAGGGCGAGGGCGAGGAAGCGGCCTCCCGCTTCGCAAGCGAGATCCTCTCGGTGCTGACCACCCTCGTGCTCGGTCTGGTGGTGATCTCCCAGATCGCCATGCCCTGGCTGATGTTCCTGCTCGGGCCGGGCTTCGTCGGCGATCCCGACCTCTTCGCCTTCGCGGTGGTCATGACCCAGATCACCATGCCCTACCTGTTGTGCATGTCGGTCGCGGCGATGCTGTCGGGCGTGCTCAACTCCCACGAGCGCTTCGCGGTGGCCGCCGCCGCGCCCATCCTGCTCAACATCGTCCTGATCTCCCTGCTCGTCCTCGCGCCCGGCGACCGGCGCGATCTCGCGCTCGCGCTGAGCGCCGGCGTGACGGTATCCGGCGTCCTGCAGGTCGCCTGGCTGTGGGACGCGGTGCGTCGGGCCGGGGTGAGGATCGGGCTTCGCCGCCCCCGCCTGACGCCGGGCGTGAGGCGGCTCGTCGCGCTCGGCATACCGGGCGCGCTGGCAGCCGGCGTGACCCACATCAACCAGCTCGTCTCAGGCTCGATCTCCACGCTGCAGGAGGGCGCGCGCTCCTGGATCTACTATGCCGAGCGGCTCTACCAGCTTCCCCTCGGCGTGATCGGCATCGCCATGGGCGTCGCCCTGCTGCCGGCGCTCTCCAAGCGCCTGCGCGCCGGCGCCGAGGCCGACGCCATGGCCGGCCAGAACCGGGCGATAGAGATCTCCATGGCGCTGACCCTTCCGGCAGCCGCCGCGCTGCTCGTCATTCCCGGCACGATCGTGGGGGGCCTGTTCGAGCGGGGCGCGTTCTCGGCCTCCGACACCGCGGCGACCTCGCTGGCGCTGATGCTCTATGCGGCGGGCCTTCCGGCCTTCGTCCTGATCAAGGTGTTCTCGCCGGGCTTCTTCGCGCGCGAGGACACGGTGACGCCGATGAAGTTCGCGGCCGCCTCCATGGCGCTCAACCTCGCGCTCGGCGTCGCGCTGTTCTTCGGGCCGATGAAGTTCGCCGGCCTTGCGCTCGCCACCACGCTCGCCGGCTGGCTCAACGCCCTGCTGCTCGCCGCCACGCTGGTGCGCCGCGGCCAGTTCGTGGCCGATGCCCGGCTGCGCGAACGCCTGCCGCGCATCCTCGGCGCCTGCGTCGCCATGGCGCTCGCGGTCTTCGCGGCCTCGCGCTGGGGCGAGGCGCCTGCCCGCACCCTGCTCGAGCCCGCGGTTCCGGCGATGCTCGTCATGCCCGCCTTCATGCTGCTGGTCGTCGCCTTCGGCGCAGCGGTCTACGCCGGCTCGGCGATGGCGTTCGGGGCGCTGCGCCCGTCCGAGCTGCGCAGCGCGCTGCAGCGCCCTGCCGGAGCGGCCCTGCCGGCCTCCGACAGCGAGGCTTGAGCGCCGCGCCCGCTGCGTCTATCAGGCGCTCTCACGCCTTGAGGAAGAACCAAGATGAGCGACGCGCCCCAGACCTATTCCGGCCCGGCCCGGGTCCTGTCCGGCATGCAGCCCACGGGCGGGCTGCATCTCGGCAACTATCTTGGAGCGTTGAAGAACTGGGTGGCGCTGCAGGACCGCTTCGAGGAGTGCTTCTACTGCATCGTGGACATGCACGCGATGACGGTGGCCCACGATCCGGCGGCCCTGCCGGACAATGTTCGCCGGGTGGCGGCGGCCTATCTCGCCGCCGGCGTCGATCCGGACCGCTCGGCCGTGTTCGCCCAGTCGGCCGTGCCCGCCCATGCCGAGCTCGCCTGGATCTTCCAGTGCGTGGCGCGCCTGGGCTGGCTCGAACGGATGACGCAGTTCAAGGACAAGGCGGGTAAGGACGCCGAGCGCGCCAGCGTCGGCCTGTTCACCTATCCCGTGCTGCAGGCCGCCGACATCCTCGTCTACAAGGCCACTCACGTGCCCGTGGGAGAGGACCAGAAGCAGCACCTCGAACTCTCGCGCGACATCGCGGCGCGCTTCAACCGCGATTTCGGCCGCGGCGAGGCCGTCTTCCCTCTGCCGGAGCCCCATATCCAGGCCGCCGGGGCGCGCATCATGAGCCTGAAGGACGGCACGGCGAAGATGAGCAAGTCCGACCCGAGCGACAACAGCCGCATCAATCTCGACGACGACGCCGACACGATCGCGCGCAAGATCAGGAAGGCCAAGACCGATCCCGAGCCGCTGCCGGAAGCCCTCGCCGAACTCGACGCCCGGCCCGAGGCGAGGAACCTCGTCGGCATCTACGCCGCGCTCACGGGCCGGTCGATGGAGGACATCCTTCACGAATACGGCGGGCAGGGCTTCGGGGTGTTCAAACCGAAGCTCGCCGATGTGGCGGTCGAATTCCTCGCCCCGATCAGCGAGGAATATGCCCGGCTCAAATCCGATCCGGCCGAACTCGACCGGATCCTGAAGGCGGGCGCGGAGAAGGCCAATGCCGCCGCCGCCCCGGTCATCGCCGAGGCGCGCGATCTGGTGGGATACTGGAAGGCTTGATCCGCCGGCACCCGCCGGCTGCGCTGAACTGACGCCTCTCCCGACGTGTTGGGGAGGGATACATACCTCGTGACGCCACACGCCGGAGCCCTGCCATGCGCCTTCTTCTGCTGACCGCGACCGCCGCCGCCCTGGCCGCCTGCTCGCCCGATGCCGGCGCGCGCCAGCAGCCCGGACCGGAAGAAACCCGCATCGACGAGGCCGCGCCGGAGATGGCCTCGCCCGGCGTGCAGCGCGTCGAGGCGGACGGCCAGGCCGGCAGCTTCACCGATGCCTGGATCCGGACACCGCCCGCGGGGCGCGACATCGCGGCCGGTTACGTCACCATCGAGACCCGGGAAGCGGACGCGCTGGTGCGCGCCGACACCGTCGCAGCCGACGGCGTCGAGCTCCACACCATGAGCATGGACGGCAACGTCATGCGCATGCGCCGGATCGACCGCATCGAGACAAGCGCGGAGCCCGTCGCGCTCCGGCCCGGCGGCGACCACCTGATGATCTTCGGCCTGTCCGAGGAAGCACGTCTGTCGGGCACCGTCACGGTCAATCTCTATTTCGAGAGCGGCTTCACCGCGCCGGTCGAGTTCCAGGTCTCCGACCGCATGCCGGGCATGGACGGCCCGCCGGGCCAAAGCGAGCCCGGCGAACATCGCTAGGTCCTGCGCCTTGCCGGTTTTCCTTTCGCCCGCCCGGCCCTAGTCTGCCCGCCGGACGTGCGGGGAGACAGGTGATGTTCCTGAGGATCGAGAACCTTCTGGAGCCGGGCGAGGTGAAGCGCCTGCGCGAGATCGCGGCGAACACGCGCTTCGTCGACGGGCGCGCGACCAATCCGGCCTCCACGGTGAAGAACAACACCCAGGCCGACACGGCCGAACCCGGCGCGCAGGAGGCCTCCCGCCTCATCATGCAGGCCTTCGGGCGTTCGCCGGAGTTCACCAATTTCTGTTTCGCGGAACTCGTCGCCCCGCCGCTCCTGACGAAATACGCCCCCGGCATGACCTATGGCGAGCACATCGACGCCGCCGAGATCCAGGTCGGGCGCCAGCGCATCCGGACAGACCTGTCCTGCACCGTCTTCCTCAACGATCCCGAAGCCTACGAGGGCGGGGAGCTCGACATCCGCCTGCAGGGCCATCATCTGGCGATCAAGGGCCGGCCCGGCGAGGCGGTGGTCTATCCCTCCACCACCTTCCACCGCGTGCGCGAAGTGACGAAAGGCGAGCGCCTCGTGGCGATCACCTTCATCCAGAGCCGGGTGCGCGACGGGGTCGAGCGCGAGATCCTGTTCGAGCTCGGGGAATTCTACGCTTTCGAGGCGGAGAATGTCAGCTGGGAGAACCGGCAGCGTCTCGAGTTCGTGCTGCAGAACCTCAAGCGCCGCTGGCTCGACCGCTAGAGCCAGTCCCGCAGGCCCGACAGTCTCGGCAGGCGATCGAGCGCCGCCCCGGCGAAAGCCTGGCCCTTCGCGATCTCCTCGGCATTGCGCGCCCGGCTGTCGGCGAGGACGCGCGCGCGCTCCTGCGGACCGAAGCCGTGCTCGGGGGCCTTGGCGTAGCGGTGCATGATACTGGATTCCACCGCCGCTTCGGCCGCCGCTTCGTCCCAGCCGAGCCCGACATGGCGCGCCGCATCGAGCAGGCGCGCTGCCGGCTCGGCGAGGAATTCCTCGAAGTCGAGCGCCAGCGTGCGATCGGGTTCTGTCCCGATCAAGGCCGCAAGGCTCGCCGCCTCCGCGATCCAGGTCGCCGCTGCGAGTTCTCCCGGCGAGAGCGCGTGCAGGCGCCAACCCGGATCGCCGGCCGCACTCGCGAGCCGCCGGAAGCGCACGCGCGCGCCGGCGGTGAGATCGCCGGACAGCGGCTGCGGCGCGAGCAGCGTCGCCAGATAGGGCTCGAGCCGCAGGCGCAACACCAGGGCGCGGCTCTGCGGCGCGGCGGACAGGAGATCGGGCGCGAGCCCGCTCGTCAGGCTCGTCGCCTTCACGATCACCCGTTCCACCCCGTCCGGCCGGCGCGCCCAGCTCCTGAGCAGGGCCTGGACGATCGCGCCGAAGCGCTCGGAGCCGATCCCGTCCCACGCGGTGTCGAGATCGAGCGCGGCCTCGGCAAGCTCTCGCAGCGGCAGCGGCTCCTTCAGCGCGAAGCCGTCGCCACGATGGCCGAGCAGGCGGGCGAGCAGCGTCGAGCCGCAATGGCCCATGTGGAAGATGAAGCCGAGCGCCTCGCCGGGTTCGCGCGCCTGCATCGCCAGCGCGAGGAAGCCGTCCTCCCCCGTCCAGCCCCCGCTCGGGCGCGATTGCAGCACCCGCTCGTCGAGAAAGCTCGCCTCATCCATCGCCTCCAGCGGCAGATCGAGCAGCAGCACCCGCCGCGAGGCGAGGTCGAGCGAATAGGGATAAAGCCGCGGATCGGACGCGAAAGCGGTCAGGCGGTCGGAGGAAAGCTGTGATGTCATGGGAAGGGTTTAGCGCGGTTTCGTGGGTGGGGAAACGATGGAGTCCTTAGCGATCAGCTTTCAAGCTGGATCTTCGCTAAGTTCCAGGGAACACTAGCCGCTCAATCATGAATGGCGGGGGCAAGCGTGACGAAGGTCGTCCTCTCGCAAAAAGCCGACAGCGGCTACGATGACGTTACGGGGAAGGTCTATCATTTCCCGAAGCAATATCTTCGCGCGGCGGAAGAGGCTGTCGGCGATGCTTGCCTCTTTTACGAGCCCCGGCGGGGCGAAGGCGGCGTGTCCTCCGGTCGGCAGGCTTATTGGGCATGTGCGGAGATCAAATCCGTTCGTCCCGACCCCCGGGACCCCAACCTCTATTTCGCGGACCTTGAACACTTTCTGCCTTTTCCGAAGGCCGTGGACTTCCGCCGGGCCGACGGAAGCTTCTGGGAAAGCAAGCTTGAGCGGGCCGATGGTCAGGTGAGCAAGGGCGCCATGGGCGTCTCGGTCCGACGAATTCCGGAGGAGGAATTCTCGCTGATATGGGCCGCCGGATACAATCCCGCCCTGACAGATACCTCGCTCGGTGAGGCGCTGGAGGATCCTTGGGGAGTGCGAGAAGAGCAGGCGGAGTTTGAGCGGCCGATCGTCAAGCAGATTTTGAGCCGGCCGTTTCGCGACCGCGTTTTCGCCAAGCTGGTCCGCGATGCGTATGACTCCCGGTGCGCGATCACTGGGCTAAAGATCATAAACGGCGGCGGACGAGCAGAGATGGAAGCCGCTCACATCCAACCTGTAGCGAGGAATGGACCGGACACCGTCCGTAATGGTCTCGCGCTCTCGCGGACAGTGCATTGGATGTTTGATCGCGGATTGATCAGCGTCGACAACGATTTCCGCCTGCTTCGTGCTGACGCGCTACTGCCGGACGGTGTCGATCGACTCTTCGACCGGAGCGGGTATATCCACGTGCCCGCCGACGCACGAGCTCAGCCCAACCCGGCTTTCCTAGAGTGGCACCGCGAGAATTGCTTCAAGGGGTAACGCTATGGACAGTCAGGAGCAAACTTCTTCCGAAGATTGGTTAAACCGAGCAGATCAGACGCTTCTACGAGGCTATGGCATAGACTTCGACGATGCCGGGCTCAGCGCGGAGGAGCTCCGTGCGTATTGTACGGAGTGGTCCAATCCGAACGAATTCGTCGAGTGGTTCGCCTCGAAGTACGACCTCGATCCGATTCCCAAATACTTGCATCGTTCAGGCCGGCTTCGGTCGCCGCTAAAACCCTAATCCTGATCCATCTTCAGCGCGGCGATGAAGGCTTCCTGCGGGATTTCCACCTTGCCGAACTGGCGCATCTTCTTCTTGCCGGCCTTCTGCTTCTCCAGGAGCTTGCGCTTGCGCGTCGCGTCGCCGCCATAGCATTTGGCGGTCACGTCCTTTCGCAGTGCCGACAGGGTCTCGCGGGCGATCACGCGCCCGCCGATTGCAGCCTGGATCGGGATCTTGAACATGTGGCGCGGGATGAGGTCCTTCAGCCGCTCGCACATGCCCCGCCCGCGCATCTCCGCGCGGGAGCGGTGGACGATCATGGACAGCGCGTCGACCGGCTCCTCGTTGACGAGGATGCTCATCTTGACGAGATCGCCCTCGCGGTATTCCAGGAACTGGTAGTCGAAGCTGGCATAGCCCTTGGTCACGCTCTTGAGCCGGTCGTAGAAGTCGAACACGACCTCGTTCAGCGGCAGCTCGTAGACCAGCATGGCGCGGCTGCCGGCATAGGTCAGCTCGACCTGGTTGCCGCGCCGGTCCTCGCATAGCTTAAGCACGCCGCCGAGATATTCGTCGGGCACCAGGATCGTGGCCTTGATCCAGGGCTCGGCGATGGATTCGATGCGGACCGGATCGGGCATGTCGGCGGGGTTGTGCAGATCGATCTGCGACCCGTCCGTCATCGTCATCTTGTAGATGACCGACGGGGCGGTGGTGATCAGGTCGACATCGTATTCGCGTTCGAGCCGCTCGCGGATCACCTCGAGATGGAGCAGCCCGAGGAAGCCGCAGCGGAAGCCGAAGCCGAGCGCCGCGCTCGTTTCCATCTCGAAGCTGAACGAGGCGTCGTTGAGCGCCAGGCGCTCCACCGCGTCGCGCAGATCCTCGAAATCGGCGGCATCCACCGGGAACAGGCCGCAGAACACCACCGGCACGGCCGGCTTGAAGCCGGGCAGCATGGAGTCGGTCGGGCGCTTCTCCTCGGTTATCGTGTCGCCGACACGCGCATCGCGCACCTGCTTGATCGAGGCGTTGAGGAAGCCGATCTCGCCGGGCCCGAGCGAGCCGACCTCGGTCTTGGCCGGCGTGAACACGCCGACCCCGTCCACATTGTAGCTCGCCCCGGTGCCCATCAGGCGCACGCGCATGCCCTTCTTCAGGGTCCCCTCGATGATGCGCACGAGGCAGATCACGCCGAGATAGGGATCGTACCAGGAGTCGACGAGCAGGGCCTTGAGCGGCGCCTCGGGATCACCCGATTTCGGCGGCGGCAGGCGGGTGACGATGGCTTCGAGCACGCCCTCGATATTGAGACCGGTCTTCGCGGAAATCTCGATCGCGTCGTGCGCCTCGATGCCGATCACGTCCTCGATCTGCTGCTTGACGCGCTCCGGCTCGGCGGCGGGAAGGTCGATCTTGTTGAGCACGGGCACGATCTCGAGATCGACATCGATCGCCTGGTAGACATTGGCCAGCGTCTGGGCTTCCACGCCCTGCGCCGCGTCGACCACCAGCAGCGCCCCCTCGCAGGCATAGAGCGAGCGCGAGACCTCGTAGGCGAAGTCGACATGGCCGGGCGTGTCGATGAGGTTCAGGACATAGTCCTGCCCGTCCTTCGCGGTGTAGTTCAGGCGCACGGTCTGCGCCTTGATGGTGATGCCGCGCTCGCGCTCGAGCTCCATGTTGTCGAGCACCTGCTCCTTCATCTCGCGCTCGCTCAGCCCGCCGGTGACCTGGATCAGCCGGTCGGCCAGCGTCGACTTGCCGTGGTCGATGTGCGCGACGATGGAAAAATTGCGGATGCGTTTGGGATCGATGCTCATGGCCGCGCCATATAGCGATCAGCGGGCGCCTCGCCAAGCACGGCGGGCGGTTGGCGGGGTCGCCTTGGAGCAACCCCTTCCCATGCAGCCGGATTCCTGATTGAGTTAACGCCTTCGCCGAACGCATGCGGCCCCGGCGTTGCAAAGGCCTCGATCATGGCGCTCGCCCGTCTCGTCTATGTCAGCACCGCCCGGCCGGGCCTCGATCCGGTCGAGCTGGAGGAGATGCTGGCCGCCGCCCGGGCGCGCAACGGCGCGCTCTCGATCACCGGCCTGCTGGTCTATAACGGCGTCAATTTCATGCAGGCGCTGGAAGGTCCGGGCGACGCGGTCTCGGCAGTCTATGACAGCATCGCGCGCGATCCGCGCCATACCGGGCCCGTCGCGGTGCTGGAGGAGAATGTGGAGACGCGCGCGTTTCCCGGCTGGTCCATGGCCTATGCCGTCCTCCCCGACCAGGAAGGCGCCGCGGACGCGCTGCGCGTCCCGCCCGAGCGCGTCGCGAGCCTGCTGCCGGTGACCGCCGGCGCCGAACTCGCCCTCCTGTTCACCAGCTTCAACACGATGAGTGCAGTCTGAGCGCGCTCCCGCTTCGGGGGTGCATGCGCCTAACCCCTCCTTAACCGGCTCGCCCCATCCCTGCCGCAATGGCCGGCGAAGCTCCCGCGCCGGGGCTTTCGATGAAGGAGTGCGAGATGACGATGCCGTTTGCCAAACTCTGTCTCGGCCTGGCGCTGGCTGCCCCGCTCGTACTGGGCGCCTGCGCCTCGCAGGGCGCGCGCGAGCCCGATTACGGCCAGCCGAGTCCGTATCAGTCGGAGATCGACACCTATTCGCGCGACGAGATCGTGGAAGCCACCTCCGATTTCTTCGGCGTGACCGCCGAGGCCGCGGCGAGCGCTCTGGAGCGCGTGTTCTCCGATCTCGGCCGGCCCGTGGGCTATATCGCCGGGGAGGAGGTCTCCGGCGCGGCCGGGGTCGGGCTGCGCTATGGCGAGGGCTATCTCACCCTGAAGGGCCAGCCGGGCAGCCAGAAGGTCTACTGGACCGGCCCCTCGATCGGTTTCGACGCCGGCGGCAATGCCAGCCGCGTGTTCACCCTGGTCTATAACCTGAACGATGTGGACCGGCTCTATCAGCGCTTTCCGGGCGTGGACGGCTCGGCCTATTTCGTCGCCGGCATGGGCGTGAACTACCAGCGCGCCGACGACATCACGCTCGCCCCGATCCGCTCCGGCGTGGGGCTGAGGGCCGGGGCCAATGTCGGCTACCTCGCCTATTCGCGCGAGCGCAACTGGCTGCCCTTCTAGAGAACCGCCCCGCCCGGCACGGTTTTGCCGGAATCGCGTGACGGAATGCTTTTCGGGGCGCTATGCTCGCCCCGAGGGGCGCGCGAGGGAGGGGATGCCATGAACGAGGCCATCACGATTGCCGGCGCGGTGATCGCCGTGCTCCTGGCCGGCGTGCTCATCCTCTCGCGCAAGCTGCCCTTCCAGCTGATCGGCGCGGTGCTGCGCCCGCTCGCCGTTCCGTTCAAGCTCGCCCGCCGCCTGCTCGGGCTCGGCGGGCGGGGCGAGGCGGGCGCGCAGATCTCCCCGCACGCCTTCGCCGCCACCGCGCGCATCTTCCGCGGCAGGACCGATACCGAGGAGGCGCTGGGCGGCGATTTCGCGCACGAGAAGGGCTTCATCTCCCCCAAGGGACTGCTGTTCCGCTGGATGGGGGTGCGCGTCGGCTTCATGCGCATGCCCGAGGAGATGACCGACGAACTCGCCGAGGAGTATTACGCGCGCGCCCAGGACTTCCTCGGCGGGCGCGTGCCGATCGAGGCCGATCCGCGTTCCCTGTTCGAGGACGTGGAGGGCGCGGTCGTGGTGAGGATGTTCCACGACAGCGATCGCGGGCTCTACTTCCTGCTCAACGAATCGCGCAAGATGATCAACTCCAATGTCAGGAAGCTCACCGTCTGGTTCTCGGCGATCCTGTCGGCGGTGCTCCTGGTCAACCTGCTCTACAATGACGGCACGGTGCTGGATTTCGCGTCGGTCTTCGCGATCGAGGACGGCTTTCCGATCCCGGCGCAGAAGTTCAACTCGCTGCTGTTCGGCGTGGCGACGACGCTCGGCGGAGCCGTGCTGATGTGGGCGCTCTACTTTACCGAGTACGCCCCCTTCCAGCGCAACAACACGCGCGAGATGGCGAACTACCTCACCCGCTATCTCGCCCGGATCAACGATCATTACCGCACCGCCATCGGCAAGGCGAAATCGGTCACGGTGGGCGAGGAGCGCGACACCCGGGCCCTGGCGAGCCAGGCCGAGCACTGGCATCTGGTGATCACCTGGCTGGCCTTCCGGGTCTTCTTCGTGGAGACATTCGTGCGCAACATCGCCTTCCAGATCACGCGCAATTCCAGCTACTACCTGTTCTTCGTTCCGGCGATCTTCATCATCGTGATCGCGGCCGCGCTCGGCGTGCTCTCCTCGCTCGGCGTGGCGAGCCCGTTCGAGCGGATCGCCGAGCTTGGCTGGGTCTTCGCGGTGCTGTTCGTGCTGGTCGCCGCGGTCTATGCGCTCTTCCTCGCCAATGCGATGGACTGCCTGGACGAGATCGACCAGGGCGAGTGGATCAGCTTCCACACGCTGAAGCTCAACGCGATGATGGGCGAGATCGTCGGCAAGTATGCCGGCGAGGTCGGTTACTGGAAGAACCGGGTCGGCGGCGGGATCTAGGGCCCTGTGAGCGAAACCGGGCGCCGGTCTCGCGGTTCGAAAGTGCGAGAAGCCGGGATATCTAGCCCGACACCTCCTTCAGCCGAAGCGACAGCGCCGAGGCGAGCAGGGCGCTCAGGCCCAGCACCCAGACGATCGCCTCGCCGAAGACCTGGTAGATGAGGCCCGTCGCCGCTCCGGCGGCCAGCAGGGACACCCCGATCGTGGTGTTGGAGACGGCGGTGTAGGCCGCGCGCGTCTCCTCGGTGCCGAGGTCGACGACATAGGTCGAGCGGCCCTTCCTCACGCCCTGATGGGCCAGGGAGAGCACGAAGACCGCCGCGATGTAGAGTTCGGGCCGGTCGGCGAGGGCGAGCCCGGACTGGAGCGGAACGAGAATGATCGCGGCGGCCAGCGCGGCGACGAGCCCGGCGGCGATCATCACCGTCTTGCTCGACCAGTCCGCGAGCCGGCCCCAGACCGCCCCGCCGAGCGCGCTCGCAGCGGCGCTGGCGAACAGGAAGCCCCCGAGGCCGGCAAGGTCGGCGCCGGTGCGCGCCTGCGCGATGGCGACGTAGAAGGGCGTCGCGAGCGCCGTCGCGAGAAAGCCCGCTCGCGCGACGACGAAGCGGCGGAACGGCGCATCGGCCTTCAGGATGGAGATCTGCGCGATCGCCTCGGCAAACGCATTGCGTCCGCCCTCGGTGGAGCCGGGGCTCTCGGAGATGACCGCATAGGCGCCGGCCGCCAGCACCCACAGCAGGGCGGCGAGCCCGAGCATCGCCGCAAAGAACGCGCCTCCGGGCTGGGCCTCGCCCATGACCACCAGCACGATCCCGATCCCGCCCGCCGCAAGCCCGGAGACGCTGGAGGCATAGCCCGAAACCGCGCCGCGCCGCGTCTTCGACACGGTCTTGCCGACCACGTCCTTGTGGGCGACCGAGCAGACCGATCGTGACAGCGCGAAGGCGGCCAGGAGCGCGAGGATCGCGATCCCGGCGGTGGCGCCCTGGAGCGTCACCGCGCTCGTCGCCATGCCGGCGAGCGCGAGCGCCTGGCCGAGCGAGCCGGCCGACCAGAACAGCTTCCTCACCGGGCGTTCGCGGATCCAGCGCGCGATGAAGAGCTGGGGCAGGAGGGCGAGCGATTCCCGGATCGGCGCGAGCAGGCCGACGAACCCGGCCGGCACGCCGAGCACGGAGAACATCCAGGCGAGCGTGATCTTCGGGTCCATCAGCCGGTCGCCGGACTTCGTCAGCGACAAGGCGAGCGCGCTCATCACGAAATTGCGCGGCTGGTGCTCGCATTCGCTCTCGGGAATGTCCTTGCAGACCCGCACATCCTCGTCGCCGTAGAGGAAGTCGTAGACCGGCGCGGCGGCGCGGTCGGCAGCGTGGTCGCTCTGGCTCATGGCCGAAGACCTAGACCCGGGGGCGGGTCAGGGCAAATAATTCGCTACACGCTTGACTAGAAACCTGTCATCTTCGTGCTGGATCGATCTTGCCGGGGAGGGCGAGACCATGACGATCAACGCACGCTCCATCGAAGAGGATCTCGTGCAGCTGCGGAGCCTGGACCCGGTCCCGGTCAAGCGCGCCGCCTACTCCGACCGCACGGCCTGGCTGATGAGCGCGCTGTGCCAGCTCGCCTATATCGAGTTCGAAAGGACCGATCGCACCCTCCTCGCCGAAGCGGCACGGGAGATTGCCGAGGCCGGTGGCGACACCGCGAGGATAGAGGCGCGGCTGGAACAGCTCTCGAAGGATATCCAGGGCAATGCGCTCCCCGATCGCGAGATCCTCGCGCGCGTTCTCGCTGCGGCGGGCTTCGAACTCCTCGACGATTTCGCGATCGAGGACACCGAGGGCTTCATCGTCAAGCGCGAGGCGACGCCGAGCCAGACCGGCCTCGCGGTCATGGTCTTCCGCGGCACCACCTCGATGCGGGACTGGCGCACCAATCTCGATGGCGGGCTCAGCGAGCCGGAGGCCCTGAAACGGGAGGCCAGGCATCTGCGCGCCGAGCAGAAGGGGCTCGAGCACGGCAAGCCGCGATTGCATGAGGGATTCTGGAGGGCCTATCTGCGCATCGAGGCCCGGATCGAGCCGACGCTCAAGCAGGTCGAGCACCTGCCGCTCTACATCACCGGCCATTCTCTCGGCGGAGCGGTCGCGGTGGTGGCGACCTGGCGCAACGAGGCGCCGCGCAACGCCGCATGCTACACGTTCGGCAGCCCGCGCGTGGGCAATGGCGATTTCGCGGAGCGCTTCAAGACGCCGATCTACCGGATCGTGAACGGACCCGATCCGGTGGCGTTCGTCCCGCCGACGGTCCTGGTCGTCCTGCCGGCCGCCTGGTTGCTGGGCCTGCTGCCCTATCCGTGGGGCGACAGGGCGCGCCGCTTCGTCATCCGGAAATTCGCCGGCTATCGCCATTTCGGCTACGGGCAGACCCTGCACAAGGACGAAGCGCGCTTCGTGCCCGAAGTGACCGTGATCGAGCGCGTGATGATCATGCTGCGCATGACCACGACGCTCTTCAAATACCACCAGATCGGGGAATACCGCCGCAAGCTGCGCGAGATAGCCCTCAGGCGCAATACGCACTGAGGTGCAGCTCCGGCCAGATCGCCGCCTGCCGCCGGGCCTTGTCACGAAACTCCCGCGTATCCGCTTCGGGACGCGCGGGCCTGATCTCCATGCGGAAGATCGCGTCGAGCCCGCGCGGCGCGGCGAGGTCGAGCCCGCCTGCCTCGCCGAGCCGTACTGCCACCCTGTGGGCATCGGCAGCATAGCGCTGAAGGCTCTCGGTGGCGTTCGACAGCGGGGCGTAGGGCGCGCCGAAACGCGCCTCGTACCAGAGATGCACACGCGCCTGGTTCTTCACCTCGACCTCCGCGCCGAGCCCGGCGAAGGCCGGGGCGCAGCGCGCGATCACCGCGTCCTCGGCCTCGTAGCTCAGGTCGGCCGCGTCGAAATAGGCGATGTCGTAGTCCTTGATTCCGTGGCCCGGCGGGCGCCCGGTCAGGGCGTTCCAGACATTCTGGTAGATCGCGCCGGCCACCAGCCAGGCATCGGGCAGCGCGAGCGCGCGGGCCGCCTCCAGCACGGCTACGGCCTTCGCGTCCGCCTCGACCGCCGCGAACAGGAAGGCGCGCTGGGCCGCGTCGTCCGCACCGGCGAGGCGGTAGGGATCGCGCCGGCCCGTGATCACCCCCGCAGCTTCGCTCCCGCCTTCTCGGCCGCCTTGACGACCTTGTCCGACACCGCCTCGATCTCCTTGTCGGTGAGGGTTTTATCCGTAGGCTGAAGAACGACCTCTACGGCGAGCGAGACCTGACCCTCGCCCACGCCCGGACCCTCATAGCGGTCGAACAGCCTGACCTCGGAGATCAGCGCCTTGTCCGCGCCCTTCACCGCACGCAGCAGCTCGTCGGCAGGCGTGTCCGTGGACAGCAGGAAGGCGAAATCGCGACGCAGCGGCATGAGGTCGGGCGCCTTGAACTCGGGGCGGGTCTTCAGCGCCTTCTTCTTGGCCGAGGGGATAGCGTCGAGGAAGACCTCGAAGGCCAGCACGCGGCCCTCGATGTCGAGGGCCTTCAGAACCCCGGGATGGATCTCGCCGAACTCGGCGAGCACCATTTTCGGGCCCAGGCGCAGCACGCCGGAGCGGCCGGGATGCCACCAGTCGCGTGCCCCGGGCGCGGCCTGCAGATTGTCGACCGGTGCGCCGGCGGCCTCGAGCGCCGCGATGGCGTCGGCCTTGACGTCCAACGCGTCCGGCGCCGTACCGCCCCGCCAGTCGCGCGGCGCGATCACGCGGCGCACGCCGGCCACCACCGTCTTCTGGCCCGTCGGGCTGTCGTCGAGATAGATCGGCCCGGCCTCGAAATAGCGCGCGTCCTCCAGCCCCTTGTCGGCGCTCTTCTGGACGCTCGTCAGCAGGTGGACGAGCGCGCTCGGGCGCATCACGTCGAGCTCGGAGCTGATCGGGTTCGCAAGCTGCAGCCCCTCGCCCGCGCCGCCGAACAGGCCGGCCTCGTCGTGATGGCAGAAGGACCAGGTGATGGCTTCCTGATAGCCGCGCAGCGCGACTGCCCGGCGGGCATGGCGCACGCGGATCTGGCGCTCGGTCGCCGGCGCCTCGAAGCGCTCGCCTTCCGGGCGGCGGAAGGGCGTCGTGGGCAGGGTGTCGTAACCCTCGATGCGCGCGATCTCCTCGATGAGGTCGGCGCCCTGCGTGCAATCGCGCCGCCAGCTCGGCGGCTGCACGCGCCAAGGCGTGGACTTCGCATCCACCTCGAAGCCGAGCCGGTCGAGAATGTCGACGATGCGCTCGTGCTCGAGCTCGATGCCGAGCAGGCGCTTCACGCGGGACGGATCGAAATCGATCGGGTCGGGACCCGCCGGAATCTCGCCGGCCTTGAACACGTCGGAGGGCTCGCCGCCGCAGATCGTCATGATCATGCGGGTGGCCAGCTCCAGCCCGTCGACGACGAAGCCCGGATCGACGCCGCGCTCGAAGCGGTATTTCGCATCGGAGTCGATGCCGGTCTCGCGCCCCGTGATGCGGGTGATGGCCGGGTCGAACCAGGCGCTCTCCACGAACACGTCGGTGGTTTCGTCCGTACACCCCGAATACTCGCCGCCCATGACCCCGCCGAGCCCGAGGCAGCGCTCCTCGTCGGCGATCACGCAGTGATGCCCGGCCGGGACGTACTCGCGCCCGTCGAGTGCCTCGAACCGGTCCGCCTCGCCGCGGCCCTTCCGTGCACGGATCGTCTTGCCGATCTTCGCCACGTCATAGACATGCAACGGACGCGCGCGGTCGTAGGAGATGTAGTTCGTGATGTCGACGAGCGCGTTGATCGGGCGAAGTCCGATCGCCTTCAGGCGCTGTTGCAGCCAGTCCGGGGACGGCCCGTTCTTCACGCCCCTGATGACGCGCCCGGCGAAGACCGGGCAGGCCTCCGGCCATTCGGTCTCGATACGGATCGGGCATTCGTGCGTGCCCTTGACCGGGCTGACCATGCCGGTCTCCAGCGTGCCGAGGCCGGCCGCGGCGAGATCGCGCGCGATGCCCTGCACGCCGAGCCAGTCGGCCCGGTTCGGGGTGACCTCGAAATCGATCACCGGATCGCCCATGCCCAGCGCCTCGGCGGCCGGGGTGCCGACCTGGTATTCGCCCTTCAGGTCGGCGATGCCCTCATGGTCCTCGCCCGCGCCGATCTCCTTGGTCGAGCACAGCATGCCGTGGCTCTCGATGCCGCGGATCTTCCTCGGCGTCTTGTCGAGGGAGAAGTCGAGACCGGGAATGTAGGTGCCGAGCGGGGCGTAGATCGCCCACATCCCTGCGCGCGCATTGGGGGCGCCGCACACGATGGTCTTCTCCCCGTCCTTGGTCTGCACCGTGCACACGCGCAGCCGGTCGGCGTCCGGGTGCGGCTTGCAGTCTTTCACGTACGCGACGGAGAAATCTTCCAGCTTTTCGGCCGGGTTCTCGATCTCCTCGATCTCCAGCCCCGCCATGGTCATGGCGTCGGCGAGCGCTGCAAGCGAGAGATCGGTGTCGAGATGCTCTTTCAGCCAGGAGAGGGTGAATTTCATGGGTGTGTCCTAGCTCAGTCCGGTCGCGAGATTGGCCTGCAGCAGCGGGCTGAAACCGTAATGGGCGAGCCAGCGCGCGTCGGGCTCGAAGAAGGGACGCAGGTCCGGCATGCCGTATTTCAGCATGGCCAGGCGATCCACGCCCATGCCGAAGGCGAAGCCCTGGTATTCATCGGGATCGAGGCCGCAGGCCCTGATGACGTTGGGATGGACCATGCCGCAGCCCAGGATTTCCATCCACTTGTCGCCCGAGCCCACCTTGACCGCATCGCCCACGCGCTCGTAGCGCACGTCCATCTCGGCGGAGGGCTCGGTAAAGGGGAAGTGGTGCGGGCGGAAGCGCGCCTCGACCTGGTCGGTCTCGAAGAAGGCCGCGACGAACTCCACGAGGCAGCCCTTCAGGTGACCCATATGGGTCGACTTGTCGATGACGAGCCCCTCGACCTGGTGGAACATCGGGGTGTGCGTCTGGTCCCAGTCGCAGCGATAGACCCGGCCCGGCGCGATCACGCGCAGCGGCGGCTTCTGGCTCATCATGGTGCGCACCTGGACCGGCGAGGTGTGGGTGCGCAGGACCTTGGGCAGAGTGCCCTCCTTCGCCTGCATGAAGAAGGTGTCGTGGGTGTCGCGCGCCGGGTGGTCGGGCGGGAAGTTCAGCGCGGTGAAATTGTGGAAGTCGTCCTCCACGTCCGGGCCTTCGGCGACCGCGAAGCCCATGTCGGCGAAGATGACCGCAAGCTCCTCCATCACCTGCGCGACCGGGTGCAGCGAACCCTTCGCCTCGCGCCTGACCGGCAGGGAGATGTCGACCCTCTCGCTGGCGAGGGCCTGTTCCAGCGCGGCCTCTTCCAGCGCGGCCTTCTTCGCCTCGATCGCGGTGGAGAGCCGGTCCTTCAGGCTGTTGAGCGCCGGGCCCATCACCTGGCGCTCGTCCGGGGTCATCTGGCCGAGCTCGCGCATCTTCAGGCTGACCTCGCCCTTCTTGCCGAGCGCGGCGACGCGGATCTCGTCGAGTTCCTTCAGCGATGGCGCGGCCTCGATCTGTTGCAGATAGCGGCTCTGGAGATCGTTCAGATCATCGACGGTGGCGGTCATGAGGCTTTCCGGGACGGCATTGGCGGGTTCACGGTGTCTTAGAGGAGCGCGCCGGGCAGGTGAAGCGTCTGCATGCGAATTCGCCGGGCCGCTTTCGCATCCCGGAACGAAAACGCCCGCCTGCGGCGCAGACGGGCGTTTCGAACTCGGGTGAAGCGGCCGGGGCCTACTTCAGCGCGTCCTTCGCCTGGCTGGCGAGCGCGGCGAACGCGTCGGCGTCGTGCACGGCGATGTCGGCGAGCACCTTGCGGTCGAGCTCGATGCCGGCGCGCGACAGGCCGTTCATGAAGGTGGAATAGGTCAGGTCATTGAGGCGCGCGGCCGCATTGATGCGCTGGATCCACAGCGAGCGGAAATTGCGCTTCTTGTTGCGGCGGTCGCGATAGGCGTACTGGCCGGCCTTCTCCACCGCCTGGTTGGCGATGCGGAAGGTGTTCTTGCGGCGGCCGTAATAGCCCTTGGCGGCCTTGATGACCTTGCGGTGGCGGGCGTGGGAGGCGGGTCCTGCGGAAACGCGGGCCATGTCAGTTCTCCTTCAAACGCTACACGTCAGCCTTAGCGGCTGTACGGCAGGTAATGCTGCTTCACGATCTTCGCGTCCGGCTCCGACAGGGTCGTCGTGCCGCGCTTCTGGCGGATCTGCTTGGGGGTCCGCTTGATCATGCCGTGGCGTTTGCCGGCCTGGGCGGCCAGGACCTTGCCGGTCCCGGTGACCTTGAAGCGCTTCTTCGCGCCGCTCTTGGTCTTCAGTTTCGACATTTTGCTCTCCTTTTCGCACCCGCTGGAAGGCGGGGGTGAAGCTTCGAGGGCCGCCCGGCATGTCGTGGGCCGGGTGGGCCCGGTTTCTCGGAACGCGCGGTTATACGCATCTGCGCGGCGAACGCAAGCCTGACTGACGCTTCAGTCCTGCGGCCGGCCGGTTTCGGAGATGTTGAGCGTCGCCGGAACGGTGCCTCCGCCGAACGTGCCGACATAGATGTCGTAGACCCCGCCCGCGTCGGCCGGAAAGCTCAGCCCGGCATCGACTCCCGCACCGCCGTCATCGTCGCACACCCAGCTGCCGTCAGGCGCGTTGACCGCCAGCGTGGTGTCGCCGCCGGAGGTGACATAGACATGCAGCTCGCTCCGACCGTCATAGACGAGTTCCACGCTCGGCGCCTCGGTGACATAGCCGGCGCAATACTCCGCCCCGCCGATACCTTCATAGGCGGCGAGCGGTCCGCCGGCTTCCAGTTCGACCGCATACGGGTCGGGCGAGAACCCGGCCGCCAGGGCGTGATCGCCGTAGATCGCGGGAAGGGAGATGTCGAGCGGGGTCTGGAATTCATCGGCCCAGGGTTCCTCGGCGCCGGGCTCGATCGTGCCGTCCGGGCCGAAGCCGATCTCGGAGACGTGCAGGGCAGCCGGCACCATGGATCCGGTGTCGGAGAACGTCCCGGCATAGATGGCGTAGACCCCGCTCTGCGGTGCATCGATCGCGATGCCCGGATCGACGCCCTGGCTCCCGTCGTCGTCGCAGTGCCAGGTCCCGTCCGGCGCGCGTACGGCGAGGGTGAGATCCTCCTCCCCGCTCGCCGAGATCATGAGGGAGAACCCGCCCGCGGTGTAGTCGAGTTCGAGAGCGGGTTCCGCCGTAACGAAGCCGGTGCAATAGCCGGTCGAGACGCTCTGCCCGGCCAGGGCGAGATACGCGTCGCGCGCGCCGCCGGCGGTGATGTCGAGCGTGCGCGGGTCCGGCGTGAAGCCGCTTTCCAGCGCGATCGTGCCGTGACGCGCGGCAGCGCCCGGGTCGAGGCGCCGGTCGACACCGTCCAGGCCGACCTCGGAGACGATGATCGTTCCCGGCTGCTCGCCGGTCTCGCTATACGTGCCGTACCAGATGGCATAGCGGCCCGAGGCCGGATCGGCCAGGATCACGCCGGGATCGAGATCGCCCGCGCTGTCGTCGTCGCACACCCACTCGCCGCCGGGCGTGTGGACCGCGAGCACGCCGTCGAACTCGCCCTCGCCGGAGATGTAGAGCGGGTCCCGGCCCGCCCGGTAATCGAGCGCGAGATCGGGCGCCTCGCCGGCATAGCCGTAGCAACCGGTTCCGCCCGCGCCGACATCGAGCTCGCCGCCCGCGCTCACCTCGAAGCGGCGCGGATCGTTGCTGAAGCCGGCGGCGAGGCGTTCGCTGTGCTCGGCGGGCCGCTCCGGATCGAGCCGGCGCGACCAGGGATTGGCATCGTGGAAGCCCGTTCCGGAAATGTGGACCATGGCCGGCGGCAGGCCGATACCGGCCTCGAACGTACCCAGCCAGATCTGGTAGCGCCCGGAATCGGGGCTGGAGATCACCACGCCCGGATCGTAGCGCTCCCCGGCATCATCGTTGCAGTGGACGCCGCCGTCCGGCGCGATCACGACGAGCGTGGTATCCGCGTCGGACGCCGCGGAGATGTAGAGATCGCCATCGCCCGCCTCGTAGTCCAGCGCGAGCACCGGGGCCTCGCTGATGAAGCCGCTGCAGGCCGGGTCGAGGCGGTACGCGCTGAACGCCCCGCCGGCGCGCACGCCGGCCGAGCGCGGATCCTCGCTCGCGCCGGCCGCGAAGCCGACCGTGCCGTAGGCGGGGTCGGCATCGGGCGTCTGGCCGAGGGCCGTTGCGGTGATCAGAGCCAGCGCAGTGCCGGCGGCGAAGGAAGACGCAAGGCGGGTCATGGTCACTCTCCCGAGTGGTTTGTTTGGACTACTGGCTGGCAAGTTCGGAGATGTAGAGGGTGGCGGGCTCGAGGCTGGAGCTGCCATAGGTCGCCACCCAGATGTCGTAGCGTCCGCTCGGCGGATTGGGCAGCCGGATCGAGGGGTTGGTGCCCGCGCCCGAATCGTCGTCGCAGCGCCACTGCCCGGCCGCGTCGTTGACGACCAGCGCGGTATCGGCCTCGGCGCGCACCGAGAGGATCAGCGGCCAGGTCTCCCCGGCGCCGTAATTGATCGAGAAGTCCGGGGCGCTGGCGATGAAGCCGCGACAATCGCCGCCGAGCGCGCGCTGCGCATCGATTGGCCCGCCCGAGCGGAGTTCGACCGTGAACGGGTCGGGACTGAAACCCGCGCTGAGATCGATGCTGCCGAAGCTCGGCGCGGCGCCCGGGTCCTGGGCATGCGCGGCGCCGGCGGCGAGGACGAGGCCGGCTCCGGCGGCGAGACAGGCACGAAACATGGGGCAGTCCCCGTTTGCAGCGGCGGGACGGAAGGGCCCGGCGCGGAAATCATCCTAGACCCGGCGCCGGGATCGGAGAATACGCTTTCTTCGCGCACCCGGACCGTCCGGCGGGGCACAGCGCGATGGCTGCCCCCCGCCGGACCCCGGAAGATCAGCGGTCCAGCGAGATCTCGGAGACGTTCAGCGTCGTTTGCGTACGGCTCGAGCCGTATGTGCCGACATAGATGTCGTAGATCCCGGCGCTGTTGCCGCCGAAGGACAGGCCGGCATTGGTGCCTGCCGCACCGTCGTCATCGCACACCCAGCTGCCGTCCGGCCGGTTGATCGCGAGGACCGTGTCGGCGCTGCCGCTGGTGTAGATGTAGAGGTTGCCGCTGCCGTTGTAATTCAGCTCGACCGTCGGGTTCGAGCTGACATAGCCCCGGCAATCGCTCGCGATCGCCGAGCTTGCGCTCAACGGGCCGCCCGCCGTGACGGAGCGGCGCCACGGGTCGGGCAGGAAGCCGCCATTGAGCGTGACATTGCCGAACTGGGCCGCCGCGCTGATGTCGACATAGGCCGAGCCGCCGCCATAGCCGCCGCCATAGCCCGAGCCGTCGAAGCTCTGCTCGCCGTACTCGGAGATGTAGAGCGTGGCCGGCTGGAGCCCGCCCGAGGAATAGGTGCCGACCCAGATATCGTACTGGCCGCTCGGCGGATTGCCTCAGCTGAGCAGCGGGTTGAGCGGCTCGTCGGCGCCGTCGTCGTCGCAATACCACTGGCCGTCCGGCCCGTTGATCACGAGCGTCGTGTCGGCCTCCGCATCAACCCCGATATAGAGGGGCAGGGAGCCGGCCGAGTAGTGGACGCGGAAGTCGGGTGCGTCGGCGATGTAGCCGCGGCAGTCTGAAAAGCGGCTTTGCGCACTGATCGAGCCGCCCGCGCTGACATCCACGCGATAGGGATCGGGCGTGAAGCCGGCGTTGAGGCTGACGCTGCCATAGGTCGGATCGGCGCTCCAGGTCTGCGCGCCGGCGGAAGCGGAAAGCGCGAGGGCAGTCACCCCCGCGGTCAGGATGGAAGTGCGGATGGTGATCATGAAACGTCCCCTTCATTCGGATCGAAATCCCTCGCCAGATAAGGGGTACTCCCGAGCGCGCGCCGGCTCAATCGAAATATCGGATGCGGCACGAAAAACGCGCGGGCCGAGCGACCCGCGCGTCCTTCGGTCTGGGCCGGGCTGGCGCCGCCTCAGCGGGGCGCCATCACCATCACCATCTGCCGGTTTTCGAGCTTGGGCTCGAACTCGACCTTGGCGATCTCGGCGAAATCTTCCTTGACGCGGTTCATCACGTCCATGCCGCGATCCTGGTGAGCCATCTCGCGGCCGCGGAAGCGCAGCGTGACCTTGACCTTGTCGCCGTCCTCGAAGAAGCGGCGCATCGCCTTGGTCTTCACCTCGTAGTCGTGCTGGTCGATGTTCGGACGCATCTTGATCTCTTTGACGTCCTGGGTCTTCTGCTTCTTCTTGGCTTCGGCCTTGCGCTTCTGTTCCTGGTATTTGATCTTGCCGAAATCGCCGATCTTGCAGACAGGTGGGTTCGCGCCGGGAGCCACCTCGATGAGATCGAGACCGGCCTCCTCGGCCGCTTCCAGCGCGGCCTCTATCGGCACCTCGCCCTGCTTTTCACCATGTTCGTCAATGAGGAGGACCCGCGGAACGCGGATCTCTCTGTTCACGCGCGGTCCCTCTTTCTTGGGCGGCGGCGCGGCATGCGGACGTCGAGCTATGCGTCTTCTCCCTGATTACTGCCTTGGATCGGTTCAGAATACGACAAAATTCGCGGCTTGGCTTCCCCGGAGAACGCGCGGCGCGCGATCGCGTTCACGCGCGCACATCCGGGCAAGGCCGACAGGCCAATATCGTGAGCGGAGCAGGTAAATCAAGCGTGCAAGCCGCGTTTGGCCGGCAAATCGGTCCGGGCGGGCTCATGCCGCCTCCGGAGCGGGGGCGAAGCCGCCCGCGAACCGCATCGCCTGGACCGCCTCGGCAACCGAGATCTGCGCCAGCGTCGGCGCATGCATCAGCAGGGTCGGATGGCGTCCGCGCGGGGCTCGGAAATGCGGCGCATCCTCGCCGGGATGGAACATCACCGCGGGCGCGCCGGTCGCCACGAGCAGGTGAAGCAGCCCGGCATCCTCGCCGAAGGCGAAATTGGCCCTGCGTCCGAGACCGGCGAGCTGGACGAGGTTCGCCCGTCCGGTGAGGTCGCGCGCACCGGGCGTGACATGGGCGATATAGCGCCCGATCTCGCGCGCGCTCGGACCGCCCACGATCGCCGGCTCGATCCCGCGCTGCAGCATCTGGTGGGCGAGCGAGGCCCAGCGCTCCTTCGGCCAGCGATAGGCGGGCTTGACCTCGTCGCCGGCCGGAGCGAACAGCACATACGCGTTCTGCAGTCCGAAATAGGCCGGCTCCAGCGTGCGAGAGCGGCGCGCGACGAAATCGATCCAGTCCGCCTCCGGGCCGGGGGCCTCGCCGAGCGAATAGTGCGTCTTGCCGAGCCCCGCCGCGCCGAGCTTGCCCGCGACGATGTCGAGAGGATGGCCCGGGTCGTTCGGCTCGGGGACCGCGCGAATCCAGCGCGCGCGCGAAAAGCGCATCGCGCCCTTCAGCTTCTGGCCCGCCTCGCCGCTGCCGAGATCGTAGACCACGTCGAAATGGGAGGCGCGCGCGAGCTTCATGCGCTCGAAGAAGCCCTTCTTGGCGACATCGCGAAGGCTCGGCTCGACCGCATTGAAATAGATGCAGTGCTTGAGCATGCCCTCGAACTCGGGCCCGGTGAGCAGGGTGATGCGCGCGGTGCGGTGATGGGCACGGATCGCCTTGGCCGCCGCGAGCATGCGCACGGTTTCGGTGAGGTCACCGTCGTGCAGGATCAGGACCTGCTCCTTGGAAACGTCGTCTGCGCTCATGGCCGGCAGTCTAGAAGCTCGCGGTAGACCCGCAAGGTATTCTCTTGCAGGGCCCGCTTGGAAAAATGCGCCTCGACCCGCTGGCGGGCCGCGCGCGCCATCGCGGCGCGCGCCTGCGGGCTGAGCGAGAACGCCGTCTCGATCGCCGCGGCAAGCGCCCCGGCATCGCCCGGCGGCACGCGCCACCCCGTCACGCCGTGCTCGACCACCTCGCGGGCCCCGCCATGGTCGGCGACGATAACCGGCCGGCCCATCGCCTGGGCCTCGGCCGCGCTGCGTCCGAAAGCCTCCGGCTCCAGCGAGGGAGCGAGCACGAGATCGGCGGCCATCAGCGCGCCCGGCATGTCGCCGACATGGCCGGGAAGCCGGATCGCGACTCCGAGTTCCTTCGCGCGCGCCTCGATCTCGCGCACGTAGGCATCGCGTCCCTGGGCGTCGCCGGCCAGCACCAGGACGGGGGCGGGATCGCGCGGCGCGAGGCGGGACACCGCCTCGATGGCGAGCAGCTGGCCCTTCCAGCGCGTAAGGCGCGCGGGCAGCAGGATGACCGGCGCGCCCACGGGAACCTGCCAGCCCTCGCGGTGCGCATTCGCGCGGGCGGGCTCGACCCGCTCGGGATCGAAGGGTCCGAGATCGACGCCGCGCGGGATGATCTCGATGCGTCGGGCGAGGCCGGGATGCTCGCGCGCGACGTGATCGGCGATGAAGGCCGAGTTCGCGATGGTCACCGCGCCGCGGGCCATGACCGCGTTGTAGCGCCGCTTCAGCTCCGAACGGGCATTGTAGGTGCCGTGATAGGTGGTCACGAAGACCGCGCCGGTGCGTCTCGCCGCGAGCAGCGCGCTCCAGGCCGGCGCGCGCGAGCGGGCGTGGATGATGTCGACCCTCTCGCGGCGCACGAGGTCGGCGAGTCGCCCCGCATTGCGCCAGATGGTCAGCGGGTTCTTCGACTTCACCGGCAGGCGAACCAGGTCGGCACCGATCGCGTCGAGCTCGCCCTCCAGGCGCCCACCCTCGCTCGCCACCAGCGCGCGCCCGCCGGCCGCGACCACGGCCTCGGCGATCTCCAGCGTGGTGCGTTCCGCACCGCCGGCATCGAGCTCGGGAATGACCTGGAGTACGTTCACGGAGGGTCCGCAAATCCTTGAAGCGAGGAACGGGCCGTCTCATAACGGGCGCGAAGCCCGCCCGCAATCGCCTTGCCTTCAGCTGCGGAGAAATCCCGATGCGCGACGACATCCGCCATCTCGACCGCGCGGACGGCGAGACGCTCGCCTACCGCCGGCGCGCAGGACGCGGTCCCGGCCTCGTCTGGCTGTCCGGCTTCAACGCCACGATGGACGGCAACAAGGCGCGGGCGCTCGACGGCTGGGCCGCGCAGCAGGAGCGCGCCCTGCTGCGCTTCGACTATTCCGGTACCGGCGCCTCGTCCGGGCAACGCGAGGACGCGACCATCGGAGGCTGGCGCAATGACGCGCTCGCCGCCATCGACCAGCTCACCGAGGGGCCGCAGGTCCTCGTCGGCTCCTCGCTCGGCGGCTGGCTCGCCCTGCTCGCCGCGCTCGCCCGGCCGGAGCGCGTGAAGGGGCTCGTCCTGCTCGCCCCGGCCACGGACCTCACCGAGGTGCTGATGTGGGACGTGCTGCCCCAGCACGTGCGCGAGGCGCTGGAGCGCGACGGGGCGTGGCGCATGCCCACCAGCACGGGCGACACCATGCTGGTCACGCGCAGGATGATCGAGGAGGGGCGCAACTGGCTGCTGCTCGACGGTCCGATCGCGGTGCAATGCCCGGTGCGCATCCTGCAGGGCTGGCGCGACCGCGACGTGCCCTGGTCGCACGCCGTGCGCCTGCTGGAATCGCTCGCCGGCGAGGACGTCCGGCTCGATCTCGTGAAGTCCGCCGACCACCGCCTGTCCGCGCCGCAGGACCTGGAACGCCTGTTCGCCCTGGTGGC
This sequence comes from Marinicauda algicola, assembly GCF_017161425.1. Taxonomy (GTDB): domain Bacteria; phylum Pseudomonadota; class Alphaproteobacteria; order Caulobacterales; family Maricaulaceae; genus Marinicauda; species Marinicauda algicola. The sequence continues at coordinate 2,597,231 of NZ_CP071057.1, read as the reverse complement.
GGAGCTTTCCTGAACACGGAACGGACCGCTAGAGGCAGGCCGGCAGACCCTCGCGCCAGCTTGGAAACTGCAGGCGCCAGCCATAGGCGGCCTTGGCGCGGGCGTTGGAGACGCGGCGGCGCTCGTCATAGAAGCTCCGCGCCATGGCGCTCATCTGCGCCTGCTCCAGCGCTTCGAGCGGCGGCGGCTCCATGCCGAGGAGGCGCGCCGCCCCCTCCACCACCTCGGCCTGGGGCGAGGGCCAGTCGTCGACGAGGTTGAACGCGCCCTGCGGGCCGGGCTGGCGGACCGCGAGGACGAGGCAAGACGCGATGTCCTCGACATGGATGCGGCAGAACACCTGGCCGGGATCGTCAATGCGCCTCGCGCTGCCCTCGCGCAGCCGGTCGATCGCCGAACGGCCCGGACCGTAAATGCCGCCGAGCCGGAACAGGCGCGCGCCGAGCGCCGACCAGCCTTCTTCCGCGCGTTGCCGGCGCACCGAGCGGTCCTGTCCGGGGGTCGGGGCGTCCCACTCGAACGCCCAGCCGCCGCCGCGATCGCCATAGACGCCGGTGGTGGAAAGATAGCCGAGCCAGGTGCGGGAGAGATCGCCGCCCTCGAGCGCTGCCAGTACCGGATCGCCGTCCTCGCCGGGCGGCACCGAGCTGATGACATGGCTTGCCTCGCGCGCCGCCGCGCGCAAGGCCGCGCCGCCCTCGCGCGTCGCGGGATCGCAGACGCAGGCGGCGTGGCCGGCCGCCTCGATCTCGCGTCCCGTCCCGGCGCTGCGCGTCGTTGCGGTCACCGCGATCCCCGCCGCCTTCAGGCGGCGCGCTGTGGCCTTCGCGACATAGCCGTAACCGATGAGCAAGACTCTTGCTGCCTGTGCCATGGACCCCGCCCCGCCCGTTGCCTAAGGTGCCTGCCGTCCGGCTCATCCGGTGAGGGGAAGTTAGATGCGTCATCTCGTGCGTCCAGTCCTGGCCGCTCTCGGCCTCGCCGTCTCGCCCTGCGCCCTGGCGCAGGACGCGGTTCCCGTCGACCAGGCCCGCTATCGCGCCTGCATCGCCGAGATCGACACCGCCCCGATGGCCGCCTACGAGACGGGTCTCGCCTGGCAGGCCCAGGCCGGCGGCTGGCCGGCGGCGCACTGCACGGCGCTGGCGATCGTGGCGAGCGGCGACTACGCCGAGGGCGCGGCGCGACTGGAGACCAATGCCGAGGGCGCCGTGGCGGCCGGGGACCATGCCCGCGCCGTGATGTTCGGCCAGGCCGGCGATGCCTGGATGGCGGCCGGCGATCCGGTCAAGGCCCTGCGCGCCTTCACCCGCGGACGCGATTTCGCGCCCGGCGATGCCGGTCTCGCGTTCGGACGCGCCGAGGCGGCGATCGAGGCGGGTCTCTACGAGGTCGCCGAGGAGGCCGCGGGCGAGGCGATCGCGCTCGCCCCGGACGCTTCGGACGGCTACCGCCTGCGCGGCCGGGCGCGGCTGGAACTCGGTGAACTCGACGCGGCCGAGGCCGACATGCAGGCCGCGCGCGAGCGCGATCCCGACAGCATCGAGGCGCTGCTGCTGCGCGGCGACATCAACGAGGCGCGCCGCACCGCCGGCTAGAGCGGGATCGCTTCGCATCGAAGCGCTCCCGGCTCCACCGTTGCTGGTTTGCCGCGTGATCGAACCGGTGAACCGGCTTCCACTTCACCTGATCACGCTCTAGCGGATATCGGCCGTGATCGCCCCGTCGGGATGGACGATGGCGTGCTTCATGCCGGCCGAGTTGTAGCGGGCGCTGATCTCGCCATCCTTGCTGACCGCGATGATGCCGCCATCCCCGCCGAGCGCCTTCACGTCGTCGAGCGCGCCCTGCACCGCCGCGTCGAGGCCCGACCCGGCATAGCGCACGCGCGCCGCCACGTCGGCGGCGGCACAGGCGCGCATGAACATCTCGCCCTGGCCGGTACACGAGACGGCGACGTTCCTGTCCGCCCAGGTGCCGTGGCCGATGATCGGGGTGTCCCCGACCCGGCCCCAGCGCTTGCGCAGCGTACCCCCGGTGGAGGTCGCGGCGGCGAGCCGGCCTTTGGAATCGAGCGCGACGCAGCCGACCGTGCCCGTCGCGATCGGCCGGTCGTCGGCGATGGCGGCCGGGGTGTAGTAACCGGCCGGGTCGGTGACTTCCTCGAGGCCCGCCTCGCGCGCGAAATCGGCCGCGCCGCCTCCCGAGAGGAGGACGTGCGGGGTGCGTTCCATGACCGCGCGCGCGGCGAGCACGGGCGAGACGAAGCCTTCGAGCGCGCTCACCGCCCCGGCCTCGCGCGTGGCCCCGTTCATCACCGCCGCGTCGAGCTCGTAGCGCCCGGCCCGGTTCGGCGCGGTGCCCTTGCCCGCCACGTAGAGGCCGCTGGCCTCCATCGCGCGGACCAGGTCGACCACCACGTCGAGCGCGCTCTCGCCTGCGCCCAGCCGCTCGCGCCCTTCCTCGGCCAGGCTCTTGAGATGCGCGATCTCCTGGGCGTAGGGGCGCTCGGCGATGAGGCCGGCGCCGCCGTGCAGGACGAGGGCGGTCTGGCGGGTCTCGGGCATGGATTCCTCTGGGTGCGGGGACGGATCGGCGTGCTCTTACCACCCGAACGCTTTTCACCCAACCGGCAAGGCGCTATGTCGGTTGCAACGGCGCGGCGGCAGGCCGCGCCCCACCAGAGAACCGACAGGGGAGGCGTGAAGCCATGGAATTCAAGGACATTGCCGCGATCGTCACGGGCGGGGCCTCGGGGCTGGGCGAGGGCACGGCCCGGCGCCTGGCGAAGGAAGGCGCGAAGGTCGCCCTGTTCGACCTCAACGCCGAACGCGGCGAGAAGGTCGCCAGGGACATCGGCGGGGTGTTCTGCAAGGTCAACGTGGCCGACGTGAACTCGGTGGAAGAGGGCTTCGCCAAGGCCCGCGCGGCGCACGGGCAGGAGCGCGTTCTGGTCAACTGTGCGGGGATCGGCTGGGCGGAGAAGACCGCGCGCCGCTCCTCCTCCGGCGAGATCGTGCGCCACCAGCTCGACAAGTTCGCCCTCGTCGTGAACATCAACCTCGTGGGCTCGTTCAACTGCGCCGCCATCGCGGCCGAAGGCATGCTCTCGCTCGAGCCGACGAAGTCGGGGCGCGGCGTGATCGTGCACACCGCCTCCGTCGCCGCGCAGGACGGCCAGATCGGTCAGGTCGCCTATTCCGCCTCCAAGGGCGGCATCTACGGCATGACCCTGCCGATGGCCCGCGACCTCGCCCGCGAGGGCATTCGCGTGAACACCATTCTGCCCGGATTCTTCGAGACCCCGATCTACGAGCAGATGCCCCCCGAGGTGAAGCAGAACCTCGCCAGCCACCTGCAATTCCCGCAGCGCTTCGGCACGCCGGAAGAATACGCCGATCTCGTCGCCTTCATGGTCTCCAACGACTACATCAACGCCGAGTGCGTGCGCCTCGACGCCGGCGCGCGCATGCCGCCGAAATAGGGGGACGGGCGCCGCGCGCGGCGCCCGCGAGCCTGCATGGTGAGATTGACAATGGCGCTGTGCGAGGAACAGCCTTCGGGTTCGCTCGACACAGCGTGAAAGGGACGTTCGCCGTGCAGGATTCTGCCCGCCCGGAGGCGGATTACAGCTACGACCGCGAGCTCGACGCCCTGCGCGTTTCGGTCTACGGCCCGCGCGGCTACGACCAGGCCCGGGCCCACTTCGCCAAGGTGATCGCGCGGATGAGGGCGGAGGGCACGCAGCGCCTGCTCCTCGACCTCACAGGGGCCAGTTACGAGTTCGACCTCGAGCAGTCGATCGAGGCCTTCTGGAAGATCGCCGAGGCGAGCGAGGGCAACCAGATCGCCCTCGTCATGGACCTGTCCAGGCGCGAGCAGGGCATCGTGTTGCAGACCGTCGGCACGGCGCGCTGGAATCTCATCCGCCTGTTCCACGACCGCGAAAGCGCCGAAGCCTGGCTGCGCGAGACCGCCGACTGATCTTCCCCAGGTTGCGATTTGACAATCCCTTCCCCCGGGCGGAAGCTTGCCGTTCGCGATGCTTGCGATTGATTTTTGGCGAGGCCTGCAGGTGGACCATTGCGCCCCTCCCGGTGCCGAAATCGACTATGACGGCGGTCTTCGCGCCCTCGTCGTGACCGTGCGCGGCGACCGAACGGTGGAAATGGCCAGGTCGCTGATGGCCGCGATGCAGGAGCGCATGCGCGCCCATGGCACCAACCGGCTCCTGTTCGATGGACGCGAGGCGGCCTATCAGCTCGACCTGCAGGAGTCCATCGACGCCTTCCTGGACATCTCCAGGGCCGCGGAGGGCTGGCAGATCGCCCTCCTCTTCGCCCTCGACCAACGCGAAACCGGCGTGATCATGCAGACCACGGGCACCACCCGCTGGAACCTCGTGCGCCTGTTCCACGACGTGCAGGCGGCCAGGGACTGGCTCGCGGGCACATCGGACTGAGCGTGCGAAACGAGAACGGCGGCCCGAGGGCCGCCGTCCGTCCGGGTGCGTTTCCGGGGTCCGCCTAGAAGCGGTGACGGAGCGTGACGCGCGCGTTGCGCGGCGCCCCCGTGGAGATGTTGTCGTTGCTGTGGGCGTCGGGGAAATAGTCGGCGTCGAACAGGTTCTCGACATTCAGCTGCAGCCGGGTCCGGTCGGTGACGTCGTAATAGGCCGCGGCATCGATGCGGGTGAAGGACGGCACCTCGACCGCATTGTCCTCCAGAACGAAGAAGGCGTCCTGGTGGGTGAGGCCGAGCGCCAGGGACAGCCGGTCGCTGGCCTGGTACTGGTTCCACACCGAGATCATGTGCTCCGGCGTCTGGCGTGTCTCGTTGCCGTCGAACGCGCCGCCCTCGACCTCGCCGTCGAGATAGCTGTAGCCGGCATTGACCGACCAGCGCCCGGTCAGCCTCCCGGAGAGCTGAAGCTCGAGGCCATCCGTCGTGCTGCCCGGCACGGTGATCGTCACGCCCGGATTGTCGGGATCGACCGAGGTGAACTGGCCCTGTTCCAGGCGGAACAGTGCTGCGGTGAAGGCGAGCCCGGAGCTGAGATCCCACTTTACGCCGATCTCGGTGTTCTCGAAGACCTGCGGCTGCAGGTCCTCGGTGGTGGTCGTCAGGGTCAGGAACTGGTCTCCCGCACTCGGCAGGAAGGTCTCGCTGTAACCGGCATAGATCGAGACATTCCCGGCCGGCTTGTAGATGAAGCCGAGGCGCGAGGAGACCTCCTCGTCGACCCGGGCCCGGCGGCCGTCATCGCCGGGCGCGAGCGCGGCACGCCGGTCGAGCACGGAGACGTCGAACCGGTCGAAGCGGAGCCCGGCGATCAGCTTGAACGCATCGGTCAGGTCGATCTGGTCCTGGATGTAGAACGACGCGAACTCCACCGCGCTCGACCGGTCGCGCACGGGGGTCGCGAAGGCGAATGCCGGGATGTTCAGCGGGTCGGTGAACGCGATGGTGATCCGGTCGTCATTGCTCGCGGCGAACAGGTTGTCGTTGCGCGCATTGTCGGTGGACTGATCGCCGTATTCGGCGCCGACCAGCAGGGTGTGGCCGATCGTGCCGGTCTCGAACTCGCCCACGAGATTGCCCTGTACGATCAGGTTCTCGCGCGCCGTGGTGTCCTGGTAGCCGTCAAGCGTGACCAGATCCGCCCCGGCGTCGAAGCCGGCCGGATAGATGTTCTGGTAGAGCTTGTCGTAATCGGCATGGCGCGCCGTGACGTTGCCCCGCAGCATGTCGTTGAAGGTGTGATCGAGGCGCGCATTGAAGATGTTGGCCTCGAGCGTCGTGAAATTCCCCTCCGGCGAGCCGAAGAAGGTCTCGTCGAAGCCTTCGAGCGGAACGTCCGGGCCATTGGCGACCGAGACCGAGGGCACGCCGCGATCGACGACCCGGTCGTCGTTGACGTACTCGTAGTACAGGACGAGCTCGGTCTGCGAGCTCAGCTCGAAACCGAGCGTGGGGTTGATCGCGTAGCGTTCGCCGTCGAACACGTCGCGATGGTTGGCGAAGGTCTCGGCGAATGCATTGAGGCGAAGCGCGGCGCCGTCACCGAGCGCAAGGTTCGCGTCGCCCGCAACGTGGGCCGCGCCGAAGGTGTCCAGGCTCGCCGATGCCTCGGCGAAGGTCTCGCCGGCCTCGGGGTCCTTGGTGACGCGGTTGATCACGCCGCCGCCGCCGCCGCGGCCGAACAGCAGCGCATTGGCGCCTCGCAGGATCTCGACCTGCTCGAGATTGTAGAGCGGGCGGTAGTACTGAACGTCGTCGCGCAGGCCGTTGAGGAAGAAGTCCGCGGTGGTCTCGTTGCCGCGGATGATGATCGCGTCGCGGTGGCCTTCGCCCTGGCTCACCGCCACGCCCGGCGTGTAGCGCAGCACGTCGGCCAGGCTGTCGAAGGCCTGGTTCTCGATCTGGGCGCGGTCGACGATCGACAGGCTCTGCGGCAGGTTCAGCACCGGGGTCGGCGTCTTCACCGCATTGACCTGGTCCAGCGAGAGATAGCGGCCGACGACGATGACGGTGTCGTTCTCCGCTTCCGTCTGGGCGAGGGCGCCACCGGCCGGGAGCGCGCAGGCCGCCGCCGTCGACAGGAGCAGGGCGAGGGATCTGGACATCAATCAATTTCCTTCAGGCTCTGAAAATCCGATGCGGCCACGGTAGGCCTCTTATTTTTGCGAATCAATCTCAATATCAGGGATCGCTGGAAGATGTGCGATTGCGTTGCAGTTTCGCCACAGGCCGGGATCCAGCACGAAAACGGGGCTCCCGGCCGGGAGCCCCGTCTTGCGCCAGATGGCGAAGCGATCGGCTATTGCGGCTCGGGCCGGCGGACCCGGTCGCCCAGATTGGCCACAACCTCGCTCGCGTCGAAGGCGTCGGGATCGTCCGGCGTGGGCCCGCGGCCCATAACGATCTCGGCGATCGCCTCGTAGCGATTGATCTCGCGCAGGCTGACATCGTCCCAGAACGGATCGCGCCAGCCATACCAGCCGTAATACGGATGGAAATAGCGGTAGCGCACGTGGAAGCGGTCGTAATAGCTCGGCGCGGTCCCCACGATGCGGCTTTCCTCCTCGGTGTCGCGGCGCACCACCGTGAAATAGTCGTAGCCCTGCTCCAGGGTCAGCTCGGCGGCGCGGAACAGGAGATAGGTCTCCACCGTCTCGCGGTCGGTGAGCGAATTTCCGGTGAAGGTCACGAGATAGCGATCGGATTCGATGCGCTGTTCCTCGAAGCCGTAGCGGCCTCCGTCCACCGGCTGATAGGGCGTGGATTGCGCACAGGCGCCGAGCAGCAATGCCGCGGCCGCCATCCCGGTCCAAAGACGTATCATGTCGATAACTCCTTCCCTTCCATGCCCCCGGCTGGAGGACTATGCTACGAAGGTTAACGCGGTTAAAGGGTCGCGGTTCGAAACGGGCTTCGCGGGGCGGGGAGAGCAGGGTGTCACCGGAAACGCGCAATCTCGTCTGGCTGGTGCTCGGCGGCGCCCTCGCGATGGCCGCCATCGCCGCGGCGACCGGCATCTATGTCTACCGCGCAGAACCCGCCCCGCGCACCCTCCAGGTCAGCTCCGACCCGCTCTTCGATCCGGGCGACTGGTCCGCGGCCGCACCGGCGTCCGGCGAGAATCGCGTCACCGTGCGCGGCGTCGAGGCAGACGATCCGGACTGGAATTTCTCCTATGGCCGCGAGGATGACCCCTACGGCTTCGAGGCGCTGTTCGGCGGACGCGTGGTGGAGGAAGGTTCGCGACGCCTCGCGGACACGTCCGCCAGCTCCTGGCGGCGCCAGGACGATTCGCCTTGGCAGCGCTATGGCGAGCCCGAGCGCTGGCGGCCGAACCGCGGCGATACGCCGGCCGGCGACGGCGGCTGGGCACGGCCCGAACCGAGCCCGGAGGAGCGAATCGCCGCGGCCGGCATCGACGTCTCCACGCCCGAGGGCCGGCTCGAGCAGGCCTGCCTGCTCGACAACAACACCCGCTATGCCTGCCGCTGCCTGGTGCGCGAGGCGCGCCGCAGCCTCAGCCCGGCCGAACTCGATTTCCTGACGCGCGCCGGGGAGGGCGAGCCGCCCGCCACGCGCCTGCGCGCGGCGGGTCTGAGCCTCGACGCCCTGCCCGAGCTTGCCGTCCGGCTCGTCGCGCTCGATGCCGGCACGCGGCGCGCCTGCCGCGTCCCGCTGACGCTGTGAGGCGTCAGTTCAGCGAATAGAGCTGCGCCCCGCGCCATTCGGCCGGCTTTACCAGGCCGGCATGGGCCACGCGCACCGAGTGGATCACCGCCTCGATCTCGCGCCGCCAGTGGTCGAGGAAGCGGTGAAGGCGCGGAAAGTCCGGCGCAATGTCCTGGGTCTGCCAGACAAAGCTCTGCAACAGGCCGGGATAGTCCGGCATGTGATAGAGTATCTCCGCCGTGGTCAGGCGGGCGCCCTTCAGCTGGGCCGTAAAATCGGGATCAGATCGCATAATCCCCTCCTTTCCCTCGGGAAAAAGCTTGACCAAGCTTTTCGTCCGGGTAAAGAGGGTGCGCCTCAAATCCTGAATGATTTCTGTATGTTAGCAGCCAGCCATGGCGGCTGCTGCCAGCCTTGGCGGCTCACGCCGCATTGGCGATCAGCCCGTCCAGGATGGCATAGGCCGCATCGGCGTCCGGCGCGGCGCGAAGGGCACGCCGGATGTCCTCGCGGCGGAACACGCGCGCGACCCGGGCCAGTGCCTTGAGATGCTCCGCCCCGCTGCCCTCCGGGGCGATCAGCATGAAGACGAGATCGACCGGCTTGCCGTCCACGGCGTCGAAATCGACCGCATGCTTGAGCCGCGCGAACACCCCGCATACCCGGTCGACCTGGTCGATCCGGGCGTGCGGGATCGCCACGCCGTCGCCGACGCCGGTCGAGCCGAGTTTCTCGCGTTCCATCACCGCTTCGAGCAGCGGCCGCGACGGGATGTGGAGCCGGCGCTGGGCCAGCTCGCTCAGCGCGTGCAGCGCCTGCTTGCGGCTGGTCACCGCAAGGTCCACCGCCACCCCGCCCGCGGGGATGAGGTCTGAAAGGGTCATTTACGGCCTTCGTCCAAGCCTCGCGGCACCTATTCGGCCGCTTCGCCGGGGCGCTCTTTAGCGCTTCGGGCAGGATCGATCCACCCCACATTTCCGTCCGGCCTGCGATAGACGATGTTGACACCCCGGTTCGCCGCGTTGCGGAACACCAGGAAAGGCGCGTCGATGACGTCCATCTCGTGCACCGCCATGCCGACCGTCATGGTGCGCAGCTCGCCGGGCGCCTCGGCGATGATCACCGGCTCGGTGCCGCCTTCGGCTCCGCCGGTATCGTCCTCCTCGTCGTCCTGGCGCCGCTCGCTCTTGAGCACGTAGATCGAGGCGGCCTCGGCGGGCAGGGGCGACTTGTTGTCCGCGTGATGATCCTTCAGCTTGCGCTTGTAGCGGCGCAGGCGCTTTTCCAGGTGCTCGACGGCGGCCTCGGCGGCCGCGTAGGCGTCCTCCGCCTTGCCGGTCGCCTGCAGGAAGGCGCCGGAGGGCAGGTGGAGCGAACAGTCGACCTTGAAACCGCTTCCTTCCTTGGTCGCCACCACGAAGGCCTCGCCGGGCCGGCTGAAATACTTCGCGGTGCCGGCCTCCACGCGCTGTTCGATGCGCTCGCGCAGCGCGGGGGAGACGTCGATATTCTTGGAAACGAACTGAATGTGCATGGAATCTCCATCTGCAGCACCTGGGCCCGCAGAAGGCCGATCCTCATGAGGCGTGAGGTAAGGCCTTCGTGCGAGATTTCCGCGCGGCCACCCCTCCTGATCTGTCCACCCGATGACGGTATCGGCTCGGGCAAGCCGGCGTCAATCTGCAGGGGTGTGCAAAAACTGTGGAACCGCGCTCAGCCCGTGCGCTTGAGCATGCGCCGGCGCTGCACCGAGGAGGGAATGTTCATCGCCTCGCGGTATTTCGCCACAGTGCGGCGGGCGATCTCGATGCCGTCGGCGAGCAGGCGGTCGACGATGGCGTCGTCGCTCATCACGTCCTCGCTCGTCTCGGCGTCGATCATCGCCTTGATACGGTAGCGCACCGCCTCGGCCGAATAGGCCTCGCCGCCGTCTGCCGAGGCGATCGCGGAGGTGAAGAAGTATTTCAGCTCGAACAGGCCGCGCGGGGTGGCCACGTACTTGTTCGACGTGACCCGGCTCACCGTGCTCTCGTGCAGGCCGACCGCGTCGGCGACGGTCTTCAGGTTCAGCGGGCGCAGCCACGCCACGCCCCTGGCGAAGAAGGCGTCCTGCTGGCGCACGATCTCGCTCGTCACCTTCAGGATCGTCCGGGCGCGCTGGTCGAGGCTCTTCACGAGCCAGCTGGCGTTCTGGGCGCACTCGGTGACGAATTCCTTCGCCTTCTCGTCGCCCTTGGCGGCGCGGGAGATCTGCGCGGCATAGCGGTTGTTGACGAGCACGCGCGGCAGGGTGTCGGTGTTGAGTTCCACCGCCCAGCCCCCGTCCGGGCTCTGGCGCACGAACACGTCCGGTTCGATCCCGCGCGCGCCCTCGCCGCCGAAGGCGAGGCCCGGCTTCGGGGTGAGGCGTCTGAGCTCGGCGATCATCTCGTCGAGGTCCTCGTTGTCCACGCCGCAGGCCGCCTGCAGCCCGGCATAGTCGTGCTTGGCGAGCAGGGGCAGATGGTCGATCAGCGCGGCCATGCACGGGTCGAGCCGGTTCTGCTCGGCGAGCTGCAGGGCGAGGCATTCCTGCAGCGTGCGGGCCATCACGCCGGCCGGCTCGAAGCCCTGCAGCTTGTCGAGGATCGCCTCGAGCTCGGAGCGGGTGACGCCGAGCTTGCCGGCCGTCTCGTCCAGATCGGCGCGCAGATAACCGTCGTCGTCGGCGAGATCGATCAGATGGGCCGCCATCATCCGGTCCGCGGCATTGAGCGCGAGCTCGGCGAGCTGATCGTGCAGGTGCTCGTGCAGCGTCTTGGCGCGGCTGGAATTGGCCGCCGCGTCGTAGCCCTCGCCCTCGAAGCTGCCGCCCTTGCCGGCGCGCGACCAGTCCACCGGGCCGGTCGCGGTCGAGCTGCCCGATCCGACCATGTCGGCCCCGGAATCGGAATACATCGCCTCGCTGTCGGCATCGAGCGCCTCGCTCGCCTTGTCCGGCGCGTCGGGGGAAAAGCTCAGCTCCTCGCTGTCTCGCTCGGCGGCCTTCCTCTCCGGTTCCTCCGCCGGGCCGTCGGAGCGCTCGTCGCGTTCCAGGAGCGGGTTCTTCTCCAGCTCCGCCTCGACGAATTCGGCGAGTTCGAGATTGTTCATCTGCAGCAGCTTGATCGCCTGCTGCAGCTGCGGGGTCATGACCAGACCCTGGCCCTGGCGTACCTCGAGTTTCTGACCCAGCCCCGCCATATGCTCTCCTACTGGAAGCTCTCTCCGAGATAGACCCGGCGCACGTTCGCGTCCCGGCGCACCTCGTCGGGGGCGCCCTCGAAGAGCACCTCGCCGTCATGGATGATCGTGGCGCGATCGGTGATCTCCAGCGTCTCGCGCACATTGTGGTCGGTGATCAGGATGCCGATGCCGCGCTCCTTCAGGTACAGGATGAGGTCGCGGATGTCGGCGATCGCCAGCGGATCGATGCCCGCGAACGGCTCGTCGAGCAGCATGAAGCTCGGCTGCGCGGCGAGCGCCCGGGCGATCTCGCAGCGCCGGCGCTCCCCGCCCGACAGGGCCATGGCCGGGCTCTTCCTCAGATGGTCGATGCGAAGCTCGGCGAGCAGCTCGTCGACGAGCTGGGTGCGCGCCTTGCGATCGGGGTGGGTGATCTCGGCGACGGCGTTGACATTGTCCTCCACCGACAGGCCGCGGAAGATCGAGGCTTCCTGCGGCAGATAGCCGATGCCCAGCCTGGCGCGCTGGTACATGGGCAGTTCGGTGATGTCCTCTCCGTCGAGCATGATGCGTCCGTGGTCGGCCGAGATGAGCCCCGTGATCATGTAGAAGCAGGTGGTCTTGCCCGCCCCGTTCGGCCCGAGAAGACCGGCGACCTCGCCGCGCTGGAGCGACAGCGACACCGACTTCACGACCGCGCGCCTGCCGAAGGACTTGCCGATCTTCTCGACGCGCAATCCCTCTCCGGCCGGCGCGAGGACGGGTTCCTCCGCCTGCATGTTTTCCATCTCGGCCATGGTTAGCGGTCCGTACCTAAGAATTGGTGAAACAGGTGGGTGCGGCGCGATTTTTGCTAGGCACGCCGCGTTCCGGGTCCGTCTAGCCCTCGACGAAGGGCTCCGGGCCCTCGCCGGGAATCTCCGGCCGCGGACAATCCTCCACCTGGGCGGCGGGGGCCTGGGTGTCACGGTCGGGGAAGAAGACGCTGCGCACGCGCTCCCCGCCCTCCGCACCGGCGAGCTGGGACACGCCGGTCTCCAGGTTGGCGACGAGGCGCGACCCGGTCGACACGTTGCAGCCCTGCGTCAGCACGACATTGCCGGAAAGCACGATCTCGCCCGCCACGAAGTCATAGACGCCGCGATCGCCGCGGATCACCTCGGTCGGAGTGACGTAGTACACGTCCCCGCTCGCCTCCATGCGGGTCACCGCCCCGAAGCCCGCGCCTTCGGCGGGTTCGAAGAACACCTCGACCCGGTCCGCGCGCAGTCGCGTATCGCCGCGCACCGCGTTGACGTCGCCGGAATACACGATCCGGTTTTCCCGGTCGAACACGTCGAGGTCGTCGGCGCTGACATCGAGCGGGCCTTCGCCCGGCGGGGTCAGCGCGCCGGCCTGGGCCTCGGCGCCGGCAGCGCCGGAAAGCGAAAGGGCCACGCCGGCAAGGGCGGCGGCAAGGACAGCGGACTTCATTCGGTGGCCTCCTCGGCGCCGTCCCCGGCGCGCTCGTCGATGATCAGGCGCGTCACCACGCCGTCGGTGAATATCACATGCCGGCCGTCGTCGCGCACCTCGAACCCGCCCGCGCGGATCGCGCCCCAGGGCGCCTCGCCATAAACCGGAGCGTCACCGGTGATGCGCGAGTCTTGCAGATGCAGCGTCGCGCTGCTGGTCTCGAACTCGTAGTCGGAACGGGTCGACAGGCTGACACCGGTCTCGAGGCGCAGCGTGCGCGCCTGCGGATTGTAGATGCCGGTCTCGGCCAGCACCGCGCTCTGCCCGGCGGCCTCGCCGAGGAGCGCATAGTCGAGGCGCGGGTTTTCCAGGGCGGTCAGGCCGGGAACGCCGCCGGGCTGGCGCACCGCGCTGTCGGCGGTGACGACGAAGGGCGTGCCCTGCGCGTCGCGTCCGGTGAAGCGCGGATTGACGATGCGTTCCACCTCGCCGGTCGGCACCGAGGCCGGCGCGAAGTCGCGCCCGCGCCCGTTGATCAGGACCTGCACCGCCGCATTGAGCACGATGAGGGCGAGCGCGGCCAGCAGCGCGAGGCGCAGCCCGGCCACGAAGCGCGAGCGCCGGCGCGCGGCCGCCAGCGATTGCGCCCGGCGTTCGCCGAGCGCGGGTCCGATGGCGATGTGGGTCTCGGCCAGGCTCATGGCGGGTCGTTTCTTCAAGGCTCCCGCCTAGTTGTGGCCTTGGGCGGCGGCGGATTCAAGGCGGCTTCGCCGACGCGGCACCGGGCCAGCCGCCGGTCAGGTATGGGCGAAGATGTCGGTCTCGCCCCAGCCCTGCAGATCGAGCCGCGCCCGCCAGGGCAGGAAGTCGAAGCACGCGCGGGCCAGTCCGCTGCGTCCCTCGCGCTCCAGCATGGCCGCGAGCCCGTCGCGGATCTGGTGAAGATAGAGCACGTCGGCGGCGGCATATTGCTGCTGCGCCTCGGTGAGTTCGGCCGCGCCCCAGTCGGAACTCTGCTGCTGCTTGGACAGCTCGATGCCCGCGATCTCGCGCGCCACGTCCTTCAGCCCGTGCCGGTCGGTATAGGTGCGGGTGAGTTTCGAGGCGATCTTGGTGCAGAAGACCGGGCTCATCGTCACGCCGAGATATTTCTCGATCATGGCGAGGTCGAAGCGCGCGAAGTGCAGGATCTTCTCCACGCCCGTGTCGGCGAGCAGGGCCTTCAGGTTCGGGCAGTCATAGGAGGTCCGGTCGAGCTGGACGAGATGGGCGTCCCCGTCCCCGGCCGAGAGCTGGACCAGACACAGCTGGTCGCGCACCAGCGACAGCCCGAGGGTCTCGGTATCCACGGCCACCGCCCTGCCGAAATCGAGTCCTGCGGGCAGGTCGCCCCGGTGCAGATGAATGGTCATGAGGCCGCCGTCTCTTCCGTGCGCTTGAAAAATCGTCAGCGCCGTCTTTCGCGCCCGCAGGGCCCGCTGTCAACGCGGGCGCGGACGATTGGCGCCGGCAACAAATCGGTTTCCAGCATCGGGCGTCGCAGCGTATCTTCCGCAGGCGAGGGTGGAGGCAGCTGTGCACGCGGAACTCGAGGCGCTTTTCCAGTCGTGCCCGACACTGGAGCCCGGCTATGTCCGGGACATACTCGGGCTCGACGGGGCTCAGGCCGAGAAAGTCGACCGCATCACGGGAGGCATTCATCGCGACGAGGTCGAACTCCTCGCCTCGGTGGTGGACGGCGTCGACCCCGCCACGAGCGTGGAGGTCGGGCTCGGCTACGGGTTCTCGGCCCTGGCGATCGGACTGTCCGGGCAGCGCGATCGCGCCGGACGCCGGCACATCGTCATGGACCCTCACCAGACGAGCTACTGGCGCGGGCGCGGCCTCGCCCACCTGGACGCGGCGGGCCTGAGCGCGATGATCGAGTTCCACGAGGCGCCCTCCCACCGGGTTCTCCCGCTCCTGGAAGCGCGCGGCGAACGGGTCGATTTCGCCTTCATCGACGGCTGGCACACCTTCGATTACGTCTTCACCGATTTCTTCTTCGTGGACAAGCTGTTGCGCCCCGGCGGCGTGGTCATGTTCGACGACGCCGACTGGCCCTCGGTCCGCCCGGTGCTGCGCTTCGCGATCACCAATCTGGGATACCGGGTGCACGCCACCTTGCCGGAGAAGGCGCCGCGCTCGCCGATCGACGAGGAGCTCGGCCTGGAAGGCTCTTGCATCGCGATCCGCAAGCCCCGGACCGAAACCGCTCGCGCGATCTTCCACCATGTGAGTTTCACGGGCTAGCCATGAGCGAGGCAGGCATTCCCGGGGTGGTCGTGACCCCCTTGAAGCTGGTGGCCAACGAGTTCGGGCGCCTCATGGAGGTCCAGCGCCGCGACGATCGGGATTTTCCCGGCTTCGGCCAAGTCTATGTCACCCAGTCCTTCCCCGGAATCGTCAAGGCCTGGTACCGGCATACGCTCCAGATCGATCAGCTCGCCGCCATCACCGGCCTCGTCAAGCTCGTGCTCTACGACGACCGGCCGGACAGTGCGGCGCGCGGGCGCGTGGCGGAGATCGTCATGGGCGAGCTCGCGCCGCGCCTGGTGCGCATTCCCCCCGGCGTGTGGCACGGGTTCAAGGCGCTGGGCGACAGCTCGGCCTTCCTGCTCCACCTCAACAGCGAACCCTACGATTTCGGCGCTCCCGACGAGGAGCGCCGCCGGGCCGACGATCCCTCGATCCCCTTTGCATGGTGAGGTGGTGAGCGACTTCCTGCTGACGCTCTGGACGGCTGATCTCGATCTCGCGCGCGAGGCCGATCTGGCGGAAATCGACCGGATCGGCGTCGACCTGGAGACGCTTGGCAAGGCGGCGCGGCAAAGCGGGCGCCCGACCTGGATCTCGCCGCATACGCTGGACGACCTGCGGGCTCTGCGCCGCACGGTGAGCCGGGCGCGCCTCTTCGTGCGCTGCAACGCGATGGGGCCGCACAGCGCGGGCGAAA
The DNA here is from genome assembly GCF_017161425.1 of Marinicauda algicola. Taxonomy (GTDB): domain Bacteria; phylum Pseudomonadota; class Alphaproteobacteria; order Caulobacterales; family Maricaulaceae; genus Marinicauda; species Marinicauda algicola. The sequence continues at coordinate 2,581,387 of NZ_CP071057.1, read as the reverse complement.
TCGAGGCCGTGCTCCGGGCGGGGGCGGAAATCCTCATGCTGCCGAACTTCGTCGCGCTGGACGAGGTGGCACGTTTCGCCGGCCTGATCGACGGGCGGGCGCGGCTCGTCCCGCTGGTCGAGCGCGTCGCCGCCTGCGAGGCGATCGCCGGTCTTCCCGGCCTTGGCATCGAGGAGATTCATGTCGGGCTGAACGATCTCTCCATCGATCTCGGTGCGGCGAACCGGCTCACGGTCCTTGCCCATCCCCTGCTGGACGATCTGGCCGGCGAGGCCCGCCGGGCCGGGATCCGTTTCTGTGTCGGGGGCGTTGCGGCGCCGGACGATACCGGCCTGCCCGTGCCGCCGGACCTCGTCTACGCCCAGCATGCCCGGCTCGGCTCGACCGGGGCGCTGATCGCGCGCTCCTTCTTTCGCGGCGCGGGGCAGCGGCGCGGCCTCAAGGCGCGCATCGCCCGTCTCAGGGCGCGGATCTCGTGGTGGCGCGACGCGCCGGCCGAGGAGCTGGAGCGCGCACGCCAGGCGCTGCTGCGTTTCGGCGACAGGGCCGCATGATGCGGGTCCATCTCCACACCGTGTGCTGGAACGACGCGCCGCGGCTCGACTTCTTCTTCCGCCACTATGCCCCCTGGGTCGATCGCTTCTTCATCCACGATGACGGCTCGACCGACGGGAGCGCCGAGCGGCTCGCATCCCGGCCCGACGTGACGCTGCGCAAGCTCGAGCGGGCGCATCCGGAGAGCTGGATCCTGAGCGCGAAGCACATCTACGACACGTCCTGGCAGCTCAGCCGGGGCGAGGCGGACTGGGTGGTGATCGCCAATATCGACGAACATCTGCACCACCCCGACATGAAACGATATCTCGAGCGCATGTCCGCGCAGGGCGTCACGGCGATCCCGGCGCTCGGTTTCCAGATGATCGAGCGCCGCACGCCGCAAGCGGGCAGCCTGCTCTGGCGCGACCATCCCCACGGCGCGCCGTGGGCGAACATGAGCAAGCTCCAGATCTTGCGACCCGACCGGATCGCGTCGACCGATTATGCGCCCGGCCGCCACCGCGTCCGCTTCGCGGGCGAGGTCGTCCTGCCCGCACGCGACGAGGTCCTGAACCTGCACTACAAGTATCTCGGCCTGGATGAGACGTTCGAGCGCCATCGCCAGCAGGCCCGGCGCCTGGGCGCACTCGACCTCGCGCGCCGGTGGGGTCACAAGTATCTGTGGGACCGGGAGACGTACGAGGCCGATTTCGAAGCTCACGCCGGCCGGGCCGTCGACATCTCCTCGCTGACCGATCCCCATGCCGAGCATCCCGAGCCCAGATGGTGGCGCCAGCCCGGCGCGCGGCTGACGATCGATGACTGAAGCCGAATGGTGCCCAGGAGAAGCTTGCGCCAACCGAATAGGGCCACGAAAATACTGTCAGGTCAATAGGTTGATCGGACCGAAACGGTCGGTACATGTCAACTATCGGGGTTTCTTGTACCTGAGATGGGATCGGATTTTGGCCCGAAAATGTGAGTGGCTCAGATCGTATTATGCGAGGGCTGCTTCCCCCCGTACCCCCCTAGCTCGCTTGTTGGCGGAACTGCGCGCGTGCGTCGCCTCCAGTAAGCGCACGCATAACCTCACCGGCGACGAACTGAGCGCCCATCGCAATCCGGCCTGCTGCCAACCGAGAAGGTTGAGCCTGTGAGTATCGGTTCTGAACAAAAGGCGGAAAGGCACTCACAACCTCCTTCACAGCTTTGATGTTGGCCTCTGGCCAGCTTGAAGCGAAGGCGTCTGAAAGCTTCAACAAGTTGTGACCGTACCGATCTCTCATCTCATTGTCGCTGACCCCGCTAGAGGCGAGAGCCGCCTTGAGCGCGAGTTCTGTCGCCAAGATGGCGCTCTGGACGCAGCCCCTCACGTCGAAAGCTGAGCATAAAGTCGCTGCCGCTGCCTGTTGGTGGAATGCTGAAAGTCCGAGTAACGGCATGCTGCTCTCTAGCGGGCGCCCATAAGCAGCCAACCCCCCGATGCCTCCAGCAAAATCCAGAAGATCGCAGAAGGTGTCGAGGTAGTCCTCAACATCCTTTGGTCTCCGGTTGATCCAGTACTTTTGGGATTGAGTTAAATCGCAGAAATCAAAGGGGTTGATGCTGACCCGACCGTACATGACTGGGATATATACCCACACCGCAATCCCGCGGAACATGAAGACGCCGCCATGGAGCGCACCCGCCCCGATGTCCTTAGGCCGATAAAGACTCCGTTGGAGCTCGAGTATCCGATCATACAGATGCTCAGGCGTTCCTGGCCCGCCGATAACATAATCCTGGTAGCCCAAGGCCTGCATGACCTTTTGAGGAACCTGCCAGCTACGCTGAGTGGGCTCGGCGCCGCTCGCATCAAGTTCATCCTCAAAGCGAAGGATGAGGTCAAATAGGTCCTTGTCAGTCGGTGTCGAAGCCATCGTGTCAGTGTATCCGCCTGAGCGATTCGCTGAAACGCGCATCACTAGACCATGCCCTAATGACGCTTCGGCCATCACCCCCGAGAAGGCGTCACACAAGTGCTTATTGACTTTTGACGCTGACCGCCTCATAGGGTCTGTGGCCTATTGACGCTCGGGAGGAAAATGATGCTGATCGGGTACGCCAGAACTTCGACCGCTGATCAGGACGCCGGTCTGGAGGCTCAGGTTCGTGATCTTGAACAGGCTGGAGCGGAGAAGGTCTTCTCCGAGAAGGTCTCGTCGATCGCCAAGCGAGACGGCCTGGAGCAGGCGCTCGACTATCTCAGAGACGGCGACACGCTTCTCGTGACCCGTCTGGATCGCCTTGCTCGGTCCATTCGCGACCTGATGGAGATCGTGGAGACAATCCGGGAGAAGGGCGCTGAGCTTCGCATCCTCGCCATGGACCTCGACACCTCGAACGCCACCGGGAAGCTGATGCTTGGCATACTCGGCTCGGTCGCGGAGTTCGAGCGCGAGATCATGCTGGAACGCCAGCGAGAGGGCATCCAGAAGGCCAAGGCTGAGGGCAAATACAAGGGACGCGCACCTACCGCCCGCCGCAAGTCCGCCGAGGTTCTAGAGCTGCTGTCGTCAGGCCTGACTGAGGTCGCGGTCGCTGAGCGGCTCGGGATCAGCCGATCGAGTGTCCAGCGGATTAAGCGACAGGCGGCTTGAGGAGGCGAGGATGGCGAACGTCATCAACTTCAACAGCCTCACGCGATCTGACGGACGGGGCCGGATCGACGACCTTCTTCAGGAGGCGCAACAGAAACTTTTCGCTGCTGGGTTCTTCGAGGAGCTGGCGTGGGATCAGATGGAGCCTGAGCTGATCATTGGCGCGGCTGAAGCACTCGCAAGAGCGAAGCGCCTCACTGAAGACGAAACGGAGTGGCAGAGCGTAGTCGAGGCCCGCGTCAGCAGGATTACAGGCCTTGAGCGATCCAGCTGTGACGAGCTGCTTCAGCTCAGAAATGACTGGGAGCGGCTCTCGCATGACGAACGGCGAACCATCGCCAAGGAGATCGCGTCGAGAAACGAGCTGGGGGGACCTTCGCCAGCTTGAGCGCCTGTCGTCGGCTGCGATCGTCTCTGAGGGACAGGGACGTCGAGATCAACATTTTGTCAGTTGGTCGATCATCGCCCCAATATGTTGATCGACCAGAAGCTCACTCGCCTCCTGAAGGTCTGACCCGATGTGCCGCAGCACGCGCCCTCGGCTATGCGGGTAGCCCTTGTCCTTGATATAGGCGTCGATCGCTCGGTGATACCGGAAGGCCTCCTCACGGCTTCCTGTCACGACCATTGCCTTCGCCTGTCCATCCAGCTCGTGCATGACATGACGGCGGAAGTGTTCAACGATCACCTCGACCTTCTGGGCGATCGCCGTGGGATGCAGCTTGGCGATCCCCCGTCACGGCCTCGGTTGAACGGGAGGAAGAAGGTCTTCCCGTTACCTCGCTGACGGCAAGCGCGTTCGACCGGAGACCCGGCATCTGATCAACATGCTGAGGCTGACGGGCTGCCGACCGAGCGAGATCGCGGGGCTGAAGGTGGAGGACCTTCAGCTCAACACTGATATCCCCTACGCGATGGTCCGATGGACTGACGATCGCCGCCTCAAGACGCCGCAATCCCAGCGCCGGGTTCCTCTGGTCGGGGTTGCGCTTGAAGGAGCGCGTGAACTCGCCCGTATCCGCAAGACCGGTTGGTTGTTCCCGAGCCTGGCCCCCAAAGATGGACAAGGGAACACGAACCCCGCGATGTCTCAGCGGGTCAACAAGCTGATCCGGGCGGCGGGCATCCCCAAGACAGAACAGCTTGTGGCCTACAGCTTCCGTCACACCATGATCGAGGCCCTCGACCACCCAGCCGGACGACTGGGCGAAGCTCATCGACCACTATGCGGGGCAGGCTGAAGAGACGCTCTTCGCCCAGCTCACGCGCGCCCTGAAGGATCACGGCACGCTTCATGTCCTTCGCCATGGGATCAAGCTGGTCCCCGGCATCAAGTTCAGCCTGTGCTTCTTCAGGCCCGCCTCAGGGCTGAACCCGGAGCTGGAGCGGCTTTATCAGGCGAACATCCTCTCGGTGATCGAGGAGGTCGAGTACAGCACCAAGAACGGCAACCGGATCGACGTTGTCCTGTATGTGAACGGGCTTCCCGTGGCGACGATGGAGCTGAAGAACCGGCTCACCGGGACCACGCACAAGCACGCCGAGAAGCAGTACAAGACCGACCGGTCCCCGTCTGGTGAACCGCTTCTGACCTTCAAGCGGGGCGCTTTGGTCCACTTCGCGGTGGACCAGGACTATGTCTCGATGGCGACCCGGTTGAGGAAGCCTCGATCGCCTGAAGATGGGTTGCGTGGAACGGAAGGATGTCCTTCGGCGGCTTGGCTGTCTTCGGGGGCTTCATGCGCTCGAACGGGTTTCGGCCGTCGAAGAGTTCACGATCTCGCGCGAAGTTCACGATCGCCTTCATCGCCCCAAGACGACGCTTGATCGTCCCGGACGCTTGTCCGCGCGAGTTCACCAGCCACTCCATCCAGTCATGGACGGTTCGACGCGTAACGCTTGAGAGCGGGACATTCCCGGCGAACTCGACAAACTGGTTGAAGGCCGCGTCCGTCGCCTTGTCCTCTCGCCCACCGAAATGCTTCTCCTTGTAGAGATCGTACGCGTCCTTCACCGAGAGCTTCGGCTCCGGGAGTTGGCCAGAGTAGAGCGCCCGGACCTTCACGGCCTCCTCTCGGGTCAGCCGCTTGGGATTGCCCGCTTCATCAACGCCTTCTCGCTTAGCCGCTTCTTCGAGAATGGCATCCGCCAACAGATCAGCCTCTGTGATCTCGTCTTCGACCGGAAGGCCGTAGTCGTCGTCAACCAGCGCCGAGCTGACGGTCTGTTGGAGGCTTGATCGGTTCTCGTCGAACCAGCGCCGCACTTTCTCGTCGGTTCGCCACGCGCTCGCTTCAGCTTCAAGGCCTCTGCGGACGCGCGTTAGGAGCGCCTCGAACTCAGCATTGAGCTTCAACGCGATCTTGATCGCAGCAGCTTCAGTGCCGTCCGGGCTGGTGAAGGTCTTCTTGCGCTCTCGGGGCAGGCTCGGGACCGCCTCGCGGACATCTGGGGGCCATGCTCTGCGATACTGGAACTTCCCGTTCGGGAGACGCTTCAGATACCTCAACACAATTCTCATCCTGTACCACGCCTTGTACCGGTTCTTGTACCAGCGGCGCAGCTCTCAGAGCGAAAATGTCATGTAAGACAACTGCTTAGGTCGCAGTTTGTGGTGCCCAGGAGAAGACTCGAACTTCCACTCCCTTTCGGGAACTGGCACCTGAAGCCAGCGCGTCTACCAATTCCGCCACCTGGGCAGGGGGAGGAGAGGCGGCTGAGATATTGAACGTACGCGCGCCTGTCAACGGTCGCGCGCTGCACGCGGTGCAGGCAGGGTGCGGCCGGTTTCGTCCTGCACCCCGCGCACACCGCGCATGGACAGGACCGGTGATTTTTGGTCTATCGCGCACGCGGTCTATGTGAATCCGGGCGAGGCGGCGCCGCGCGCGCCGCGACCGGCCCTTTCTGCAAGGCGAGTGACATCCATGCTGCGCGAGGACATGATCACGGTATTCGGCGGCTCCGGCTTCATCGGGCGCTATGTTGTGCGCGAGCTGGCGCGGGCGGGCTACCGCGTGCGCGTGGCGGTGCGCCGGCCGAACATCGCCCACGAACTGAAGCCCATGGGCGTGCCGGGCCAGATCCAGCTCGTCCAGGCCAATCTCAGGAATCGCGAGAGCGTGGAGCGCGCGGTCGAGGGCGCGGACGGGGTGATCAACCTGGTCGGCATCCTCTACGAGAGTGGCGGGCAGAGCTTTTCCGGCGTGCAGGCGCGCGGCGCGGCCCTGGTGGCCGAGGTCGCCGCGAAGGAAGAGAGCGTCAAGAGCCTCGTCCACGTCTCGGCCATCGGCGCGGACCCGGACAGCGCCTCGCAGTATGCGCGCACAAAGGCCGAGGGCGAGCGCGCCGTGCGCGAGGCCTTCCCGGGCGCGGTGATCCTGCGGCCCTCCATCGTGTTCGGCGCCGAGGACGCGTTCTTCAACAAGTTCGCCGACATGGCCCGCTTCGCCCCCGCCCTGCCGCTGATCGGCGGCGGCAAGACGAAATTCCAGCCGGTCTTCGTCGGCGACGTCGCCGAGGCGGCGGTGAAGGCGCTGGAAAGCCGGGAAGCGAAGGGGCGCATCTACGAACTCGGCGGGCCGGCCATCTACTCCTTCAAGGAGCTGATGGAGTATATCCTCCAGGTCATCCGCCGCCGGCGAATCCTCGTGCCGGTGCCCTTCGCGGCGGCGCACGGGCTCGGCCTGATGGGCGAGATCGCCGGCAAGCTGCCCTTCGTGCAGCCCTTCCTGACGCGCGACCAAGTCGAACTCCTCAAGCGGGACAATGTCGTGAATGCGAACGGCGAGGGCCATCCCGGCCTTGCCGATCTCGGCATCGATCCGGAAACCGTCGAGGCGGTGGTGCCGAACTATCTCGCGCGCTACCGGCGCCGCGGCCAGTTCGCCGACGAGCATCACGACACGATGCGAAAGCGCACCTTCTAGGCGAGCAGGAGCAGGATCGCGGCGGCGAGCGCGATGCGGTAGATCACGAAGGGACCGAATCCGACCCGCTCCAGGATCGCCATCAGCGCGGCGATGGCCAGATAGGCGGAGACGAAGGACAGTCCCGCCACGATGGCCCCGTCGGACAGCGAGATCGCGGCCATCCCGCCGCGCGCCAGCTCCACGATCGCGGCAAGCCCCAGCGCGGCGATGAGCGGGATCGACATCAGCATGGAGAACCGGGCGGTTTCCGTCCGCGTCAGGCCGAGCGCACGCCCCGCCGTCATGGTGATGCCCGACCGGCTGACCCCGGGGATGAAGGCGATGGCCTGGGCCAGGCCGATGAGGATCGCGTCGCGCCATTTCAGCACCGCCACGGTCTGGCTGTGCGCGCCGTACCGGTCGGCGAGCCAGAGCGGGATGGCGAAGATCAGCGTCGCCCAGGCGATGAGGACCGGCGAGCGCAGCGCGTCGACCCAGCCGGTGGCGTAGAGCAGCCCGCCCGCGATCACCGCCGGCGGCGTCGCGGCGGCGATCAGAAGCAGCAGCCGTCCTCCCGGCGCGACCCGGCCCCGGGCGAGGCCCGGAACTCCGGCGAGCACCGCCAGGATGTCGCGGCGAAAATAGATCAGCACCGCGAGCAGGGTGCCGACATGGGCCATCACGTCGATCAGCGGGCCCTGGTCGGTCTCTCCCGTCACGTAGGGCACGAGAATGAGGTGCGCGGAGGAGGAAATGGGCAGGAATTCGGTGATGCCCTGGACGAGAGCGAGAATGAAGAGCTGAAAAAGTGCCATGTCCCGCCTGTCCCGCAGCGCCGCGGCGCTATAATCGAGAGACCGAGTCTGCCGCGTCAGCGGCTTTAGGCGAAGCGGAAGGCACAGTCCATGCCCCATGACGCGATCGAGGCCGGCGGGCCGGGCAAGCTCGCCCCGGCCAAGGCGAAGAAGATCACGACGCGCGTGACCGCGCTGTCGGTGGGCGTCGCCGGCACGCTGGTCGCGGCCAAGCTCGTCGCGTGGCTCCTGTCGGGCTCGGTGGCGATGCTGGCCTCGCTCGCGGATTCCGCGCTCGATCTCGCCGCCTCGCTGACCACCTTCTTCGCGGTGCGCTACGCCGCCTCGCCGGCCGATCTGGAACACCGCTACGGCCACGGCAAGGCTGAAGCCTTCGCGAGCCTGTTGCAGGCCTTGCTGGTGGCCGGCTCGGCGGCCTATCTGATGTGGGAATCCTGGAACCGCTTCACCGATCCCCAGCCGATCGAGGCGGGCACCATCGCGGTCGCCGTGATGGGCCTGTCCATCGTGCTGACCGTCGGCCTCATCTGGGCGCAGAGCCGGGCGGTGCACCAGACCGGCTCGCTCGCCGTGACCGGGGACCGGGCCCACTATGCGGCCGACCTCTCCGCCAACGGCGTCGTCATCGCCGGCCTGGTCATGGCCGGCTTCTTCGGAATCCAGCGCGCCGACCCGGTCGTGGGGGCGCTCGTCGCGCTGTGGCTCCTGTGGACCGCCTGGGAGGTCGGATCGTCCGCCTTCCAGAGCCTGATGGACCGCGAGCTGCCCGACGAGGAGCGCGAGAAGATCCTCGCCATCGCCGCCGACGACGAGCGCGTGCTGGGCGTGCATCAGCTCAGGACCCGCGCCTCGGGTCCCTTCATCCACATCCAGCTGCACATGGATCTCGATCCCGACCAGACCCTCACCCAGGCTCACCAGATCGTCGTCGCGGCGGAGAAGCGCCTGCTGCAGGCCTATCCGGCCGCCGACGTGCTGATCCATCCCGACCCCAAGGGGCGGGCCGAGCCGCACGGCAACGTCTATTTCCGCGCCGAGCAGAAGGAAGCCGCCGCCGGGCACGAACCGGACGCCAGCCTGGAGCACCCGCTGCCGGGCGCCACGCAGACACCCGACAAACCGGCTTAATCCATTAACCGAAGCGCGTTAGCGTCCCCCGTCATGCGCACGCTCCATCACTGGCCCCTCGATCCCTGGTCCCGGCAGGCGCGCATCGCGCTCGCCGAGAAGCAGCTCGCCTTCGAGCTGCGCTTCGAGCGGCCCTGGGATGCGCCCGAGGACCTGCTCGCGCTCAACCCGGCCGGGCTCACCCCCGTCCTCGTCGACGAGACGCCGCAGGGCCGGGTGGTGGCCGTGGAGGCGCGCGCGATCCTGGAATATCTCGAGGAGCTCAAGCCCGAGCCGTCCCTCTTGCCCGGCGGACCGGCCGAGCGCGCCGAGGCGCGCCGGCTCTGCCACTGGTTCGACCGCAAGTTCGACGCCGAGGTGAACGCCTATCTCCTGTTCGAGAAACTCGAAAAGCGTCTGCAGGGACTCGGCGCGCCGGACATGGAGGCGATCCGCGCGGGGCGCGACTATCTGCGCTGGCATCTCGACTACGTGACGGGCCTGCTCGACCAGCGCGACGGGCTCGCCGGGCCGCGCTACTCGCTGGCCGACATCGCGGCGTCCGCCCACCTGTCCTGCATCGACTATCTCGGCGACGTGCCCTGGGACGAGTTTCCCGCCGCCAAGGCCTGGTACGAGCGCATCAAGTGCCGCCCCTCCTTCCGCGCCATCCTGGAAGACCGCCTGCCGGGCATGGCGCCGGCGCGCTGGTATGCGGATCTGGATTTCTAGAACCTGCCCCTCATGAGCCATTCCGGGGCGGCGCGGTGAGCACGGCGGCCTTGACCTTCCCGCCTCCCGTCCCCACTCCACACCCATGAGCACGCTCACCGACACCTCTCGGCTCAAGGCCCTCGCCCGCGAGATCGGCTTCGATGCGGTGCGCATCGCCCGCGCCGACGAGGGCTGGGAGGCCGGGGAGCGGCTGAAACGCTATGTCGGCGAGGGCCGGCACGGCACGATGGCCTGGATGGAGGAGACGCTGGAGCGCCGCGTCCATCCGACCGCCATGTGGCCGGAAGCCAGATCGGCCGTCGTCGTGGGGCTCAATTACGGCCCCGGCACCGACCCGCTGGACATCCTTCAGCGCAAGGACCGCGCGGCGATCAGCGTCTATGCGCAGAACCGGGACTATCACGACCTCATCAAGAAACGCCTCAAGCGCCTCGCCCGCGAGTTCCATCGCGAGACCGGTCACGGCGTGAAGGTGTTCGTCGACACCGCGCCGCTGATGGAGAAGCCGCTGGCGCACCGATCCGGCCTCGGCTGGCAGGGCAAGCACACCAATCTCGTCAGCCGCGAGCACGGCTCCTGGCTGTTTCTGGGCGTGATGCTGACCGAGGCCGAGCTCACGCCCGATGCGCCCGAGGCCGACCATTGCGGCTCGTGCCGGGCATGCCTCGACATTTGCCCGACCGACGCCTTCCCCAATCCCTACGAGATCGACGCGCGGCGCTGCATCTCCTACCTGACAATCGAGCACAAGGGCACGATTGCCGAGGAATTCCGCGGGCCCATGGGCAACCGCATCTATGGCTGCGACGACTGCCTGGCGGTGTGCCCGTGGAACAAGTTCGCCAGCGCCACCGCCGAGACCGCCTTCCATCCGCGCGAGGAGCTGACCGCGCCGAAGCTGATCGGGCTCGCCGGCCTCGACGATGCGGGCTTCCGCGCGCTGTTCGCCGCGAGCCCGGTCAAGCGCATCGGGCGGGACCGTTTCGTGCGCAACGTGCTCATCGCGCTCGGCAATTCGGCCGACCCGGAGGCCGTGCCGGTGGTCGTCGAGCGCCTTGGCGACGACAGCGCCCTGGTGCGCGCCATGGCGGTCTGGGCGCTGAAGCGGCTCGATCCGGAGCGCTTCCAGGCCGAACGGGAGAAGCGGCGCGAAAGCGAGCGCGACGCGGATGTGAGGGCGGAGTGGACCTAGCGCCGTGCGCCCCTCGTGCGGGGGCACATCGCCGTCTCACCCCTTGCCGAATCGCCGCCCCAGCCAGTCGATGAGCTGCGCCGACAGCTGGTCCGGCGCCTCGTACTGCACCCAGTGGCCGACCTCCGCGATCACGTCCATGTCGAGATCGGAGCACAGCACCGGCATGAACTGGGCGAGCTTGGGCGGCAGCATGAAGTCGGCCTCCGCCGAGATCATCTTGCAGGGCATCTTCAGGCGCAGGTCGACGCCGGCCATGCGCTGCCAGTTCGCATCGAGATTGCGGTACCAGTTGAAGCCGCCGCGAAAGCCGGTGTGCGCATAGGCCTTCGCGTACCGCGCGCGCAGATGGGCCGGCACGACGCAATCCGCCTCGGACTTGAGCCCGCCGCGCTCCAGCCAGCGCTCGAAGCGCCGCGGCAGGTGGGTGACCGAGGCGGGCAGCTTGTCGAGCTCGCCGGTGGGCGGGGGCGGCATGAAGACGAAGGCGAAGAAGGCCTCCTCGCGTCCCTTCCAGAAATCGTCGAAATCCTCGTCCTGGAAGCGGATGATGTAGTGCTCCTCGCCCGCCATGCCTTCCAGCACCTCGGTCGGCGGTTTCGAGCCGCGCGGCAGGTGGGGCGTGCACACCCCGGCCGCGCCGAGGAAGCGCTCCGGCTTCAGCGCCGCGGCGTGCCACATCGCGATGCCGCCCCAGTCGTGGCCGACCCACACCGCCTTCTCGATGCCCAGCGCGTCGAGCAGGCCGGTATAGTCGCCCACCAGGTGATCGATGCCGTAGGCCTCGACCTCGTGCGGCACGTCGGACGCCCCGAAGCCGCGATTGTCCGGCGCGATGACGCGGTAGCCGGCCCCGGCGAGATCCTCGATCTGCCGCGCCCAGGACAGGGCGAGTTCCGGCCAGCCGTGCAGCAGGAGGACCGGCACGCCGTCTTCGGGCCCCGCCTCGTGCACCGAAAGGGTGACCTCGCCGCACTTCACGCGGCGGGCGGGCGGCATGTCGGGATGGTTCATGGCTCAGACCTTTGCGCGTCTCTGCTTCCTGGCGAAGCTTAGAAGATCGAGCACGAACACCGCCAGCCCCGCCCAGATGAAGACGAAGGTCAGAAGATACATCGGCGTGAAGGGCTCGCCCGTGGCGAGCCCGATCGCGAACTGCAGCGTCGGCGCGACGAACTGCAATATGCCGATGGTGGCGAAGTGCAGGCCCCGCGCCCCGATGATGAACAAGAGGAGCGGGGCGACCGTCATCGGCCCGGTCATGACCAGCAGGAAGGCCGGCCACCAGCCGTCGGTGAAATGGCCCTGCCCGCCGGTCTCCAGGAAGGCGAGGGCGGCGAGCGAGGGCACGGCGATGATCACCGTCTCCCAGAACAGCCCGACCCGGCCGTCGGTCGCGATCGTCTTTCTCAGATAGCCGTAGGCGGTGAAGCTCGCGGCGAGGAACAGCGCGATCAGGGGCAGCGATCCGACGACGAGGATCTGGTTGGCCACCCCGATCGCGGCGAGGCCGACGGCGAGCCCGCGCAGCGGGCCGAAGCGCTCGCGCGCCACGAACACGCCGACGGCCACGTTCATCAGCGGGTTGATGAAATATCCCAGCGAGACCTCCAGCACGCGGCCGGCATTGACCGCGAAGATGAAGGTCCACCAGTTCGCCCCGATCAGCAGCGCCGTGACGAGGAGGATCGCCATCGCCCGCCTGTCGGCGAGAAGGCGCAGCGCCGGCCCCATGCGCCGGCCGAGATAGAGCAGCAGCGCCAGGGCGGGCACCGACCAGACCGCGCGGTGCAGCACGATCTCGCTCGCGCCGGCAAAGCCCAGGAGCTTGTAGAAGAGCGGCGACAGGCCCCAGATCAGATAGCCCGACAGGGCGGTGACGCCGGCGCGGACGGGATCGAGGCGGGTGGAATCAGGCGGGGTGTTCATGGCCCAGAGCCCTACGCCCGCAGGCGGCCTTCGTCATTCTGTTTGTTGCCGCGGAACGGCCCGCACCGCAGCCCCGCCCTTCGGCGGGGAGCAAGCTGCAGGACGGCCCTACCCCCGCCGCGCCTCCACCCAGTCCACCAGCATCTTGCTGACATCCACGCCGGAAAACCGGCGCAGCTCCTGGATGCCGGTGGGGGAGGTGACGTTGATCTCGGTGAGGTAATCCCCGATCACGTCGATGCCCACGAAGACGAGGCCGCGCCGCTTCAGCTCCGGCCCGATCCTCTCGCAGATCTCGATATCGCGCTTGGTGAGCTCGCTTTTGACCGCCTTGCCGCCGACATGCATGTTGGCGCGCACCTCCCCGGCCGCCGGCACGCGGTTGATTGCGCCCACCGGCTCGCCATCGACCAGGATCACCCGCTTGTCGCCATTGGTGACGTCGGGAACGAAGGCCTGCGCCATCAGCGGCTCGCGGCTGACCTGCTGGAACAGCTCCACCAGCGAGGCCAGATTCTCCGCGCTGTCGCGAATCCGGAACACGCCCGCGCCGCCGTTTCCGAACAGCGGCTTGACCACGATGTCCTTGCCATGGGCCTCGAAGAAGGCCCGGATGCGCTTTTCGCTGGTGGTGATCAGCGTCGGCGGCATCAGCCCCTCGAAATGGGTGACGAACAGCTTTTCGGGCGCATCGCGCACATGGCGCGGATCGTTGACCACCAGAACCCCGGGCTGGAGATGCTCCAGGATATGGGTCGAGGTGATGTAGGCCATGTCGAAGGGCGGGTCCTGGCGCAGGAAGACCACGTCGACGCCATGCAGGTCGAGCTCCTCGCGCGGGCCGAGCTCGACATGCTCGCCCTGCACCCGCTGCAGCCTCGCCACCCTCTGCGCGCTCGCCCTGACGCGCCGCCCCTCCAGCACCAGGTCCTTCGGCTCATAGACCCAGATCTCGTGCCCGCGCGAGAAACACTCCAGCGCGATGTCGAAGGTGGAGTCGGCATTCACATTGACCCCGGTGATCGGGTCCATCTGGAAGGCGATTTTCAGCATGGGGGTGGGCTTTCAGTGTGGCGGTCAGTGGTGAGGGTAGAGGTAGGCGATTGTCGGGGCGGGGGAAAGGCCGCCGGAAAGCATGAGCGTCGATGTCTCCCTCGCATGGGAAGCCGATCTCGACGCAGTCAGGACAGCGCTGCCGCTTAAGCTTGGGCGCGGCGCGACCGTACGATCTTACCGGAAACGCCGACTGCACGTCCGGCGTGATCCGGCGGGGCCTGAAACAGCCCCAGGTGCGTTTGTCGCGAAAGCTGGCGATGTGGTTTGGACCGGAAATGCTAAAGATAATCCCAGCCTGCCTTGAGGACGGCGCCTATCGCGCCGCTCAGCAAGGCGACTCCGGCTGTCCAGACTTGGCGTTTGAGGTTGCCGAACGCCCATTTCCAAAACGATAGGCGTGACCGGTGCTCTAGTCTGTGACCCTCTATTTCAAGCTCTGCCTCCACTCGCGCATTTGCGCCGTCGACAAAGACCTCGTCGATAACGCCAGCGGGAAGGCCACGTCCAATCTTAGCTAGGGAACGGGCATATTGCTCACCGGCGAAAATCTGAAAATCCGAAACTGCTACCTTTGCTAGAGCGAAGTCTGATTTTCTTATGGGGCTGTGTTCTGGATCAAATGCGGTGAGCTTTTTGACAAGGTCTTCTCCGAAGGCGTGCACCTGGTCTGCCACTGCACGACGATGACAAAGGACGGTATAGCCGCTGAGGAGGTTTCCGGCCGCCGCGTTTTCGGCAAAAATTTTATGGAACCTAGATGCGAGCTCGCGCTCGTGCATTGCGCGGCAGTGGGCAAGCTGATCCTCAAAATATCCCGGCACAACGTTCCTCCCCGGTGCGGCGGACCTAGGGCGCATCAATGACACGAGTCGCGGGCCACCCCCGCACATTCGCCATGCTAGCGCCGTGCTCCGTTTCGTACGCCGAGATTACTAAAGGTCCTCAACCAACATGAAGTCCAGAGTCGCCCTCCCGGCGACGTTGATAATCGGCGACAGATACCTGTTTCTCCCCCCTCACCCCATCTCCCGCACCGTCCCCGACACCCGCACCGGCCCGCCCCGCTCCGGCCGGATCTCGGCGGTGATGAGGCAGGGCGTGCCCATGTCCTCGCCCTGGCGAATCTCGATTGTCCCGCCCTGCGGCCAGGCGAGGTCGCGCAGGTATCCGGCGAGCGCGGCGGCGGCGGCGCCGGTGGCCGGGTCCTCGAACACGCCGCTGGAGGCAAACGCGTTGCGCGCGTGGAAGAGGCGGCCGGTTTCGGCGTGGACGAGCGCGAGGGTGACGAGGCCGGCCGCGCGCATCAGCGCCTTGCCGGCGGCAAGGTCGTAATCCATCGCGGCGAGCGCCTCGCGGGTCTTCAGGGCGAGGAGGAGATGGGTCGCGCCGGCCTCGACGAGGGCGGGCGGCAGGCGGGGGTCGAGATCGCCTTGCGTGAGACCGAAGAGGGCGAGCGCCCCGGCGGCGAGGTCCGCCCCGGCCGGCCGGCTCGATGTGGGCGGCGATTGCAGGGCGGCGAAGAGGTCTCCGCCGTCCGCGCGCCCCTCCACCGTGATCTCGGCCGCGTTGAGTTTCAGCGCAAAGACGTGGCTCCCATGGGTTTTGGCCAGCGCCGCGCCTAGCGCGATCGTGGCGTGGCCGCAGAAGGGAATTTCGGCTTCCGGGGAGAAATAGCGTACGCGCAAACCGTCCCCGATTGCCGGGCCTCGAGGCGCGGCGAACACGGTCTCGGAGAAGCCGACCTCCGCGGCGATCGCCTGCATGGTGGCGTCCTCCGGAAGGGCCCCGGCGAGGACCACGCCGGCCGGATTGCCGCCGCGCGCGCCGCTGGAAAAGGCGGCGAGGCGCTGGACGGGGAGGCGGGCGCGTGTGTCGCTCACGGGGATTTCCCTGGATGAAGGCCGGCGCCTGCGGCGGCGCCCCGGGTCCCGCCGTTACCACGGCTTAACCAGACCCGCAGGATTTCTCTCCGGTGGCCGCGTGAGGGCCGTTTCCGGCGCGGATCTTGAAGCGCTGCGGGACATCGTCCCGGAGGCGCTCATGAACGATACAGCCCTGCCCCGAACTGCTGCGACACGGCCGTGCGGTCCCGTCCGGCGCCGTCTCCTGCGTTTCCTTCTGGAGCGCGCCGGCAATGTGTCGGTCGCGTTCGCCCTGGCGCTCGTCCCGCTGGTCTCCGCTGTCGGCGGCGCGGTGGACTTCGCCGCGATGCATGACCTGAAGACCCGGATGCAGAGCGCCGTGGACGGGGCGGCGCTCGACGCGGCGATTCGCTTCGGCGTGAACGATCCGATCGATGCCGGATCGGTACAGCGCTTCTTCGCCGCCAATCTCCAGGGGCAGACCGTTCCCTCGGCCGGCATCGAGCGCCAAGACGGGCTGTACACGGTCTCGGCCTCCTTCGAGCATCGCACGCACTTCCTCGGCCTGATCGGAATCGAGACGCTGTCCGCCACGGTCGTCGCCCAGGCCCGCCCGGTGCCCGGCGAGCCGGTCTGCCTGCTCGCGCTGGAGCCCAGCGATGTGGGCGTCTACGTCAATTCGGATTCCCGGATCGACGCCAACTGCGCCCTTCACATCAATTCCTCCAGCAGCAAGGCGGCCGAGATCAATTCGCGCGCCCATGTGGCGACGGCGGCGAACCATGTCGTCGGCGGCGTCTATACCAACAGCAGCTCGAGCCTGACGCCGGCCGCGACGGAGGACGAGGTCTTCCCCGACCCGTTCGCCGGACGGCCTCTGCCCTCCGGCGTCACGACGGCGGGCTGCGACTACATCGATTACGAGGTCAACTCGGGTTCGGCGACCCTGCGGCCGGGGCGCTATTGCGGGCTTAAGGTCAATTCCGGCGCGACGGTGACGCTGAACCCCGGCATCTACGTGATCCGCGGCTCGACCGGGCTCGACATCAATGCCAACTCCCACGTGTCGGGAACCGGGGTCTCGCTGTACTTCGCAGACGACGCGCCCCTGAAGGTCAATTCGGGCGCCTCGCTGTCGATCCAGGCGCCGCGGACCGGGGAAACCGCCGGCGTCGCCATCTTCCAGACGCCGAGCGCGGCGGGCGCCGGGATTCTCGTCAACAGCCATTCGACCGGAACGATCGAGGGGCTGATCTACGCGCCGGAGTCGCTGGTCACCTTCAACTCCGACTCCTCGAGCTCTGCCCCCGTCCATGCCATGGCGCTGATCGTGGGTCAGCTCTACGTCAACTCGGATTCCCGGCTGCGCATCGAGATCGATCCCGAGGAGCCCAATCTGCCGGGCGTGATGACGTCGGGCGCCATGGCGGCGCGCCTCGTGCGCTAGAAGATCGTTTTCGTCCCGTTCACAGCGCTCCGCCGCGCCTGCCCATTGCGCCGCACGCGAGAGTGGTTACATGGGCGCGCATGCTCACCATCTCCAATCTCGATTACCGCATCGGCGCGCGTTCCCTGTTCGAGAACGCGTCCGCGCAGATTTCCCCCGGCTGGAAGGTCGGCCTCGTCGGGCGCAACGGCACCGGCAAGTCGACGCTGTTGAAGCTCATCCGCGAGGAGATCGAGACCCCGTCGCCTGATTCCGCGATCCGGCTTAACAAGGGCGCGCGCCTGGGCTGGGTCGCCCAGGAGGTCGAGCCGGGCGAGGAGACGATCCTCGACGTGGTGCTGGCCGCCGACCGCGAGCGCCACGCCCTGATGGAGGAGGCGGAGACCGCCACCGATCCCGACCGGATCGGCGAGATCCACATGCGCCTGGCCGATATCGACGCCTGGTCGGCGGAATCGCGCGCGGCCGAGGTGCTGATGGGGCTCGGCTTCTCCGACGCCGATCTCTACCGCGCAACCCGCGAGTTCTCCGGCGGCTGGCGCATGCGCGCGGCGATCGCGGGGGTCCTGTTCTCCCAGCCCGACCTCCTCCTGCTCGACGAGCCGACCAACTATCTCGACCTGGAAGGCGCGGCCTGGCTGGAAACCTATCTGAAGGCCTATCCCCACACCGTGCTGATCGTCTCCCACGACCGGGAAATGCTCAATCGTTGCGTCACCCACACGATGGCGCTGGAGCATCGCCAGCTCTCGATCACGCCGGGCGGCTACGATGCCTGGCTGAAGCTGCGCGCGGCCAAGACGGCCTTCCTGGAGAGCCAGCGCGCCAAGCAGGAGGCCGACCGCGCCCACCTGCAGGCCTTCATCGACCGCTTCCGCGCCAAGGCCTCCAAGGCGAGCCAGGCCCAGTCGCGCGTGAAGAAGCTGGAGAAGATGACCGAGATCACCATCCCGCTGGAAGAGCGCACCACGCCCTTCTCCTTCCCCACCTCCACCGACCGGCTCGCCGCCCCGCTCCTGCAGCTGCGCGACGCCAGGCTCGGCTATGGCGAGGACGCGGTGATCCTGAAGGGCGTCGATCTGCGCCTCGATCCGGAAGACCGCATCGCCATCATCGGCGCGAACGGGCAGGGCAAGACGACGCTGGTGAAGTCCATCGCGGAACGCCTGAGCCTGCTGTCGGGCGAGCGCACGGCGCCGCGCGCCCTGCGCATCGGCTATTTCTCGCAGGACCAGATGGACGAGCTCAACGAGGGCGAGACGGTGCTCGACCACGTGCGCGACGCCCTGCCGGAGGGCACCCCGCCGGCGCGGCAGCGCGCCGCGGCGGCCGCGATGGGCTTCTCCCACGAGAAGGTCGAGACGAAGATCGAGAAGCTCTCCGGGGGCGAGAAGGTGCGCCTGCTGCTCGGCCTCATGGCGATGGAAAAGCCGCACATCCTCATTCTCGACGAGCCGACCTCCCACCTCGACATCGACAGCCGCGAGGCGCTGATCTACGCGCTGAACGACTATGAGGGCGCGGTCGTGCTGATCACCCACGACGTCTATCTCGCCGAAGGCACGGCCGACCAGCTCTGGCTGGTCAAGGACGGGCGCGTCTCGCGCTATGACGGGGATCTGAACGACTACCGCAAGCTCATACTCCAGGCCGACCGGCGCGCCGCGGCGTGAGGGGCTGTCCCCGTCCGCGTCCAGCTTGACTCTTCCCCGGCCCTGACCTATTGCCACCCGCTTACATCCGCAGGCGTTATGCGCTTGCCTTACCGGCACACGGAGCCCACGTGACACGTGGAACCAGCTCCCGGAGGCCGGCGAGGTCCCCCGCTCGGCGAAGGCTCGCTCAGCGGGGTTGTCGGCGCGTGGCCCGAACGGGGCGAAGCGGCTAGAGGCGAACGTATGTTCGACGCACTGAGCGAACGGCTCACAGGAGTATTCGACCGGATCACCGGGCGCGGCGCGCTGTCCGAAAAGGACGTGGACGCCGCCCTGCGCGAGATCCGCGTCGCCCTGCTGGAAGCCGATGTCGCCCTGCCCGCGGTCAAGGACTTCGTCAACAGGGTCCGGGAGAAGGCCGTCGGCGAGGAGGTCATCCGCGCCGTCGCGCCCGGCCAGCAGGTCGTCAAGATCGTCCATGACGAGCTCGTCAACCTGCTCGGCGGCGAGGAGGAGCCGGACGGCCTGCACCTGGAAGGCGAGCCCCCGGTCGCCATCCTGATGGCGGGCCTGCAGGGCTCGGGCAAGACCACCACCACCGCCAAGCTCGCCAAGCGCATCACCGACCGGCATCGCAAGAAGGTCCTCGTCGCCTCGCTCGACACCCGCCGCCCGGCCGCGATGGAGCAGCTCGCCCAGATGGCCGAGAAGGCCGGGGTGGCGAGCCTGCCGATCGTCAAGGGCCAGACCGCGGTCGAGATCGCCCGGCGCGCCATGCAGGCCGGGCGCCTGCAGGGCTATGACGTGGTGATCCTGGACACCGCGGGGCGCACCTCGATCGACGAGGAGATGATGGGCGAGGCCGCGCGCATCGCCGAAATCACCCGCCCGCGCGAGACGATCCTCGTCGCCGACGCGCTGACCGGCCAGGACGCGGTGGAGACCGCGCGCCGCTTCGACGAGCGCCTGAAACTGACCGGCCTGGTGCTGACGCGGATGGACGGGGACGGGCGCGGCGGTGCGGCGCTGTCCATGCGCTGGGTCACCGGCCTGCCGATCAAGTTCATCGGTACGTCGGAAAAGATCGACGGGCTCGACGCATTCGACGCGAAGCGCCTCGCGGGCCGCATTCTCGGGCGCGGCGACATCGTCAGCCTCGTGGAGCGCGCCGCCCAGGACGTCGACCAGGAAAAGGCCGAGAAGCTCGCCAGGAAGATGGCGAAGGGCAAGTTCGACCTGGAGGACATGCGCGACCAGCTGAAACAGCTTCAGAAGATGGGCGGGCTCTCCGGGATCATGGGTTTCCTGCCCGGCATGAACAAGCAGATGAAGGGCCAGATGGCCGCGGCCGGCTTCGACGACACGATGCTCAAGCGCCAGGAGGCGATCATCCTGTCGATGACGCCGGAGGAGCGTGCCAAGCCGGACATCCTGAAGGCCAGCCGCAAGCGCCGCATCGCGATGGGCGCCGGCGTCGACGTGCCCGACGTCAACAAGCTCCTCAAGATGCACCGCCAGATGGCGGACATGATGAAGAAGATGGGCAAGAAGGGCGGCAGGGGCGGAATGCCCGGCATGCCCGGAATGCCCGGCGGCGGCAAGATGCCGCCCGGCTTCGCCGATGCCACAGGCGATCTTCTGCAAGGCAAGGCGCCGAAAGGCGCTCAAGGACTCCCCGGCCTGCCGGGCGGCGGGAGTTCGGGCAGCCTGCCCCCCGGTTTCGGGGCCGGCGGTCCGCTCGGGCCTGACGGCCTCCCGCTCGGCTTTCCGAAGAAGAAGTAACCTCCAACTCGAACGACCCAAGCAAGGACCAAACCCATGTCAGTGAAAATCCGTCTCGCCCGCGGCGGCGCCAAGAAGCGCCCCTACTACCGCATCGTCGTGGCCGACAGCCGCAATGCCCGCGACGGCCGCTTCATCGAGAAGATCGGCTCCTACGATCCGATGCTGCCGAAGGATCACGAGAACCGCGTCAAGCTCGACACCGAGAAGGCCGCCGAGTGGCTGAAGAAGGGCGCCAAGCCCACCGAGCGCGTCGCGCGCTTCCTCGGGGCGGCCGGCCTCATCGAGTACAAGCACGGCGTGAACCCGAAGAAGGGCGAGCCGGGCGAGAAGGCCAAGGAACGCGCCGCCGAGAAGGCCGAGCGCGAAGCCGCCGCCAAGGAAGCCGAGGAAGAGGCCAAGGCAGCCGCCGCGGCCCCGGCAGAGGAAGCCGAAGCCGAGGCCCCGGCCGAAGAGGCCGCCGCGGAAGAAGAGAAGTCGGAGTAGGTCTTACCTGCTTCGCGTCGCCGTCTTCCCCGCGAAAGCGGGCACCCGGAGAGGTCGCGCCCTGCGCTTCGATCTCTGGGCTCCGGGTCGCTGCCGCGCCCGGTAAGGCGGGTGTGAGTTCGAAATCCCGGAGCGCGTTCCGCTCCGGGATTTCGCCGTTCTGCGCTAGGGTGACATTATGGCGTCCAAACCCGACCTCCTCGTCATCGGCGCCATCGCCGGCGCGCACGGCGTGCACGGCGAGGCGAAGGTGCGCGCCTTCGGCGATCCCGCCATGATCGCGCGCTACGGCCCCTTCCTGGACCCGGCCGGCAAGGTCATCTTCACCCCGAAGAAGGCCCGCCATTCGGGCGGCGAGACGGTGATCGTCACGTTCAAGGAGCCGGTCACGCGCGAAGCCCTCATCGCCATGAAGGGCACGCTCCTGCACGTTCCCCGCGCCGCCCTGCCGGAACCGGACGAGGACGAGTTCTACTATTCCGACCTCCTCGGCCTCGCCGTGGAGGACCTCGCCGGAGAGCCGCTCGGCACGGTGAAGGCCGTGAACAATTTCGGCGCCGGCGATCTGCTCGAAATCCTCCCCCCCGAAGGCCCCAGCTTCTACCTGCCCTTCACGAAGCAAGCCGTCCCCCATATCGACCTGAAAGCCGGCAGGCTGGTCGCCAACCCGCCCGAGGCGGAGGAAGACGAGGACGACGAGGCGCGCGAGTAGCATTTTTCTCGCCTCTCGCGCGCGAGGCTGCTAGGTTTTCGCGCGCAAAGGGGGGAGAAGTCTGAATGCTCGAACTCATTGCCGCCTTGGCCATGCAAGAGACCGCCGTGCCTGACGGCCTGCGCGCCGAATGCGTGCTTAACGTACAGACCCGGCGCGACAGGCTTCGCTCGATTGCGGCCGCTTGCCCGGAGGACGCTCCGGACGCAGACCGATTGCAGGATTACGCCGACAGACTCGTTGCAAGGATCGAACTTCCAACCGCCGCTCCGCCAGGTTCATGGATAAAGAGCCGTATCGAACTTGTTTGGTCGGGCGGGCAATGGGCCTTGCCTGAGCCGGTCATTCTGCTACGCACACCGCCCCATTTTCCTCCAAGTGCGGCTAGGCGGGGAATCCAGGCGACCTGTAGCGGCATCGCTCTGTTTGACGGCGCGGGCCGTCCGTACGAGGTCGACGTACATTGTCGCCGGGCGGGACCTGAAGGCCTCGGCGAACCCACCACCCTCTTCGTCGAGGCCGTGACCGAGGCCGTCAATGCCCATAGATGGCTGGTTCCGCTTCGGGCCGAACGGGGCTGCGATCGCGTCAACATGACTTTCCAGCTGGCGGGGCAGGCCGAGACGCCAGAGGAAATATCGGTCCCGGAAGTCCCGACCTGTCCTAATCGGGCAGCGGACCCGACCTCGTCGCGTGACATGCCGCTGCAGGCGGACTGCCGACTGCTGGTACACGCGCAGGATCGCGAAAGCCGCGTGCCGGAGCGCTTCGAGGCCGTGTGTCCTGCCGACGTGCCCGAAAGCGATGCGCTTCAGGCGGCGGCCGATGCCGCGCTCGGCGCGGTCGATCTCGCACTCGACCTGCCTGACGGCGCGGGCGTGGAGACGGCTCCAGCGATCGGCTACCGCTTCGAACCGGGCGAGGGCTGGCAGCCCGAGGCCGGCCAGGTCGTCATCCGGGTGATACCCCGGTTTCCCGCTCGCGCCGTGGCACGCGGCGCTCGGCACATGCTCTGCGCGGCCGCCCTGAGGCCCGATGCGGCGGGCGTGCCGCGATCGCCGGACGTGGCGTGTCTTTCCAATGTCGGCGCGCACAACCCCTTGCTCGAGCGGGAAATGCGGGCGGCGGCGCAGAGCATGCGGCTGCTGCCCGTCGGATATGGATACTGCCTGGACGACCAGTCCTATGTCAGCGCCAGCGTCGTGGGGGAGAGCCGTACGGCGTCCATGCCCGATCCGGCGCGCCTGCCGAATCTGTGCGAGGCTGAGGACGCCTGATGGCCGCTCGGAACGACAGGAGAAACCCATGATCGCACTCGCCGCCGCCTTGATGATGCAGCAGGCCGCCCCGCCTGACGGCGGCCGCGCCGAATGCTGGCTCACCGGCGACGTGCGGGGGCGCACGGTCATGAGCCTCCAGCCGGTCTGTCCGGATGAGGCCCCCGATGCGCCCGCCCTGCAGGCGTATGCGGAGAGTCTGCTCGCCCGGACCGCGCTGCCGATCACTGTTCCCGAGGCGGCGCACTTCAATTCCAGCGTCGAACTGGTGTGGGACGGGCAAGGCTGGTCGCTGCCCGAGCCCTTCCTGCTCGTCCACGTCCCGGCCGTCTATCCCGAGCGCGCCATGATGCGGCAGCTCAACGCGGTGTGCGACGGATACGCGATCGTCGGCGGCGACGGCCTGGCACGCGATGTCGCGCTGTTCTGCCAGGCCTTCAATTCGAACGGGAGCGAGATCGAGAGCCGTCTCTTCCTCGATCCGGCCCGCGAGGCCGTACAGCAGAATGTCTGGCTCATCGCGCCGGACCTCGAGCTGGTCTGCGAACCGACGAAGGTCGCGTTCGATCAGCGCGATGATCCCGGCGAGCCGGGTGAATTGCCCCGGCTCGACGATGCGCGAGTCCCGGCCTGCCCGCCGGGCCTGCCGCGCGGCCCCGATCACGACGATCGATAGGCGCTGCGCCGGGCCTGCCCGTGCTCAATGCCACAAGGAGATCTTGCCATGCTCGCCGCGATCCTATCCCTGCTCCAGGGCGCAAGCGCCGGCCTCTCGTGCGAGGTGATCTATCACGCGCCGGAGCGGGGCGAAGTGCGCGTGTCGCTGGATTGCCCGTCGCCCCCGGAAGGGTATCCCGCCGTCCAGCCGATCGCCGACGCGCTGGTTCGATCGGTGCGGCTTCCCGAGCTAAACACCCACCCCGAGCAGATTTATGAAGAGAGTTTCGAGGATGCCGAGGTCCGCTTCGTATTCGACGAGGCGGCCGGCGCCTGGCGCAGCGAGGCCGTCATCCTCTACGCTCCGCTCTCCATGTCGCGTGAAAGCGAGATATGGGGCGTGAGCGCCAATTGCTACGTGGCGGGCGTGATCCAGCCGGGCGGCGAGCTTGGCCGCACCGTTGCCGCGTGCGAATTGCCCGAAGAGGCGAGCCGGTCGACCCGGCGCGCCTACGAGCGGGCGATCGGCGAGACCGCCGAGCGCATCCGCGGCATTCCCGGAACGCGTCCCTCCTGCGTCGGCGTGCCCTACAGCCACCTCGCGGGCGCAGACGCGCCGCGGGCGCCCGGCTGGGAGGAGGTCTGCGAAAGGGTCGCGAGCCAGGCGGGTTGACTCTTGCCACCCCGCCCCGCCTCCCCCATACACCGCCGCCATGAGCTTCACCGCCACATGCCTGACCCTGTATCCGGAGGCGTTTCCCGGGGCGCTCGGGGTTTCACTGCTCGAAACCGCGCGCAGGAACGGTATTTGGGCGCTGGAGACTGTGGACATCCGGTCGTTTTCCCGTCATAAGCACGCCTCCGTTGACGACACGCCTGCCGGCGGCGGCCCAGGAATGGTGCTGCGCCCGGACGTGGCGGCAGCGGCGATCGACAGCGTGGCCCTGGAGGGCCGGCCGTTGATCTACATGACACCGCGCGGAAAACCGCTGACCCAGGCCCTCGTGAGGCAGTGGTCGGCGGGTCCGGGCGTTGTCGTGTTCTGCGGACGCTTCGAGGGACTCGACGAGCGGGTCATCGAGGCGCGGCAGATGGAAGAGGTGAGTGTCGGCGATGCCGTGCTCGCCGGCGGTGAAATCCCCGCGCAGTACCTCATCGAGGCCTGCGTGCGGCTGATCCCCGGCGTGCTCGGCAAGACCGCCTCCACCGAGGACGAGAGTTTCGAGGGCGATCTTCTCGAATACCCCCAATACACCCGCCCGCGGGTGTGGGAGGACCGGGAAATCCCCGAAGTGCTGCTGTCGGGCGATCATGGACGGATCGCGCGCTGGCGGCGCGAGCAGGCCGAAGAGACAACACGAAGGCGCCGGCCCGATCTCTTTGCGAGATATCAGCGGCGCGATGGAGAAGAGCGATGAACCTGATCCAGCAGCTCGAGCAGGAAGAAGCCGGCCGCGTGCGCGGCGACAAGCAGATTCCGGAATTTTCCGCCGGCGACACCCTGTCGGTGAACGTCTGGATCCGCGAGGGCGAGCGCCAGCGCGTGCAGCGCTTCGACGGCGTGTGCATCGCCAAGACCGGCTCCGGCCTCAATCAGAACTTCACGGTGCGCAAGATCAGCTTCGGCGAAGGCGTGGAGCGCGTGTTCCAGCTCTATTCCCCGCTGATCGAGTCCATCGAGATCAAGAAGAAGGGCCATGTGCGCCGCGCCAAGCTGTATTACCTGCGCCAGCGCCGCGGCAAGTCGGCCCGTATCGCCGAGCGGACCTCCGGTCACGGCATCGAGGAACGCGCGCCGAAGTTCAAGCCCGAAGACGTCAAGTAGGGCCCTTCGCTCCGACCGCATCGCAAAGCGCCCGCCGGATCTCCGGCGGGCGTTCTCGTCTTGCGCGGTCAGTCGGCCTGTTCGGCCTCGGCGAGCTGCAGCGTGTCGACATATTGCTGGAAGGCCACGGCCTGGCCGTCCTGCACGGTCCAGACATGGACGACCTGGGCATCGATCGGCTCGCCGGTTGCGCGGTAGGTGCCGCTATAGCGGCCGAGCATGACGACCCGGTTGCCTTCGGAGATCATCTCCTGCGGCGTGACGGTGAAGTTCTCCCAGTCCGCGCCGACCCGGCCGATCACGCCGTCCACGACGGCCTGGGGCCCCTCGTAGGGATTGTTGTCGGCATAGGTGTTGTTCTCCGCCTCCATCCAGACGATCTCGGGATGCAGCGCGGCGGCGAAGGCGTCGATGTCGCCGGCGGCGAAGGCGTCGTAGATGCCCTGCACGACATGCTCGGGCGAAGGGTCCTGCGCGGCGGCCTGGCCTGCGAACAGGCCGGCGGCGGCGGCGATGATGATGCGTTTCATGTCTGTGTCCTCCCAACGGGAGCGAACGCTACCCCGGCATGCCGGTTTCCCGAAGCGAAATCGAGGGGAGCCGAGCCGCTTTCAGGGACTTGCGCGAGCCCGGCCCGTGCAGGAGGCTCGGCCCCGTGCAAGGAGGAAGGGTGCAGCGCGTGACCACCAATCTCGTCATCCTCACCGGCGCCGGGGTCTCCGCCGAATCCGGGCTCGGCACGTTCCGCGACACCGGCGGCATCTGGTCGAAATTCGATCCGATGAAGCTCGCCACGCCGGAGGGCTTCGCCGCCGACCCCGAGGCCGTGCACGCCTTCTACAACGCCCGCCGTGACAATCTCCTCGCCGCGACCCCCAACCCGGCCCACCACGCGCTCGCCGAGCTCGAGCGCGCCTGGCGCGAGGAGCGCCGCGGCGATTTCCTGCTCGTCACCCAGAATATCGACAATCTGCACGAACAGGCCGGGTCCGAAGCCCTGCTGCACATGCACGGCGAGCTGCTGAAGAGCCGCTGCGAGAGGTGCGGACATCTGTTCGAGCACACCGACGCGCTGTCCCTCGAACGCGTGTGCGAGGGCTGCGGCAAGGCGGGCGGGCTTCGTCCCCACGTCGTCTGGTTCGGCGAGATGCCGCTCGGGCTCGACCGGATCTACGAGGCCCTCGCGCGCTGCGATCTCTTCGTGGCGGTGGGCACGTCCGGCACGGTCTACCCGGCCGCGGGCTTCGTGCAGGAGGCCCTCTCGGCCGGCGCGCACACGGTGGAGCTTTCCCTAGAACCCGGCGAGGTCAGCGCCCTGTTCGCCGAGCGTCATCACGGGCCGGCAAGCCGCGTGGTGCCCGAGTGGGCGCGACGCGCGGGCGGGCGCGCATGAGCGCGCCGATCGGCGAGGCCGAAGCCGCCTCCCGCCTGCAGGCGGGCGAAGCCGCCCTCGCCGCGGGCCGGGCGCCGGAGGCCGAGCAGATCGCCCGCGCGGTCCTCGCCGCGCGAAGGCGCGATGCGGGCGCGCACTACCTGCTCGGCCGGGCGCTCGCCGCCCTGGGCCGGTTCGCGGACGCGGAAACCGCTTTCAGGGCGCTCGACCGGCTCCGGCCGGGGGTCGCGGAGGTGGCCACGCAGCTCGCCCTGTGCGCGCTGCAGGCCGGGGACGGCGCCCGCGCCGTGCGCCTCCTGCGGGCTGCGGCGAGGAAGCATCCGGGCGATTTCAACATCGCCTACAATCTCGCCGGCCTCCTGCACGACGAGGGCGAGCTCGACGCCGCGATCGAGGCCTATGAGCGCGCCCTCGCGATCGATCCCGCCCATCTCTTTGCGCGGCGCGGGCTCGCCTTCACCCTGAGCGAACGCGGAAACGACGTGCGCGCCGGCGAGATCGCCGATGGGGTGCTGGGCGACGCGCCCCACGATCCGGTGGCGATCGCCGTGCGGGCGGCCTGCGCCCTGCGGGCCGGCAAGCCGGACGAGGCCCGCGCCCTGGTCGAGCGGCATTTCCGGCGCGAGGCCTCCGATCCGGTCAACACCGCCCTCGTGCTGGGGCGCTATGGCGAGGCGCTCGACCGGCTCGGCGAGCCGCAGCGCGCCTTTGCGGCCTGGCAGGCGGGAAACGGCGAGATGCGCGCGGCCTTCGCCGCCCGCCACGAGGCCTCGGCCGGCGCCTATTCCCTCGCCGAGGCGCAGCGCCTGCGCAGCGTCTTCGCCGGGCGGCCCGGGGGCGCGGCCGCCGAGCCCCGGGGGCCCGCCCCGGTCTTCCTCGTCGGCTTCCAGCGTGCCGGCACGACGCTGATCGAGCAGATCCTCGCCGCCCACCCGGCTGTCCAGACGACGGGCGAGGACGATTCCATCGCCCCGCTGCGCGAGGCCGCCGGGTCCGGCGAAGACAGCCTGCGCGCCCTGCTCGCCGCCGATCCCGCGCGCCTGACGGGGCTGAGGCGCAAGTACTGGAAGGCGGCCCGGCCCGAAGGTCCCCCCGGTGACGGACGCGTCTTCATCGACAAGCTGCCCCTGAACATGATCTGGCTCGGCGTCATCGGCCGGGTCTTCCCCGACGCCAGGATCCTCCTGGCCGTGCGCGATCCGCGCGACGTGGTGCTGTCGGCCTTCCAGCAGCGCTTCGCGATGACCGACGCCAACTACCGCCTGCTCGACTGGCAGGAGACCGCGCGCTTCTACGACGCGGTGATGGGCGCGGGCATGGCCGGGCTTGCCGCCTCGCCGGGGCCCGAGGTGTACGAGGCGCGCTACGAGGCCATCGTCGCCGACTGGCGCGGTGAGGCGCGCCGCATGCTCGACTTCCTGGGCCTGCCCTGGGACGAGGCGGTCCTGGACTATCGCGAGCAGGCGAAGGCCCGCGCGATCACGACGCCGAGCGCCGACCAGGTGCGCCGGCCGGTCTATACCGACGCGCTCGGCCGCTGGAAGCGGTATGAGTTCGCCTATGGCCCGGTGATGGTGGACCTGGCGGCCTGGGTGGAGCGGTTCGGCTACTAGCCCGCCTCGTCCTCGATGGCGTGCATGTCCTCGTCGGACAGGCCGAAATGATGGCCGATCTCGTGCACCAGAACGTGGGTGACCAGCTCCTTCAGCGAGACGTCGCCGCGCTCGCACCATTCCAGGAGGATCGGCAGGCGATAGAGGAAGACATAATCCGGCCCGTTCATGTCCATGTGGGATTTCTGGGTGAGGTCGACGCCGTGATAGAGGCCGGTCAGCTCGTAGGGGCTCTCCATGCCGAAATGGGAGAGCGTCTCCTCGTCGGCGAAGTCCACCACCTGGATCACGACATTGCCGCACATGTCCCGGAACGCCTGGGGCAGCTCGGCCCAGGCCTGTTCGGCGACGGCGAGCACGTCCTCCTGGGACGGGGAGAGAAGATCGGGATTGCAGGCCATTCAGCCTCCGGTTCCGTAGGCGGTGATCTCGATGCGAAGCCCGTCGGGATCGGGCAGGAACAGCGCCCGGTCGCCGCCGAAGCGCTGGATCTCCGGCACCTCGAAGCCAAGCGTTCTCATGGCCCCGGCGATGCGTTCGACCGTCTCGAGGTCGGGCGCGGTGAAGCCGATATGGTTCAGCCCCGGCGCGTACCGGCCATAGCTGCGCGTCTCGTCGCCGGCCTGCTTGAGGTCGATGGCCGGAGCGGACCGGCTGACGAAGACGTGCTCGCGCGTCTTGTGATAGCCGAGCATCGGCAGCAGCGCCTCGTAGAAGGCAAGGCTCGCCTCCAGCCGGCCGGCCATCAGCACCAAGTGGTCCATCATCATCGCGCTTCGCTCTCCGGGCCGGACATCTCCAGGGCTTCCGCAGGTAGGCCGCGCCCCGCCGCCGCGCAATAGCCCGGGGGAGCGGGACGGACTCACCGGCCCGCTTGCGCCCGGAACAAAGTTCGAACAGGATAAGGGCATGGGACCGACGAGCCTTGCCTCCGCCGCCAATCCGGCGATCGACGATGCCCACGCGCTGATGCGCGGGGCGGCGCGCCTGCTGTTCGATCTCGGGGTCAACGCCATCCCGGAATTCACCCTGCCGTGCGGCCGGCGCGCCGACCTCGCCGGGCTTGGGCCGAAGGGGGAAATCCTCATCGTCGAGGTGAAGTCCGGCATCGCCGATTTCCGTGCCGACCGCAAATGGCCGGACTATTTCGACTGGTGCGACCGGTTCTTCTTCGCCGTCTCCGACCGTTTCCCGCACGAGGTGCTGCCCGGGCAGACCGGCCTCATCGTGGCCGACGCCTTCGGCGCGGGCATCGTGCGCGAAAGCCCGGTCCAGCCGCTCGCCCCGGCCCGGCGCAAGGCGCTGACGCTGCGGTTCGGCCGTCACGCGGCGGAAAGGCTGATGCGCTCGCTCTGACCGCGTGCAGGCGCGTGCGGCAGAGGAAGGCTTGCGGCGGAGGGCGTTTGCCCCATCCGGAGCGCTCACGGCGGATGCGCCTGTCGGGGGCGAGGACGGACCGGCGCCGGAATAATCCTCATTTCCGCCTTGCCATTTAGGGTTAACGTGGGTGATCCTGCCTCGGGGGAATAGTTAACGAGGGGATCATCGTGCTCCTGCTTCGGCCCGTCTTCGCCGGCTGTCTGGCCTTCGCCGCGGCGCTCGCCGCGCTTACCGCCCCGTCCTGGCTGGAGCGCTCCGCGCTGGCCAGTTCCGGCGCGCTCGTCACCGACCGGCTGCTGTTTTCCGATGACGGGATCGAGATCTATGCTGGGCCGGTGCCGGCCTGGGTCGACGCGTTCGAGCTGCCCGCCCCCGATGCGGTGACGACCCCGCTGCAGAACGGGCTGCGCCTCGTCGGCGTGGACGAGTTCGCCAGCGCCATGGCCGACCCTCCCGTGCATTACGCCCACCAGGTCGTGGACGTGGTCACCGCAGCGGGCGTGCAGCCCGCCTCGCTGTTCGCGGTCCAGCTCAACCCGGCCCACGACACGCTGGTGCTGCACTCGGTCCTCACCGGCCCGGCAGATGCGCCGCGCGAGCGGCTCGACGACGTCGTCATCTCGATCGTGGATTCGGAGAATCTGAACGCGCTTCCGGCCTTCACCGGACAGGTCAGCGTCATCGTGCGCATCCCGGGCGTGCGCCCGGGCGACCGCGTGGAGGTGCGCTACGCCATCGCCGGCCAGCCCGCGCTGATCGATCACGGCCGCAGCCTCATGTTCGACAGCCCGGTGGCCGAACTCGCCAGGCTGCGCGTGCGCGCCCGCGCGCCTCTGGACGCGGCCCAGTCGGCCTTCGGCGCGTATGCCGACCCTGACCGGATGCGCCGGCGCGAGGTCGAGACGACGGTCTATCACGACGGACCCTACGCGCCCGCCGCGGTCGATCCCCTGATCCCGGCCTGGCACTTTCCCTATACCAGCGCGGTGCTCTCCACCACGCCGGCCTGGGCCGACATCGCCGCCTGGGCCGCGCCCTTCTACGAGCCCGTGGTGAGCGAGGCGGTCGCGGCGATCGCGGCCGACATCCGAGCCGCCCATCCCGCGCGCGACGCGCAGATCGCCGAGGCGCTGCGCTATGTCCAGCGCGAGATCCGCTATTTCGCCCTGCTGCTGGGCGATGGCGGTTACCAGCCGCTGCATCCCGACGAGACGCTGCGGCTCATGGAGGGCGACTGCAAGGCGAAGTCGCTCCTGCTGATCTCCCTGCTCGCCGCGCTCGGCGTCGAGGCGGACGCGGTGATGGTCAATCCGATGATCGGACGCGGGCTGGAGCGCCTGCCGCCGACGGTCTACGCCTTCAACCATGTCATCGTGACCCTGGAGCATGACGGGCGGCGCTACTGGTTCGATCCGACCGCGTTCGAGCAGTTCGGCCGTCTCGACACCCTGTCCCAGCCCGATTACGGCAAGGCGCTCATCGCCGGGCCGGCGCGCTCTCTGGTGGACATGGCGGTGGAGTACGAGGCCCCGCTGATGCGCGTCGCCGAAAGCTACGTGCTGTCGGGTACGCAGGCCGGCGACCGCGCCGGGGCCGAGCTCTCGCTCACCTTCCACGACATCTGGGCCGACAATGCGCGATACGCCGTCGCCAATCTCGGCAGGGAGGCCTTCGTCGCGGCGATGGAGGAGGGCTTCGCCTCCAAATTCGCCGCCTACGAGGCCCGCAGCGAGCCGCGCATCGTCGACGACCGCGAGGCCAACAGCTGGACGCTGGTCTTCGACTGGTCCGTGCTGCCGATGAACATGACCGGCGAGAAGCGCGGCACCGCCCAGCCGCTCTTCGCCCAGGTGGAGACGCTGCCCCCCGTTCCCCAGGTCGCCGCCGAGCGCGACAGCGCGGTGATCGCGATCTATCCCCACTCGGTGGAGCATACGCTGAGCATTGCCCTGCCCGAGGGCCACGATGTCTGGCCCGCCGTCACGCCGCTCGACGAGGCACGCGAGAACGCGGCCTTCCGCTACTCGATCGTGCGCAGCCAGAGCGGGAACGAGGTCCACTCGCGCGCCCGGCTGGAGATGCGGAGCCCGGAAGTCGGCCCCGGCGAGATTGCCGCCGTCAACGCCGACCTCGCCTTCGTGCAGCAGGCGCTGCCGATCGTGCTCGGCCTGCCCACCCCGGTCGCCGGCACGGTGCACATGGCCATGCACGCGCGCGCCGAACCCTGGAACGAGGCGTTCGGCGAGGTGCTGGCGCTGCGCTAGGCGCTAGCGCGGCGCGCGCTTGGCGAGGATGCGCTGCAGGGTGCGCCGGTGCATGTTGAGGCGCCGGGCGGTTTCCGAGACATTGTGGTCGCACAGCTCGAAGACGCGCTGGATGTGCTCCCAGCGCACCCGGTCCGCGCTCATCGGGTTTTCCGGCGGGGCGGGCTTCTCGTCGGGGCTGGCGAGCAGGGCCTTGACCACGTCGTCGGCATCGGCGGGCTTGGAGAGATAGTCGATCGCGCCGGACTTCACCGCGGCGACGGCGGTGGCGATATTGCCGTAGCCGGTCAGCATCACGGCGCGGCAGTCGGCACGGGTCTCGTGCAGCGCCTTGACGACCTGCAGCCCGTCCCCGTCCTCCAGGCGCAGATCCACGACGGCGAAGGCGGGCGGGGTCTCGCGCGCGATCTTCAGGGCCTCGGCGACGCTTGCCGCCTCCACGACCTCGAAGCCGCGCCGCTCCATCGCGCGGGCCAGCCGCGTGCGGAAGGGCGTGTCGTCGTCACAGATGAGGAGGCTCTTGTCCTCGGGCAGGTCGAGTTCGGTCTCGCTCATCGGCCACTCCTTCCGTCTTCGCGCCGTCCGGCATTCGGGAAGGGATATAGCCTTTTGTGCCGCCGCCTCAAACCTTTCGAGCGCTGCCGGTCTCAGGCGGTCGCCACCGCCTCCTCCTCGCGCGCGGCGAGCGCCGCGCGCGGCCAGGTCAGCGTCACGCGCGCGCCGCCGCGCGGCGAGGCGTTGGAGAAGTCGACCCGCCCGCCGATGCGCTCGGTCAGGGTGATGGCGATGAACACGCCGAGCCCCAGCCCGCCGCTGCCTTCCCGCCCCCGGCGCGTGGTGACATAGGGCTCGCCGAGCTTGGCGAGCACGTCGGGCGGGAAGCCCGGCCCGTCATCCTCGATCTCCACCGTGATGCGCTCGCCGTTCCAGCGCCCCGTGATGTCGACGCGCGAGGCGGCGTAGTCGACCGCGTTCTCCACGAAATTGCCGAGCGCGTACAGCAACTCGGCGCGCCGCTGCAGCACGGGCGGTTCGGGATCGCCTTCCAGCGCATTGAGATGGATGCCGATCTCCGCGCCGAGCCCCTTCAGCGGCGCGGCCGCCTCTTCCAGCGCGGCGCGCAGGGTGAGCCGGTCGTGCATCCGGTCGCTGGCTTCCTGGGTGCGCGACAGGCGCTTGAGGATGTCGCGGCAGCGCTCGGCCTGGGAGACGAGCAGGGCGGCATCCTCCTTCACCGTCTCGTTCTCGGCGAATTTCAGCATCTCCTTGGCGGTCAGCTGGATCGTGGCGAGCGGGGTGCCGAGCTCGTGCGCGGCCGCGGCCGACAGCGCCCCCAGCGCGGACAGGCGCTGCTCGCGCGCCAGCACGAACTGCGTCGCGGTCAGCGCCGTGCTCATGCGCTTGGCCTCGCGCCCCACGCGCCAGGCGTAGACCGCGGTGAAGGCGATCGTGATGGCGAGCGCGAGCCACATGCCGATCTGGTAGGTCGCGGGAAGGATCGCCTCGCGCGGGCCGCGCCAGGGCAGCGGGAAGTGCCAGAGCGAGATGGCGAGCGAGCCGGCGATGGCGAGCGCGGCGAGCGCCACCCACCAGCGCGCGGGCAGGCAGGCCACCGCGATCACCACCGGGGCGATCATGATGATCGCGAACGGGTTGGTCAGCCCGCCGGTCAGCGCCAGCAGGACCATCAGCTGCACCAGGTCGTAGCCGAGCTGGGCCGCCGCCTCGGGATCGCGCGCGAAGCGGGCCAGCGGCAGGGCCAGGGAGAGCCAGACATTGAGCAGCGCGCTCGCCGCGATGACCGCGAGGCAGGCGATCAGCGGCAGCTCGAAGCCGAGCGCGAAATGCACCCCGAGCACGGTCGCCGTCTGCCCGCCCACGGCGAGCCAGCGCAGCAGCACCAGCGTGCGCAGCCTGATCCGCCCGAAGATCGGGTTCAGCCGGTCCTGCTCGGCAAGGTCCTCCCATTCCGGTTCGCCGTCCTGCATCGCACACTCCTTCATCTGCCGCCGGCGACAGGGGACGGCCCCGGGCCCGCCGCGTCAACGGGGCCGAACGCCGCGCCCCGCGCCGTGTGCAGGCGCGCAACTCCACGACAGGGTGGACAAGACGGGCTGGTGCACTGCAGCATGAGCATTCGCGGGGCTGCGGCCCTATATAGGTCGATGCCGCGCCGACGAACGAGGACTTGCATGAACCTGAAAGATCGCCCGGTCTGGCTTCTGCCCGCGATCGCGAGCCTGGCCGCGCTTGTCGCGGTGTTCGCCCTGCTGCTCGCTCGCGGCGCGGTGGAGCGCGAGGGCGCCGCGCCGATGGTGCGCACCTCCGGCGAGGCGCAGATCGGCGGGCCCTTCACCCTCGTCGACCATACCGGAAGGACGGTGACCGAGGCCGATTTCGCCGGCCGGCCCATGCTGATCTATTTCGGCTTCACCTACTGCCCCGATGTCTGCCCCTTCTCGCTGCAGGTGCTCGCCGACGCGCTCTCGCGCCTGCCCGAGGACCGGCGCGCCGTCTTCCAGCCCCTCCTCATCAGCGTCGATCCCGAGCGCGACACGCCGCAGGTGCTCGCGCAGTACGTGGACTCGCCCGCCTTTCCGGCCAATCTCACCGGCCTGACGGGGAGCCCGGAGCAGATCCGCGCCGCCGCCGAGGCCTACAGGGTGTATTACGCGCGCGTCGAGGATCCGGACAGCGCGGCGGGCTACACCATGGACCATGCCAGCCTCATCTACCTGATGGACGGCGAGGGCGAATTCGTCGACGTCTTCCCCCATCACGCCACGCCCGGGGAGATCGCGGCGCGGCTGCAAGACTTTCTAGAGGAAAGCCGGCGATCCTCGTGACCTGTCCTGCCGGGCCGCGCGCCGCGCGCGCCCGCCAACGGGAGTAGTTTTACCCGCGATGCTGTATTCCTTCCTCGAAATGGGACGTGCCGCGATGATGCCCTGGCGGGCTGCGGCGAACGCCACGCGCCAGGCCCTGCGCAACCCGCTCAATCCGATGGCCGACACGCTGGCGGGCCGGGCCATGGCCGCCTCCGCCGACGTGTTCGAGAGCCTGACGCGCTATTACGGCAAGCCGGACTGGGGCTTCGAGACGGTCGAGGTGGGAGGCGAGGCCGTCCCGCTCGCCATCGAGACGGTGTGGTCGAAACCCTTCTGCGATCTCATCCATTTCCGGCGCGACCGCGAGGCGCTCGCCGCGGCGCGCAAGACCTCGTCCGGACAAGGCGATCCGAAGGTCCTCTTCGTCGCGCCGATGTCCGGACATTATGCGACCCTGCTGCGCGGCACGGTCGAGACCTTCCTGCCCGACTGCGAGGTCTACGTCACCGACTGGGCCGATGCGCGCCGCGTGCCGGTGATCGAGGGCCGCTTCGATCTCGACGACTTCGTCCAGTACGTGCGCGAGATGATCGCCGCGATCGGGCCGGACGTGCATGTCGTCGCGGTCTGCCAGCCCGGCCCGCCCACGCTCGCGGCGGTCTCGCTCATGGCCGAGGACGGCGACGAGAACCGGCCGCTGTCCATGACCTTCATGGGCTCGCCGATCGATGCGCGCAAATCGCCGACCGTTCCCAACAAGCTCGCCGAGGAGCGGCCCTATTCCTGGTTCCGCGACCAGCTCATCCACACCGTACCGGCGGTCTATCCCGGCGCGCTGAGGCGGGTCTATCCCGGCTTCATGCAGCTGACCGGCTTCATCAACATGAACTGGGACCGCCATGTCGACGCGCACTGGCGCTTCTTCCAGCACCTGGTCGAGGGCGACGGCGACAGCGCCGACCGCCACCGCGCCTTCTACGACGAATATCTCTCGGTGATGGACCTGACCGAGGAATTCTACCTGCAGACCATTTCCGACGTGTTCCAGCAGCACAAGCTGCCCAACGGCACCATGACGGTGAAGGGGCGCCCGGTGCGTCCCGCCGCCATCGCCGACGTCGCCCTGCTCACGGTGGAAGGCGAGAACGACGACATTTCCGGCATCGGCCAGACCCAGGCCGCCCACACGCTGTGCACCGGCCTCTCCGATGCGCTGCGCCAGGACCACATCCAGCCCGGCGTCGGCCATTACGGCGTCTTCAACGGCCGCCGCTTCCGCGAGGAGATCGCGCCGATGATGAAGGCCTTCATGAAGCGCCACGCCACCCGGAAGACGGGCAAGCGGGCGGCCTGAGAGCCGCCGTGCAGTCCTGAAGTTCGCCCTCCGGGGCCGTCATCCCGGGCGCGCGGGGCGCGCCCCGCGATGACCGCTGCGCGGTTTGGGGGGTGACGGGGAAGGCAGGAGACTCCGTGGAACGCCAGGCGATTTTCCCCTCCTCCCCCGCGATGGAGGATATCTCCGGCCGAACCGGGCGGGGATCACTCCCCGCCGGCTTCGCCGCCCTCGTGGGCCACGGTGAGGCCGATCTGGCCGGGATCGAAATTGCCGGCCTGGGCGGCGTCGATCACCGCGCCGAGCGAGACCGGCTCCTCGGGATCGGCGGAGATGACGAGCGTGCCGCCCTGCTGGACGAAGCTCATCAGGGACTGCGACAGGGAGCTGACCAGCGGCCGGGGCACTTCGGGCGGGGCCATCATCACGCCCATGCCGATGAGGCCGACGAGCTGGCTGCGCACATCCTCCGGCGTCACGCCCTGCTGGGCGGCGGCCGCATCGATGCCGCGCTGCAGGATCGAGCGGTCCTCGATCGCGACGGTCATCGAGTGCAGCATCAGCGGATCGTAGAGATCGAGCATCATCGCGTTGATTTGCGGATCGAGCGCGCCGAGTTCGCCGGCAGTCTCGGCCTGCGCGAACAGCTCGCCCATGACCTGCGAATAGCGCTCGAGATATTCGTTGAAGCCGCCGATGTCCTGCGTGATCGAGATGCGCAGACCGTCCTCGAGCTCGACATAGTTGTCGCCGCGCGTCGTCACCCGGCCGGTCTCCTGATCGTAGACCGACTCCCCGCGCATGGAGAGGTCGAAGCTCTCATAGCCGAGCATCTCCAGCGCCTGCGCGATCTGGGCGCCGCCTTGCGTGCCCGGCTCGCCGGTGATGGTCAGGGACGGCATGGCGCTCGTCATCACCACCTCCTGTCCGCGCTCGCGGACCTGGGAGGTCATCTCGGGCATCGCGATGCGCACCCCGGCGGCGTTCACGTCGAGATCGCGCAGGGCGAAATTGTCGTAGAGATTGGTCGGCATCATCCAGTTCGACATGGCCTCCATGGCGGCCTGGGGGTCGCCCTCGGCGTCGGCCATGGACTTGAACAGCGCCCCGTCGAGCCCCTCCACGCGAAACTCGCCGAGCCCGAGATGGACCGGTGCGCCGGTCTCGTCCTCGGCCGACATCGAGAAGCCGCTCATCACCATGGCGCCCAGCGTCTCGCCGTCGAACGCCTCGAAGGTGAAGCCGGTGATCGAGAGCGATTCGAGCTCCTCGGTGGCGCTCATCTCGACGCCCTCGACCCCGACGCCCTCGAAGGTGAAGCGTGTCATGTCATCGACATTCACCTCGTAGGCCTCGTCCGCGGCACGCCCGGAGAGCATGTCGGCGATCGCCGCGGCGAGGCCGGGGCCGGGATAGTCGACGAAGGCGCGCGCCACGCGCACCTCTTCCTCGCCCTCGCCGGCCACAAGGCCCAGCGCCTCGAGGCGGTCGAACTCGACCGTGCCGGCCTCGTTCACCCGCGGCGCGGCGAGCACGAGCTGCTCGATCGTGAAGCCCTCCCCGCCGCCTTCGGGCGTGAAGGCGAGTTCGGAGAAGGTGAAGACGCCGTCCTCGAAGCGGCGGTCCTGCCAGCTGAGCTGCGGCGTCTGCTCCAGGTTGAGCGCGGCAAGGCCCGCCTCGCCCTCTTCCTGCGTGATCTCGGTGGCCGCCGGACGGTCGCGGCCGGCTCCCGCGTCCTCGTCCCCGCAAGCGGACAGGCCGAGGGCGAGGGCGAGCGCGAGCGCGCTGGAGGAGGCGAGGGCTGAGAATTTCATGAGGTGTCCCCGATAGACTGCTTTGGCCGGGCGGCGCCGGCACGGCGCCACCCTCTGTGCGGGAGACCATAAAGCCAAATCGGGCGATTTTGCGAGCCCCGCACGGGTCAAGGACTTGAATTTTTTGCAACCGCGCTGCGGCGGGCCTCAGTCGCCCCCGGCGCCCAGGCGCTGCAGCAGAGCGCCGATCGCATCGCCGGAGTCCGGTACGGACGCCTCCCCGGACTGCGCGGCCGGCGCGGGCGCCGGGCGCGCGGCGAGGAGCCCGGTCAGCGGCGCGGGCTCGGCCGGGGCGTTGGCGATGAAGCCGGCGAAGATGTGTGCCGGGCCCGCCCCGCCGAGGGCCCGCTCGGTGGGCGAGCCGTCATCATTGCCGGTCCAGACCGCCGCGATCATGCCGTCCGCCCAGCCCACGAACCAGGCATCGCGATTGTCGTTGGTCGTCCCCGTCTTGCCGCGCACGGTCCGGCCGGGCACGGCCGCATTGCGGCTCGTGCCCTCGCGGACGGAGGCGGCGAACAACCGGTCCATCTCGGCGCGCACCCGCCCGGCGAGGACGAGTTCGGGCTCGGGCGCGGCGCGCTCGTAGAGCACGCTGCCGTCCGGGCGCTCGATGCGCAGGACGGCGTGCGGGCGCACCCGAAAACCGCCATTCATGAAGGGCGTATAGGCCCCGGCGAGCTCGAGCGGGGTGACCTCGTAGGCGCCGAGCGCGACGGCCCTGGTATTCTCCATCGGGCTTTCTATCCCGAGCCGCTGCGCGGTCCGGATCACCCAGCCCCGGCCCGTGGCCTCGGAGAGCTGGACCGCGACCGCGTTGGAGGAGCGCGCGAAGGCCTGTTCCAGGCTCATCTCGCCTTCATAGCGCTGATTGTAGTTCTCCGGCGTCCAGTTGCCGTAGGCGACCGGGGCGTCGTCGAAGCGGTCGTCCGGTGTGAATCCGCCCTCGAAGGCGGCGGCGTATACGAAGGGCTTGAAGGCCGAGCCCGGCTGGCGGCGCGCGGCCACTGCGCGGTTGAACGGCGAGCGGGCATAGTCGGTGCCCCCGACCATGGCGCGCACCCCGCCCGCCGCGTCGAGCGCGACGAGCGCGCCCTGCGTGGCGCCGCGGGCGAGTTCGGGATCGGCAAGACCCGTGGTCAGGGCGAGTTCCCCGGCGCGCTGGGCGTCGACATCGAGCGTGGTGTGCACGACGAGGTCGCCGGTCTCTCCCGGCACGAGTTCGCGCGCCTCGGCGAGCGCCCAGTCGGCGAACCAGCCCGCGCC
The DNA here is from genome assembly GCF_017161425.1 of Marinicauda algicola. Lineage (GTDB taxonomy): Bacteria > Pseudomonadota > Alphaproteobacteria > Caulobacterales > Maricaulaceae > Marinicauda > Marinicauda algicola. The sequence continues at coordinate 2,541,872 of NZ_CP071057.1, read as the reverse complement.
GGGGCTGGAAGAACCGCGCGAGACGCGGATCGGCACGCGGGCCGCGGCGATTCGCTCCTCCTGCGTGATCGCGCCGGTCGCGTGCATCAGGTCGAGCACGACGGTCGCGCGGACCGCCGCACGGCGCGCGTCGCTCGCCGGCGAATAGCGCGAGGGCGCCTTGAGCAGCCCGGCCAGGAGGGCCGCCTCGCCGATCTCGAGCTCGTGCACCGAGGTGCCGAAATAGCGCCGCGCTGCGGCGTCCGCGCCCCAGGCGCCGGCGCCGAAATAGACCCGGTTGAGATAGAGGGCGAGGATCTCCTCCTTCGAATAGCGATGCTCGAGCATCAGGGCCAGGAGCATCTCCTGGGCCTTGCGCTTGTAGGTGCGCTCCGGGGACAGGAAGAGGTTCTTGGCGAGCTGCTGGGTGATGGTGGAACCGCCCTGGACCACCCGGCCCGCCCGCAGGTTCGCCAGCAAGGCCCGGCCGGTGCCGATCAGGTCGATGCCGAAATGGGAATAGAAGCGCCGGTCCTCGACCGCCAGCACCGCCTCGACGAGGCGCTCGGGCAGGTGGTCGGCGGTGATCGCCTCGCCCGCGCCCTCGCCGCGCCGGGTGATCGTGCGCCCCTCGCGGTCGAGCAGGGTCACCGCCCCGGAGCGCTCGGCCGGCGCGAGTTCGGAGACGTCAGGAAGGTCGCGCGCCAGCGCGACGACCAGCCAGGCGAGGCCCAGCGCACCGATCACGGCAAGGCTCGCGCACGCGCGCAGCCACGGGAAGCGCGCCTTCGGCTCGGCGGGTCTGCGGCGGACGGGTTTTCGGGCCATGGGTGCGCCTGACGGTCTCCGGCCGGCCCTGGAGGCCGGGGTGTGCTTCTCCAACAACATCAGGGCGCGGTTAAGGCCGCGTGAACCTTATTTTCGCCTTTGAGCAGCCCGTGCGCTTGCCCCACGCCATCATTGGGGAAAGAGTGCGCGCTACGAGGGCAAGGAGGGGTCATGGTCCGATCGCTGTCAGACAGCGTGCGCCGCGCCGGCGCGCACGCACTCGTCCTGGCGGGGGCGCTCGCGCTCGCCGGCTGCATCAACATTCCCGAAGGCGAGACCACCTGCCCCGGCCAGGGGCCGAACAGCGCGAGCTGGCCGTACTGCAATCCGGCCGAGCCCGGCGGACCCGGTCCGGTCGACGATCCGATCGATCCGACGGGCCCGTACTGAGCCGGGCGATGAACGCAGGATGACCGGCGCGGTCAGGAAAGCCTCAGGCGCGGCATGATTGGATCGCTCCCGTTCGCAATGAGCTGGGAGACTTCATCATGACTGGCCTCACCCCCGAACTTCAGATCGTCGCCCTCGCGCTCGCCGCGAGCCTCGCCGTCGGGCTTCCGGTCCGCGTGCTGGGCGCCGGCACCACGGTCAATCTCCTCATCGGTCTTTCCCGTTTCGTGCGCCATCGCCGCCTCGCGCTCGGTGCGCTGGCCCTCGCCGGCGGCCTCGGCGGCGCCTGGTCGCTGGAGCGCGTGCGCGATCTCGCCACGGGCATCCTCCTCTAGGAATCCCTGCGCACCGGGCCTCGGACATGCTATGATCGCCGGCCCGCTGTGGAGGATCGCCCATGAGCGCACTGCCGGAGTCCGCCCAGATCGTCATCCTCGCGCTCGCCGCGAGCCTCGCGCTCGGCCTGCCCGTGCGCCTGGTCGGCCTCACGGCCACCTTCCGGGGCATCGGCATCGCGCTCGGCTGGGCGCGCCGGCGCAAGTTCACCGTTCTCGCGATCGGACTCGCCGGTGCGGCGGCCGGCCTGTGGAGCTTCGAGGAGGTGCGCGACCTCGTCTTCTCCCTGATCTAGCCGCCCTTGGCCCGCGGCGGCATCTCGTCGGTATCGGGCGCGGAATCGCGCTCGGCGCCGGCCTCCATGAAATCGAATCCGATCCCGCCGCCACCGCCATACTCGCCGTGCTCGTAATGGCGCGACTGGTCCTCGAAGAAGTCCACGAGATGGCTGTGGAGATGGGCGAAGAAGGCCGTCATCTCCGCGTCGTCGAGCGGCATGGAGAAGGTGTAGGTCTCGCCCTGCGCGACATGGACGTCCATCGCCTCGCCGTTCTTCGCCGCCGTGAGCACGAGGCGCATCCAGTCCCCGGTCCGGCTGACGCGCACCGCGAGGCCGAACTGGATCGGTCCGAGGGGGAGGAACCGCATGCCGGAGACCGAGAAGGCGCCGGAGCGGAAATCGGCCGGCGCCCAGTTGCCCTCGGGCGGCACCAGATAGCAGCACCGGTGTGGCGAATTACCCCTCAGATAACCGCAGAACCCTGCCGAGATCCGCTCCGCGAGCGAGCGGATGCGCGCATAGTTCTCCAGGCTGAGCTCGCCGTAGCGCTCCGCCGCGTCGGCCAGCGTCTCGAAGGGCGTCCTGTCGCTCAATTGTCATTCCTCCGCGCTATCGGCTCACACTAGGCTTCCGGCTCAACGAAAGGGAAGGGCGAAACGATGCGCGCGACACTGACGGTTCTGGCGATGGCGGGGCTTGCCGCGTGCGGCGCGCCGCAAACGGGTGGCCCGGCCGAGGCCGGCTGGAACACCCTGGACGGCGAGGCGCCGCTCGTGATCGCCCACCGCGGTGCCAGCGGGCTGAGGCCGGAACACTCCCTGCCGGCCTTCGAACTCGCGCTCCGGCAGGGTGCGGACGTGCTCGAGCCGGATCTGCAGATGTCCGCCGACGGCGTGCTGATCGTGCGCCACGATCCCTACCTCTCCACCTCCACCGACATCGCCGACCGGCCCGAATTCGCCGGCCGGAGCGTGGAGCGCTTCGGGCGCGAGGACTGGTGGGTCGCCGACTTCACCGCCGCCGAATTGCAGACCCTGAGGACCCGCCAGGTCATGGAGGACCGCAGCGACGCGCACGACGGCATCAGCCCGGTCCTGACCTTCGGCGATTTCCTCGACTTCGTGTCGGCCGAGCAGGCCGAATGCGGCTGCACGATCGCCATCGAGCCGGAGGTCAAGCTGCCTGCGGAATACACCGCGCTCGGCCTCGATCCGCTGCCCGCCCTGCTCGCCGCGCTGGAGGCAAGGGGGCTCGACCGGGCCGACGCCCCCGTCGTGGTGCAGAGCTTCGACGCCCCCTTCCTGATGCGGCTGAACGAAGCGAGCGAGGTGCGCCTGGCCATGCTCTATTCCGGCGAGCCCGGCGCGGATGCGAGCGGGCTGAGCCTCGAGGAGATCGCCCGGTTCGCCGACGCGGTCGGGCCCTACAAGGGCGTGCTCATGAACCCGGACGGTTCGTCCACGGGCTATCTCGAGGCCGCCCACGCGCTCGGGCTCGAGGTCCACACCTGGACGGTTCGCGACGATCGCGAGCCGCTGACGGGCGAAACCGTGGAGGACGAGCTGCGCGCGCTCTATGGGCTCGGCGTGGACGGCGTGTTCACCGATTTTCCCGAAACGGCGGTGCGGGTGCGGGCGGAAATGGCGGGGCAGTAGGGTCTAGCCCTCCACCTCCTCGCGCAGCATCTCCAGTTCCAGCCAGCGCTCCTCCTTGGCCTCCTTTTCCTGGAGCGCCTTCGCGTGCTCGCGGCTGGCCGCGTCGAAGCGTGCGGGGTCCCTGGAGAAGAGTTTCGGGTCGGCCATCTCCTCCTCGAGCGCCTTGATCTTCAGATCGAGCGCCTCGATCTCCCCGGGAAGCGTGTCGAGGGCGTACTTGTCCTTGAAGGAGAGCTTGGCCTTTCCCTTCGCCGGAGCGGGCTTCGCCGCGGCGGGCCTGACGGCGGGCTGCCGGGCGGCTTCGGCCTTGCGCGCCCTGACGCCTTCCCCGCGCTGGGCGAGCATGTCGGAATAGCCCCCCGCATACTCCTGCCAGCGTCCTGCGCCCTCGAACATGATCGTGGACGTCGCGGTGCGGTCGATGAAGTCGCGGTCGTGGCTGACCAGGATCACCGTGCCGGCATAGTCCGCGATCATGTCCTGCAGGAGGTCGAGGGTTTCCAGGTCGAGATCGTTGGTCGGCTCGTCCAGGATCAGCAGGTTGGACGGCAGGGCCAGCGCGCGCGCCAGCATGAGCCTCGCGCGCTCCCCGCCGGACAGCACCTCGATGGGCGTACGGGCCTGTTCGGGCTTGAACAGGAAGTCCTTCATGTAGGCCATGACGTGCCGGGTCTTGCCGGCGACCTCGACCTGGTCTCCGCCGCCCTGGGTGAGGGCTTCGGACAGCGTCCACCCCGGCTTGAGGGCCGCGCGGCGCTGGTCGAGCGTGGCGATCTCCAGATTGGTGCCGAGCTTGACGCTGCCGGAATCGGGCTGCAGCGCGCCGGTCATCAGATTGATCAGCGTCGTCTTGCCCGCCCCGTTGGGTCCGACGATCGCCACCCGGTCGCCGCGCGCGATGCGGATGGAGAAGTCCTCGACGATCTTGCGGTCTCCGAAGCGCTTGGTGAGCCCCTTCGCCTCGATCACGCGCTTGCCGGAGGTGTCGGCATCGCTGACCTCCAGGCTCACCTGGCCCTGCGGGCCGCGATGGGTGCGGCGCTTCTCCTTGAGCGCCTTGAAATCGGCCAGGCGGCGCTGATTGCGCTTGCGCCGGGCGGTGACGCCATAGCGCATCCAGTCTTCCTCGCGCGCGATCTGGCGGTCGAGCTTGTGCTGCTCGCGCTCCTCCTCGGCGAAGACCTCGTCGCGCCAGTCCTCGAAATGGGCAAAGCCCCTGTCGAGACGGCGCGTCACGCCCCGGTCGAGCCAGACCACCGCACGGGTGAGGTTTTCCAGGAAGCGCCGGTCGTGGCTGATCAGGACCAGCGCGCCCTTGCGCGATTTCAGCTCGTCTTCCAGCCACTCGATGGCGGGCAGGTCGAGATGGTTGGTCGGCTCGTCCAGCATGAGGATGTCGGGATCGGGCGCCAGCGCGCGGGCGAGCGCGGCCCGGCGCGCCTCCCCGCCCGACAGCCGGGCCGGCTCCTCGTCCCCGGTGAGGCCGAGCGCCTCCAGCAGATAGACCGCGCGGTAGTCCTCGTCGCCCGGCGCGAGGCCGCTCGCGACATAGTCCATCACGGTCGCGAAGGCGGTGAGGTCGGGGTCCTGCTCGAGATAGCGCACGGTAGCGTTGGGCTGGATGAAGCGCTCGCCCCCGTCCTGCTCGACGAGCCCGGCGGCGATCTTCATCAGCGAGGACTTGCCCGACCCGTTGCGCCCGACGAGGCAGATCCGGTCGCCCGCCTCCACGCTCAGCTCCGCGCCGGTCAGCAGCGGGCTCGCGCCGAAGGTCAGATGGATGTCCTGAAGGGTCAGAAGCGGCGGGGCCAAGGGCGGGTCTCGTGCGTTGCGTCTTGGCGATGAGATAGCGCGCCGGAGGGGGGTCGGCCTAGGCGGCAGAACAGATCGCGACGGCCAGGGCGGGCATGGTGCGAACTCGACATGGCCGCAGGGCGGATCGTTGCGCAGTTGCGGCCTGGGCCGCGAGCCTCGCAGACGGGGACATGAAGACCCGGCCGGTCCCCTGCCGCACCGGCTTCGCCGCCGGCGCCCTGCCTCAGGCGCGCCGGACGAGCCCCTCCACGCCTTTCTCGATCAGGTCGAGGGCGCGTTCGAAGGCGGCCGCGTCGGCATAGTAGGGATCGGGAATTTCCATGCCCGCCTGGCCGACCGACCAGTCCATGAGCAGCGAGACCGGCTTTTCGGGCAGCTGGCGCGCGGCGCGGGCGTTGAGAAGCCAGCGCTTGTGGCTGTTGTCCATCGCCACGATGTAGTGGAACAGGCGGAAGTCCTCGTCATTGACCTGGCGGGCCCGCTGGCCGGCGATGTCGTAGCCGCGCGCCTTCGCGATCTCGATGGCGCGGGGGTCCGGCTGCTCGCCGGCATGCCAGTCCCCGGTCCCGGCGGAGTCGAATTCCAGGCGCGTCTTGCCGAGCCGCCTCGCCATCGCCTCGGCCACGCCTTCGGCCATCGGCGAGCGGCAGATATTCCCGGTGCACACGAAGAGAACGCGCTGGACCATCAGCTCTCTCCGGCTTCGGCCTCGGCGACGTCGAAGGCGCCCAGCAGCACCGTGACCTGCCAGTCCCCGTCGACCCGGTAGAGCCAGAAGATGTCGCCATAGGCATCCGATCCGAGATCGCCAGCCGCGCAGGGCGTGCCTTCGACAGAGGCGAAGGCCGCGATCCACAGGCAGACCGTGTTGGAATGCTCGGCGACCAGCGTCCAGCGCGATCCGCTCTCCTCGGCCGCGAGCATGGCGACCGCCCGCGAGCGCGCGACGGCGTCCCCGCCGCCGCACGGCGTGTCGAGGCCGGGGGCGGGCTGGTGCTGGACCACGTCGGCCTTGCCCGCGCGCGCGGTGTAGACCGTGCGGCAGGCGCTCGAGGCCATCGCCTCCCCGACGGGCCTGGGGCCGAGCAGTTCGGCCAGGCGGTCGACCATCGCCGCCCCGCGTTCCGACAGGGCGCAGTCGAGTGCGTTGCAGTCCTCGGAGATCTTGCGCGCATGGCGCACGACCAGGATATGCCGGTCGGCGGCCTGCAGGTCGGCGCGCACCGCCTCGGGCGCCGCCTCGAACAGGGCCTCGCGATCGAAACCCGGTCCGCAGGCGGAGAGCGCGAGCGCGAGGACGGCACAGGCAAGGCGGATCGACGTCATGGAAGGCATCCTTTCCCGCAAGGCTTAGCCCGCCGGGGGTAAAGAGGTGGTAAGGGCGGCAGGCGGTGCGCCCGCCCCGCAGGCCGCCGGCGCAGTCTAGCACCGGACGCCCGCAGCGGCACGCTCAGTCGATCTCGTAGCTCAGCCCGGCCACGCGCCAGCCCGCATCGCTCCGGCGCAGCAGCCAGACATGATGGCCGGTGATCGTGACCGCGCGTCCGTCATCGTCGAAGACGGTCGTGAAGCGCGCGCTCTTCCAGGCGTGGCGCGGACCGCCATGCATCTCCACCGCCTCCACGCGCACGTCGCGGATCGCAAACGGGCCCTCGAGCCCGCAGAGGACCGCCTCGCGGCCGGCGCACATCGCCCCGTCGGGCACGTAGATCCGGCAGTCCTCGGTCAGCAGGGCGCCAACGCGCGCGAGGTCGCCGGCGATCTCGGCCTCCAGCCAGCGGGCCTGAAGGTCGAGGATCGCGCGCCGGTCGTCATCTGAAAGCATTGATTTCGCCTCCCCCTTCCGCCTATCTCGCGCCGAGCACTCCACAGGAACGCCCGCGATGAAGCCCGATCCCAAGCGCCTGAAGCGCGAAACCTATCCGCTTTGCGTCACGGTGCCGAGCCGCTTCCGCGATCTCGACACGCTCGGCCACATCAACAACGTCGCCATCGGCAGCTTCTACGAGGAGGGTCGGGCGCATCTGAACCGCACCGTCTTCCCGCCGCAGACGCGCCATGCCCACGCCATGCGCCTGCTGATCGCCGACGTGCACATCGCGTATCTGAGGGAAGCCCACTATCCCGGCGACGTCGAGGTGCGCGCGGGCATCCTGCGGATCGGCACCTCGAGCTACACGATCGCGCTCGCCCTGTTCCAGAAGGGCGAGTGCGTGGGCACCTGCGAGACGGTTCTGGTCAACACCGACGGGGAAAGGCCCACGCCGATCCCGCACGAGGGGCGCGAGCGGCTGGAGGCGTACCGTCTGGCGGCCCTGCGGTAGATTCTTAACAAGGATTAACTGGCGCTCGCGCGAAGCCCCGTTGAGCGTGCGCTCCGTAGATGGATAGGAGCCGCACATGTTCCACCCCGTTCTCTTGAGCCTCGCTCTGGCCACGGGCGCATCCGGCGCGCAGGCGTCCGCAGACGCCGATCCGCTGGCCTGCCATCTCGCGGCCCTCGGCGGGGAAGCTGCGCTCGAAGCGGTCGAGGCCGTCCGGGTGAAGGTCCAGATCACGGAGCCGGCCTTCACCGTGACCGGCGACTACCGGGCTTCGCGCGACGGCCTCATGCGCATAGACATCTTCGATGGCGAGACCCGCGTCTTCACCGAGGCGCTCGACGGGAAGAGCGGCTGGCAGATGCTGGTCGACCCCGCGCAGGTGAGCGGGCTGAGCGCGGAGGGCGAAGGCGCATTGCGCCGAGGCCTCGCGGACAATCTCTACGGCCTGCAGGAATTCGGCGAACTCGGCCATTCGGTGTCGCCGGGCCAGGAGGCGCTGGTGGACGGGACCGTCTACCACACCATCGACGTCGTCTATTCCGGCGGCTTCGAGGCCAGGCTCTTCATCGACCCGCAGACTTGCCTGCTCGCCAGGCGGCGGTCGGAATTCGCGCTGCATCCCGATCTCGATCCGCAAGTGGAATATTTCGAGACCCTCTACGGCGATTACCGCGAGGTGGACGGCGTCCAGCGCGCCTTCCGCCAGGAGCGCGTCAACCTTCGCACCGGAGAGCGGGCCCAGCTCACCCTCATCGAGAGCTTCGAAACCAATCCGGACCTCGAGCCGGACCAGTTCGCCCGGCCCGGAACGCGCTAGGCGCTTCAGATCATCCGGCCCCTGATCCCCGTCCGCACCTCGTCGCGGATCTGGGCGTAGGCGAGCATGGCGAACAGGGCGGCCCCGCCCGCGACATTGCCGAGGAAGGCCGGCACGGTGAAGCCCCAGGTGGCGTGCCAGACCGAGATGTCGCCGGCGAGCAGGAGGGTGAGCGCCTCGGTCGCGCCGACCACGACGTGGGTGAAGCCGCCGAGCACCAGCACGTAGATGATGCTGGAGACCACGAGGAATTCCGAGCCCTTGGAACTCGGCATCATCCAGACCAGCGCCGCGATCAGGAAGCCGGCGGGCACGGCGCGGGCGAACACGGTGAACCAGGGCTGGATGACGGCCTTTTCGGAAATCTCGATCAGCGCGTCGTAGATGCCCGGCTGGAGCATGGGCGTGAAATTGAACACCAGGCCGGCGATCAGCGCGCCGAACAGGTTGGCCGCGAAGACGATCGCCCAGAGCCGTCCGACGCGGATCCAGTTCTTGGCGGAAAACTCCACCGCGAGCGGCAGAATCGCCGCGATCGTGTTCTCGGTGAACAGCTGCAGCCGGCCGAAGATGACGATCAGGAACCCGATCACATAGCCGAGCGGCACGACGAGCCGGGCGGGTCCGTCATCGGGCAGATAGGCGTGGAACATCGCCGCACCGGCCGCCGACAGCGCGAGCGCGAGTCCGGCCGCCACGCCCGACCACCACAGCGAGCTCGACGGGCGGCGCAATTCCTCCGCGCCCTCGCGGCGCACGATCTCGAAGATGGCGAGCGCGCCCAGGCGCACGCGTTCGCGCACCTCCTCCTCGGCGCGCTTGCCTTCGACCGCGCTGGCCTCTGCGGCCTGCTCCTCTCGCTTCTTCGGACTGTCCTCGTCGACCATCGATCTCGCTCTGCCGCTGGGGGAGGGTCGCATGCGGGAAATCGCATGCGACCCGGCTCCGTACGAAGCCAAACGCCCCAGCGGCGCGGAAGGTTACGCTGCGGACCGAATTTCCGTATGCGCAGCTCCGGCCAGGCGCCGCGGACAGTGCCGGCCCGGTTTCCGCTTCGCTCCGCGCGCGAGCGGGCCGGCGTCGGCGACGCATTGCGTTTGCCGGCGCCGGCGGCTCTACTGGCACCCGCCGGCGCCGGCGCGCCGGAATGCCCAAGGGGGGACGTGCCATGGCCTATTCCACGATCGCGCTCGCGGTGAGCGACCATGTCGCCACGATCACGCTGAATCGCCCCGACCAGATGAACGCCTTCACCTTCGAGATGGGCCGCGAGCTGATCGACGCCTTCGACCGTACCGACGCGGATCCCGAGGTGCGCGCCGTCATCGTCACCGGGGCGGGCCGGGCCTTCTGCGCAGGCGCAGACCTGACCACCGGCGCGGAGACCTTCAACGCCGTCGCCAAGGCGCAGGAGCGCGGCGAACTCGACGAGACAGACCCGCGCTGGCGCGATTCCGGCGGGATGCTCAACCTGCGCATCTGGAACAGCGCGAAGCCGGTGATCGCCGCGATCAACGGACCCGCGGTCGGCATCGGTGCGACCATGATCCTGCCGATGGACGTGCGCATCGCGGCGAAGGGCGCGAAGATGGCCTATCCCTTCGCCAAGCGCGGCATCGTCTGGGACGGCTGCGCGAGCTGGTTCCTGCCGCGCGTGGTGGGCATCTCCACCGCGCTCGACTGGGGCCTGACCGGACGGACCTTCCTGTCCGAGGAGGCGCTCGACAAGGGTCTCGTCGGCGAACTCGCCGAGCCCGAAGCCGTGCTCGAAGCCGCCCACACCCGCGCGCGCGCCTTCGTCGACGCCGTCGCGCCGGTCTCGGTGTCGATGATGCGGACCATGGCCTGGCGCATGCTCGGCGCGGACCATCCGATGGCCGCCCACCGCGAGGAGAGCCGGGCGATCCTGCGGCGCGGCATGAGCAAGGATGCCGAGGAAGGCGTGATGAGCTTTCTCGAGAAGCGCCCGCCCCGGTTCCAGGGCCGCGTGCCGGGCGACTATCCTGCGGGCTGGCCCTACGACGCGGAGCCGGATTATTGAGCGCCGACATGGCCGCCGCTCGCCTCGTCTCACCCGATCCGCGCCGCCCGAGCGTGACCACGGTCGAGCTCATCGCCATGGTCGGCGGGCTGATGGCCCTCAACGCCCTGTCGATCGACATCCTCCTGCCTGCCCTGCCGGCGATCGGAGAGGATTACGGCGCGCTCGGAAACGACCGCCAGCTCGTCATCACCGCTTATGTCTTCGGCTTCGGCTTCGCCCAGCTCGCGTTCGGCCCGATCGCCGATTCCATCGGCCGGCGGCGCACGCTGATCTGGGCGCTGTCGGGCTATATCGCCGCGACCGCGCTGTGTGTCGCCGCGCCGGCCTTCACCCTGATGCTCGCCGCGCGCGCCCTGCAGGGAGCGGCGGCAGCCGCGACGCGGGTGGTGGCGATGGCGGTCGTGCGCGACCTCGTCTCCGGCCGGCGCATGGCCGAGATCATGAGCTTTGCCATGACGGTGTTCATGGCCGCGCCGATCCTCGCGCCCGGCCTCGGCCAGCTGATCCTCATCGCCGGGCCCTGGGAGGCGATCTTCCTCGCGCTCGCGATGGGCAGCGCCCTCCTGCTCGCCTGGATGATGGTGCGCCTGCCCGAGACCCTGCGCGCCGAGGACGCAATACCCGTGCGTCTCGGACCCGCCTTCAGGAACTATATTCTCGCGGCAAGCAATCGCGTCACCCTCGGCTATATGTGCGCGAGCGCGCTGATCTTCGGGGCCCTGTTCGCCTTCATCGCCACCTCCGAGCAGGTGATCGCCGGGCTTTACGGGCTCGAGGCCTGGTTCGGCGTCGCCTTCGGCGGGATCGCGCTCGGCCTGGCGGCCGTCAACGTCGTGAATGCGCGCATCGTCGGGCGCCACGGCATGCGCCGCATCTCCCATCTCGCGCTCGTCGTGTTCATCGCGCTCAACACCGGCCACGCCCTGCTCTCGCTCGCCGGGCCGGTGCCGTTTTGGCTGTTCTACAGCCTCCTCGGCCTCGCCATGTTCATGTTCGGGCTGATCGGCGCGAACTTCTCCGCCCTCGTCATGGAGCCGGCCGGGCGGCGGGCGGGCACGGCGGCCGCACTCTACGGCTCGGTGACGGCGATCTCGGGGGCCGTTCTGGGTTCGGTGATCGGGCAGGCCTATGACGGCTCCGTCACGCCGATCCTCGCCGGCATGGCGATCCTCGGCGCGGGCTGTCTCGCCGTGGTCGCCTGGACCGAGAAGGGACGCCTGTTCGGTGCCTGGCCGCCCGGAGCGGAGCCGGACTAGGCTTCGTCCCCCGCAAGGTATTCCGGCGTCAGCCCGCCATCGAGGCGCCAGCCGGCGCCTTCACCCTGCCGGAACAGATCGCACAGCCAGGGCAGGACGACCAGCAGGTCCTGCTCCAGCGTGTAGGGCGGGTTGACGACCATGACCCCCGCGCCGGCGAGCTTGCCCTCGCTTTCCAGGTCGCGCACCCACAGGTCCGCGCGCAGGATTTTCTCCGGCAGCTCCTCGCGCTCGGCGATCAGCCATTCGGCCAGGCCGGTGTCGAACCGCTCGGCCGACCAGAGGTCCTTCAGCGGGCGCCAGAACACGAAGGTGCCCGTGGCGAAGCGGGGAATGGCGTCGACCGCGGCCTGCGCCATGCGGATCATCTCGTCCTTCTGCTCGAAGGGCGGATCGACGAGGACGAGTCCGCGGCGCTCCTTCGGGGGCAGCGCGCTCTTGAGGCCGCGATAGCCGTCGCGCGCCTCCACCTTGACCCGCCGGTCCTTGGCATAACGCCGGTCGAGTTCGGCCCCGTCGGCGGGGTGAAGCTCGAACAGGTGAAGCCGGTCGCGCGCGCCCATCATGTGCGCCGCGATCGCGGGCGAGCCGGGATAGGCGGTCAGCCCGCCGCCCGGATTGCACGCCCGCACCGCCTCCAGATAGGGCCCGAGCACGCGTTCGACGTCCGGGGGACGCCTCGCCCCCATCAGCCGGGCGATGCCGGCCTGCCACTCCGGGCTGCGCCGCGCCGCCTCGCCGGCGAGGTCGTAGACCCCGCTGCCGGCGTGGGTATCGACATAGGCGAACGGCGTGCCCTTCCGCTTCAGGTGGGCAAGGCACAGGGCGAGGACGACGTGCTTGACGACGTCGGCGAAGTTTCCGGCGTGGAAGGCGTGGCGGTAATTCATGGCCCGCTGTCTAGCCGTTCCGGGGCCGGGCGCGCTAGGTCGAGATGAACCAACTGTAATCTTTTGGGCTCTGGTCGCGGTGCCGGGTGCGGCCTAGAGTTCGTCCCTCATTTTCATCGGGGAGTGGTATCATGACTTCACTGTGGAGCCGGGTCCTGGCCGTGGCGGTTCTGACCGCCGGTGCGGGGTCGCCCGCCCTGGCCCAGGAAGGCGCGGACGAGGACGAGGAGGAAGAGGAAACAGAGACGATCGAGAGCTTCACCGAGGGCTTCGAGCGTCAGGACGGCCTGTTTCCGCTTTACACCGATCCGGAGAGCGGCAAGCTCTATCTGGAAGTGGCCGAGGACCAGCTCGGCGACGAGTTCATCTACTTCCTCTACACCGAGAACGGCACGCCTTCGGTCGGCCATTTCCGCGGCGCCTTCCGCGACAATCGCGTGATGACGCTGTCGCGGCGCTATGACGAGATCGAGATCGCGGCGGAGAACACGCGCTTCACCTTCGATCCCGAGAACGCGCTCTCGCGGGCGGCGGAAGCCAACATCACGCGCGCCCCGCTCGCGATCGCCGGCATCGAGGCGGAGACCCCCGGCGAGGAAGGCGCGCGCTATCTCATCGACGCCACCGCGATCTTCGCCAGCGAGGAGCTGCACCAGGTCAAGCCCTCCCAGCGCCCCGGCGCGACGCCCGGCGAAAACTTCGTGCTCGGCAATCTGGACAAGGACAAGACGCGCATCCTGTCGGCACGCGCCTATCCGGAGAACACCGATATCGTCGTGGAGTACGTCTACGACAACGACAGTCCGGTGAACTATGGCGGGGAGGACGTCACCGACGCGCGCTCGGTCGCCATCACCGTGCAGCACACCTTCGTCGCGATGCCGGAAAACGGCTACGAGCCGCGACGCGACGATTTCCGCGTCGGCTATTTCGGCGAGCGCATCACCGATCTCACCGACACGGGCCACACGCCCTATGCCGACGTGATCAGCCGCTGGAACCTGGTCAAGCAGGATCCCGAGGCGCCCGTTTCCGATCCGGTCGAGCCGATCGTGTGGTGGATCGAGAACACCACCCCGCACGAGCTGCGCGACGCGATCCGCGATGGCGTGCTCGCCTGGAACTCGGCCTTCGAGGCGGCCGGTTTCACCAACGCCATCGAGGTGCGCGTCCAGCCCGACGACGCCGACTGGGATGCCGGCGACATCCGCTACAACGTGCTGCGCTGGACCAGTTCCCCGACCCCGCCCTTCGGCGGCTACGGGCCGAGCTTCACCAATCCGCGCACCGGCCAGATCATCGGCGCGGACATCATGCTGGAATACGTCTTCCTGACGAACCGCATCCGCTACTCGGAGATCTTCGAGGCCGGCGGACTGCCCGACTGGGTCGGCACCGCGGTGGCCGAGATGACCGGCGCGCCGGTTGCCGCGTCCGGCCATGACCACGCCATGCCGGGCGAGATGTGCAATGTCGCCGGACTTCTCCAGGCCGAGATGATCGGCGCAATGGCGATGCTGCAGGCCCAGGGCGCGAGCCAGATCGAGGTCGACAAGCTGATGGAGGACTCCATCCGCTATCTCATCCTGCACGAGGTCGGCCACACGCTGGGGCTCAACCACAACATGGCCGCCTCCTACGGCGTGGCGCTTGCCGACCTGCACGGCAGCGACCAGCCGGTGAGCTCGGTGATGGACTATCCCGCGCTCAACATCGCCGCGGACGGCGAGGTGCAGGGCCATTACGCCCCGCGCGACCCCGGCCCGTACGACGTCTGGGCAATCCAGTTCGGCTACACCCCGGACGAGGCCGTCCTGCCGGGCCTGCTGGCCCGCTCGACCGACCCGACGCTGATCTTCGGCAACGATGCCGACGACATGCGCGCGCCGGGCCGGCATATCGACCCGCGGGTCAACATCAACGACCTGTCCGACGATCCGGTCGGCTGGGCCGAGCAGCGCGTCGCGATGATCAACGACACGCTCGCCGTCCTGCCCGAGCGCTTCGCGGTCGAGGGCGAGACCTATCAGGGGCTCTACAACAGCTACCTGATCCTCACCGGCCAGCGCTTCGGGGCGGCGAACGTCGCCTCGCGCCATGTCGGCGGCATCTACAACAACCGCGCCGCCATCGGTCAGCCGGGAGCCGAGACGCCCTTCGTGCCGGTGCCGCGCGAGCTGCAGGAACGCGCGCTCGCGGTGGTCGCCGACGGCCTGTTCGCGCCGGACGCCTTCGCGACGGAGGAGGCCTTCGCCGACAGGCTGCAGCGCCAGCGCCGCTTCTTCGACCACTTCCCAGAGGACGAGGACCCGGCCCTGCACGCCCGTGCACTCGGCATGCAGCTCGCGGTGCTGGCCCATCTCACCCACGAGAACGTGCTGGAGCGGATGACGGACTCCCGGCGCTATGGCGGGGAGTATCCGGTGGCCGAGTACATGGCCGACCTCACCGCGGCGATCTTCGACGCGGATATCGGCGGGGAGGTGAACACCTACCGCCAGAACCTGCAGGTCGCCTATCTCACGCGCCTCATCGCGATCGCGGACGGCTCGGCCGGCGCCTTCGATCCCGTCGCGCGCTCGGCGGCGCTCGCCAGCATCGACCGGGTCAAGGGACAGGTCGCGCCGGGCTGGTTCGGGATCGAGGCCGGTTCGGCCGAGGCCCGTGCCCACCGCGCCCATCTGAGGCGGCTGATCGCAGATTTCGAGGCGGCATAGACGCCCCGCGATCGAGAGCCTGACAGCGCCCGCTCCGGGAACCGGAGCGGGCGCTCCTTTTGCGCCTCACGGCGATGTGAGGCCGGTGCCGCGCCCGTACGGCTAAGTTGGCGCAAACCAGCCCGACGGAGATCTGCCATGCTCATTGCCTGCGCCGCACTCGCCTTTGCCGCCCAGCCCGCGCCCTCCGCGCCCGCCATCGAGGCCATCGTGCCGGAGGGAAGCGAATGGGTGCTCGAGCGATTCCGATTCTCTCCCGCGGTCCGGGCCGGCGACATGATCTATCTGTCGGGCGTGGTGGCCGGGCGCCCCGAAGGCGAGGCGCCGGGCCAGGACGCCTACGAGGCACAGTTCGAGCGCGCCTTCCAGGCCCTGGCCCGAACGCTCGACGCGGCCGGGGCCGACTTTTCCGACGTCGCGGAGATGACGACCTACCATGTCGACTTCGCCGACGAGACCCATCGGGCCGCCTTCATGGCGGTCAAGGACCGGTACATGCCCGCCCCGCCCTATCCGGCGTGGACGGCGATCGGGGTCGAGCGCCTGTGGCCGGACAACGGGCTGGTGGAAATCCGCCTCGTCGTCTATGCGCCCCGGGACTCGGAATAGGGGCGCCGTGGGGTTATGGTCCGCCGGATTTTCCAGAAAACCAAAAGGGGAGAAACTTCAAGATGTTGAAAAGCCTCATCGCGGCCGTCTCCGCCGCAACCCTGCTGGCCCTTCCGGCCGGTGCGCAGGAGGCCGCCGGCAACGGCGCCGCCGACATCCCCGAGCCGGTCAGCTTCGAGAGCCGCGGCGAGGTCAATGTCGAGGGCGAGCGCATCCGCTACCGCGTCGTCGCCGGGGAAACCTATCTGGAGGACGAGGACGGCAACCCCACGGGGTCGATCTTCTCCACCTCCTATTTCCGCGAGGGCAACTTCGACCCGCGCGAGCGCCCCGTGGCCTTCATCTTCAATGGCGGGCCGGGCTCGGCCTCGCTGTGGCTGCACATGGGCGTGTTCGGCCCGAGGCGCGTGGTCCTGCCGAGCGAGCCGCCGGCCGATGACGGCGCGGCCCCGTTCGACATCCAGTCCAACCCGGAAAGCCTCATCGGCGTGGCCGACATGGTCTTCATCGACCCGGTCGGGACGGGTTGGAGCCGGGCGCTCGGCGACACCGATGCGAAGGAGGAATTCTGGGGCGTCGACGCCGATGCGGAATCGATCGCCGCCTTCATGCGCCGCTGGCTGACCGAGCACCGCCGCTGGAACTCGCCGAAATACCTGCTTGGCGAGAGCTACGGCACGACGCGCATCGGCGCGCTGATGCGCCAGCTCGAAGCGGGCTGGAACGACGTCTCCATCAACGGCGCGGTGCTCATCTCCGTCGTGCTCGACTTCAAGATGGACGCCACCGATCCCGGAAACGACATCGGCTATGTCGGCCTGATGCCCGGCTATGCCGCGACCGCCTGGTATCACGGCAAGGTCGACAGGGCGGATTGGAACGGCGATTTCGAGGCCTTCCTGGAGGATGCGCGCGATTTCGCGAGCGACGAATACCTGCCCGCGCTCATCCGGGGCCACGACATCGACCCGGCCCGCCAGAGCGCCGTCATCGCGCGCCTGGCCGAATTCACGGGCCTGTCCGAGGACTATCTGCGCCGCGCCAACATGCGCGTCGAACTCAGCGACTTCCGTGTCGAACTGCTCCGCGATGAGGGCCTCTCCGTGGGCCGCTTCGATTCCCGCTTCACCGGCCTGGAACCCGACGCGATCGGGGACACCCCCGAGGGCGATCCGTCCGGCTACGGCATCGACGGGGCCTACACGGCCGCCATGCTCGACTATTTCACGCGCGAGATCGGGGTCGACATCCAGCGCCCCTACACCACGCTCGGCGGGGTGCAGGACTGGAACTGGGATGCCGGCCCGGCGGGCGGGGAGAATTCCTACGTCAACACCTCGGTCTGGCTCGAGCGGGCGATGCGTCAGAACCGCGAACTGCGCGTACTGGCGCTCAACGGCTATTACGATCTGGCCACGCCCTTCTACGCGACCGAGCTGACGCTGCAGCGCCCCGGCTACAGCGATCAGAGCCGCGTGGAGCTGGACTACTACCCGGCCGGCCACATGATGTATCTGCACCAGCCCTCCATCGAGGCGATGGCCGAGCGGGTGCGGAACTTCATCGCGGCGCAGTGACGTCGGCCTGCGGGCGAGGGGAGGGCCGGGCGCGGTGATCTCGGAAGAAAACCTGCGCATGATGTGGGCGCTGGCCTACCCCTTCCCGCGCCCGCAGACCTCCTTCCTGTTCGTGGACGGGCAAACGCTTGGCCTCACCGCGACGGAGGGCGCGTTCGGGCAGTGGCGCGCCCGCTACCGGGGCCAGGAGGTCAGCCTCGCCGATCTCGTGGGCGAGGCGCGCGCGGGCGTGTTCGAGCGCGGCGATTACCACGCCGTCGTCGCCGTGGGCTCGAACGCCGCGCCGGTGCAGCTGCGCCGCAAGTTCGCGCGGCACCTGGACAGCGTCGTCATCCCGGTGGTCAGGATCACCATCCCCGGCCACATCATCGCCTGGGGCAAGCACATCGCGCCCTACGGCGCGGTCGGCGCGACGATCGCCGAGCATCCCGGCGCCGCGGTGGAGGCCTGGGCGACGCTGCTGGGCCCGGGCGAGTTCGAGGTGATGAACGAGACCGAGGCGCTCGGCGAGACCTACGACCATCATCGTGTCAGCGTCACCGGCGCGCCGGCGGCGGTGCGCCCCGACATGGTGGCCTACCGCTCGCTCGCCGGCCACATGCCGCTGCTGGTGGAGGGCTATGCCCACGAGAACCCGCCCTTTCCCTTCGGCGGGCCGTTCGAATCCCAGGAGATGGCGATCCGCGCGCTCGGCCTGTCGATGAGCGTCGACCAGTTCATCGCCGAGAACGTGTCCGATCCCGATCTTGCCAGGCGGCGCGACAAGGCGCTGGCGGCGGCTTCGCTGTTCGACTAGGCGCGGCGCTCAGAGCGCCACGACCTTTCCCGCCTCCACCTTCACCGGGACCGGCTTCAGCCCGGTCCTGCCCGCCGGGCCGCCGGTGCAGGCTCCGCTCTCGATGTCGAAGCTCGCGCCGTGGAACGGGCAGACGACATGGCCCTCGCTGACCAGCGTGCGTCCCGATGGCAGGCAGAGCGGCCGGCCGGCATGGGGGCAGACATTGACATAGGCGCGCACCACGTCGCCGGCGCGCAGCACGAGCACGGGCAGCGGCTCGTACTCGGCCGGCGCGCCGCCGGGATCGGGAAGGTCGGCCAGGCGCTTCAGCACCGTTCCGGGCGGGGGCAACTCGCTCACCGCGCCTCAGTCCTGTCTCAGGTCTTCGGGCGGGTTCACCGTCCACCTGAACGGCGCGTAGGTGACCTGCGCGAACAGGCCTGCCTTCGCGTACGGATCCTCGTGCATGAATTCCTCGAGCTTCTCCGCGCTCTCGGCCTCCACGACGAGAAGCGAACCGACCGGCATGGCGTTCTCGTCGAGCAGCGGGCCGGCCATCTTCACCGGCGAGCCCTCGGCCTTCGCCCAGTCGAGGTGGGCCTCCCGGTTCTGCTTGCGCAGCTCCATGTGACCTGGGCGGTCCTGGCAGGTGACGACGAACAGCATGGGGATATCCCTTATACGGCTTCGCTCGTGAACGGGCGCGACAGCAGATCCTTGATCGCCTCGTCCACCCCGCTCTTGCCGGAGACGACACGGTTCACCGCCTCGCAGATCGGCATCTCCACGCCATGTCTTCGCGCGAGGGCGACGACGGCCGGCGCCGAGGCGACGCCCTCGGTCACCGAGTTGCGGGCGCCGAGAATGTCCTGAAGACGCTCCCCGCGTCCGAGCGCCAGGCCGCAGGACATGTTGCGCGATTGCGGCGAGGAGCAGGTCAGGACGAGATCGCCGAGCCCGCACAGGCCCGAAAGCGTCTCGGCCTTCGCGCCGAGCGCGACGGCCAGCCGGGTCATCTCGGCGAAGCCGCGTGCGATGAGGGCGGCATGGGCCGACTTGCCGAGGCCCTTTCCCTCGACGATTCCCGCCGCGATCGCGAGCACGTTCTTCACCGAGCCGCCGATCTCCGCGCCCACGACGTCCGGGGCGTAGTAGGGCCGGAAACTCGCCGAGCCGAGCGCCGCCATCAGCTTCTCGCCGAGATCGGGGTCCTCGCAGGCGAGCGTCACGGCGGTGGGCAGGCCGCGGGCCACGTCGGCGGCGAAGGAGGGGCCGGACAGAACGGCAATCGGCGAGCCCGGGGAGGTCTCGGCTAGCACCTCGCTCATCAGCTTCAGCGAGCCCTGCTCGATCCCCTTCGAGCACAGGACGAGCGGCGCGCCGTCACGCTGGTGGCGGGCGAAGACCTCCATCGTCGCGCGCGTGTGCTGCGCCGGTGTGACCACCAGCGCCATGTCCGCGCCCGCGAGCTCGCCGAGATCGTTCGTGGCGTGGATCGCGCCGTTCAGCGCAACGCCCGGAAGATACGTGCGGTTCTCGCGGATCGTGTTGATGTCCTCGCAGACCTCGCGCTCGCGCGCCCAGAGCGTGACCTGCAGGCCCGACTTGGCGACGACCTGGGCGAGCGCGGTGCCCCAGGCGCCGCCGCCGATCACGGCAATATGGTGAAACCCGTTCATGACGCCTGCCCACTCCCGTCGTTTCAGGCCTTCGGCCCCTTGCGTCCCGCTCCGGTGGCGGGCGCGCGTTCGGCCGCATCCGGATCGAGCGGCCAGCGTGCCCGCGCCGGCGCGGAGAGATCGTCGCTCTCGCCCCGGCGCAGCCGTTCCGCGCCGGCGAGCGCGATCATGGCCGCATTGTCGGTGCAGTATCTCAGCGGCGGGGCGATCAGTGCAAAGCCTTCTTTGCGCGCTGCGTCCTCCAACGCCTCGCGCACCGATCGGTTCGCCGCCACCCCGCCGGCCACGACCAGCGGACGCGGCGCTTCGAGCGTCTCGAAGCGCGCCGCGAACAGCGCCATCGCCCGGCGGGCGCGCTCGGCGAGATGGCGCGCGATCTCGCCCTGCACCGCTGCGGCGAGATCGGCCCTGTCGGCCTGGCTTGGCGCGTCGAGCGCGTCGAAGGCGCGCTTGGCCGCCGTCTTCAGCCCCGCGAAGGAGAAGTCGCAGCTCCTGTCGCGCGCCAGCATGCGCGGCATCGCGAACCGGTCCGGATCTGCGGCCTGCGCGGCGAGGCGCTCGACCGCGGGTCCGCCGGGAAAGCCGAGCCCCATGACCTTCGCCGTCTTGTCGAAGGCCTCGCCCGCCGCATCGTCGATCGTCGATCCGATGCGGGTCATCTCGCCCACGCCCTCGACGATGAGGAGCTGGGTGTGCCCGCCGGACACCAGCAGCAGGAGATAGGGAAACTCGAGGCGCTGCGTCAGGCGCGGGGAGAGGGCATGACCCTCCAGGTGATTGACCGCGACGAGCGGCTTCCCCGCGCCGAGCGCGAGCCCCTTCGCGGTCATCAGCGCCGCCATCACGCCGCCGATGAGGCCGGGCCCGGCCGTCGCGGCGATCGCGTCGATGTCGCCGGCCTTCAGGCCCGCCTCGGCGAGCACCTCGGCGGCGAGCGCGTCCATCCGCTCGGCATGGGCACGCGCGGCGATCTCCGGGACCACTCCGCCGAAAGGGGCATGGGCCGCGTTCTGCCCGACCACCCGCTCGGCGAGCACCTGCGCGCGGCCGTCCTCGAACAGGCGCACGATCGCCGCCGCGCTGTCGTCGCAGCTCGATTCCAGCCCCAGCACGGTGAGCGGGCCCGGCCTTGGCGCTTGCGCGCGCTCGGGAGTGTGGTTTAACGCCATGACAGATGTGGTTAGCCCCGCCCCGGCGGGCTGACAACTGAGCCGTCCATCTCCCGAGCCCGAAGGATCGCCCTTGGCCCGACCCCAGCCCATCGCGACGCGCACCTCCCCGCTCGCGCTCGCCCAGGCGCACATGGTTCAGCGCCTGCTGGCGCAGGCGCACGGCGTCGAGGACATGGAGGCCGCCTTCCCGATCCTGGGCATGACCACGACGGGCGACCGGATCACCGACCGGGCCCTGCTCGCGGCGGGCGGCAAGGGGCTCTTCACCAAGGAGCTGGAGATCGCGCTCGCGAACGGCGAGGCGAGCTTCGCGGTGCATTCGATGAAGGACGTGCCCACGAAACTGCCCGAAGGGCTGGAGATCGCCTGCGTGCTCGAGCGCGAGGATCCGCGCGACGTGCTGCTGACCGGGACCGGCGCGCGGCGCGTCGCCGACCTGCCGGCCGGCGCGGTGCTCGGCACCGCCTCGATCCGGCGTCAGGCCCAGGCGCTCGCCCTGCGCCCGGATCTGAAGGTCACGCTGCTGCGCGGCAATGTCGACACGCGCCTCGCCAAGGTGCGCTCCGGCGAGATCGACGCCACCTTCCTCGCGCTCGCGGGGCTGAAACGCCTCGGCCGCGAGGAGGCCAGCCGGCCCGCGATCGAGACGACCGAGATGCTCCCGGCCCCGGCCCAGGGCGCGATCGGCATCGAGATCCGCAGCGATGACGGCGCCGCGCGCGAAGCTCTCGCGCCGCTGAACCATGCGGTCACGCAGATCTGCATCACGGCCGAGCGCGCCGTGCTCGCCGCGCTCGACGGCTCCTGCCGTACCCCCATCGCCGCCCATGCGCGCCTGGAGAACGCCACCCTGTCGCTGAGCGGCGAGGTGCTGAGCCCGGATGGTACGCACCGCTGGGCCCAGTCGGTGACGCTGCCGCTCGCCGACCCGGACCTCGCCTCAGCAAGGCTGATCGGCACTGCGCTCGGCGAGGCGCTGCGTCACACCGGGGGGGCGCGGCTCGAAGCTGCGCTGGCCGCGTCCCATGAAGCCTGAGACCGTCCTTGTCACCCGCACCGAGCCCGGCGCCAGCAAGACCGCCGGCGCGGCCATCGAGGCCGGCTTAGAGGCGATCGTCTCGCCGCTGGCCAGGGTCGTCTATCTCGACGCCGGGCTGGATCTCGACCGGGTCGACGCGGTCGCGGTGACCAGCCGGCACGGCGCACGCGGGCTCGCCAAGGCGACCGGGCGCCGCGACGTGCCGGTCTTCGCGGTCGGCGAGGCAACTGCCCAGTCGGTGACCCGCAACGGCTTCGAAACGGTCCATTCGGCTGACGGCGACGCCTTCGCGCTCGCCGAACTCGCCGGGCGTACGCTGCCGCGCCCGGCGCGCGTGCTGCATGTGCGCGGCGAACTCGCGGGCGTGGATCTGAAGGCGGCGCTCGCCGCGCGCGGCCTCGAGGCCGGCGAGGCGATCGTCTACCGCACGGTGGAGACCGGACGCCTCTCCGCCGAGGCGGTCGCCGCGCTCGATGCCGATCCCGGGCCGATCCTGCTGATCCATTCCGCCGCCGGTGCGGGGCGCCTGGTGCGCGCGCTCGCCGCGCTCGGCATCGCGCCCGAGGGCCTGCGCGCCGCAGCGATCTCCGCCGTCGCGGCGGAACCGGCGCGCAGCGCAGGCATTGGCCGGATCGAGATCGCGGAGCGACCGGACGACGCGCACCTGCTCGAGGCGGCGTTGCGCATCGCCCACACGGGGCCGGCGCGGTAGCGTCCCGCCGCGAGGCGGCCTAGAGTCGGCCCATCCGCTTCCAGGATACGAGGAGCTTCATGGCGCGCCCGGAAGACAGCGAAACCCCCGGCGAACCCGAACCGGTCGATGCCGAGTTCGAGACGGTCGAGGAGACGGAAGCGACACCGAAGCCCGCGCGCCGCGGGCCCGGCTGGGCACTCTTCGTGCTGTCCCTGGTCCTTTGCGCCGCGATCGCGGCGGGCGTCGCCTGGACGCTGACGCGCTATCTCGGGCCCGGCACGGACACCGCACGCCTGGACGCGCGCATCGCCGCGCTCGAAGCGCGCGACCCGGCCGCGGCGCTGGGCGATCGCCTCGCGCAGCTGGATACCCGGATCGCGGAGCTGGAGAGGCTCTCATCGCGCATCGCGAGCTTGCAGGCCGATCTCTCCGCTCTGCGCGAGCGCGTCGACGCCCTGGAGGCCGCCCCGTCGGACGGGGCGCCGGACATCGCCCTCCCGGAAGACGTTGCCGAGCGTCTCTCCGCCCTGGAAGATCAGGCCGAGAGCGCGCTGCAGCTCGCCCGCGAGGTCCGCGATGCGCTGGCGGGGCTCGACAGGGAGGATGTCTCCAGCGCCGCGGCGCAGGGGCTCGAGCGCCTGCGCGAGGAAATCGAAGCCCTGCGCGGACGGCTCGCCGAAGCCGAGCGGAGCTTCAGCGCCGAAGACGAGGCCCTCGCCGGTGCGATCCAGTCGGCCGGAGAGACGATCGGCGAGCTGCAGACCCGGCTTTCGGACATCGGCGCACAGGCCGGGCAGGCGCTGCAGCTCGCCCGCGCCGCACAGAGCACGTCGGGAGAGGAGGCGGAAGATCTGCGCCGGCTCTCGGCGCGCGCGCTCGGCCTTGCCGCCCTGTCGGAGGCCGCCTCGCGCCCGGGACCGTTCGAGGCCGAGCGCGCCGCGCTCGCCCGCGTCTGGCCGGACCAGGGCGATCTGCAGGCGCTGCAGGCGATCGCGCGGGCCGGCGCGCCGACGGCTGTCGAACTCGCCGAGCGGTTTCCCGGCGAGGCGATCCGCGAGGCGGCCGGGGGCACGCAGCGCTTCTGGGGCCTCGTCGAGGTGCGTCCGGCCGAGGGTGCGGACGGGACCGGACCGTCGGCCATCGCGGCGCAGGCCGAGCGCCGCCTGGCCCGCGGCGATCTCGCCGGGGCGGTGGCGGCCGTGGAGGAGCTCGAAGGCGCGCCCGCCGAGGCCGCCGCGGACTGGCTGCGCGACGCCCGGGCCCGCCTCGAGATCGAGCGCCGTCTCGACGGGCTGCGCACCGCGCTGAGCCAGGCTGCGGCCGAGGAGGAAGCCCGTCCATGATCCGCCTGATCATCACCATCGCGCTGTGCGTTCTGACCGCGATCGCGGCGGTCTGGCTGACGCTCAATCCGGGCACGGCACAGTTCGAATTCCTCGGCTGGCAGGCCGAGACGAGCTTCGCGCTCGCCATGGGCCTGCTGCTCGTCCTCACCTTCCTGCTGGTCGTCGTCTGGTGGCTGATCGTGAAGATCTGGACCGCGCCGGACACGTTCAGGAAGTTCCGTGAGCGCCGGCGCCGCGAATCCGGCTTCGACGCGCTCGAACGCGCGCTCATTGCCTCCGCGGCCGGGCAGGGCGAGCTCGCCGTGCGCCAGGCCGCGCGCGCCGATGCCCTGCTCGACCGGCCCGCCCTGTCGCGGCTGCTCGCCGCGCGCGCGGCCGAGGCGGCCGGCGACCTTGCCGGGGCGGAAGGCCATTACGAGGCGATGCTGGAGGATCCGCGCACGAAGCTCGTCGCGCGGCGCGGGCTCGCCTCGATCGCCGAAGCGCGCGGCGACAGCCAGCTCGCCATCACCCATGCCAGCGACGCCTTCAAGGACGCCAAGCTGCGCTGGGCCTTCGACACGCTGTTCAACGCCCAGGTCGCTGAAGGGCGCTGGGAGGACGCGAGGAAGACCCTCGCCGAGGCGGAAAGACGCAAGGAGATCGCACCCGACCGCGCGGCGCGCCGCAAGGCGGTGCTGCTGACCGCCGAGGCGCTCGCCTGCGAACAGAGCGACCCGGACAGGGCCGCCGAACTCGCCGAGAAGGCGGCGGCGGCCTCGCCGGGCTTTGCGCCCGCCGCCACGCTCGCCGCACGCCTGCTCGCATCGAAGCGCCGGCACCGGCGCGCCGCGGAGCTGGTCGAGGCGGCCTGGCAGGCGAACCCCCATCCTGCGCTCGCCCGGGTCTATGGCGATCTTCGCAAGTCCGACAGCAAGGCCAAGCGCGCCGAGCGGCTGAGGGCGCTCGCCGCGCTCAATCCCGAGCACCGCGAGTCCCGCCTGCTGAAGGCCGAGGTGGCGCTGGAGACGCGCAATCTCGACGCCGCGCGCTCGGCCCTCGCCCCGCTTCTGGCCGGAGGGCCGAAAACCGCGCGGGTGTGCGCGCTGGCCTCCCGGCTGTCGCGGCTGGAGGGCGAGGAGGAGGCCGCGCGCCGGCTGATGGCGCGCGCCGCCCACGCTCCCGGGGAGGCGGACTGGTCCGACATCGACGAGCAAGGCCGGCCCTTCCCCTATTCCGACGAGGACTGGAAGCGCATGGTGTTCGCCTGGGGCGACGAGGCGCGCCTGATCCATCCGCGCTACGAGCGGTTCGAGAGCCTCGCCGAGGCGGTGCCGGAGACCGCCCTGCTCGAGGCGCCGGCCACGCGCCGCGGCCCGGCGGGAAGCGAACCGCAGCTGCCCCCGTCGGGAGATGCATCGAGGCCGCACTCGGACGAAGACAGGCGGGACGCGCGCTATTATGAACCGGGCCGCGCGCCCGACGATCCGGGCGTGGGACCGGAGAGCGGCGAGCGATAGGCGGCAAGATGGCAGGGCACAGACTACTGGTCGGCGTGAGCGGCGGGTCGGCCTCGGGCAAGACCGAGATCGCGCGCGCCGCGGCACGGGCGCTGAAGCCCCTTTCCACCATCGTCCTGGCCGAGGACGATTATTACGGCGATCACGGCGCGAGCCCGGATTTCGAGCCGGCCCGGTTCAATTTCGACCATCCCGGCGCGCGCGATCACGCCCTTCTCACGCGCCAGCTCGGCCAGCTGAAGGCCGGCAAGCCGGTCAAGGCGCCGATCTACGACTTCACCATCCACCGGCGCCGCTCCGACACGCGCAGGATCGAGCCTGCCGACATCATCTTCGTGGAAGGCATCCACCTGTTCTGCACGCCGGAGCTGCGCGAGACCTTCGACCTCAAGGTCTATGTCGACGCACCCGACGACATCCGCCTGGCCCGGCGCCTGTTGCGCGACGTCAACGAGCGCGGACGTACCAGCCAGTCGGTCGTCAGCCAGTATCTCGGCACGGTACGCCCGATGCACCACGAATGGACGCATCCCGGCCGCGGCCATGCCGAACTGGTGATCCGCAACGACGCCGCCGCGGCCCGCCCCGCCGACCATCTCGGTACCTTCTTCGACACGCTCGCCCGGCCCGTCGTCGCCGAGATCCGCCGCCTGCGCGAGATCCGGCCGGAGCCTGCGCCACCGGGCGCGCACGAGCCGCACTCCCCGCTTGCGAGCGAGGCGAAAGGCGGTTAGGTTCCGCGGCCTCTACGAAGGGGGTTCCCCCCTTGCCGGCGCCGCTTTAGCTCAGCTGGTAGAGCAACGCATTCGTAATGCGTAGGTCGCCCGTTCGAGTCGGGCAAGCGGCACCATTTCCACCAATTTCCGGGCAGGAAGCCCCTCGCCGGCCCAAGGGCGCTGGGTCTTCGGATCGACCTCGTTCGACGCTCGCCGGGCGCGCTGCCCGCATCAGCGCGGGCTGAGCCTGACCCGCAGCGGACCGCCGGGTCGCGCAGATATCGTCACGCGCGGTTTCATCGCCGCGGACCGGTCTGCCTCCACCCGCCAGCGGCGCAGGATCGACGCGAATACGACCAGCGCCTCGTGCCAGCCGAAGCGGCTGGCCAGGCACACATGACGCCCGGCGCTGAAGGGCAGGAATGCGAAGGGCGTGACCGGCTCACCGCTGCCGGGCAGGAAGCGTTCGGGGCGGAACTCGTCCGGAAAGGACCATAGCCGCCGGTGCCGGTGCATGGCGTAGAACGCAAGGACCAGGATCGAGCCGGCCGGCAAGACGGTTCCCGCGAGTTCGACCGACTCTACCGTTCGCCGGACCGATGTCACGCACGAGGGATAGAGGCGTTGCGCCTCGCTCAGCACGGCCGCACAGAATTCCAGGCGGGCCAGATGATCCTGCCGGATGGGGTCCGATCCCGCGACGGCGTGAATCTCCTCGCAGGCCCTGTCCTGGTATCGGGGCGACCGGGCGACCAGCCAGAGCGCCCAGGCCAGCGTCAGCCCCGTGGAATCGTGCCCGGCGCCGAACAGCGCCCGCAAGTTGTCGAACTGCTCGGCGCGGGAGAGCGCGCTTTCCCCCTCGACGCCCATGATCGGGCAGAAGGGGCTTTCCGGATGGAACCGCGCGCCCGGCGGAGAGGCCGCGGCACGGTGCGCCAGTCCGGTCAGCTGCTCGGCGACGCCGCGAAAATCGCCCGCCCTCTGCGCGGCGCCGAGCTCGCGCACGGCCGGCAGTATGTGGCCGGCGACCGGCGTCTCGGCCGGATCGCCCCGCAAGACCCGCCAGATCACGGAGAGGGTCAGGCCGGCCATGTCTTCGGCGATGTCGACCTCCTCATGCGCAGAGCTGGCCCAGCGCGTCATGACCTCGTCGGCGGCAGCGCGGAATGCCGGAATTTCTGCGTCCACGACCTGGGCCCGAAACAGGGGAGACAGCGAGGCGCGGAGGCGGCGCCATTGCCGCCCGCTTGCCACAGAGACGCTTTGAGGCCCGATGCCGCGGCCCAGAAAGCGTTCATAGATCTCCCACTTGGGAAACTCCTCCTCGCTTCCCGTCAAGACGCGCTGTACGGCGGCGGGGTCGGCGATCAGGGCCAGAGTCGATCCCCCGGTCCGCCGGACGAGGATCGGCTCCTCCAGAATCTCCCGGGGCCACTGGCTCTCCGGTTCGAGTACCGAGCGTACCGCCGATGTCCGGCCGATCTCGCACCCCGGTGGGAGGTCGAGGGCCGGCGGCCGGTCGGCTGACGGGGCGGTGTCTCGCATCAAGATCCCTATGCGTGGAAACAAAAGTAAGGCATGTAATACGCCAAAGGTCCTGTTCGCGTTCGCACGCGAATATCAGAGCCGAAAGCTCCGTCGAGAACCATGGTATCGAACCTATCGGTTGATTGTTCTTCCCCGATGCCGGAACCCGAGACCGGGCATGCACGTCTGCGCGATCAGCGCGCGCTGCACGCCCGGGTACACGAGCTTGCCCACACGAGCGCAGACCTTTCCGCGCGCTACAAGGCCGCCAAGCAGATCATCCGCGCGTTTCGCAAGCCAGCCTTCTACGAAGTCACCCAGCGCTGCAACCTGTTTTGCGAAGGCTGCTATTATTTCGAGGGCGGCTTGGGCGAGGTCGTCCGGGAAACCGCCGATACGACCGCGTGGAAACGCTTCTACGCCGAGGAGGCGGCGCGCGGCGTCACCATGGCCTACTTCGTGGGGGCCGAGCCGGCGCTGCACCAGGAACGCCTGCTGGCGGCCGCGCCCATGTTCCCGTACGGCAATATCGGAACGAACGGCACCATCGCCATCCACCCCGATGTGCCCTATCGCATCGGGGTATCGCTCTGGGCCGGCGACGATGCGACCGACCGGACCCTGCGCGGGGCCTCGGTCTTCCGGAAAGCCTTCCGGAACTATGAGGGCGATCCTCGCGCGATCATGCTGTTCACCCTGTCGCCCTGGAATCTCGATACGGTGGCGAGCGTCGCGCAGATGTGCCGGGACCATGGCCTGCCGCTGACCTTCAACATGTACTCGCCCACGACGACCTATCTCGCCAAGCTCGCAGCCGGCGCGCCCCATGACGGCCGGTATTTCCGCGTCAGCGCGCCGGGCCATACGCCGTGCTTCTCGGCCGACGATCTGGAACGTACCCGCGACAAGGTCGAGTCCCTGATGGAGAACTACCCGGACACCATCGTCTACTCGAAAGCGTACAATGCATGGGCAACCCGCCCGGGGCCGCTCTACGATATCGATCCTGATTCCGGCATCGCGACCCATTGCGGGTCGCGAATGATTGGCGCGATGAAGTATTACGGCGCCAATCTCCAGCCCAAATCGGCCAAGTGCGGAACGTCCGACGTCGACTGTTCGACCTGCCGCATGTATAGCGGCGGCTGGTCGAGCAAGTTTCAGCCGACGTCCCGGGACCTGCAGTCTCCCGCAACGTTCCAGGCCTGGCTGGAGATGATCGAGGTGCTCGGAAAGATCTTCCTCTACCGGGATCCACACCGGCGCGGATACGGCCGGCTTGAGGCGATGGAAGCGGCCGAATAGGGGCGGAGAGCCATCAGATCGCGGCTGAAAGATCTCTGGGTGCCAAATCGCGTGCACGCGCATCGAGCGTCTCTGCTCCGAAGGGCGGTCTCGCCAGTCCCGCCCAGACAGGGTCGTAGACTCCATTCTGCTGCATGCCGCGCAGGGACATCAGATAATGCGTCAGCGCGTCGGCTATTCCGTCCCTGATGTCCGGGCGCCGACGCATCAGCTCCATCGCACTCGATATGAGAGCTCTCACTTCGCTGTCGCCCCGTGCCATGTCGCGCATGAGCGCCGCTGCCGCACGTGCAGCAGCCGGCTGCGGCGGGCGGCGCCGGGCACCGGGGCGCACCGCCCAGGGCGGCGGTGCAAGCAAGCGCGCCATGGCCTCGAGGCGAACCTTCAGATAATCGGGTCGCATCAGCCTGTTCAGCAGCCACTTGGCGCCGACATACAACTCGTCGCGGCTCATCTGGGCGGGCTCGAAGTTCGTGATCAGGTTGGCGCTGGGAAACTGGGCGAGGACTTCGTCGGAAACCAGCCGTCCGGCCGCCCGCATCGACTCGTGCAGGGGAGTCGCAACCGGCGCGACCAGGACGGAGAGGTTGAACGCGCAGACCGGTAGAGACATCGCGAATTCGAACTGACGTTCGAAGGCGCTCAGGTCGTCGCTGTCGAAACCCACCATCAGCCCGGCCTCGATCCGGATGCCGTGGCTCACGATCTTGCGGCATTGAGCGGCGAGGTCGACGCGGAGATTCTGCCGCTTCCGGCTCTCGACGAGCCCCTGCTCGCTATTGGTCTCTATACCGATGAAGGCATTCAGCAGACCCGCCTCGTTGCACTGGGCGAGGAGGGACTCGTCGCGCGCGATGTCGATCGACATCTGGGTCGCGAACAGGACGTGCTCGCGGCCCGCAGCGCCGTTCCATCCGGCCATGGCCGCCAGCAGTGAACTCGCCCGGCGACGGTAGACGGTGAAGTTGTCGTCGGCGAGGCTGATGAAATTGTAGCCGTGATCGTACAGTGCCTGGATCTCGGCGAGGACCTGGGCATCGTCCTTGTGGCGCTGGATCCGTCCCAGGTACTGGATGACATCGCAGAAATGGCATTCGAAAGGGCAGCCACGGCTCGTCTGGACCACACCGCTGAGCGCAAGCGAATTGGGATAGAGATCCCAGCGGGGCGCCGGCGAGGCGCGCAGGTCGGCGCGCGTGCCGAGATAGCGTCTCTTCAAGGTTCCCGCACGGATATCGGCGAAGATCTCTGCCGCGATCTCTTCCATCTCGCCGACGACCAGGCAATCGGCCGCCTGTTCGAAGAGTTCGGGCGCGAGCGACACGTGAGGCCCGCCCATCAGCACGGTCTTGCCGCGCGCCCTGAAAGCCGCGGCGAGTTCCAGTGCGCGCATCGCCTGGGACACGTTCGCCGTCAAGCCGATCACATCGGCATCGACGTCGAGATCGACCGGCTCGATGGTTTCGTCGCACAAGGTGACTTCGAAATCTTCGGGTGCAAATGCCGCCACCGTCGCGATCGAAGCGGCCGCGACCCGGGCAAAGTGACGCCCTGACCCATCCCCCGCGGGAAGGCGGACATAATCCACGTGGGCGTTGGACAGCGGTGCGATCAGATGCAAGCGCAAATCGGGAGTCCTCGCTGCGCCACGTTGCGCCGCCTCACTTTACAACATTCCCACGACGGCGACACTGTCGAGACCGGGGTGGAGACAGGCAAACACATGGAACGCACCGAGCGCGTCTCGCCGTCAGTTCTCAGGCAGGCTCGCGCCGCCTTGGTGGCGGGCGAGTTCGACGAGGTTCTGGTTGTCCTGTCCGGTATCGCCGGGTCGTACGCAGCCCATCCGGACGCGCATGTCTATTTTACGCGCGCCCTCGTCGCGCAAGGCCGCCTCGACGAGGCCGTTGATCACCTGCGCGCGGCATGCGCAGCCCATCCGGCCGATGCGCGGCTTCGCGTCGAACTCGCGGAGGCCTGTCTGTCCAGGGGCCTCGGGGACGAGGCGCTCGCCACTCTCGAACGCGCGATGGATGGCGCCAGTGAGCCTGCGGTGCTT
The DNA here is from genome assembly GCF_017161425.1 of Marinicauda algicola. Taxonomy (GTDB): domain Bacteria; phylum Pseudomonadota; class Alphaproteobacteria; order Caulobacterales; family Maricaulaceae; genus Marinicauda; species Marinicauda algicola. The sequence goes on along the minus strand of NZ_CP071057.1, from coordinate 2,510,541 downwards.
CTGAAAGCTGCCTCTTCGGCCTTCAGGTTGAAGCGGGGCGCCAGTGCCGCGCACTACGCCGAGGAGGCCGTGCGGCGCTTCCCCGACAGCGCCGAGGCGCATTTCGAGTACGCGCGTATCCTCGCCCGGGCGCGCGACTGGGATCGGGCCATCCACCACCTCGGCAAGGCGCTCGAGACGGAAACGCCTCGTCTGGCAGCCGAGCTTCTCCTCGCGCAATGTCTGTCCGAAACCGGCCGGCACGACCGGGCCGAGGCGGTCTTGAGCCGGGTCAAGACGACAAGCTGCACCACGCAACAGACGCGCGCGGTCATGAAAGCCAGAATAAACGTTCTTGCCCGGGCCGGCGCGCTGTCGGAAGCGGCGGATCTGTGCCGCACGTGCATCGAGGGCGAGAGGTCTCATGCGCCTTACCATTATCGGCTCTACGAGCTGGAGCGGGACCGGGGCCGGTTACGCGAAGCGGCCGAGGCCGCGAAAATCTTCTGCGAACTCTCCATTGCGGCCGACACACTCGCCGGAGCGCTCGGGGCCATCGATACCGACGCGCGCTGCAGCCCGGCCTGGGAGGAAACGACGAGGCTCCTGCATCAGCGCTTTCCGCAGCCCGATCGGGATTTCTCCGAATGGCGCCGCCGCGCGGTGTGGGGAGAGCGCGCAACCGAGATCCTTCGCCTCTGGTGGTACGGCCGCCCCGGGCGGGCCGAGGAAATCGATCGGCTGATCGAGAGCTCCGACCTGTCCGAGACCCTGCGGAGCGCCCCTGGCGGGGATCGGGGTCTGATTCTGGTCGGCTCTCATTTCGGCCCGTTTCCGGCCGCCACGCGAGCGATGCAGAAGACCGGTCTGCCCTTCCGCACGTTCGGCAATCCTCAGCTCCCGCTCCAGGACGCCGACGCGGACTTCCAGATCGCGATCCGGAACAATCCCGTTCCGGCACTGCGCGAGATGGCGGGCGTCCTCAGATCTGGCGGCATTCTCGGCCTGGTAACCGATCTGGCCCAAGGCGAGCGAGGCGTCGAGGTCGAGATCCTCGGGGGACGCGTCGAACTTTCATCCCTCGCCCCGCGGGCCGCCTTTTCCTACCGGGTGCCCACACTCTGGGTGCAGGCCTACTGGAAGGGAGAGTCCATCGAGGTGAAATCGGGCCCGCTACCCCATCCCGGTCCCGGCGAAAGCCGCGGGGCGTTCGTTCGCCGCTGGGCCGCCGCCTATGCGCGTCATCTCCAGGGCGTCTTCCTCGCCGGTCCGGAGAATTTGAGACCGTGTGCTCCGTTCTGGGATCAGTGGCTTTCGACCGACGCGGTACTCCGCACAGAGCCCGTCCTCCCGTGAGGGCCGCAGATCGCCTCCCGCCTGGCTCAGTCGATCCGGCGCGAGCGGCTGGGCAGGGTCTTCGCGGTCGATATCCGGACGGCCCGCACGCGGCCGCCTAGCCGAACAGTTCGAGCTGGCGCGGGCAGGACGGGGCCGGGTGCGGGCGGGAGAATGTGTGCGGTCGCGGCGGCGCCGGGCGGGGCGGCGCCTGGTCCTCGTCGGCCGCCACCGAGAGGCCGAGCGCGCTCGCCTTGGAGCGGATCGCGCTGACGGGACGGCCGAGCTTCAGGGAAATCTTGCGCACGGGGGCGCCGCGATTGACCAGCGCGCGCAGCTCGGCGAGTTCGCCGGGCCGCCAGCGCTTGCCGGCATTGCGGCCATAGCCGCCGCTGAGATGTGAAGCCTTGTAGGTCATGGCTCCGCTCCGTTCTCGATAATGAGAACATAAGCGGAACATTAACCGATGTCAAATCCCTTGTGGCCGCCCGGCTACCATGTGCCGGTATTCTCCATGCTCGCCCAGGGCTCGGCGGGCTCGAGCGGCTCGCCGGCCTGCAGGAGTTCGATGGAGATGCCGTCGGGCGATCTGACGAAGGCCATGTGTCCGTCGCGCGGCGGCCGGTTTATCGTCACGCCCATCGACTGAAGGTGGGCGCACAGCGCGTAGATGTCCTTCACCCGGTAGGCGATGTGGCCGAAATTGCGCCCGCCGGAATAGGTTTCCGGGTCCCAGTTGTAGGTCAGCTCCAGCATGGGCAGGCCGGAGGGGAGCGGGCGCTCCGCCCCGGTCAGCCCGGAGCGGGCGAGATCGTCGCGGCTCGCCAGGAAGACCAGGGTGAAGCGGCCCTTCTCGCTGTCCTTGCGCTGGACCTCGACGAGGCCCAGCCCCTCGCAATAGAAGGCGAGTGAGGCCTCGAGATCGCTCACGCGCACCATGGTGTGGAGATATTCCATCAGCTCTTCTCCTCATCGACCGGGTCGGGCCGGACGCGGCGCGCCCAGGCCGGCCGGCGCCGGAATTCGGCGTCTTCGGGCAGCGGCTCCCCCCGGGCGCGGGCGAGCGCATGGGAGAAGGGCTCGGAACTGCGCCGGTGATAGGCGTGGGCGAACGCGCCCCCGATCAGCGCCCACAGGAAGACCGTGCCGAAGAACAGGGCGAACATGAAGACATAGCCGCCCGCCCCGGCCCATTCCGGCGCCCCGGCCGCCTGCCAGAATAGCTCGTAGAGCGCGACGACGAGCAGCAGCACCAGCGGGCTCAGCACCACCGCGGTCGCCAATGCGCCGGCGGCATAGAGCGCCCAGCGCGGCTGGTGGCTGGAGACATAGACGGCCACGAACTGGTTTTCGTTCAGGCCCTTCACCGTTGCCGGCTTGGTGCGGGTGCGGTCGGCATACTCGGCGCGCGCATCGGCGTGCAGGCTGCGCCGGGCGACATACCAGCGCACGAGCAGCGCCGCCGAAACCAGGAGGGCGAGCGCTGCGGTCAGGTAGACATAGGGCGAGATCATCATGACCTCGTACCTAATCCATCGCGGCCTCGTAGGCGAGCATCGCGCACTTGCGCTTCAGCCCCCAGTGATAGCCGGTGAGCCGGCCGTCGCTCGACAGGACCCGGTGGCAGGGGATGAGCCAGCTGACCGGGTTCGCCCCGACCGCCGCCCCGACGGCGCGCGAGGCCTTCGCGGTGCACACCTCCTCGGCGATGGTGCGGTAGCTCACCGTCTTGCCCGGAGGAATCGCGAGCAGGGCGCGCCACACCTGGCGTCGCCAGGGCGTGCCGTAGAGGGCGAGCGGCAGGGCATCGCGCCCGGGCCCGCGCGCGAAGATGCGCTCCACCCATTCGCGCGCCGTGCGGTCGTCGCGTCTCGTGCCGGCGTCGGGGAAGCGGGCGGCGAGATCGGCGAGGGCGGCCTCCTCCTCTCCGGGATCGGCGAAGGCGAGGCCGGACAGGCCCTTGGGCGCGATCAGGACGACCGCGCTGCCGAAGGGCGAGGGGGCGACGCCGGCCGTGAAGACGAGCCCGGCACCGCCGCGCTTGGCCTCGCCGGGCGTGACCGCCTCCTCGGCGATGAACACGTCGTGCAGCCGGGAGGGCCCCGACAGGCCGGTCTCGAGCGCCGCGTCGAGCACGCTCGCGCCCTCCACCAGGAGCTGGCGCGCCGTGGCGTGGGTGAGCGCGGAAACCATGCGCTTGGGGCTCGTCCCCGTCCAGCGCGTGAACACCCGCTGGAAGTGGAAGGGGGAAAGCCCGGCGGCGGCCGCGACCTCGTCGAGATCGGGCTGCTCGCTCCAGTGGCGCGAGAGATAGTCGAGCGCGGCGACCACGCGGGGATAGTCGCGGGCGCGCTCGTCGAGGGGGGTGGGGTCGAGATCGGTGATAGCCATGACACGAGAATGGGCCCGGTCAGGCCGGGGCGCCACCCGATTCTTGCGCCAGCGGACCGCGGGCGCGCCGGGCCTTGTCGAGCGCCTCGCGCACCGCCGCCGCGAGGCTTTCGCGCTCGGCGGGCGACAGCATCGCACCGATGATCAGGCTCTTGCCTTGCGAGGTCAGGCGCGCCTGCACGTCGGGCTCGCCCGCACCCTCGATCTCGACGCGCGTCCAGGCGGCGGGCAGGCGGAAGCGCGTCTCCTGACCGGTCGGCCCGCGCCGGGCGACATGGATGTCCTGCGCCGTGACGCGCACGATCTCGAGCCGCCGCCCGTCGCGGTAGGACAATTTGAAGCACAGCCAGACGAGCAGGACCTCGAGCCCGAAGAATCCCACGACCGGCCAGGCGCCCGCCAGGACGAAGGCGATCCCGGCGATGAAGCTGAGCACGGCGAGCGCGATCATCAGGGCGTAGAAGCCCGGATTGGGCAGGGAGCGGTGGGGCCGGATATGCGCGTCGAACAGCAGCTCGCCGGGCGCACCGGGCGGCGCGCCGAGCCCGGTGCCGATCTCCTCGGCCGGCCAGGTTTCGTATGTGACGCGGCGTTCCATGGCGCTCAAGATAGGGCGCCGGGGGCGGTTCTCCCACCCGCGCGAGCTGTCGGCAGGATGAACGCCGGGGCCTTTCTCGCGCCGCAATCGATCGCTACATGAAGGCCCATGACCGGATTGACCTTTCTCCTCTCCACCGCGATCGCGCTCGTCCCGGGCGCGACCGCTTCATTCGGCCCCGTTCCGGCTTCGGCCGGGACCGCCCATGCCGCCCTCGTCCAGGAGGCGGGCGAGCCCGCCGCCGAGCCGCTGCCCGAGCCCGAAGCCGTCGAGGCCGGGCCCGTGCCGGCCGGCGACACGCCGCTGCTGCTCGAACGCGAGTCGCAGCGCCCTCCCGGCGAGGAACTCGCGCGTATCTCGCGCTATTTCGAGACGCTCGACACGCTATCGGCCCGCTTCGAGCAGATCGCGGCCGACGGGTCGGTGACGACCGGCGCGCTTGCGCTCGACCGGCCCGGCCGGGTGCGGTTCGACTATGACGATCCCACTCCGGTCCTGCTCGTCGCAGACGGCAGCACGGTCGCGATCGCCGACTTCGACCTGGAGACGGTGGACCGCGCCCCGATCGGCCAGACCCCGTTCAAGTGGCTCCTGGAACCCGATCTCGACCCGGAAGGCTCCGCGGCGGTGGAGGAGGTCGTCCGGGTGGAGGACAGTCTCTACCTCACCCTCGTCGACCCGGAAGGGGAGAGCGAGGGTCGGGTGACGCTGATCTTTTCCGATCCCGATCCGCAGGCGCCGGCGAGCGAGATCCGCCTCGCGGGCTGGATCGCGGTCGATGCCTTCGGCGGCTTCACCGAGGTCAAGCTCACCGACCATGCGCGCGACGTGCGCCTCGACCCGCGCCTCTTCGTGCTCGACGACGACCCGTTCGAGGATACCCGCCGGGGCCGGCGCTAGGCGCTCTCGCGGGGCCCGAACAGCGCCGAGCCGACGCGCACGGACGTGGCGCCGAGCCTCACGGCGGTCTCGTAGTCCGCACTCATGCCCATGGAGAGCTTCTCCACCCCCGCCTCGCGTGCGAGCCTGGCGAGCAGGGCGAAATGCAGGCTCGCGGGCTCCTCCACCGGGGGGATGCACATCAGTCCCTCGATCGCGAGACCGTAGTCGCGCCGCATGCGCTCGACGAAGCCGGCCGTCTCGGCCGGCGCGACGCCCGCCTTCTGGTCTTCCTCGCCGGTATTGACCTGGACGTAGAGGCGCGGGCTCCTGCCGGTCTTCTCCATCGCCTTGACGAGCGCTTTCGCCAGCTTCTCGCGGTCGAGCGTCTCGATCACGTCGAACAGCGCGACGGCGGCGTCCGCCTTGTTGGTCTGCAGCGGGCCGACCAGGCGCAGCTCGAGATCGTCATGGGCCGCGCGCCGCTGCGCCCAGCGCGCCTCGGCCTCCTGCACCCGGTTCTCGCCGAACACGCGCTGGCCGGCCGCCAGCGCCGCCTCGATGCGCGCCTCGGGCTGCTTCTTGGACACCGCGACCAGCGTCACCTCGCCGGGATCGCGGCCGGCGGACTTGGCGGCGGCGGCGATCCGCGAGAGGATGAGCTCGCGCGCTTCGTGGGGAGGCAGGACCTGTGTCATCGCAAGGGACCTATGACGACGTGGCGGCGCTGGCAAGAGCGGCCGGCCGCCGGTTCACGCCGCGCGCCGGCCTGCCGGCCTTCTTCGCGCTGACCGATCCGGAGCGCACGCCCGATCCGCTCGCGCTCGCCCGGGTCCTTCCCGGCGGGGCCGGCCTGGTGCTGCGCCACTTCGGACGCGAGGACCAGATCGCGCTGGCCGGACCGCTGGCGCGGCTGTGCCGCTCGCGCGGACTCGTCTTCCTCGTCGCAAACGATGGCGAACTCGCCCGCTCGGTGAAGGCGCAGGGCGTGCACTGGCCGCAAGCGTGCGCCCATCGCGCCCGGGCCTGGGCGCGGCGGCGCCCGGACTGGCTGATGACGGCGAGCGCACACGACCATGTCGCGGCGAGCGCCCCCGGGACAGGCATCGCGGCGGTCTTCCTGTCCCCGGTCTTCCAGAGCGCGAGCCCCAGCGCCGGCCCGCCCCTTGGCGCGGTGCGCGCCGGGCGAATCGCGCGCGGCGCCCGGGTGCCGGTCTATGCGCTCGGCGGAGTCAATTCCCGCACGCTCGGCGGGCTTGATAACCGTATCTTTTCAGGAGTTTGCGCCGTATCCGCGCAACCGCTCGAACCCTAGAAGCGGAAAGCGGATTCGAATTTCAGCTCGGGCACGCTGTCCTCGCCCTCCTGACCGAACACGTCCGCGGTCGGGGAGGAGAAGCGCAGGTTCGTGCCCACGCGGAAGCGGCTGCTGAGCTCGTAGAAGGCGCCCGCCCGGACATCCTCAAGCTCGAACTGCTGGGGGCCGTGCTCCTGCTCGGCGATGCCGAGCGTGAAGCCCCAGCGCTCGCCGGCGGTGAAGCTGAACTCGGTCGCCTCCTCGCCCCAGGCCGAATGGTATTCGGACGGGGTCGAGACGGTGAAGCGCTCATACCAGGGCAGGGAGGAACCGGCGGCCGGCTCCATGGGCGCGAGGGCGGAGCTTGCGGACTCGCCGCCCGACCCGGCTTCGCCGGACGCGGACTCGGCGGGCTCGTCCAGTCCGAGGGACTGGATCTCGACCGCGCCTTCGAGCGCCTGCGCGCTCGCGGCCGGCACCCCGCGCAGAACGAACAGCTCCGCCTCCGGCTCGCTCGATTGCGCGAACGCCAACGGCGCCGTCAGCAGCGCTGCGGCGCACGCACCGGCCAGAAGTTTCGCAGCCCCGGAAACCATGTTCCAACTCCGGCAATTCGATCTGATTAGATAGCGTACCGGGTTGAACGACGAAAGACCGATTTGGTTTCGATTACCGCGAATCAAAATCCACCGTGTCAAAAACGCAACCCCGCCTCGACGAAGAGCGTGCTCGCCGAGCGCGTATCCGAGGCCCGCTGCACGCCGTGCACCGCCGGGACGGTCTCCTCGCCATGGCGCAGCCCGACGCCGGCAACGGCACCGTTCTCGAACAGGCGCGAGCTGCCGAGCTGCAGCGTCCAGCCCTGCGCGTGGACGAGATCACTGTCTGCGCCCGCCCACTCGAGCGCGGTGAGCCAGGGCCCGCGCTCCCAGGCGAGCGAGGCGGAGAGCGCGCGGTAATCGCCGTCTTCCACCCCGTCATTGCTGACGAGCGCGCCGAGCCCGGCGGAGAGCGCGCCGCGGCTCCAGATCACCCGCGCGCTCGCCGCCCAGGGATCCTCGAAGCCGGCCGCGAACGGGCCGCCCGCCTCGCCGGCGCTCGCGGCGAGCGAGGCGGTCCAGCGCTGGCCGCTCGAGCGGAAGCGATGATCGAAGGACAGCGCACCCTCGAGGACGTTCTCCACCTCGGCGAAGACCGGTCCGGCCGCGCCGGTCTCGGGCCGGCAGACATCGACGCCGCACGACTGCGCCTGCGGCGTGTAGGAGGCGGAGGCGCGAAATCCGAGGAGGCGACGGCTCTGCACCACGATCTTGGCGCTGTTCGTCGAGAGCGTGTTCGCGGTGCTCGCCAGCGCGAAGCCCTCCGGGTCGACGAGGCCCGCATCGGCGCGCATCAGCCGGAACGCGCCCGGCAGGGGCTCGGCCTCGATCGCCGCCGCGCCCGGACCGCGCCCGAGCCGCAGCTCGAAACGGGGCGCCCTGACGAAGAGATAGGCCGCCTCGACCTCGCCCCGGCCGGTGTCGGCGTCGAGGCCGCCAACGGCGTGAAGCCCGGTCAGCGCGCCGGAAAGGCCCCGACCGTGCGTAGACGGACAATCGGCGAGGGCAGGCGGACAATCGCCGGCCTGGCGCGCGAAGCCGCGCCGCGCGCTGTCGTGCTGCGCGCGCAGGCTCGCCACGGCACCCAGGCGCCACCCGTCCTGCGTGATGTGCTCGGCCTCCAGCCCCAGGCTCACGTCGGCGAGGACAGCCTGCGAGCGGTCCGTCTCGGTGCCGAGACGCACGACGGCGTCGGCCTTGAGCGAGGCCGTGATCTCGAGCGCATTGGCCGGTGCGGGCTGCGTCAGGACGGACGCGGCGAAGACCGTCGCGCTGAAACGGCTCATCATGCTCTCGGGAAAGGCGTGGATCGGAGACAAAGCGCCGGTGCGGCCGCGAACCTCGCGTCGGCGGCAATCACAGCGACTGCATCGCGCGCGATTGTCATGGTTCGCGGCCTCACCGATCGGCCCCGTCCCCCCGGACGCGGGATAAACAGACACACACTCGCGGCGCGATGCAAGCGCCCGCGTGGAAGCGCGCCGATCATGTGGCGGGAATGTGGCATATTGGTCACGCCGCCTCGCGGGCAGGGCGTGCGCGCGACGCTCTGGCCATGTGCGCGAGCCATGGTATAGAGGCAGTCAAGATTGACCGATCCACACGCGGGCGCGCCGGAATCTACCGGCCGCTCCCTCTCCCCCAAGGAGGCTGACTTGATGCGCGTTCGCCCGATGATCGCCGCCACCACCGGACTGGTTCTCGCTGCCCTTCTGGCCGGCTGCAACACGCGCTCGGACACCGAAGAGGCCAACTCCGATCGCGGCCTGCTCGATCGGCTGCCCTTCACCGGCGGCCGCGGCGCTCCGGCCGAAGCCGAGGTCGGCATCGGCGTCAACAGCTTCCTGTGGCGCGCCACGCTGGACACGCTCTCCTTCATGCCGCTGTCCGAGGTCGACCCGTTCGGCGGCGTGATCATCACCGACTGGTACGCCAATCCCGAGCAACCCGACGAGCGCTTCAAGGCGACGGTCTACATCCTCGACAGCCGCCTGCGGGCCGACGCCCTGTCGGTGCAGCTGTTCAAGCAGGTTCGCCAGGACGATCGCTGGGCCGATTCCACGGTGGACCCGGCCACCCGCATCCAGATCGAGAACGCGATCCTGACGCGCGCGCGCCAGCTTCGCATCGCCACGATCGGCGATTGAGGACGCCGCTGCACGGCAGGGAGGGTGTCATGACGCTCAAGCGGTCCGGCGCGGCGCGGTTCACCATCGCAGCCCTCGCCCTGCTCGTCCTGCCCGCGCTCGCCGCCTGCGGTTTCCAGCCGCTCTATGCGAGCCCGGACTACCGCCATCTCGCCGGCGTCGAGATCGAGGCCGGGCCGGACCGGCTCGGCTATCTGATCGAGGATGCGCTCGAGGAAGAGTTCGGCGCCGGGCGCAGCGCCTATCGTCTCGTGATCGCGGCCAGCTCCACCGAACGCGCGCTCGGCGTGTCCGCCGATGCGCGCGCGCGCCGGTTCGGCCTGACCGTCGGGGCGCAGTACCGCCTCCTGCACGGCGAGGAGACGGTGCACGAGGGCGCGGCGAGCGAGCTCGTCTATTTCGATGCGCCGACCGAGGCCTACGCCCTGATCTCCGCGCGCCGTTCGGCCGAGCAGCAGGGCGCCGACGCCCTCGCCCGGCAGATCTCCCGCGACATCGCCCTGGTGCTGCGCCGGATCGAAGCCGGCTACGGCGGTGAAAGTTAAGCCCCGCGACATCGATCGCACGCTGCAATCGCCGCCCGGCGCGATCCAGGTCTTCCTCCTGTTCGGGCCGGAGGGCGGGCTGGTGCGCGAGCGCGGCGAGACGCTGGCGCGCAGTCTCGTACCCGATCCCGACGACCCCTTCGCCGTGAGCCGGCTGTCGGAGGAGGATATCAAGTCCGACCCGGCCGGGCTCGCCGACGCGATGTCGGCCCTGTCCCTGACCGGCGGGGGACGCCTGGTGCGCCTGCGCCTGTCGGGCGATTCGCCCGCGGCCGCAGCCTGGCTGAAGGATTTCGAGGCCGGGGCGGCGCCCGCCGAGGCGCGCCTCGTGATCGAGGCGGGCGATCTGAAGAAGGGCTCCAGGCTGCGAAAGCTGGCCGAGGAGGGAAAGCGCGCGGCCGCGATCGCCTGCTATGCGGAAAGCGGCGGGGACATCCTGGCATTCGCCGACCAGCTGCTCGGCGAGGAGAATCTCACCCTCGCCCCCGAGGCGCGCGCCCTGTTCGCCCCGCTCATCGAGGGAAATCGCCAGCTCGCCCGCGCCGAGATCGAGAAGCTGATCCTCTATCACGGCACGGCGCAGCAGCGCGGCGGCGAGCCGGGCGTGATCACGCGGGAAGACATCGCCGAGGTGTGCGCCGCCGGCGGGGAGGCCGCGCTCGACCAGGTCGTCGATCCGGCCCTGCTCGGCGATCCGGTGTCCGCCGACCGCGGCTATGCGCGCGCGCTGTCGGCGGGTCTGTCCCCGGTCGGCGTGCTGCGCGCGCTGCAGAGAAAGATCGACCAGATCGACGTCGCAGCCAGTGCCGGCGGCGATCCCGGCGCGCTTGCCCGCGCCGGCGTGCCGCGCTTCGGTCCGCCCGCCGACCTGTTCCGCCAGCAATCGCGCCTGTGGACCGGACGCCGGCTCGACCATGCCCGCAAGCTCGCCTTCGACGCCGAGCGCGCCGTCAAGCGTTCGGGCGCCCCGGTCGAGGCGATCGTCGGCGAACTCCTGATCCGCATCGCGAGAGGCGCGCAGTCGGCGCGACGGTAGGCTCGCCGCGGGCGCCGCCGCTGTTTTCCCCGCCCCGCCTGCGGGAGGCGGCAAGGATCGCTGCAACGGAGCGATCGACGCCACGAACGACCCTCGATCCGCCTCGCGGACCGGCCGCCCGCCCCGAGGCCCGCCACGGCCCCCCCGGATCCCGCCTTGCGGCGGGAGAGCGAAAGTAAGAGCTCAAAAAAGCATAATGGAAAGAACGGGTTAGGAGACCGTGTCTCCGAAGGGACGCTAATGCGCGCCAAAACGTCCCCAGCCCCGGCCGGCAGAATTTTGCGCGCTCTGAGAGCCGCTACCCTGGCGGGAAATCCGGCCGGCGCGCTACTTGCCGGCCTGGCTCAGCCTCCGGCAGAGATCGTCGAGCTGTTCGAGGCTCGAATAGCGGATGCGGAGCTCGCCGGCTTCCCCGGCATGGCGCAGATCCACCTCGAGCCCGAGCCGGTCGGACAGGTCGGCTTCGAGCGCGCGGGTGTCCGGGTCCTTCTCGCCGCCCTTCGCCTTCGGACCGGAGCCGGGACGCGTCGGCGCGCCGGACTGGCGGGCGAGCGATTCGGCGGCGCGCACCGACAGGCCCTCCCGGACGATGCGCTCGGCGAGCGCGGCCGGATCGGTGGCCGAGGCGATGGCCCGGGCGTGACCCGGCGTGATCTCGCCGGCCTCGAGCCGGTCGAGCACGGGCCGCGGCAGGGCGAGCAGGCGCAGCGTGTTGGCGATGTGGGCGCGCGACTTGCCGACGGCGCGCGCGACCTCGTCCTGGGTATGACCGAAATTCTCGATCAGCTGCTTGAAGGCGCGCGCCTCCTCGACGGCGTTGAGGTCCGCGCGCTGCACGTTCTCCACGATCGCGATCTCGAGCGTCTCGCGGTCGGTGAACTCGCGCACGATGACGGGAACCTGGTGCAGCCGCGCGCGCTGCGCCGCGCGCCAGCGCCGCTCCCCGGCAACGATCTGGTAGCGGTCGCCATCGCCGGGAAGCGGGCGCACGAGAAGCGGCTGGAGCAGGCCCTTTTCCGCGACCGATTCGGCAAGCTCGGCGAGGTCGGCCTCGGTGAAGCGCTTGCGCGGCTGGTCGGGATTGGGCTCGATGAGCTCGATCGGGATCTCGCGCACGCCCGCCGCGTCGGCCGGCTTCTGCGCGGCGGACTCCCCGCGGATCGCATCGGCCTCCTCGCCCTCGTCGAACAGGGCCGAGAGCCCGCGGCCGAGGCCGCGCGTGCGGGTTTCCTTCTCCGCGCTCATGCCGACACCGCCTCGGCCGCGCTGCGCTCCTGGCGCACGACTTCCTTGGCGAGGCTGATATAGGCCTGCGCGCCCGAGCAGCTCATGTCGTAGAGCAGGACCGGCTTGCCGAAGGAGGGCGCCTCGGAGACGCGCACATTGCGCGGAATCATCGTGGCATAGACCTTGTCGCCGAAATGCTCGCGCACATCGGCCGCGACCTGGCCGGAGAGATTGTTGCGCTTGTCGTACATCGTCAGCACAACGCCTTGAATCTTCAGATCCTTGTTGAGATTGCCGCGCACCAGCTCGATGGTTCGCATGAGCTGGGACAGGCCCTCGAGCGCGAAAAACTCGCACTGCAGCGGCACCAGCACCGAATCCGCCGCCGTCATCGCGTTGACGGTCAGGAGATTGAGCGAGGGCGGGCAGTCGATGAGGACGTAATCGCACTGGGCGCTCCGCGCGGCCAGCGCCCGGCGGAAGCGCTCGATGGCGTGGCGCAGCCGGTAGGACCGGCGCGGCGCGTTGGACAGCTCCAGCTCCGCGCCGGAGAGGTCGACGTCGGACGGGATGATGGACAGGCCCGGCACGGCGGTGTCGATCAGCGCATCCTCCATCGCCCGCTCGGCGACCAGCACGTCGTAGGAGGTCGCCTTGCGCGCCGAGCGCCCGACGCCGAGCCCGGTGGAGGCGTTGCCCTGGGGGTCGAGATCGAGCACCACGACCTGCTTGCCGATGGCGGCGAGCGCGGTCGCGAGATTGATCGCCGTCGTCGTCTTGCCGACCCCGCCCTTCTGGTTGGCGATGGCGATGACCTTGGGCGGGGCGTTTTTCAGATCAGACACGGGACACGTCCTCGATACGAAGGATGGCGGCGTCGGGAGAGGTCACACTGGGTATGACCTCATGGTCGAAGGTCCAGCTTTTGCGCGCCTCGGTCAATTCCTCGCGATAGCGCTGACCCTTCGGAAACAGGCAAATCGCGCCGTTATCCACAAAGGGTTTGGCATAGGCGAGGAGCTTCGTCAGCGATGTAAGCGCGCGCGCGGTTACCACATCGTAGCGCGTGTGCGGATCGAGGCTCTCGGCACGTACAGGAAGGACACGCACCGGCGCGCCCGTCGCCTCGGCGACCTCGGTGAGGAAGTCGGCCTTCTTCTGGATCGATTCCACAAGCGTCACCTCGCCCTCGACGCCCCGCTCCATGAGCGAGAAGGCGATGGCGAAGCCGGGAAAGCCTGCCCCGGCGCCGAGATCGAGCCAACGGCGCGCGTCCGGCGCGTGGGTGGCGACCTGCCAGGAATCCAGCGCATGGCGGAACCAGAAATCGGGCAGGGTCGAGCGCCCGACGAGGTTCATCACCGCATTGCGCTCCTCCAGCAGGCGCCGCCAGGTCTCGTAGCGCCGAAGTGTTTCACGTGAAACACCCGTGCGGGCCTGGAAGCCGGCCGCGTCCATCACCGGGTCCGCCATCGGTTCAGGAGACCTTGCGCTTGTCGGCGCGCTTCAGGTGCGCGAGCAGGGCGGTGAGCGCGCCCGGCGTCACGCCCTCGACGCGCCCGGCCTGGCCCAACGTCGCCGGGGCGGCGGCACGCAGCTTCTCGCGCACCTCGTTGGACAGCCCGCCGACTCCCGCATAGTCGAAATCGGCCGGGATGCGCACGCCCTCGTCGCGGCGGAAGGCGAGGATGTCGGCCTCCTGCCGGTCGAGATAGCCGTGATAGACCGAGTCGATCCGGATCTGCTCGGCCACCGGCTTCGACAGCGCGTTCAGCTCCGGCCAGACGCGCACGATATCGGCCCACTCGACGCCCGGATGGGAGAGCAGTTCGAGCACGTTGCGCCGGCGCCCGTCCTGGTTCACCGACAGGCCGTGCTTCTTCGCCTCGTTCGGCGTCAGGGAGAGCTCGAGCGCCTTCACCCGCGCCCGCTCCAGCTCCGCGGCCTTCGCGCGCCAGGATGTTTCACGTGAAACACTCGCAGCGCCGAGCGCGATCGCGCGCTCGGTCAGGCGCTGGTCGGCATTGTCGGCGCGCAGCGTCAGCCGGTACTCGGCGCGCGAGGTGAACATGCGGTAGGGCTCGGTCACACCGCGCGTGACGAGATCGTCGATCAGCACGCCGATATAGGCCTGCGACCGATCGAGGATGAAGGGCGCGGCGCCCGACACGGCGAGCGCGGCGTTGAAGCCGGCCATTAGGCCCTGCGCCGCGGCTTCCTCATAGCCGGTCGTGCCGTTGATCTGCCCGGCGAGATAGAGGCCCGGAAGCTTCCTCACCTGCAGGGAGGCCGACAGCTCGCGCGGATCGACATAGTCGTACTCGATCGCATAGCCGTAGCGCTTCACCTTCGCCTTCTCGAGCCCCGGCAGCGTCCTCAGGAAGGCGTCCTGGACCTGCGCCGGCAGGGAGGTGGAGATCCCGTTGGGATAGACCGTGTCGTCATCCAGCCCCTCCGGCTCCAGGAAGACCTGGTGGCTCGTCCGGTCGGCGAAGCGCACCACCTTGTCCTCGATCGAGGGGCAGTAGCGCGGCCCGCGCCCGGAGATCGCGCCGCCATAGACCGCCGACTGGTCGAGATTGTCGGCGATGATCCTGTGCGTCGCCTCGGTCGTGCGCGTGATGCCGCACGCGATCTGCGGCACGGTGATCGCGTCGTTGAGGAAGGAGAAGGGCACCGGCTCGTCGTCGGCGGCCTGCATTTCGAGACTCGCCCAGTCGATCGAGGCCCTGTCGAGCCGCGCCGGGGTTCCGGTCTTCAGCCGGCCCATCTGCAGGCCCATGGCATAGAGCCGCTCGCCGAGCCCGTTCGCCGGCGCCTCGCCATGACGCCCGGCCGGGATGCGCTCCTTGCCGCGATGGATCACGCCGCGCAGGAAGGTGCCCGTGGTCAGCACGACCGCTCCGGCGCGATAGGCCCGGCCCTCGGCATCGATCGCGCCGGCGCAGCGCCCGTCCTCGACGAGGAGATCCTCCACGCCCGCCTCGCAGATCGCGAGATTCGGCGTGGCAAGCATCTCGGCCTGCATCGCCTCGCGATAGAGCCTGCGGTCGGACTGGGTCCGGGGCCCGCGCACCGCCGGGCCCTTGGAGCGGTTCAGCAGGCGGAACTGGATGCCCGAGGCGTCCGCGATCCGGCCCATCACCCCGTCCAGCGCGTCGACCTCGCGCACGAGATGGCCCTTGCCGAGCCCGCCGATCGCGGGATTGCAGCTCATCTCGCCGATCGTCGCGAACTTGTGGGTGAGCAGGAGCGTGCGCGCCCCGATCCGGGCCGCCGCGCTGGCCGCCTCGCAGCCCGCATGGCCGCCGCCGATGATGATGACGTCCCAGGCCTGGCCCGAGGCGATGTGAGGATCGAGGGTCATGGAGTTCCGTTCGACGGCTCGCGCGGGCTCCGGCCCGCAATTTCCGTGTCGAGGTGCAGATAGGCGATCGGGGGCGAAAAGTCGAGATGGCGGGGTGAGGGCGGCGATGTTTCACGTGAAACATTCCGCCCGCCAGAAGGGACGCTCACTTGCCGATGCAGAACTGGCTGAACACCCGGTCGAGCACGTCCTCGACATCGATGCGGCCGGTGAGGCTCTCCAGCGCCCGCACGGCGAGATGGAGATCGGCACCGGCGAGTTCCGGGTGACGGCCGAGCTGCTCGCGGGCCCGCTCCAGGGCCGCGAGCGCCTCCTCGACGGCGCGGCGATGGCGGGCCCGGGACAGGGCGGGCGCCTCGCGGCGGCCGAGCCGGTCGAGCACGGTCTCGTCGAGAAAGGCCTCGAGCGCGTCGAGGCCTTCCGCCGCCTTCACCGACAGGGCGATGACGCGCACACCCTCGGGCACGTCGATCTGCGGCGGGGCGGCGAGATCGGTCTTGTTGAGGACCAGGGCGTCGCCGGGCCGCAGCCGGGCGAGCAGGGCCGCGCGCTCATGGGATGTTTCACGTGAAACATCGAGCACGCCGAGACGCAGGTCCGCATCCTGCGCCCGCGCCAGCGCCCGGCGCACCCCCTCGGCCTCGACGATGTCGGCCGCCTCGCGCAGGCCCGCCGTGTCGGCGAGGATGACGGGGAAGCCCGCCCGCACCTGGCGCACCTCGACGATGTCGCGCGTCGTGCCGGGAATCTCGGTGACGATCGCCGCCTCGCGCCGCGCGAGCGCATTGAGGAGCGAGGACTTGCCCGCATTCGGCGGCCCGATCAGGGCAATGACGAAGCCCTCGCGCACGCGCTCGCCGCGGCGGTCGTCGGCCAGGTGATCCTCCAGCGCGGCAATGAGGGACTCCAGCGGCGCGGCGGCGGTGTGCGACAGCGCCTCGGGCACGTCGGCCTCGTCGGGAAAGTCGATCTCCCCCTCCACCGCCGCGAGGATGGCGATCAGCTCCTCGCGCCAGCCCTCGTAGAGGCTCTTCAGCGCCCCGTCGAGCTGGGCGAGCGCCTGGGCGCGCTGACCCTCGGTCTCGGCATCGACGAGATCGGCGAGGCCCTCGGCCTCGGTGAGGTCGAGCTTGCCGTGCTCGAAGGCGCGCCGCGTGAATTCCCCCGCCTCGGCCGGACGCGCGCCCGCGACGGACAGGGCGTCGGCCATGGCCGCGATCACCGCCGGACCGCCATGGACGTGGAACTCGGCGCAGTCCTCGCCGGTGAAGCTCGCTGGCCCCGGAAACCAGAGCACGAGGCCGCGATCGATCACCCCGCCATCCGCCCCCCGAAGGGCGCGCAGGGCGGCCCGCCGGGGTTCGGGCAATCCGCCGGCGAGGGAGCCCAGGATCGCGGCGGCGCGCGGTCCGGACACGCGCAGCACGGCGACCCCCGCGCGGCCGGGCGCGCTCGCCAGGGCGAAGATCGTGTCGGTCATCTCAGCTCTTCGAGCCCGACGCCTTCTGCATCATGTCCATGAACTGGCGCTGCCACTCGCCGCCGAAGCTCATCATCGAGCGCATGAAGGTCTCCGGCTCCATCTGCTTGATGTTCTCGCGCATGCGCGCGCTCATCTCCTCGACCATCTGCTGGTTGAACGCGGACACGTCGGGCAGACCCATGAAGGCCCGGGCTTCCTCGGGGCTGCAGTCGATCTCGATATTGACCTTCATGATCGCCTCGTCTTGGCTGGCGGTGAGTTTTCGAAGGCGCCGCGCGGCACGAATGGGCCGCCGGTCCGTTAGCACCCTAAAGCAGGAACACTTCGGATCGAAGCGATCCTGCTTCAGGTTTGTTATGGTCACGGGGAAGCTGACCGGTGAACCGGTTTCGCCTCCCCCTGATCACGCTTTATATCAAACCGCGCAAGCGCGCGAGCCAGAGCGAAGGAGACCGATCATGGCGACGGGAGAACAGGTCACCATCAAGACCCCGGACGGCGAGTTCATGGCCTATCAGAACGGGGAGGGGCCGGCCATCGTCGTGATCCAGGAGATCTTCGGCGTCAACCAGGTGATGCGCGATCTCACCGATCATTATGCGGCCCAGGGCTTCACCGCGATCTGCCCGGACCTGTTCTGGCGCATCAAGCCGGGCATCCAGCTGACCGACAAGACCGAGGAAGAATGGCAGCAAGCCTTTGATTACATGAATCAATTCGACATCGACAAGGGCGTCGACGACATCGGCGAGACGCTTCGCTACGCACGCCGCCAGGGCGGGGGCAAGGCCGGCGCGGTCGGCTACTGCCTCGGCGGGCTGCTCGCCTATCTCACCGCCTGCCGCACCGGCAGCGATGCGACGGTCGGCTATTACGGGGTCAATATCGACAAGTATCTGGGCGAGGCGAAGACCATCGCCAAGCCGCTCATGCTGCACATCGCGGCCGAGGACCGCTTCGTCGACAAGGACGCCCAGAAGACGGTGATGGACGCGCTGAAGGACCACGACCAGGTCACGCTCCACCGCTACGAGGGCGTCGACCATGCCTTCGCCCGCCCGGGCGGGGAGCATTTCGACGCCAAGGCGGCGGAGAACGCCAATGCGCGCACCCGCGCCTTCTTCCAGTCCCATCTCGGCTGAGCGGCGAGCTCCGATGAAGGACGCGCTGCGCTTTCTCTCCTTCCTGCCGCTCGGGCTCGTCAGCGCCCTCACGCTCGCCAATTGCGGGCCGCGCGCCTCGACCTACGAGGACGCGCGCGAGGAGACCGCCCGCGAGGCGATCGCCGGGGACTGGCTCGATGGGCTCGCGCTCGGGATCTATCTCGACTGCACGCGCGAGGCCGGCGCGACGCTGGTCCAGGCCCATCGCGGCGGGCCGCGCCCCGGCCATGCGGAGAATGCGATCTCCACCTTCGAGCGGTCGATCCTCGACGGCGCGGTCTTCGTCGAAATGGACGTGGCGCGAACCGCCGACGGCCATCTCGTCCTGATGCACGACGACACGGTCGACCGCACCACGACGGGCAGCGGACCGGTCTCGCAGGTGACGCTCGAGGAGTTCGGTTCCCTGCGCCTGGTCGACGAGACCGGCACGGTGCTCGACGAAGCCCCGCCGACCTTCGCCGAGGCGCTCGCCGCGATCGAGGGCGCCGCCATCGCCCAGGTCGACCTGAAGGACGTGACGGTGGCCGAGGCGATCGCGGGACTGAAGGCGGCGGACGCGACCGGACGGGCCGTGCTGATCACCTATTCGCTGGAGGACGCGATCGCGGCGCATGGCGAGGCGCCCGAACTCATGATCTCCGCCGGGCTCGACGATCTCTCCGATCTCGCGACCCTGGAACAGGCCGGTGTCGATCTCTCCCGGATCGTCGCCTGGCTGGGCCTCGGTCACGGCGAGCCGGAGTTCGACGCGGCGCTCGCCGCGCGCGGCATCGAGACCAGCTTCGGCGACTTCCGCGCCGAACGGCAGGGCACGGCGAACTATCTGGAAATGGCCGACAATGGCGCGGAAGTGATCAGCGTCGACGACGTCGCCGCCGCCACCCGCGCCCTGCGCGCCGCCCAGACGGCGAGGGGCGTCTACGCCACCTGCCCGCAGGCGCGAGGCTGAGGTTTCACGTGAAACCTCAGTTCGGCTGCACGTTCACCTGAAGGCGCACCGCCGGGGAGGGGGTCTGCAGCTCGACCTCGATCCGGCCGGATCGCCGGGACGCCGCATCCGGCAGGGCGATCCGGTAGCGCCCGCCGCGGTCGACCGGGAAGAGCCCGACCGGGGGCAGGTCGACCGCCGCGTCCTGCGGGCCCGGCCGCCATCGCACGGCCAGGCTGACCGGGGCCCGATCCGGATTGTCCACGGCCGCCACCACGAGGTCGATGCCGGCCGCGGGCCCGATCGAGAACCGGGCCTGCGCGCGCCCCGCACCGAGCGGCACCGCCTCGCCGGATGGCTCGGCCGGCGGAGGTCCCGCCGGCCCTGCCCCCTGCCCCGGCGCGCCGCAGGCGGCCAGGAGCATCACGGCGAGGGCGGGGCCGAGGAGCTTCACCGTCTCACTCCCTCTCGTCGAAGCGGGTGCGGACCGCGGGCAGCAGGCCGGCCCGCACGGCCTGGATCGGCATCGCGGGCGCCGCGACCGGCTCGCGGCCGGGCATCGGCACGGCAACGAGCTGGATGGCGACCGCGTTCCCGAGCCGTCCCGCCTGGGACAGCCTGCGCAGCCCCGGCGTGAGATCGACCCGGAAGGCCCGGCCCGCATCGTGGCCGGCATGGGCGTCGGGATCCTCGAAGAAGCCGAACGAGCCCGCATAGTGAGGGCTGTCGGTGGAGGTCTGCGCATTCGCCTCGGGCAGGTTGAGGAAGACCCGCACGAAGAAGGATTCGTCGGCCGGCGGGCGCACGCCCTCCAGCTCGGCGACGAGATGCGGCGCGCGGCCGTCGAGCGCCTGACGTGCGAGCTCGGCGGGGATGACGAGTTCGCTGCGGACCGGCTCGCCGATCATGGCCACAAGGCCCCGGTCGAGGACGACACTGTCGTCCAGCCGGGTCGGCACCTCGGCGCCCGCCTCCAGGAACTCGCGAAGGCGGCGGGCGTCGGCCACGTCGCGGCGCGCCATCTCCAGCATCGTGTCCCCGCCGATCTGGCAGGGCTCGTAGCGATAGGAGAGCAGCGGCATGAGCACGGTGCTGATCACCTGGATGTCGACCGGATTGCCGTTCCCGTCCACGAAATTGTTGGAGAAGGTGAAATTGCTCCATCCCGGGTCGTTGGTGTTGGGATTGCCGAGATCCGCGTTCCAGTGCCACCACATGCAGTCGATCATGCAGTGGTGCAGCCAGAAGATCGGGTCGAGCGGCGACCAGTAGGTTCCCATGTCCCCGCCCGTCCAGCCATGCACGTTGTTGTGCGGCGTGGCTTCGAGAGAGCCGGAGAAGGAGAAGCCGCGCTGGGTCGTCGACGGGCCGCTGGCGAATTGGGTGAAGTTGGTCAGCGCGAGGATGTTGTTCAGCACCGTGTCGCCGACCCAGCTGTCGGGCAGCGTGCTCGAGGAATTGACCGATCGCGGGTGGTTGAGCACGCCGCTCCAGAACGGGGCCGGGATGGACCGGTTCTGGTTCCAGTTCCAGTAGGGCAGGGCGAAGCCGTCGTCGCCGCTGAGTTCGCGGCAGATCTGCTCGAAATAGAAGAGGTAGGCCCGGTGCCAGGGCAGGAAGAACCAGTTCCCGTGCGGGCAGTGGTCGAGATGGATGCGCGCCTGTTCGGTCCAGTTGCGCGCGTCCCCGGCCTGGCGCGCCTGCATCGCGCTGACTGCCGCGCGGTACACGCTCCAGACCGGATCTGTGGATGACAGGCTCTGCGTGCCGCGGCGCGTCGGCCGGTTCTGGATCTTCTGCAGCAGGCTTTCGCAGCCGCCCAGCAAGCTCGTGCCCGCCATGGCCGACAGCGCGGCGCCGGAGAGAATGAGCGAACGCCGATTGAAATCGAATGCCATTTCACAACCTCCTTGCAAGGGGAATGCCCGGCAGGAGGTTATCACGGGTTGTAGCGTTGTTCCACCAAAAGTCGCAAACCTTGAAAACGCTCGCCCTGGTAGGGGTCAGTCCGCGCTCGCCTTGCGCCAGGCCTCGCGGGCCGCGACCCGGTCGAAATAGGCCCTCACCGGTTCCGGCGCACCATTGAACTGCTTCACCAGCTTCAGGAGATAGAGCATATAGACCACCGAGATGTCGGCGGCGGTGAAGCGGTCCGCGGCGAGATAGTCGTGCCCTTTCAGGCCGCGCTCGGCGATCATGTTGAGATGCTTGTCGACCTCGTGGCGCGCCCACTTGGCAAGGCCCGGATTGCGCTGCTCCTCGGGCAGGAGCGTGGTGTGGGCGAGGATGAGGTTGACGCTCATCGACATGGTCGCCTCGCCGAAATGCAGCCATTCCAGCCACGCGCCATAGCCGGGCTCGTCGGGCTTCACGGCGAGATCGGTCGGACCGTACTTCGTCACGAGGTATTGCACGATCGCCAGGGACTCCAGCAGCACCCGGTCGCCGTCCCTGAAGGCGGGGATCTTCTGCATCGGGTTGATCTGGCGGTATTCCGCCCCGCCGACATCGCCGCGGGTGAACTTCACGGTCTCCAGGCGATAGGGCAGGCCCATCTCCTCCAGCGTCCAGCGCACCCGGATCGAGCGGGTCATGGGAGCGTGGTAGAGGGTGAAATCGGGCGTCGGCATCGGGGGGGGTCCTTCCGGTGAGTGTCCGGCGAGACTATCGCGTTTGCCGGCGAGGGGAAGGGGGGCTTTCTTCATGCCGGGCCGAGGTCGCGCCCCGCGTGCCGGGCCCGCGATACGAAGAAGGCCGGCCCCTGCGGGGGCCGGCCTCCTCCTTAAGACCTGTGAAGGTGCCTTACGTATTCATGCTCTCGAAGAAGTCCGAATTGGTCTTGGTCTCCTTCAGCTTGCCGAGCAGGAACTCGATCGCGTCCTGGGCGCCCATCGGGTTGAGGATGCGGCGAAGCACATAGGTCTTCTGCAGCTCCTTCTTGTCGACGAGCAGCTCCTCCTTGCGGGTGCCGGACTTCAGGATGTCGATAGCCGGGAAGACGCGCTTGTCGGCGACCTTGCGGTCGAGCACGATCTCGGAGTTGCCCGTGCCCTTGAACTCCTCGAAGATCACCTCGTCCATGCGCGAGCCGGTGTCGATCAGCGCGGTCGCGATGATGGTCAGCGAGCCGCCCTCCTCGATGTTCCGCGCCGCGCCGAAGAAGCGCTTGGGCCGCTGCAGGGCGTTGGCGTCGACGCCGCCGGTCAGCACCTTGCCCGAGCTCGGCACCACCGTGTTGTAGGCGCGCCCCAGGCGGGTGATGGAGTCCAGCAGGATCACCACGTCGCGCTTGTGTTCCACGAGGCGCTTGGCCTTCTCGATCACCATCTCGGCGACCTGGACGTGGCGCGTGGCCGGCTCGTCGAAGGTCGAGGCGATGACCTCGCCCTTCACCGTGCGCTGCATGTCGGTGACTTCCTCCGGGCGCTCGTCGATCAGCAGCACGATGAGGAAGCATTCGGGATGATTGGTCTCGATCGCGTGGGCGACGTTCTGCAACAGGACGGTCTTGCCCGTGCGCGGCGGCGCGACGATCAGCCCGCGCTGGCCCTTGCCGAGCGGGGCGACGATGTCGATCACCCGGCCCGAGCGGTCCTTCTTGGTCGGATCGGGCAGCTCCATGTGGAAGCGCTCGTCCGGATAGAGCGGGGTCAGGTTGTCGAAATGGACCTTGTGGCGCGCCTGGTCGGGCTCCTCGAAATTGATCGAGGCGACCTTCAGGAGCGCGAAATAGCGCTCGCCGTCGCGCGGGGAGCGGATCTCGCCCTCCACCGTGTCGCCGGTGCGAAGGCCGAACTTCCTGATCTGGGTCGGCGAGACGTAGATGTCGTCCGGCCCGGCGAGATAGTTGGCCTCCGGCGAGCGCAGGAAGCCGAAGCCGTCCTGCAGCACTTCCAGCGTGCCGCCGCCGTAGATCTCCGCCCCGTCCTCGGCGAGCGCCTTGAGGATGGCGAACATCATGCCCTGCTTGCGAAGCGAGGAGGCGTTCTCGATCTCCAGCTGCTCGGCGAGCTCCAGGAGCTCGGCGGGGGATTTCTCCTTCAGCTCCTGAAGGCTCATGCGCTCGACATTGACGCGTGGAACGCGCGGACCCTCGTCCTCGTCGTCCTCGCGTTCGTCCTCGTCGGTGTCGTAATCGTCGTCGTTGATGTCGGTCATGATCGGGTTCGCTGGAAGAAATGCCGGCAGGATCGGGGCGGCTCCGATGCACAAGCGGCCGCCCGCGGGAGGCGGACCGAACCTGGCCCGGACCTTGTGTCTCGCGCGCCATCCGTGTTCTGATTTTCGGACGGCTATTTCGGTGTCTTTGAGGGGTCCGGGCGGTGGGCGTGGCGCCCAGGCTCCGGCTCGGAAAGGGGAGTCTTCGACTTGAAGACGTCCTGCAAATGCCTGACACAGGGCGCGGCGAACGTCAAGCGAGCGCTGCCGCTCGTCCCGCCTCAGGCGAAGGGCTTCACGACGGCGAGCAGCACGATGGCGATGACCATCAGCGCGGGCACCTCGTTCATGATGCGCCAGAACTTCTCGCTGCGCACCCGCTCGCCCCTGGCGAACTTCTTCTGCGCCCCGGCATAGAAGCCGTGAATGCCCGACAGGGCGAGCACCAGCACGAGCTTGCCATGCAGCCAGCCCTGGCCGAGCAGGCTCGTGTTGACCGCGATCATCGTCAGGGCGATGACCCAGACCGCGATCATCGCCGGGTTGATGATGATCTTCAGGAGATTGCGCTCCTGGATCAGAAGGGCGCGCTCCAGCTCGCCGCCCGGCTCGGCCTGGTGGTGATACACGAACAGGCGCGGCAGGTAGAGCATGCCGGCCATCCAGAAGATCACCGCGATGATGTGCAGGCCCTTCAGCCAGGCATAGTGATCGAGCAGAAAATCCGTCATCGTCCCTCCCCGGTCTCCTGCCGGACGAGCCCCGCCTCGCGGCACGCACAGCGCCGGAACTCGGCCGGGCAGATCGCCTCGCCGTTCGGCGGCTTCAGCCCCACCGGACCCTCCAGCGCCTGCAATGTCAATCGCTTCAGCGCCTCGATGAAGCCGGGCTCGGTGCCCAGGGCCGGCACGCGCGTATAGCCCGGCGCGCCGTGGGCCTCGGCCACCGCGCGATATTCCTCGTCGAGCTCGACCAGGGTCTCGATGTGCTCGGACACGAAGGCGATGGGCGAGAGGATGATGTGCTTGCCCGCCTCGGCGGCCTCGCGCACGGCCTCCTCGGTCGCCGGCTTGATCCACTCCAGCGGGCCGACCTTGGACTGGAAGCAGGTCAGGTGATCGTCGAGTTCGGGCAGCGCGGCGGTGACGGCCCTGACCGTCTCGTTCACCTGCCACTGATAGGGATCGCCGCGCGCGATCGTGATCTCCGGCAGCCCGTGCGCGGAATGCAGCACGCGCACGTTCGACGGCCGGCCCGCGTCTTGCCAGGCCTGCCGGATCAACCCGGCATGGGCGGCGACGAAATCGGGCTGCGTCGGATAGCAGCACACCGTGCGCGCCTCGTCCCCGCCGGCATCGCGCCAGGCCTTCAGCGAGGACGCGCTGGTCGTGGTGGAGAACTGCGGGTAGAGCGGCAGGAGCACGACCTCGTCGGCTCCCCAGGCCTTCACCGCCGCCACCGCCTCATGGGTGAAGGGATGCCAGTAGCGCATGGCGAGGAAGGCTTCGAACGTGTCCTGCGGCGAGGCCGCCTCCAGGGCCGCTACCAGCGCGTCGGCCTGCCTGAGGGTTTCCGGGACGATCGGGGAGCCGCCGCCCATCTTGGCGTATTCCTTGGCGACCTTCGGGGCGCGCGTGCGGCTGATAAGCTCGGCGAGCATCGGCCGCACCGGCCAGGGCGCGTAGATGATCGCGGGATCGTTGAACAGATTCCTCAGGAAGGGCCGCACGCTCGACGGCCCGTCGGGACCCCCGAGATTGAACAGCACGACCGCGATGCGTCGGCTCATGGAACTACCCGTCGTGGCTGGAGACCGCCTCTACAAGCCGCGCACGCGGTTGACGAGACGGGTCACGTGGTCTGGCGGCACGTCCGGATTGATCCCGTGCCCGAGATTGAAGACATAGGGCCGATCCTTCCAGGCGGCGAGCAGGCGATCCACCTCGCCGTCGAGCGCCGCGCCCCCGGCCTTCAGCACGGCCGGGTCGAGCTGGCCCTGAACCGGGAGGCCGGCCGGCAGCGCTCCGGCCGCCCAGCCGGTGTCCAGCCCGTGATCGATCGCCAGCGCGTCGATCCCCGTCTCCCGCGCATAGCGCACCGCCAGCGGACCGGCGCCCTTGGGAAACCCGATGATCGGCGCCTCGATCCCCGCGGCGCGCACCTGGTCGACGATGGCCCTCGTGGGCGCGATCACGACCCGCTCGAACAGCGGCGCGGGCAGGCCCTCGGCCCAGCTCTCGAACAGCTTGAGCACCTCCGCTCCGGCCCGCGCCTGCGCGATCAGGTAGCGCGCCGTGGCATCGGCCAGCACCGCCATCAGCGCATCGAAGCCGGCGGGATCGCTCCAAGCCGCCGTGCGCGCGGCCCAGCGATCCTTCGATCCGCCGCCCTCGATCATGTAGGTCGCGACCGTCCAGGGCGCGCCGGCGAAGCCGATGAGTGTGCAGTCGCCGGGAAGCTCGCGGCGCAGGATGCGCAAGGTCTCGCACACCGGTTCCAGGCGCTCCTCCACCCGGTCGAGCTGAAGCCGGCCGGCATCTTTCGGCGCGACCGGCTCGAGCTTCGGCCCCTCGCCCTTCTCGAACCAGACCTTCTGGCCGAGCGCGTGCGGGATCAGCAGGATGTCGGCGAACACGATGGAGGCATCGAAACCGTAGCGCCGGATCGGCTGGAGCGTCACCTCGGCGGCCGCCTGCGGGTTCAGGCAGAAGGCGATGAAATCGGGTTGCCTCGCGCGGACCTCGCGGTATTCCGGCAGGTAGCGGCCCGCCTGCCGCATCAGCCAGATCGGCGGCGGGGTACGGGTCTTGCCCGCCAGCACGTCGAGAAGGGGCTTGCCGCTCGGACTCAAGGCTCTCTCCTTTGGTGAGGGGTTTTTCCCCGAACCGGTCCTACCCGGTCTTACCCTCTTTCTGTCTTACTTTAAGGAAGAAGGGAGTCGTAGGGGCCGGGGATAATGTGGACAGGGACGGGCGCGCGCCGGTCATACCCGTTTTCCACGGCACTGGAAAACGTCGACTCACACCGGGGCGCGTGCCGGACGGCGCGCCTGATTAGGATTCTGTTAACCATGATTTACAAAGGCTTAATGCGAGAGTCCCGAAGCGGGACGCGAGCAGCGCACCGGGAGGCCGGCCGGCGATATTCACACCGGCCGGGTTTTGAACAGGCGCGATCCTGACCGCCGGGGATCGACCCGGCGCAACGATCCGAAAACTCTCCCTTGACCGATCCGGTTCCCCGGCCTGCGCGGAAAACGCGCCGGCTTATTCACAGACGCTCCACGCCGGGCTAGGTCTTGGACCCCACAGGAAGCGACGGACCCGCCGATGCCTCACCGTTCCTCGGACATGCGCGTCTTCTATCATGTGCACATGATCTCGGACTCGACCGGGGAAACGCTGATGGCCGTGATGCGGGCTTCGGCGGCCCAGTTCGACCGCGCCGAACCGATCGAGCACCTGTTCGCCCTGGTGCGCTCGCCGCGCCAGCTGGACAAGGCGCTCGAACACGTCGCCGATTTCCCCGGCATCGTCATGTACACCATGGTCAATTCCGACCTCCGGCGGGAGATCGAGGACCGCTGCGCCGAGCTGCACGTCCCGGCCATCGCGGTGCTCGACCCGATCCAGGCGACGCTGTCGGGCTATCTGGGCGCTCCGGTCACGGGAAAGGCCGGCGCCCAGCGCGCGCTCGACGCGGAGTATTACCGGCGCATCGAGGCGATGAACTATTCCATGGCCCATGATGACGGCCAGGGCGACAATCTCGCCGGCGCAGAAGTCATCCTGCTCGGCATCTCGCGCACCTCGAAGACGCCGACCAGCGTCTATCTCGGCCATCGCGGCATCCGCACGGCGAATATCCCGATCGTGCCGGGCGCACCGCTGCCGGAGGAACTCTTCTTCCTGAAGAAGCCGCTCATCGTCGGGCTGACCGCCTCGCCCGAGCGCATCGTGCAGATCCGGCGCAACCGGCTGCTCAATCTGAAGGAGGACCGCGAGACCGGCTATGTCGACGAGGACCGGGTGCGCGAGGAGCTGATCCACGCCAAGCGCCTGTTCGCGAAGTATGGCTGGCCGACGATCGACGTCACGCGGCGCTCAATCGAGGAGACCGCGGCCAAGGTCATCAACCTCCTGTCCGAACACAGGAATACGGTATGACCCTGATCCTGGCTTCCGGCTCGGCCTCGCGCCGCGCGATTCTCCAGAGCGCCGGCATCGATTTCGAGGTCGACCCGGCCGATCTCGACGAGGATGCGCTGAAGGCCGGCTTCGCGGGCGATCTCGGCGACCTCGCCCTGAGGCTCGCGGAGGAAAAGGCGCTCGCCGTCTCGCGCCGGCGCCCGGGCCTGGTGCTGGGGGCCGATCAGGTGCTCGATCATGACGGGCGCCTGTTCGACAAGGCGAAGTCGGTCGAGGAGGCCGAAGCCAAGCTGCGCGCCCTGCGCGGGCGAACCCACTGGCTGAAGGGCGCCATCGCCGCGGCGCGCGACGGCGACATCATCTGGCGCCACAGGAGCGCGTGCCGCATGGTCATGCGCGATTTCTCCGACGCCTTCCTGTCCGACTATCTCGCCCGCGCCGGCGACATCCTCACCAAGGGGGTGGGCGCCTACGCCTACGAGGGGCTCGGCGCGCAGCTCTTCGAGCGCGTGGAGGGCGATTACCACGCGGTTCTGGGCCTCGATCTCCTGCCCGTGCTGGCGCTGCTGCGCGAGCAGGGCGAGGCACCGGTATGATGCGCGTGGCCGCCGCGACCCGCGGCCTCTTGCCGCTCGCCGGTGTTGCGGGCCATCCGGTCGCGCATTCGCTCTCGCCGGCGATGATGACCGCCTGGCTGGAAGCGAGCGGGCGACCGGGACGCTATGTGGCGTTTGACATCGCGCCGGAGAATTTCGCCGCCGCCGTGAAGGCGCTGCCCGCGCTCGGCATTGCCGGACTCAACATCACCCTGCCGCACAAGGAGGCCGCCTTCGCGCTTGCCGCGGAGCATACCGAGGCGGCGCGCGCGATCGGGGCGGTCAATCTTCTCCTCGCCTCGGGCGGGACGCTTCTCGGCGACAATACCGACGTGGACGGCATCCGCGCGGCGCTCGACGAGGGCGCCATGACGCGCCCGCAGGGCCCGGCGGTGCTGCTGGGCGCCGGCGGCGCGGCGCGGGCCGCGCTGTACGTGCTGAAGACGCGGGGCTGGCGCGATGTCCGCATCGTCAACCGCTCGCTCGCCCGCGCCCGCGCCCTTGTCGAGGACCTCGGTGTCGAGGCCGCCCTCCACCCCTGGGAGAAGGCGGCTGAAGCCCTCGACGGGGCTGTGCTGGTGATCAACGCCACGAGCCTCGGCATGGCGGGCAAACCGCCCCTTCTCCTCGACCTCTCTGCGGCCGCAACGGATGCGCTCGTCTTCGACATGGTCTATGTGCCGCTGGAAACCGCGCTCCTCAGGCAGGCCCGCGAGACGGGCCGGCGCAGTGTGGACGGGCTGTCCATGCTGATCGGCCAGGCCCGGCCGAGCTTCCAGGCGCTCTTCGGCGCGCCGCCGCCGCAGGATCTGCCGGTGCGCGAGATCCTCACGGCCATGCTGGAGGCGCGCACATGATCGTCATCGGCCTGACCGGCTCGATCGGCATGGGCAAGACCACGACGGCCGGGCTTCTCGCCGAGGAGGGCGCGGCGGTGTTCGACGCCGACGCGGTCGTCGCCGACCTCTACGCCTCCGGCGGCGCGGCGGTCGACCCGGTCGGGGAGGCCTTTCCCGGCGTGGTGAAGGACGGGGCGATCGACCGCCAGGCGTTGACGCAGGCGCTGCGCAACGATCCCGAAGGCTTCGAGCGCCTGGAACGGATCGTCCACCCGATGGTCGCCGCGACGCGGGAAAAATTCTTCGCCGACGCCGAGGCGGCCGGCACGCAGTTCGCCGTGCTCGACGTGCCCCTGCTGTTCGAGGTCGGCCTCGACGACCAGGTGGACGTCGTGATGGTGGTCACCGCGCCTTCGGACGTGCAGCGCGCGCGGGTGCTGGCGCGCCCGGGGATGACGGCGGACAAGCTGGATGCCATCCTTGCGCGCCAGTTGCCCGACAGCGAGAAGAGGGCGCGCGCCGACTACGTGATCGACACCTCGAAGGGCATCGAGGAGGCGCGCCGCCAGGTGCGTGCCGCGCTGCAGGACATGAGGAGTTCGCGCTCGTGAGAGAGATCATCTTCGACACCGAGACCACGGGCTTCTACGCCAATGAGGGCGACCGCATCACCGAGATCGGCTGCGTCGAGGTGATCAACATGCTGCCGACCGGCAGGGAGCTGCAGCGCCTGATCAATCCCGAGCGCGACATTCCGAAGGAAGTCACCGCGGTGACCGGACACACCTTCGAGATGCTGCGCGACAAGCCGAAATTCGCCGAGGTGGCCCGCGAATTCCTCGATTTCGTCGGCGATGCGGTCCTGGTCGCGCACAATGCGAAATTCGACATGAGCTTCATCAACATGGAGCTCGAGCGCGCCGGCCTGCCCCCGATCCCCGCCTCGCGCTTCAAGGATACCGCGGCGATGGCGCGCGAGCGCTTCCCCGGCTCGCCCGCCAGCCTCGACGCGCTCTGCAAGCGCTTCGACATCTCCCTGGAAAGCCGCACCAAACACGGCGCGCTGATCGACGCCTACCTGCTGGCCGAGGTCTATCTCGAACTCAATGGCGGGCGCGAACAGGGCCTCGCCTTCGACGAGAGCGCCGGCGGTGCCGGCAAGGTCGCCTTTCCCGCCCGCCCGCCGCGCCCGGCCCCGCTGCCCTCCCAGGTCAGCGAGCGCGAACGCGAGGCCCACGCCGCCTTCCTGGAAACCATCGGCGGCGACAGGACGCTGTGGAAGAGGCTGGGGCTGGTCTGAGGGGCCGGGCCTATCTCGGCTCGCCGTTCACCCACACCACCGCATTGGCCGGATCGGCGAGACTGATCTGCGGCATTGCGCCATAGACGCGATAGCCATCGGAGCCCTCGCCGACCGAGCCGTCGGCGCGATTGTCCCGCACCTGGTCGTTGCCATGGGCACTGACCGCGATGCCCATGAGATGGCCGTCGATCTGTTCGAGCCGGCCGCCGCCGCTGAGGGTGTAGTCGCTGCCGCCGGAGACGGTCTGGCTGTCGATCACGATCTGGATGAAGGTCTCTCCGTCGACCTCGATCACGGCTCCGCCGGGATCGTCCAGAACGATGGACGGCAGGTCGCCGCGCACGATGAAACCGTCCGAACCTCCGCCGACCGCGCCGCGGGCAATGTCATCGTCGACCTCGTCATTGCCTTGCTCGGACACGCGGCGCCCGGCGAGCCGGCCATCCACCTGTTCGAGCCGACCGCCGCCGAAGATCGTGTAGCCGGTTCCTCCGCCCGAGCCGGAGATCACGATCGTGTGGTCGCCGGGCTGTGGCGGGACACCTGTCTGGCCATCGCCGCTGCCGCCCCCGCGCACCGTGAAGGTCGTCGTTCCCGCGACCCCCGCATAGTTGTCGAAGGCGAAAGGTGTCGGCTTGTCGTAATAGACTTCTGCGCGATAGGTCTCTCCCGCGCTGAGTTCGCCGGAGGGAATCTGGTGATCGAGCAGAAGCATGCCCGTCGACCAGGTCCGCCCGGTCAGCAGGCCCTCCCCGCGCGTGTAGGAATGTTCGTAGACGGTATTGCCGCTGTCTGCTTCGACGATCTCGAGGCGGACATCCTTCACGTTGGGATCGCAGTCCGACCGGTTGTCTGCGGTCGCCTGGATCGTCGGCGTGGCCGATACCGTAGCGCCGCTCGAAGGGCTCACGATTTCGGCCGGGCACGCCGGGGCCGCGAGCGCGCCGGGTGCGATGGCCAGCGCCGAGGCCGAAAGGGCGAGTGCGGACAGGGTCGATCGGATCATCGCGGAGTCTCCCGTTTGCGCGGGCTCCCGCTGCGGCCCATGGGCGGGCCGGCGGAGCCTGTGGGCACTCAACGCCCTGCGCCCGGGCCGCGGTTCCGGGAACGGACATCAGCGCCGATGCGAGCTCCTCAAGGCTGGCAGCCTCCCTCGGCGCCCCCGGCACACCTCGGGGAACCAGCTGCTGAGCCGGGTGTGGGCCGGCCGAAAGCTGCGATCGCCCGGGGGTAATCCGCCCCCCTTGCCGGCCGGTCTAGAATGGACGCTTCGGACCGTCCGCGCCCGGCTCTGCCGGGGGCGGCGATTGCGAGGACGGGACTCTCACGCGATGGCCGCGAACTCGCGCGACTCTCACCGCCCCGCGCGGTGCCCGGCGTTGAAATTCAACGCCCTGGCGCGGCCGGAGCGGCCGGTAGTCGTAGTAGGAGTCGCGTTTTCCGCTATCCCCGCCGGGGATAAGGCGGACCGGTTACGCGGTGCCGCTCGGCGGGGTGCCGCCGGTGGCCGGGCCGGATTCGCCGCCGCCTTGTCCCCCGGCCTGCTGGCGCTGGGCGAGCTGCTGGCGGTACAGCGCCGCGAAATCGACCGGCTCGAGCATCAGCGGCGGGAAGCCGCCATCGCGCGTGGCATCGGACAGGATGCGGCGGGCGAAGGGGAAGAGGATGCGCGGGCACTCGATCAGCAGGAACGGGTCGCGCGCGCGCTCGTCCAGATTCCTGATCTGGAAGAGGCCGCCATAGACCAGCTCGGCGATGAACACCGTGTCCTCGCCGCGGGTCGCCTTCGCGGACAGGGCGAGCTCGACCTCGAACGCGTCGGCTTCCATCGCCCGCGCGCGCACGTCGATGCCCATGTCGATATTGGGCTGGCCGCCGGCGCCGCGCAGGGAGTTCGGCGCGGCCGGGTTCTCGAAGGACAGGTCCTTCACGTACTGGCCCATCACGCGGATCTGCGGCAGCTGCGGGGCCCCGGTCTGTTCGGGATTGGCGGGCGCGTCGGTCATGAGACTCTCTTCGGCAGGGCGCGGGGCGTGCGAAGGCGGCTCCCGCGCGTGCGGACTGGAAAAGCAGGGGCGGCGGGTAGCACGCGCGGGCGGGATCGGCAAGGCTGGCGCGGTCGGCCCGGCGCAGAGGAGAGGCTGACGCGGCGGCAAACTGCGCCTATATGTGAACGATCACACGCGCGCATGGATTACCGCACCACGATGGACCTGTTACAGCTTCTCTTCTTCGCAGGGCTCGCCGTCTTCCTCGGCGTGCGGCTCTACATGACGCTCGGCAAGCAGACCGGGCGCACGCCGGAAGAGCATGCCCGCGAGATGCGCGAACAGGCCGCCCGGCGCGAGGCGGGCCGCCCCGCCGAGCGCGCGCAGTCCGCACCGGCCGAAGCCGGGCCCGAGGCGATCGCGCGCCATTACGCCGGCCCGGCCGGATCGGGCCTCGCCGAGATCGCGGAAGCCGACCGCAACTTCGACCCGCAGACCTTCCTGACCGGTGCGAAGCAGGCTTGGCGCATGGTCGTGGAGGCCTATGCCAAGGGCGACCGCGACACGCTGAAGGGTCTGTTGTCCCCGCGCGTGCTCGAAGCGTATTCGAAAGCCATCGCCGAGCGCGAGGACAAGGGCCACACCCAGATCACCGAGATCGAGCGCCTGCGCGAAGCGGAGATCGTGGAAGCCTCTCTTAACGATAATCGGGCCAGAATCCGGGTCCGGTTCGTCGCCGAGCTCGCCACCGAGACCCGCGACGCGGCGGGCGAGCGCGTCTCCGGCGACCTCGCCCTGCTGAAGACCGTCAGCGAGGTCTGGAGTTTCGAGCGCGATGTCACGTCTTCCGATCCGAACTGGACCCTCGCCGGCGTCAAGCCTGTCTAGGGTTTTCGCGCTCGGCCTCGGGCTCGTCCTGGCCGCCTGCGCCTCGACGCCGCCCGCGCCGCAGCCGGGCGCGGAAAGCCCCGTCCCGGTCGAGCCGGTCGCGCCCGCCCGCTCTGCGGCGACGAGCTTCGACGCCCTGCCCGGCTGGAACCGCACCGACCCGAGCGCGGCGCTGTCGGCCTTCGTGGAAAGCTGCCGGCGCATCGACGCCCGCCCCGATCACGAGCCGATGAGCGCGCAGGCCGCCTATGCCGGCACGGTCGGCGACTGGCGCGGCGTGTGCGCGGAAGCCGCCGTGCTGCAGGCCGGCCGGGCCGGGCCGGATGCGGCGCGCGGTTTCTTCGAGCGCGCCTTCACGCCCTTTTCCCTCTCGGGTACCGGCCGGCTGACGGCCTATTACGAGCCGGTCGTCGAGGTGCGCGCCCGGCCCGATTCCGAATTCTCCATGGCGCTGCGCGCGCGCCCCGACGATCTCCTGACCGGCGATCTGGGCCAGTTCATCGCGGGTCTGGAAGGCCGGCGCATCGTCGGACGCGCCAGCGAGGACCGCTTCGAACCCTACCGTCCGCGCGCCGACATCGAGGCCCTCGATCTCGGCGTCCCGATCGCCTGGGGCCGGCCGATCGAGGTCTTCTTCCTTCAGATCCAGGGGTCGGGCCGGCTGGTCTGGCCGGACGGCAGCGTCGCGCGGGCCGCCTTCGCGGCCCATAACGGCCTGCCCTATGTCTCGATCGGCCGCGTTCTGATCGATCGCGGCGAGCTGTCCCCTCACGACGCCTCCAAGGAGGATATCGAGGCCTGGCTGCGCGCGCGCGAACCGCAGGCCTGGACGGCGCTGTTCAACGAGAACCCGCGCTATGTCTTCTTCCAGCTGCAGCCGCTCACCGATCCGGACCGCGGCCCGGCGGGCAGCCAGGGTGCGCCGCTGACGCCGATGGCGAGCCTCGCCGTCGACCCGGCCCATCACGCCTGGGGCGTCCCCATCTTCCTGCAGGCCGCCATTCACGGCGATCCGGACTGGTCCGGCCTCGTCATCGCGCAGGATGCGGGCGGCGCGATCCAGGGGCCGTTGAGGGGCGATCTCTTCATCGGCTGGGGCGAGGAGGCGGGCTATCGCGCGGGGCGCCAGAACGCGGATGCGCGCTGGTTCGTGCTGCTGCCGAACCGGCTCGCCGCGCGCATCGCCAGGACCTCATGAGCCGCAAGCGCGGCCTTCGCCCCGAGGAGCGCGAGATCTGGGGAAAGGTCGCGCGCACGGTGAAGCCGCTCGGCGGGAAGCAGGCCCCGGCACCGGCCGAGCCGCCGGCGCCGAACCGCCAGGCCCTCCAGGTCGAAACCTCGCGCGAGGCGTTTTCCCGCTTCCTGGAGGCGCGCGCGCCCGCGCCGCAAGGCGCGGCGAGACCGGCCGAGCGCGGCGCGGAGAAGAAGGTGCGGCGCGGCCGGGTCGAGATCGAGGCGCGCCTCGACCTGCACGGGCATACCGAGGCGAGCGGGCGCCGGGCCCTGCTGAGCTTTCTCGCCCGCCAGCGCGAGCGCGGCGCGAGGACGGTGCTCGTCATCACCGGCAAGGGGGCGAGCGCGCGGGCTCTGGAGGACCGCCGCTTCGAGCCCTGGGACCCGGAGGGGCGCCGCCTGCCCGGCGTCCTCAAGCGCGCCTTTCCCCGCTGGATGGGAGAGGGCGATTTCGCGGCCATCGTCTCCGGTTACGCCCCCGCCCACGCCCGCCATGGCGGCTCGGGCGCGTATTACGTGATGCTCAGAGGATGAATTTCGACAGGTCGGAATTCTTCGCCAGGGCGCCGACGCGCTCGGCGACGTAGTCGGCGTCGATGGTGATGGATTCGCCCGACCGGTCGGACGCGGTGTAGCTGATCTCCTCGACGAGTTTTTCCATGATGGTCTGAAGCCGACGCGCGCCGATATTCTCCACGTTGGCGTTCACCTCCGCGGCGTAGTCGGCGATGGAATCGATGGCGGAGTCCTCGAAGACGAGCTCGACCTCCTCGGTCTTCATCAGCGCCACGTACTGGGTGACCAGGCTCGCTTCCGGCTCGGTCAGGATGGCGCGGAAATCGTCGCGGGTCAGGGCCTTGAGCTCGACGCGGATCGGCAGGCGGCCCTGCAGCTCGGGCAGCAGATCGCTCGGCTTGGTGACGTGGAAGGCGCCCGAGGCGATGAACAGGACGTGGTCGGTCTTCACCGGCCCGTACTTGGTGGCCACCGTTGCCCCCTCGATCAGCGGCAGCAGGTCGCGCTGCACGCCCTCGCGCGAGACGTCGGCGCCGCGGCCCTCCGCGCGCGCGGCGATCTTGTCGATCTCGTCGAGGAAGACGATGCCCTCCTCTTCGGCCAGGCGGATCGCCTCCTGCTGGATCTGGGTCTCGTCGATCAGCTTGTCGGCCTCCTCGGCGATGAGCGGCTCGTAGGCCTCCTTCACCGTGGTGCGCAGCGTCTTCTGGCGCTTGCCGAAGCTCTTGCCGAGCAGGTCGGAGAGATTGATCATCGAGACCGAGCCGGGCATGCCGGGAATGTCGATCCCGCCCATGCCGGCGCTGTCGTCGGTGACCTGGATCTCGATCTCCCTGTCGTCGAGCTCGCCGGCATTGAGCTTCCTGCGGAAGCTCTCGCGCGTCGATTCTCCGGCATGCTCGCCGACGAGCGCCTCGATGACGCGCCGCTCCGCGGCCGAATGGGCCTTGGCGCGGACCTCCTCGCGCTTCTTCTCGCGCACCAGGCCGATGGCGACCTCGACGAGATCGCGCGCGATCTGGTCGACGTCGCGCCCGACATAGCCGACCTCGGTGAACTTGGTGGCTTCCACCTTCAGGAAGGGCGCCCCGGCAAGCCTGGCCAGGCGCCGAGAGATCTCGGTCTTGCCCACGCCGGTCGGCCCGATCATCAGGATGTTCTTCGGCGTCACCTCCTCGCGCAGGCCCTCCGGCAGGCGCTTGCGGCGCCAGCGGTTTCGCAGTGCGATCGCGACGGCCTTCTTGGCCTCGTGCTGGCCGATGATGTGGCGGTCGAGCTCGTGGACGATTTCGCGCGGGGAGAAGTCGGTCATGAACGGTCCTGGCGGGTTTATCGAACGGGGCGCTTTCATGTAGGCTGCCGCACGCCGACACGAAAGCCCGGAGCTGAACCCATGGCCCGCCCCCGTTTCCACCTCGCCTTCCCCGTCGACGACCTGGAGAGCGCGCGCGCCTTTTATGCCGGCGTGCTCGGCTGCGCCACGGGGCGCGAGACGCAGCACTGGATCGACTTCGACTTCCACGGCCACCAGATCGTCGCCCATCTCGCGCCGGAGGAATGCCAGCGCGCCGAGACCAATCCGGTTGACGGCAAGGACATACCGGTGCGCCATTTCGGCCTCATCCTCGACTGGGACATGTGGGAGGATCTCGCGGTCAACCTCACCGACGCCGGCGCGGACTTCATCGTCGATCCTTACGTGCGCTTCGAGAACCAGCCCGGCGAACAGGCGACGATGTTCGTGCGCGACCCCGCGGGCAATGCCCTGGAATTCAAGGCCTTCCGCGACGAGGCCATGATCTTCGCCAAGGAATTTCCCAAGGCCGAGACCGCCTGAGGCCGAGAGGCTTATCCCCCTGGTTTCGAGATTACGGACTCCTACTACTACGACTATGACGCTCCCTATTCGCTCAGCACGAACGATCGTGCAGGTGAGCGGGAGGGGTGGATGACGGGTCATGGGGATTGGCTGAAGCGCTCAGGCGGGGCCGGAAGGGGGCGATTATGGACGCGCCCGAAGGCGGGGCGAATAAGTCCGCAACCGCGAACCTCTCCACCTGTCATGCTCCCAACCCTGTCATGCTCCGGCGATGCGAAGCATCGACCGAGAAATCCGCTCCGCGCCTCGCGGCCGGAAAGGCGTGGGTGGCCTCCCCGCCTGCGCGGGGACAGGCTTTGGGGCCGGGCCATGACACGGTGGGGGTGGGCCTGACCGGAGTGCCAAGCCGCTCGCGGAACATTCGTCCGGCATCGCGCGCCGCCGATCGCCCAGCCTAAACGGCGCCGTAACCATTTTTCCTAATGAGACCTTAACGCGTCGGAGCGACCCTTGGCGGTGTTTTGCCTTCAAGGGTGTGCGTCATGTTTCGGGACATTCGCGAGATCTCTCGCAAGTTTCTGGCCAGTGCGCGCGGCCATGTGGCGATCCTCACCGCGGTCGCGGCGCCGGCCCTGGTGGGCAGCGTCGGGCTCGGCGCGGAGGCCGGGCTGTGGTTCTACCAGCAGCGCGTCACGCAGATGAGCGCGGACGTGGCCGCCTATGCCGGCGCGGTCGAGGCGCGCGCGGGCGGGCAGTACGATGCGATCAGGCCGGCCGTCATCGGCGAGGCCGAGCGCCATGGCTACGATCCGGCCGCCGGTCCGATCACCGTGAACTGGCCGCCGGCGAGCGGGTCGAACATGAACGAGCGCTCGGTCGAGGTGCTGATCACGCAGACCCGGCCACGCCTCCTGTCCGCGATGTTCCTCGACAGCGATGTGGTGATGAACGTGCGCGCGGTGGCGAGTTTCGACGAGCCCGGTCCGGCCTGCATCCTGGCGCTCGATCCGGTGTCGAGCCAGTCGCTGATCTTCACCGGCTCCTCGGCGGCGACCCTGACCAATTGCGACCTGATGTCCAACTCGCTGGCGATCGACGCGCTGGCGGTCACTGGGTCCGGCACGGTCAATGTGAGCTGCGCGAACTCGGTCGGCGGCGTGGAGGTCAGCGCGACGCTGAACCTCATGGACTGCCCGGAGCCGCGCACCAACCTGCCGCCTGCGCTCGACCCTTACGCCGACCTGCCCGAGCCGCCGATCCCGTCCGGCTGCCAGAACGTACCCGGCGGCGGGCAGCCCAAGACGATCAGCCCCGGCCATTACTGCAACGGGCTAGACCTTCGCGGCGACATCACGATGGAGCCCGGGGTCTACATCGTGTCCGGCGACGTCACCTCGAACGGCAATGCCAACGTCACCGGCGCGGGCGTGACGATCTTCGTGCGCAACAATGGCGAGATCCGCATGAACGGCAACGCCTACGTCAACCTGTCCGCGCCGGAGAGCGGGACCTATGCCGGCGTGCTGTTCTGGGGCGACGACGACAATCTCGCGAGCACGCCGACCGATTTCAACGGCACGGCGGATTCCGCCCTCGTCGGCGCGCTCTACTTTCCCAGTCAGACCGTCTCGATGCGCGGCGACTTCGCGGGCTCGGGCGGGTGTACCCGAATCATCGGCTACCGCGTCGATGTGAGCGGCAATACCAGCTTCGATTCCGACTGCACCGGCAATGCCGGCGTGACCACCGTGCACGTGCCCGGCGTCGTCCGGCTGACCGAGTAGGAGGGCTTCATGAAGACCGTCCTCGCCTTCCTCGCCGAGCGCCGCGCCAATGCGGCGATCGAGTTCGCGCTCATCGCGCCGGTGCTGGCCGCGATGCTGATCGGGCTCGTCGATTTCGGGCGCATGACCTTCGAGCGCTCCGACATGCTCGCGGCGGCGCGCTCGGGCAGCCAGTACTTCATGGCCGGCGGCACCGACACGGCGCGCGCGCAGACCATCATCGAGAGCGCCTGGACCCACATGCCGGCAAGCGCCGTGGTCAATGTCCACCGGCTGTGCGAGTGCGCAGGCGCGGCGGCGCAGTGCTACCAGCCCTGCGCCGACGGCAGCGTACCGGTCAGCTATGCCGTCATCGAATTGTCGGCCGAACTCGACGGCGTCTTCGTCGACTATTCCAACGCCGCCAGCGACAAGGTGCGCATAAGATGAGCTGCCTCGCCCCCCTCACCCCCAGCCTGTGGGCGCGGCTGGCGCAGGACCGGCGCGGTACGAGCGCGATCGAGTTCGCCCTCGTCGCGCCGGTCTTCGTCATCCTGCTGTGCGCGACCGTGCTGCTCGGCCAGGCCTTCTACACGGCGAGCTCCCTGCAATGGGCCGTGGAGGCGACGACGCGCGACCTGATGATCGACCGCCATCTCACGGAGGCCGAGTTCGAACAGCGCCTGCGCACCCTCGTCAGCCAGCTGTCGACGGCCGAATTCCAGGTCGCCTATGCCAGCACGATCTACGGCGAGATTCCCGTGACCGAGGTCACCACGCAGGTGACCTACCCGGTCTCCATCCCGCTCGTCGCGCCCTTCGACCTGACCTGGACGATCGAGACCCATGCGGCGAGGCCGCTGTCGGGGTAGGCGCTTCACCCGTCCGGGCCCGTTTCCGCCCGACCTCGTCATTCTCCGGTGATGCGCAGCGTCGACCGGGCAAGTCCTGTCGCAACCTTCCAGGCCGCGCCTGCCACCGCCGAAGAGGTATGGGTGACCCGGTCAGGCCGGGCGATGACACCCGGGATCACCCCAGCACTTCCACCGTCAGGTTCTCGTTGGAGAAGACGCAGATCTCGGCGGCGATCTTCATCGCCTTCTTCGCGATCACCTCCGCGTCGTTCTCGTAATCGAGCAGGGCGCGGGCGGCCGAAAGGGCGAAATTGCCGCCCGAGCCGATGGCGGCGAGGCCGTGCTCGGGCTCGAGCACGTCGCCCGCGCCGGTGAGGATGTAGGTCTCCTCGGCGTCGGCGACGATCAGCATGGCTTCCAGGCGCCTGAGATAGCGGTCCGTGCGCCAGTCCTTGGCGAGCTCGACGCAGGCGCGCGCGAGCTGTCCGGGATGGCTTTCCAGCTTCGCCTCGAGGCGCTCGAACAGGGCGAAGGCGTCGGCCGTCGCGCCGGCGAAGCCGGCGATCACCGAGCCGCCGGCGAGCGGGCGCACCTTGCGAGCGGTGGACTTCACGATCGTGTTGCCGATCGAGACCTGGCCGTCGCCGGCGAGCGCGACCTTGCCGTTCTTCCGCACGCACAGGATCGTGGTGCCCCGCCAGCCGGGGAAGGCGCGTTCCTCGCTCATGGGCGCTGGTCCTCTCCTGGAATCCGCTTCGCCCCCGATGTGGCCGATCACGCCGGCGGGTTCAAGCGCGCGAGCCCGCGACGATCTCCAGCAGGTCGCCGGGGCGCACCGATTCCAGCACCTCGATCAGGTCGCCGCGCGCCAGCGCGACGCAGCCCTGCGTGGGGGGATAGCCGGGCTTCGCGCAGTGCAGGAAGATCGCCGAGCCCATGTCCGGCTGCGGCGGATCGTCGTTGTGACCGAGCACGACGACGATGTCGTAGAGCGCGTCCTCGCGCGCCATCGCCTCGCAGCTCGCCGGATAGGGCAGGCGGACGGGCCGGTTGTAGGCCGGATCGCCGGGCGCGTCGCACCAGCCGTCATCGGCGGCGATCGGGTCGAGGATAAGGGCGGTCCGCGGCCGCTCGAGGCGATCGCAGCGCCAGTAACCGCGCCGGACCGGCCAGGCGCCGGCGGGGCTCGCCCCATCGCCCTCGCGCTTGTCTGCGGCCGCGATCACGCCGCTCCTGCCGAGCGCGCAGCGTACGGTCTTCAGGGCGGTTTCGTCGGGGCCGAACTCGAAGCGGCCGTCGGGATGGGCGCGCAGAATCATCGGGAAAGTCTAGAGCCTGGCAAGGCGCGAGGCGAGGGGCGGGATCGGAGCGGGATGGCCGGCCGGGGCCGCTCGAGGCGCCGCGGCCCGGTCATCCCGCTGCCGTCCCCACCACGGGGCGTCGTCCGCTCACGCCGGACTCACAAAGATTTCAAGCAAGTCCGGGGCCGGTTCGGTGCTAGAGAGCGGGCGCGGGATTCAAGGCGCGGCCGCGGCCGCGCTTGCCTTGCCCGGTGCAAGCAGGCAAGGCTTTCCCGGCAGAATTGACCGGGCGGCAATTCCTGCCCGGCGCAGCGTGAGAGCGAGCAAGACAGATGACGGCGAAGAAGACGGTGCTGATCGTCGACGACGACGACGACCTGCGCGAGGCGCTGGCCGAGCAGTTCGCGTTCGACGACGAGTTCGACGTGCTCACGGCCAGTGCGGCGAGGCCCGGCATCGAGATGGCGTCCAGCGAGCGCGTCGACATCATCATCTTCGATGTCGGCCTGCCCGACATGGACGGGCGCGAGGCCTGCCGGATCCTTCGCAAGAACGGCGTGACGACGCCGATCATCCTCCTGACCGCGCAGTCGGGCGACGCCGACCACGTGCTGGGCCTGCGCTCGGGCGCCAACGACTTCATCGCCAAGCCGGTGAGCTTCGTGGTCCTGCTGGAACGCGTTCACAACCAGCTGCGCCGTCACGAGCAGAGCGAGGACGCGGTCCTGCAGATCGGGCCCTACCAGTTCAAGCCGGCCATGAAGCTGCTGATCGACGAGGCGGAGAAGAAAATCCGCCTCACCGAGAAGGAAACCAATATCCTGAAATATCTCTACCGTGCCGGCGGCAAGCCGATCTCGCGCGAGGAGCTTCTCGACAAGGTCTGGGGCTATCACCGCGAGGCCAACACCCATACCCTCGAAACCCATG
This sequence comes from Marinicauda algicola, assembly GCF_017161425.1. Taxonomy (GTDB): domain Bacteria; phylum Pseudomonadota; class Alphaproteobacteria; order Caulobacterales; family Maricaulaceae; genus Marinicauda; species Marinicauda algicola. The sequence continues at coordinate 2,469,228 of NZ_CP071057.1, read as the reverse complement.
TCTACCGCCTGCGCCAGAAGATCGAGCCGGAAGGCTCGCGGGCAAGGTTGCTGATCACCGAGAGCGGGGGCTACCGACTGCAGGTCTGACCCGCGCCGGGGCAAGAATGTCCTTGCGCCGGAAGGGGTTTTATTCTCATAACCGCCCTGCGGGTTGTGCAGCCGGAAGGCGGGAGAAGCGGATGCAGATCTACGAACGCTATGGCGGGTTCTCGGCCATTCGTCGCATCGTTTCCGATTTCTACGATCGGATCCTGGACGAGCCGGAGCTCGCGCCGTTCTTCGAACATATCGAGATGGCGCGCCTGATCGATCACCAGACCAAGTTCATCGTCTCCATCACGGGCGGGCCGGCGAGCTTCACGGACGTCCAGCTGCAGCGCGCCCATGCCCGGCTCGGCATCACCAGCGAGCAGTTCCGCGCGGTTGCCGAGCTGCTGAAGGAGACGCTCGAGGATCACGGCTTCGCCGACAGCGACGTGGCCGAGGTGATGCGCCACGTGCGCCAGCGCGAGGGCTCCATCGTGAGCGGGGCGAAAGTGTCCGATGCGTGACGAGACGGCGCAGACCGATGCCGAACTCGCCCTGCGCGCGGCGCAGGCGCTCGACCTGCCCGTCGCGGTGCTGGAGCCCGACAGCTTCCTCGTCCGGCTCGAGAATGCGCGGTTCTTCCAGCTCTTCGCCTCTTCCGGCCAGGAGGCCGAAACGCTCGCCGACAGGGTGACGGGCTTCGATCCGGAGGCGGCGCGCAAGCGGCTCGCCGCGAACCGGCCCTATGTCCAGCCGCTGGACGTGAAGTCCGGCGCGCGCACCCTGCATCTGGAGATGAAGCTGCGCCGCGTGGAGGCGGGCGGCCCCGCCTTCGTGCTGGCCGAGTTCAAGGACCTCTCCAAGCAGAAGGAAGCCGAGTACATGCTCGATTCCTACTCGGCGCTGGCGGAGAAGAATGCGCGCGAACTCAAGCGCGAGAAGGAGCGGGTGGAAAAGCTCCTGCTCAACGTCATGCCGCGCCAGGTCTACGAGGAGTTGCGCGAGTACGGCACCACGACGCCGCAGAAGTTCGACAGCGCCAGCGTGCTGATGCTCGACTTCGTCGACTTCACCGAGATGGCGGTGAGCCAGGACCCCGGTGCCGTGATCGCCGAGCTCAACGACATCTTCTCCGCCTTCGACCGGATCGTGGAGCTGTTCGACTGCGAGCGCATCAAGACGATCGGGGACGCCTATGTGGCGGTGAGCGGGCTGCCCCATCCCAATCCCGACCATGCCGGCGCGCTCGCGCGGGTGGCGCTGCGCATGAAACGCTTCCTGGAGAAGCGCAACGCCTCCCACCCCAATACCTGGCGCTTCCGGATCGGGCTCGCCGCAGGCCCGCTCATCGGCTCGATGGTGGGCATCCAGAAATACGTCTACGACATCTTCGGACCGGCCGCGAACCTCGCCGCGCGCGTGGAGGATGCCTGCGAGCCGGGCACCGTCGCGATGTCGGCCGAATTCTACCGCCTGCTCGACGGCAGCTTCGCCTGCTCCCCGCTCGGCGAGACAGAGCTGAAGGGCTTCGGGACGTGCGAGCTCTACAGCCTGGACTACGAGACGCCGTCCTAGTCGCCGAACTCGGCGATCTCCTCCAGCGCCGCGCGGTCGGTGACGCAAGTCCGGCCGGTCTCCAGGACCACGTAGCCGTCCTGCTCCCATTCCTTCAGCTGGCGGTTGACGTTCTCCCGGCTGAGATTGACGAAGGCGCCGAGATCGCCCTGGCTCACCGGGATGGAGAGGCGCTCGCCATCCCTGCCGCTCACCCCGTGCTCGTCCAGCAGCCGCAACAGGCCGCGCGCGAGCTTGGGTCCCATGGCCGAGCCGCGCCCGCTCTCCAGGAGTTCGTTGGTGCGCCGCAGCCGCCTTGCGAGATAGCCCAGCAGCGCCCAGGCGACCTCGGGATCGTCCGCGCACAGCGCGCGCAGATCGCGCTTGTAGATGATCAGGATGCGTGACGGCTCGATCGCGGTGGCGCTCGCGGTCCTGACCCCGCCGCCCAGCACGGAGATCTCGCCGACGATGTCGCCGGCTCCGGCATAGGCGAGCACGATGTCCTTGCCCGACCGGCTGATCACCGAGATCCGGAACGTGCCCGAGAGCACGACCAGCGCCCGCTCGCCGGGATCGCCCTCGCGGAACACGCTCTCGCCGCGGGCGACCGAGGCGAGCGTCGCCGCACCGATCAGGCGTGCGCGCGCCGCACCCGGCAGGGCGCCGAGGAAGGCGCCCGCCCGTGCCGCGATCGCGGCCTCCTCTCCCTTCAGTTCTGCCAAGCCCTGCTCCCTTCTTTGAGCGGCGAGAATACGCCCGTCCCGCATCCCCGTCATCGGCTCGCGCAAGGATCGGGTCGCGGGCGACGCCCGATCCGCTCCAGAACATCCCCGTCACCGGCGATGCGCCGCGCCTGTGACGGGCGGCACAGCGGGCCCCGGCGGGCCGTGCGAAGACCGCCCCATGCCGCGGCGTCGCCTCGATGCGGGCCGCGGCCGGTTCGTCGATCGCAGACACTGGAGACAGACATGAACACCAACTCCCCCGAGCGCCGTTTCTCCCCGGCCTCCTTCATCATCAACCTGGTCCTGACCGCCGGGGTCGCGGCCGGCATGGCCGCCGCCCTCCTGCCGGCCTTTGCCTGAGGTTCAGGAGGGCCCGCCTCCCCCGGGCCGGTCCCCCGCCCTGCCCGCCGCGCGACCTGCACGGCGGGCTTTTTTCTCGCCGGTTCCGGGGCCTGTGACGGGCGTCACAGCGCGCCCGCGCAAGACATGGGATCGAAGCCTCGCGGCCGGTTGGTCGCTGCCTTCAAGCAGACAACAAGGACAATGCCATGACCGTACACACCGCAATCTCCCCCGAGGCCGGCGAGCGCTATGCGCGCTGCGTCGCGGTCTCCAAGCGGGTTCGCTGGGACATCGAGGCCGATGTCATCCGCGGGCGCCGCTTCGACACCAGCCAGAAATTCCTGCCCGACGGGCTCTCGCTGGTGCACGAGCTCGGCTTCCTCAGCGAGGCCGAGCAGCGCTGGCTGAGCCAGATCCAGGGCCGGACCTATGCCAACATCTTCGGCCTGGTCGAGCGCTTCATCAACGCCAAGGTGCTCGAGATCAGCCGCGAGCACTGGCTCGGCGACCAGACGGCGCTGGAGGCCCTGATCCGCTTCTCCGACGAGGAGCTGAAGCACCAGGCCCTGTTCCGCCGGATCGAGCGGCTCGCCGCCGAGCAGATGCCCGAGGGCTATGTCGAGACGCCCGACCCGAACGCGGTCGCGGAGGTCGTGCTCGGCAAGTCGACCTGGGCCGTGCTCGCCCTGACCCTCCACATCGAGCTCTTCACCCAGCTGCACTACCGCCAGAGCATCGAGCCGGAGACCAACATCTCGCCGCTGTTCAAGGACGTCTTCCTCTATCACTGGAAGGAGGAGTGCCAGCACGCCATCCTCGACGAGCTCGAATGGAAGCGCTGCGATGCGCAGCTGAGCGAGGAGGAGCGCGATGCCGCGGTCGACGAGTTCATCGAGCTCGTGGTCGCCGTGGACGGCATTCTCCAGGCCCAGGCGGCCGCGGACGCGGCCTATTTCTCCAAGACCTGCGGCCGTTCCCTGCCGGAGGCGGAGTTCGAGAAGATCCATGCCGGCGTGCTGAAGGCCTATCGCTGGCAGTACATCCTGTCCGGCGCGCAGCACCCGAAATTCCTCGAGGTCCTGACCGGCATGATCACGCCGGAGCAGGGCGAGCGGATCATGGGCGCCCTGGCCACCCTGCAATAGCGACGCTGCCCGACGGCGCCGCCGCGCACCCCGCGGCGGCGCCGCCCTGCCGCTTTATCGAAGGACCCAAGCGATGAATTCCTGCGACATCGAGCCCCTGCTGCAAGCCGCCTGCGACCTGGCGGTCCGCTACCGTACAGGCGAGCCGGACCGTGCGCCGCGCGCCGCGGCGACGGGCCAGGACGCCTACGCCCTCTTTGCCGGCCCGGTTCCCGAGGCCGGGGAGGACGCGCTCGCCACGCTGACCGCGCTGGCGGAGGCCGCCGGTCCGGGCCTGCACGACACGACCGGGGACCGGTTCTTCGGCTGGGTCATCGGGGCCTCCCACCCGGTGGGCGTCGCGGCCGACTGGCTGACCAGCGCCTGGGGCCAGAATCCCGGCCTACACTTCGTCGGCCCCGCAGGCGTTGCGGCCGAGAAGGTCGCCGGCGACTGGCTGCTCGACCTGCTGGACCTGCCGCGCGAGGCCTCGGTGGGCTTCGTCACCGGTGCGACCATGGCCAATTTCACCGGGCTCGCCGCCGGACGCAGCGAGGTGCTGCGCCGCGCCGGCTGGGACGTCGAGGCGGACGGGCTGCAGGGCGCGCCCCGGATGCGCGTCCTGCTCGGCGAGGCGGCCCACTCGACCGTGTTCGCGGCGCTGCGCTATCTCGGCTTCGGGCGCTCCCAGATCGAGACCGTCGCCGCCGACGCGCAGGGCGCGATGGACGCCCGCGATCTCGGCCGCCGGCTCGCCGATGGCGGTCCGGCCCTGGTGATCGCCCAGGCCGGCCAGATCAATACCGGCGCCTTCGACCCGTTCGAGGAGATTGCCGCCCATTGCCGGCGCGCCGGGGCTTGGCTGCATGTCGACGGCGCGTTCGGCCTGTGGGCACGCGCCTGTCCCGACCGCTACCGGCTGACGCGTGGTCTCGAACTCGCCGATTCCTGGGCGAGCGACGCGCACAAATGGCTCCAGGCGCCCTATGAGAGCGGCTTCGTCATCGTGCGCGACCGCACCGCCCACCGGCGCGCCATGTCGATCAGCGCCAGCTATCTGCCGAGCCAGGACTGGTGCCACAACCCGTCCGATTTCAGCCCGGAGCTGTCCCGCCGCGCCCGCGGCTTCGCGATTTGGGCCCTGCTGCGGCACCTGGGCCGCGACGGCATCGCGGACATGGTCAGCCGGCACTGCGCGCTGGCCCGGCGCATCGGCGCCCGGCTCGGCAAGGCGCCCGGCATCGCCGTGCTCAACGAGGTGGTGCTCAACCAGGTGGTCCTGGCCTTCGGGGAGGGCGCCGGCGCCGACCGGCTGACGCGCGCCGTGATCGAGGAAGTCCAGCGCCGCAACGCCGTCTTCGTGGAGGGCGCACGCTGGCAGGGCCGAGAGGTCCTGCGCATCTCCGTCATCTCCGCCCCGCTCGACAGCCGCAGCGCCGACCGGCTCTGCGACGAAATCCTCGCCGCCTGGCAGACCGTCCAGGCTCGCCAATCCGCCGCCATCCCGGCGCAGTAAGGACGCCATCGCCATGATCCGCATCCATGACTCCATCCTGTCCACCATCGGCCGGACCCCGGTGGTGGAACTGAAGACGCTGTCCCCGTCCCATGCCCGCGTCTTCGCCAAGCTCGAGTCCTTCAACCCGGGCGGCTCGATCAAGGACCGGCTCGCGCTCGGCGTGATCGAGGCGGCCGAGCGCTCCGGCGCGCTGAAGCCCGGGCAGACCGTGGTCGAGGCGACCAGCGGCAATACCGGGATCGGGCTCGCCGTGGTGTGCGCGGCCAAGGGCTATCCCCTCGTCATCACGATGGCGGAAAGCTTCTCGGTGGAGCGGCGCAAGCTGATGCGCTTCCTCGGCGCGAAGGTGGTGCTGACGCCGGCCTCGGAAAAGGGCACCGGCATGGTCGCCAAGGCGCGCGAACTCGCCGAGACCCATGGCTGGTTCCTCGCCCGCCAGTTCGAGAACGAGGCCAATGCCGACATCCATTCGGCCACGACGGCGCGCGAAATCCTGGACGCGTTCGAGGGCCAGCGGCTCCATGCCTTCGTCACCGGGTTCGGCACCGGGGGCACGCTGAAGGGCGTCGCCCGCGTGCTTCGCGCCGAACGGCCCGGCACGCGCATCCTCGTCGCCGAGCCCGACAATTCCCCGCTGCTGGCGAGCGGAATCGCGCAGCCGCGTGCGGCCGACGGCAGCCCGGCGGCCAGCCACCCGGCCTTCCGCCCGCACCTGATGCAGGGCTGGTCGCCCGACTTCATCTCCAAGCTCGTCGCCGATGCGGCCGAGGCCGGGCTGATCGACGAGACCGTGCCGGTCTCGGGGCGCGATGCGCTGGCCGTGGCGCGCCGGCTCGCAGAGGAGGAAGACATCCTGGCCGGCACCTCGTCGGGGGCGACGCTGGCCGTCGCGCTGGAGGCCGCGCGCCGCGCGCCGGCTGGGTCGAACATCCTCTGCCTGCTGCCCGATACCGGAGAGCGCTACCTGTCCACGCCGCTCTTCGCCGACGTGGCCGAGGATATGGACGAGGACGAGCTCGCCCTGTCGGAGAGCACACCCTCCGCGCGGTTCGCGGCCGCACCCGCGCCCGCTCCCGCCCCGGCTGCGGAACCGGAGGTCGACCCGCAGGCGGCGACCTTCATCGCGGAGATGAGCGGCGATCCCGGCCGGCCCGTCGTGATGTTCGCGCTGGAATGGTGCGAGTTCTGCTGGGCGGCGCGGCGCATATTCCAGGCTCTGGGCGTGGACTGCCACAGCGTCGATCTGGACTCGGTCGAGTTCGCGCGGACCAGGCTCGCCGGCACGATCCGCCCGGCGCTGAAGGCGCGGACCGGTTCGCCGACCATCCCGCAGATCTTCATTGGCGGCACCCTGCTCGGCGGCTGCAGCGATCTCGTGGAGGCGTGCGAAAGCGGGCGCATCGCGGCCCTGCTCGAGGCGGCGGGCGTCGGCTACAGGTCCCCGCAGGCCCTCGACCCGAGGCGGTTCCTGCCGCAGTGGGTGCACCCGCGCCGGGCGGCCGGCTAGGCTCTAGACCTTCAGGCGCAGCGTCACCGGCGCATGGTCGCTCGGCTTTTCCCAGTCGCGGGTATGATCCCAGACGGTGAAGGCCGCGCGGCCGGAGGAGAGCGCGGGAACGCGCAGGGAGGGCGTCACCCAGATATGATCGAGGCGGCGGCCGCGATTGGACTTCCTCCAGTCGCGATTGCGGTAGCTCCACCAGGTGAAGATCTTCTCCTCCTCGGGGTGCAGGGCACGGGCGACGTCGATGAAGTCCCCCGCCGCGCGCACGCGCTCCAGGCCCTCGGTCTCCACCGGGGTGTGGGAGACGACGGAGAGGAGCTGCTTGTGGCTCCACACATCGTTCTCGTGCGGAGCGATGTTGAAATCGCCGACCGCGACGATGTCGGCCTCCTCTTTCGCGCGCTCGCGGACATAGGCCTCGAGGCGCTCGACGAAGTCGAGCTTGTGGGCGAAGCGGGGGTTGGTTTCCGGGTCCGGCTCGTCGCCGCCCGCCGGGATGTAGTAGTTCTGGATCTCGATCCCCTCGATCCGCACGCGCTGGGCGCGCGCCTCCTCGCGCGAGCAGACGGGCTGCATCTCGAGCGGCTCGATCGGCAGGCGCGAGACGGTGGCCACGCCGTGCATGCCCTTCTGGCCGGTGACGTGGGCGTGGGGATAGCCCATCTCCACGAAGGCCTTGTAGGGAAACTGGTCCTCCTGGCACTTGATCTCCTGCAGGCAGATCACGTCCGGGCTCGCCTCCTGCGCAAATGCGGCGACCTGCGCGGCGCGCAGGCGCACCGAGTTGATGTTCCAGGTGGCGATGGTCAGTCCGCTCACGGCGATCGCTCCGCTTTCTAGAGTATGTTGAAGGTCGAGCCGGCCAGGCCGACCGGCCAGCGCCCGCGCACATAGAGGCGCCAGCGCGCCAGGAAGGGATGGGACGGGGCCTCGTCCTCGGCCTCGGCCAGCAGCACCAGCACGGCGCCGTTGGCGGCCTGGACGAGCCCGCCGGCCGCGGCATTGATGACGTGCTCGTCATAGACGTCGTCGAGCGCGGCGCTGGCCTCGGCGGCCTCGCGCGCGATCTCGCCGATCTTCGAGGCGACGAGGGCCTGGGCGGCGTGCAGGGCCTGCTCGTCGAGGCGCTCGAGCACCGCCTCGATCAGGCCGGCGCGCAGCATCTCCTCGGCCTCCCAGGCGCTCGCGTCGATATCGAGCGCCTCGGCGGCCGCGACCGCGTCGGCCCAGTCGCCGAGCGGGGCCGGTTCGGCGTCGGGAAAGCCGAGCCCGTCGAGATAGGCCCGCGCGAGCGTTCTCTCCCGGCTGCCCAGCGGCTCGCCGAGGCGGGCGAAGAAGGCCGGGTCCTTGACGCTCTCGGCGAAGGCGCGCGCCTTGTAGAGCAGCGGGATCTCGTCGAGCAGGCGGGCGATGACGTCTTCGGAGCCGCCGGACGGGCCGGAGCCATTGTCGGGATCGTGGTCGGTCATAGGTGCTATCTAGCGCGCCTTGCGGGCCGGCCCTAGGGGGCAGCTGCGGCGCTCGCGGGGAAGGGACGGAAAATGGAGTGCCCGGCGGCGAGGGGGATGGCCGCCGGGCACCCGGGCCGCGATTGGGGAAACGCGGCGCTCGCGCCGGGAGGGGTCGAGCCGGCGTGCGGGCCGCGAAGCCTGGATGCGTAGCGGGGGGACGACGCCGATCCAGAGCCCTGCCGCGGCCCGCAGGGATATTTATGACACAGGCCCACGGGTTTGTTCAATTAAATTCGAGAAAGGGTTTGGCTGTGGCGGCAATGCCACAGCTGCGCCGACGCCGCGGACTCAGTGGGCGGCGCGCCGGGGCTCGGGCGAGGCGAAGCGGACCAGGTCGTCGAGCGGCATGGGCCGGCCGAACAGATAGCCCTGGGCGATCGTCGCGCCCTGCTCGCGCAGGAAGGTCAGCTGCTCGGTCGTCTCCACGCCTTCCGCGACGGTCTCCAGCTTCAGCGAGCGGGCCATCGCCAGGATGGTCTCCACAACGATCTTCGCGTGCGGATCGCGCTCCATGTGGCGCACGAAGCTCTGGTCGATCTTGAACACGTCGAACGGCATGCGCGTCAGGTAGGACAGCGAGGAATGGCCGGTGCCGAAATCGTCGATCGCGAAGGTCACGCCGATCTTCCTCAGCGGCTCGATCTGGCTGATGACGCGCTCGGGATCGCGCATGGCCGTGGACTCGGTGAGTTCCAGCTCGAGCAGCTTGGGCGGCAGGCCGCTCTCGTTGAGCGCGTCGAGCACGATGTCGGCAAAGCCCTCGTGCTCGAACTGCATGGCCGAGACGTTGACGGCGACCGGAATGGACAGGCCCTGCTTGTGGAGCTTGGCGAACTCGGTGCAGGTCTTGCGCAGCACGTAGTTGCCGATCTCTCCGATCAGGCCGCATTCCTCGGCCGCCTCGATGAACGCGCCCGGCGAGAGCAGGCCCGCGGTCGGGTGCTGCCAGCGCACCAGCGCCTCGGCCCCGGCGAACCCGCCGTCCTTCATGAAGACCTTGGGCTGGTAGTAGACCACGAGCTGCTCCTCGCGCACGGCCTCGCGCAGCTCGTTCTCCAGCACCAGGCGCTCGAAGGCGCTCTGGTTCATCTTCGATTCGAAGAACTCGTAGGCATTGCCGCCATTGCGCTTGGCCGTGGCCATGGCGAGGTCGGCGTGGCGCAGCAGCGTCTCCGGGTCGGCGCCGTCACGCGGGAAGAGGGCGACGCCGACCGACAGGCCGAGGAAGACCTGGTGGCCGGAAATCTCGAACGGCCGGCGCACGGCGTCCACGACGCGGCGCGCGACGCGCGCGGCGTCGGCCGGATCCTTCAGCTTCGGCAGCAGCAGGGTGAACTCGTCCCCGCCCAGGCGCGCCACCATGGAGGGCTCGCTGTCTTCCTCGCCGTGGGACAGATCCCAGGCGCGGGCGGCCTCGCGCAGGCGCCGGGCGACGGCTTCCAGCAGCCGGTCGCCTTCGCCGATGCCGAGGGAGTCGTTGACCCGCTTGAAGCGGTCGAGATCGAGGAACAGCACCGCACCGGTCGTGTCCTCCTCGCCCGCCTTGATGCAGACGCGCTCCAGCTCCTTGCGGAAGCGTTCGCGGTTGGGCAGCTCGGTGACCATGTCGACATAGGCCAGGCGCTGGATGCGCTTCACCGAGGCCTCCAGGCGCCCGAACATGCGGTTGAAGGCGTTGGCCAGGACCTCGAGCTCGTCGCCGGTGTGCACGTCGATGCGCAGGTCCAGCTTGCGCGACGAGGCCAGGCGCGCCGCCTCGGTCAGGGTCCGGATCGGGCCCAGCGACTGGCGCACGGCGAGCGCGACGAGCGGCAGGAAGATCAGCAGCGATCCCGCCGCGATCAGGATCTGGCGCAGGATGAGCTCGCTCGTCGGCCGGGCAACGGCGGCGACCGGCACGGTCACCATGGCCGCGCCGACCAGCCGGCCCTCGTGGAAGATCGGCTCGGCGATGTGGATCGTGTCCGCGGCGAGTTCCAGGCGGGTGTCGACCGCGCCGACCGCGCTCTGCAGCAGGTTGCCGCTGGCGCGCTCGCCGACCTCGGCGCCGGCCGCGCCACCGACTGCGAGGACGCGGCGCATGGCGTCGGTGACGAAGACCCCGGAGACATCCTCGCGCGCGGCGAAATCGGACAGCTTGTCGGCCAGGGCCGCCTCGTCGCGGCGCGCCAGGTTCGCCGCGACATTGGTGGCGAAGAGTTCCGTGATGAGATGGGCGTGGGTTTCGCTGGCGCGCTTGTTGTCCGCCGTTGTGGACTGGTACTGGATCACCATCAGGACGGAGATCGCCGCGATCAGGATGATGCCGCACAGCACGGTGAACTTCGCCACCAGCGAGCGCATCATGCGGGACACGGCGTGTCGGATCGGAGCCATGAAGGACCCATCGGGCTTAGGTGTCTGAACCACGCCGTCAGGGGGGCGCCGCCCCCTGCCCGACGCTTCGTGAGCCGAACGATCCGACAATGTACTGAAAATCGCGTTAAGGCTGGTTCCAGCTTTGATTAACCGCTTGAGCCACGGGGCTTCCGGGCAGTTTTCCCCAGCCGGGCGCCCCCGCCGTCACGAGACCGGCGCGGGAATCTCGATGCCGCGCCGGGCCGCGAGCTCCTTCAGCGAGACTTCCGGGCGCGCGCCGACATGGGAGATCACCTCGGCCGCCGCGAGCACGCCGAGCCGGCCGCAGGTCTCCAGGTCCGCGCCGCGCGCCATGCCCAGCAGGAAGCCCGCGGCGAACTGGTCGCCGGCCCCCGTGGTGTCGACGAGCCTGGCGACCGGCTCGGCCGGCACCGCGACCGTGGTCTCGCCCGCGACGATCACCGCGCCCTTCTCCGAGCGCGTCACCGCCGCCACGGCGGCCTCGGCGCGCACCTTTTCCAGCGCGGCCTCGAAATCATCGGTCTCGTAGAGCGATTTCAGCTCCGCCTCGTTGGCGAACAGGATGTCGATGTGATTGTCGACGAGCTGGCGGAAGCTCGCCCGGTGACGGTCGACGCAGAAGCTGTCCGACAGGGTGAGCGAGACCCGGCGCCCGGCCGCCTTGGCGATCTCGGCGGCGCGCACGAAGGCCTTCTTGGCCTCCTCGCGGTCGAACAGATACCCTTCCAGATAGGTGATCTCGGCGGCCTTGATCCTGCCGGTATCGAGATCGTCGTCGGAGAAGAAGGTCGAGGCGCCCAGGAAGGTGCACATCGAGCGCTGCGCGTCCGGCGTCACGTTGATGAGGCAGCGCGCGGTGGCCGCCCCGTTCTTCAGCCGGGGCGTGTCATAATCCACGCCGATGGCGCGGATGTCGTGCTCGAAGATGTCGCCGAGCTGGTCGGCGGCGACCTTGCCGATATAGGCGCCGCGCCCGCCGAAGCTCGCCACGCCGGCAAGCGTGTTCGCCCCCGAGCCGCCGGAGATCTCCACGCCCTCTCCCATGGCGGCGTAGAGCGCCTTGGCGCGGTCCTCGTCGATCAGCGTCATCGCCGCCTTCTCGATCCCGTTGTCGACCAGGAACTGGTCGGTGGCGTGAGCGATCACGTCGACGATGGCATTGCCGACGCCAAGCACGTCGTAGCGGGTCTCGGTCATGGGAATCTTCAACCTTCGGATTGGCGTTGAGCGGGAAAACCGCGCCGGACTTAGCGCGCCCCGGCGTCCGCCTCAAGCCGCCCGGCCCGAGCTGCCGCGCGGCGGGCTGGTGCGCCGGGCCGGATCGCGCTAGCAGGGCGCCGTTTCCGACGGCCATGAGGTTTGCCCGTGCGCGCCATCGCCTTCCTGATCTCCGCCGACATGGTCGCGGGCAATCCCGCCTCGCGCGCCGACCAGTACGAGTTCGAGCTGGAATTCGCCGAGCTCGAGCCGGCCTGCCGCGCAGCGGGCTTCGACCTGCGCCCGGTGGTCTGGGATGGGGCGGTCGAGGCGCGCGGCTACGACGCGCTGGTGATCGGAACGGCCTGGGACTACGTGACGAAGAAGGCGCAATTCCTCGCCGCGCTGGAGCGCTGGGCGGCGGTGCGCCCGGTGCTGAACCCGCCCGGCGTGGTGCGCTGGAACGTGGACAAGACCTATCTGAAGGACCTCGCGGACGCGGGCGCGCCGGTGATCGAGACCGTGTGGGCGGAACGCGCGAGCGCGGACGCGATCCGGGCCGCCTTCGAGACGCTGGGTACCGAGGATATCGTGGTCAAGCCCGTGGTCGGGGCCGGCGGCTGGCGCCAGGCGCGCATCCGCCGCGGCGAGCCGCTTCCCGCGGCCGGGGAGCTGCCGCCGGCAGAGGCGATGATCCAGCCCTTCCTGCCGGCCGTGGCGCAGGAAGGCGAATACTCCTTCCTGTTCTTCGGGGGCGAATTCTCCCACGCCGCGCTGAAGCGGCCCAGGCCGGGCGATTACCGCGTCCAGTCGGTCTATGGCGGGCATGAGGAGATGCATGCGCCCTCGCCCGAGGACGTGGCGCTGGCGCGCGAGGCGCTCGCCGCCGCCTGCCGCATCTGCGGGCAGGAGAGCCTCTTATATGCCCGCGTCGACATGGCGCGCGGGCCGGACGGGCGGCTCGCCCTGATGGAGCTGGAACTCATCGAGCCCTATCTCTATCCCGAGCAGGGTCCGGGCATGGGCGCGCGGTTCGCGAGCGCGCTGAAGGCGAGGCTGGGCTAGATATCCGGCGCCTTCGCGGCCGCATCCGCCTCGCTCTTCTCGAAGCGCTCGATGAGCTGCTCGGGATCGTAGGCGACGGGCACGCCGGGGCGGAAGACCCAGGCGAGATAGCCGCCGATCACCATGAAGGGCAGGGCGGCGAGCGCGAGCATGCCGCTCTGTCTCACCTCGGCCATGTAGAAGGCGAAGAGCAGGCCGGCGAGCGCCATGGCCGCGCCGAGCGCGCACAGGACGAGGCGCAGGCCGAGCGTGTGGCCCTCCAGATAGCGCACCTCCCGTCCGCGCAGGGCGCGGTGGAGTTCGAGCACCAGGCGGCGGAACTCGACCGCGTTGTTGGCCCAGCGCCCCGGCGCGACATAGGACCGGCTGCCGATCGCGATCTCGGTCGCCGGGCCGCAGATGCGCGCCACGACCTGGGTGTCCGGCCCGGCCATGTCCACCGACAGGCGGACCGACTTCACGTTTCCCAGCGCCAGCCGGTGGACCACCCGGCCCGCCTCGATCACTTCGAGCCGGTCGGCGGCGAGCACCACCTCGCGCGCCGGCCCGTGCGCGCCGCGCCGGTCGGCGAGGCGCGCGATCGCCTCGCCCTCCAGGGCCTCGATCTCGTCGGGATCGGGTCGATCGGCGCCCATCGCTGCGTCCTTTCGGTGAGCCTTCCCCATCACTCGCCCCCTCTTGCGCGAGCGTCAAGAAGCGGCCACCGTCTGTCCCATGGACGACGTGCGCAAGTTTCTCGTCATCGCCGACGCCAGCGAGGAGTCCGCCACAGCGGCCTACTTCGCCGCGCGCCGGGCCAAGCACAGCGGCGGCAGGGTGACCCTGCTCGCCGTGATCGAGCCGTCCAATTTCGAGCACTGGCTCGGCGTCGGCGAGACGATGCGGCGCGAGGCGACCGAGATGGCCGAAAACGCGCTGGAATCGCTCGCCGAGGAGGTCGAGGCGGTGACCGGCGGGCGCCCGGAAATGATCCTGCGCGAGGGCGAGCTCCTGCCCACCCTGCGCGCGGTGATCGAGGAGGACGAGCGCATCGCCATCCTGGTGCTCGCCGCGGCCAAGGCCGACGATGCGCCGGGGCCGCTGATCTCCACCCTGGCGCGCGGGCGCGGCCTGTTCACCGGCCGGCGCATCCCCGTCACCGTGGTGCCCGGCACGCTGTCGCGCGAGGAGATCGACCGGCTGGCGTGAAGTTCCGCCTTGATCCCCGGGCCGCGAAGCGCCACCTGACGGGCCAGAGACGAGGAAGGCGCCATGTTCATCCAGACCGAAGACACCCCGAACCCGCACACGCTGAAATTCCTGCCCGGACAGGAGATCGCGCCGGACGAGCCGCGCGACTTTCCCACGCCCGAGCATGCCGATACCTCCCTGCTGGCGCGCGAGCTGTTCCGCGTCGAGGGCGTCACGCGCGTGTTCGCCGGGGCCGACTATGTCTCGGTCACCAAGGACCCGAGCGTGGACTGGATCCACATCAAGCCGGCCGTGCTCGGCGCGATCATGGACGTGATCCAGTCGGAAAAGCCGCTGTTCGGCAGCGCCGAGACCGCCGGCCACACCGAGTATACCGGCGAGGCGGCGGGCATCGTGAAGGAGATCAAGGAGATCATCGACACGCGCGTGCGCCCGGCCGTGGCCCAGGACGGCGGCGACATCACCTTCCACGACTATGACGCGGACAACGGCATCGTGCGCCTGACCATGCGCGGCGCGTGCGCGGGCTGCCCGTCCTCGACCGCCACGCTCAAACAGGGCATCGAGAACCTCCTCAAGCACTACGTGCCCGAGGTGAAGAGCGTCGAGGCGGTGGTCTAGGTTAATAGATGGTTGACCGGGCAAGGTACATCCTGCAGTAATTAGGTGCTCATGCGACAGGAGGTGGGTGTGGCCCTCGATATCGAAAGCCTTAAGGACGAACAGAAGTCCTATTCCGATTGCATTCCACCGAATTGTACGTTCGACGAATCACTCGTTGAGTACAGGAGGCAGGATTTCTGGAATCACTATCTTCAATTCAAGATGCTTCAAAACGAGGGATTTAACTTTAAGCACTGGCGGGGTCTGCGCTCGCATTGCGTCGATTTGATACGCACCGATTTCGACCCGGTCCTTGTCGGCTTCGTCAATATCTGGATCGATTTGCTCAACAACGGTTTGAGCGATTCGGAAATTAGGCAAGGCTATGTTGGTCAAGCTGTGGAAAAGAGCGCCCCCCTTAAAATGGCGATATCCAAGAGGGATCATTTTCCTGAACTTGGGAAAATTCCAAAGGATGTCGGAATTAGGCGACTTCGCAAAATCGCGAATAGGGCGGCCGAGGGACATAACCTGCAACGCGCCGGTATGAAGAAACTTACACGAAGTTTTGCCGAGCAGACGCTGCCTCAAGCCGAAACCTGGTTGGCCGCTTTGCCATGGCGCGATCACCTTGGCGCCTACCATGGCACAGCGCCGAATTAATCACTTCTTCCGGCGCGCTCGCGTCCAAGTCGTGCGCGCTCTTGATCGACGAACGCGGAGAGCGCTCAATGCATTCATCCGATCCCTACGCTCAAGTATAATTTATGGGCTTATGCGGTTAAGACATATTCTAACCGATAAACGAGATTCAATTTATAATCATTTTGACTGGGTCCGCATAAATTTTATTTTTTCTCAAACATTTATACTGACAATTGGATTATCTATACCCCTTTTGTTAAATGCACCTGAATTCATTCAGATATCTATGACCGCAGGGCGTACATATCAAGGTATAACGCCAATTCACATCTCATCGCTTGTGACATTTTTTATCTCTGCATTTTCATTTTTAATAGCAGGAATTCTATTTATAATAAGGTGCTCTAGTGTAGTCGCGCGATATATGCACATGGAAGAATATATGTTTTCAGGCATAGCGGCTTCTCTCGGCGACGAGGCAAAGAATATAAGATTTGTATTAGAATATTATGGATTAGTAGATAAGCTTATACCGGAAAATTCTCTTTCAAAGGATATGCACCGTAAGTTGGCAATGGAGCAGACCTCTGAAAAGCCTGATGCAATTGGAGTCGAAATAACTCGTAGGTTTGAGTACTGGACAAATAGAAATTGCGGAACGAAAATTATAAGAATAATTATCGTTAGTCTATTAATTTTTTCTTTCGTACTTTTTCTATTATCTGTATTTTATTCTTTTCTAGGTATCTTATAGCTTCGATTGGGGGCATGCCAGACTTTATAAGTGTCGACAGCTCTTCCGCCAATATTAGCGCAAGGTGCGTTGCATAGAGTGAGCGAGCTTCGGCGCTGGGGGAGTCGGCAACAATTGAATTCCGATCAGATGCATCGATTTCGTCATACTTGGGTTTCATCGCTTGATGGCTCCTCTGCGATGAGCCTCAGGCGAAAACAAATTCCCAAGGCGGCGCGCGCACACTCGCGCGCGCTGAGGATCGGCGTTGCGGTGCTTGAAGGCGCTTAAAAGTAGCCGAAGCGGAACTGCCCGACTACGCGTGTCGAGTCCGTTTGCGAGTTTAGAAAGATGCGCGATTAATTCGTCCGGAAGCCTCGGATAGACCCGGTTTGGCCTCATAGCTGAAGGTAGCCGAATTCTACCAAGCGCCGGGTGTCTCTCTCGTTCTTCGGCTAAGATGGCCAATTGACGATGGAGAGACGGTCTCCACGCGGTAAATGCTACGAGTAGTATGCGAACAAACGGACCGGTTTCGAGATCTGCCGCCCCGGCTGTGGCCCTGAGCCAGCCGGCCATCTCGTGAGGCATCGAGACAGTGATGTGATCGCGCATGTGCGGTCTCCAACGACATTTATGAGTCGACTCGACAGAAAACACAATGAGTCGACTCACTATGTGCCGCGGCAACCTCCGACGGGTTCCTAGGAGAATCCTCTAGACAACGCCTTCTCTCCAGCCGCGCCATGGTCAAGACGGGGGCAGCGACCTATTGTCGGCGCGAACCCTCATTCGTACTGACTAGGAGCCCTCCCCATGCCGCAGACCGCTCACGCCGACAGCGAACCGCTCGCGCTGGAGGACCGCCACGGGGTGATCCCGGACCATGCGCTGGACCAGCTCTTCCGCGGCGCGCGCACCTTCTACACCTGGGAAAAGCGCGACGTGCCCGATTCCACGATCCACGCGCTCTACGATCTTCTCAAGTACGGGCCGACGAGCGCGAACCAGTGTCCGGCGCGCTTCATCTTCCTGAAGGGCGAGAGCAAGGAGCGCCTGATCCCGCACCTCATCGAGACGAACGTGCCCAAGGTGAAGGCCGCCCCGGTCACGGCGATCGTCGCCTGGGACTGGAACTTCCACGAGAAGGTACCCCAGCTCTTCCCGCACGAGCCCGAGGCCAAGGAGTGGTTCGAATCCGACGAGGCCCGCTTCGACAACGGCTTCAGGAACGGCACGCTGCAGGGCGCCTACATGATGCTGGCCGCGCGCTCGCTGGGGCTCGACTGCGGACCGATGTCGGGCTTCTCCAAGGAGGGCGTCGACAAGGAATTCTTCCGCGGCGACCCGGTGATGGGCAGCTGGCGCTCGAACTTCCTGTGCAATCTCGGCTACGGCACGACGGAAAAGCTCTTCCCGCGCCTGCCGCGCTTCACCTTCGACGAGGTCTGCCGGCTGTGGAAGTAGGCCGGCGCGCGAGGCCTCGCGAAATGACAATCTTTGGTGCGGGTTAACCAGGCCCGGTTCTATACTGGGCCCATGATCCTCGTCCTGGATACGACCGGTCCCTGGTGCGCCGCGGCAGTGAAGCGCGGCGACGGCGCCGTGTTCGAGCGCGCCGAGCGCATCGGACGCGGCCATGCCGAACTGCTCGCGCCGATGGTGCGCGATCTGCTGGACGAGGCGGGGGTGAGCCCGGCCGATCTCGACCGTATCGGCGTCGCCACCGGGCCGGGCAGCTTTGCCGGCACCCGCGTCGGGGTCAGCTTCGCGCGCGGGCTCGCGCTGGCGACCGGGGCGAAGGCGGTGGGGATTTCCTCGCTCGCGGCCATCGCCCGGGGCGCCGATCCGGAGCGCAGGGAGACGCTCGCCGTCATCCACGACGCCAAACGCGGCGAACTCCTCTGGCAGATCTTCACGCAAGGAGAGCCGGTGACCGAGCTGCAGCGCGGCGGGGAGGAGGACGCGCGCAGCGAATTCATCGAATACGGCGATCTCGACATGACCGGCTCGGGCGCCGCGCTGCTGGGCGCGGACCCGGCCCATTTCTCCGACGCCCCGCCGCTTGCCGCCCTGCTGGCGCTCACCGAAGAGGCGCCCGCCGACGCGCCCCCGCCGGCCCCGACCTATGCCCGCCCGCCGGACGCGAAGCTGCCCGGCGGGGTGGAGGCGTAGGCTGCGGCGATCGCGGCGAAGCCGCCGTGGACGGCGTGCGCGCCGGCTGCCAGCAGGCGCTCGTCGTGGCCCGGCGGGCAGTGCCCGCCGCCGGTGAAGCCCCAGCACACCGCCCCGGCCGCGATCGCGGCCCTCACCCCGTTCACGCTGTCCTCGATGACGAGGCAGGCGGCCGGATCGGCGCCGAGCCTGCCGGCGGCGTGCTCGAACAGGTCCGGGGCCGGCTTGCCGCGCGCGACGAGGTCGGCCGAATAGACGTGCGGGGCGAACAGCGCATCGAGCCCGGCGACGCGCAGCTTCATGGCAAGGCTCTCCACCCCGGCCGAGGAGGCGACGGCCATCGGAACGGCGAGGCTTCGCGCGAAGGCCTCCACGCCCTCGATCGCGGCGATCCCGCGCTCCATGGCGGCGTGCTTGCCGCGATGCAGGTCTTCGAAGAAGCCCGCGGGCAGGCCGTCGCCGAAGCGCGCGCGGTGATCGGCATCCAGCGCGGCCTCGAAATCGCGCTCGGGCAGGCCGAGGAACCGCTCGGTGAAGACGTCCGGCGCGTAGTCGAGCCCGATACCGGCGAGCGCTGCCATCTCCGCCTTCACGGCGATGACCTCGGAGTTTACCAGCACGCCGTCGCAGTCGAAGATGACCGCCGCGAACGAATTCATGTCCACCGCCTCCAATCGCCAGGACCGAATGAGCCTAGAGCCCGCCAATCCTGCCGTCAGCCTCCTCGGCCTGGAAGGTGCCGGCCTGCTCGCGGCGCTGCACGCGGCGAGCTTCGAGAGGGGCTGGAGCGAGGCGGATATCCGCGATCTGCTGGCCTCGCCCGGCGTGCGCGCCGTGGTGATGAGCGAGGAGGGCGAGCCGGCGGGTTTTGCCCTGATCCGCGCGATCGCGGGCGAGGCCGAGCTGCTGACGCTCTGCGTGCGGCCGCAGTTCCGGCGCACCGGGCTCGGCGAGGCGCTGCTGCAGTCGGCCGAAACCACCGCCGCGGCGCAGGGCGCGCAGCGCCTGTTCCTGGAGGTCTCCGCGGCCAACGAGGCCGCGATCGGCCTCTACAGCCGCGCCGGCTATCGCACGAGCGGACGGCGGAAGGGCTATTACCGCGACGGCAGCGATGCCGTTTTGATGGACAAGCCGCTCGGCTGAACCCATATAGGCGGCAGGCGGGGGCAGGTGGACACATTGCCGCACCCGCCGGCATACAGGACACTCAACGCCGGAGGCCCGCACATGAGCGCACGGGAGGAGAGCTTGCCCGACCGCATCGAGAAAATCTGCGTCCAGAAGGGCCTGCGCATGACCGAGCAGCGCCGCGTCATCGCGCGCGTGCTCTCGCTGTCCGACGACCATCCCGACGCCGAGGAGCTGCACCGGCGCGCCGCGGCCGAGGATCCGCGCATCTCGCTGGCCACCGTCTACCGCACGGTGCGCCTGTTCGAGGAGGCCGGCATCATCGAGCGCCACGACTTCCGCGACGGCCGCTCGCGCTACGAGGAAGCCCCGGAAGAGCATCACGACCATCTCATCGACCTGAAATCCGGCGAGGTGCTGGAATTCGTCGACGAGGAGATCGAGCGCCTGCAGGTCGCGATCGCCAAGAAGCTCGGCTACAAGCTCGTTGATCACCGCCTCGAACTCTACGGCGTGCCGCTGAAGGACGAGGAGAAGTAGGACGATTGCACCCGCGCCCCCTTCCGCGCGGCGTCCCGCTCCTATAGATAAAGCCCGTGGACAAGCCCGCCCTGCGCGGGCTTTGGCCGTTTGTATGTGCCGGCGAGGAGGCCGGCTTGGACGCGATGACCGACACGACCGTCACTCCGGCGCCGCAGCGCGGACGCAAGAAGCTGTTCATCAAGACCTACGGGTGCCAGATGAACGTCTATGACAGCGAGCGCATGCGCGACGTGCTGACCCCGCTCGGCTACGAGCCGAGCGACAGCCCCGAGGGCGCGGACCTGGTCATCCTGAACACCTGCCACATCCGCGAGAAGGCGGCCGAGAAGGTCTATTCCGAACTCGGGCGGCTGAAGCCGCTGAAGGAGGAGAAGGCCGCCTCCGGCGCGCCGATGACGGTGGCGGTCGCGGGCTGCGTCGCCCAGGCCGGGGGCCCGGAGATCCAGCGCCGCGCGCCTGTGGTCGACCTGGTCGTCGGTCCGCAGACCTATCACAAGCTGCCCGAGCTGATCGCCAGCGTGCATCGCGGGCGCGGCGAGGCGCTCGACACCGAGTTCGAGGTGGAAGAGAAGTTCGACGCCCTCGCGACGCCCGACCGCCAGATCGAGGGCTATACCGCCTTCGTCACCGTGCAGGAGGGCTGCGACAAGTTCTGCACCTTCTGCGTCGTGCCCTACACGCGCGGGGCGGAATGGTCGCGCCCGGTCGACCAGATCGTCGCCGAGGTGCGCGCGCTCGCGGCCAAGGGCGTGCGCGAGGTGACGCTGCTGGGACAGAACGTCAACGCCTTTCACGGCCAGGCCCCCTCGGGACACGAGGCGGACGGCACGTGGGGGCTCGGGCGGCTGGTGCGCCATCTCGCCCTGATCGGCGGCATCGAGCGTATCCGTTTCACCACCTCCCACCCGAAGGACATGGACGAGGAGCTCATCGAAACCTTTGCCGACGAGGCGAAGTTGATGCCCTACTTCCATCTTCCGGTTCAGTCGGGCTCGGACCGGATCCTTCGGGCCATGAACCGCAAGCACAGCGCCGAGGAGTATCTCGCCATCATCGAGCGACTGCGCCAGGCCCGGCCGGATATCGCCATTTCCGGCGACTTCATCGTCGGCTTTCCCGGCGAGACCGAGGGCGATTTCGAGGCCACGATGGATCTGGTGCGCCAGGTCGGGTACGCCGCCTGCTTCTCCTTCAAGTATTCGCGCCGCCCCGGCACGCCCGCGGCGAGCCTCGGCGCGCAGGTCGACGAGGCAGTCGCGTCCGAGCGTCTGGCCCGCCTGCAGGCGCTGCTGGGCGAGCAGCAGGAAGCGTTCAACCGCTCCATGGTCGGCAAGGCCCTGCCGGTGCTGTTCGAGCGCACGGGCCGCCACGACGGCCAGATCTCAGGGCGCAGCCCCTATCTCCAGGCGGTTCACTGCGATGGGCCGGAAAGCCTGATCGGCCAGATCGCCGAGGTCGAGATCGTCTCGGCCTCCAGGAACGCGCTTGCCGGACGCCTGACGGGCGGGAAGAGAAGCGCCGCGTGAGCCGTTCCGCCAAGCCCCGCCGCGCGAAGCGCGCCGCGTCCGAGACCCTGCATTTCGACGATGCCGAGACCGTGCGGGCCGTGGCCGGACCCGGTCACGAGAACTTCGCCGTCATCGAGCGCGAGCTCGGCGTGCGCCTGGAAGCGCCCGGCGGCGGCCAGGTCGTCGTCACCGCCGAGGACAGCCGCACCCGCACCGAGGCCAGGCGCGTGCTCAATGCGCTCTACGCCCGCGCCGGGGACGGGCTGCAGATCGACCCGGCCGCGGTGCGCGCCGCGAGCGTGATGGCCGAGGAAGAGGGCGAGGCCGAGATCGACGCCGTCATCCGGGTGCCGCGCGGGACGAGCTTCGCGGGACGCACGGACGGCCAGCGCGCCTATATCCGCATGCTCAAGAACGCGCGCGATTACGACATGGTCTTCGGGGTCGGCCCGGCCGGAACCGGCAAGACCCTGCTCGCGGTCGCCTATGGCGCGGCCCAGCTGGCGCTCGGCGAGATCGAGCGCCTGGTGATCACGCGCCCGGCGGTCGAGGCCGGCGAGCGGCTCGGCTTCCTGCCCGGCGACCTTTCGGAGAAGATCGATCCCTATCTCCTGCCGATCTGGGATTCGCTTCGCGACGCGCTCGGCCAGAAGCTGTCGGAGAAGATGCGCGAGGAGGGCCGGGTGGAGGTCGCTCCGCTCGCCTTCATGCGCGGGCGCACGCTCAATCGCGCCTTCATCATCTGCGACGAGGCCCAGAACGCCACCGTGGCCCAGATGCGCATGGTCCTGACCCGGCTCGGGGAAGGGTCGCGCATGGCGATCACCGGCGATCCCTCCCAGACCGACCTGCATCCGCGCGAGCCCTCCGGGCTCGCCCACGCGCTCGGCATCCTGGAACATGTCGAGGGCATTGCGGTTCACCGCTTTACGAGGGCCGACGTCGTGCGCCACGATCTCGTCGCGCGCATCGTCGATGCCTATGAGCGCGCGGATGTGAAACGATGAGCGATCCGGTCGAATTCGTCACCGATCACGAGCCCTGGAACGCGGTCGACGGGCTGGAGGCCACGTGCCGGGCCGCGATCGTGAAGGCGATCGCGCGCATGGAGAGCGTGCGCGAGGGAACCGCCGTGATCCTGTTCACCTGCGACGGGACGGTCCGGGCGCTCAACGCCCAGTACCGGTCCAAGGACAGGCCGACCAACGTGCTCGCCTTCCCCGCCCCGGAAAGCGAAGGCTATCCGGGCGATATCGCGCTCGCCTACGAAACCTGTCTCGAAGAGGCGGAGGCGGCGGGTATTGCGCTTCTCGACCGGGCCGCCCATCTTGCGCTGCATGGATTCTTGCACCTCAACGGCTATACCCATGAGGACGAGGACGATGCCGCGGCCATGGAAGCCCTCGAGACCGAGGCGCTGTCCGAGATCGGGATCGCGGACCCGTATTTGAGCCCCGTAAGAGAATGAGTGACGACGACCCGCAATCTCGAAGTCTGATCGCCCGCCTGCGCGGCGCCTTCTCGGCGCGCAACGGGACGGGCGAGACCGTCAGCACCTCCGAGCCTGCGCCGCTCCCGGCCAATGCCCTGCTCGCCAACGCGCAGGCCTTCGACCAGCTGCGCGTGGACGACGTGATGGTGCCGCGCGCCGACATCATCGCCATCGAGGTGGATACCCCGCTCGCCGAGCTGGCCAAGATCTTCGCCGAAGCGGCCCATTCCCGCCTGCCCATCTATCGCGACACGCTGGACGACCCCATCGGGGTCGCCCACATCAAGGACGTGATCGGCCATCTCGCGGGCGACGCGCAGGGCAACCGCCCGAGCGACTGGGCCGAGCGAAGAATCCTGCCGCAGATCCGCCGGCCGCTGCTATACGCCCCGCCCTCGATGCGCGCGACGGACCTGCTCCTGCGCATGCAGAGCCGGCGCATGCACATGGCGCTGGTCGTCGACGAGTTCGGCGGCACCGACGGCCTCGTCACGCTGGAGGACCTGCTCGAACCCATCGTCGGAGACATCGAGGACGAGCACGACGAGAGTCTGACGCCGGCGATCAAGGCCAAGGGCCCCGATTGCTGGG
Organism: Marinicauda algicola; assembly: GCF_017161425.1. Classification (GTDB taxonomy): domain Bacteria; phylum Pseudomonadota; class Alphaproteobacteria; order Caulobacterales; family Maricaulaceae; genus Marinicauda; species Marinicauda algicola. The sequence goes on along the minus strand of NZ_CP071057.1, from coordinate 2,445,667 downwards.
AGGCCGACGCGCGCGCGCCGATCGAGGATTTCGAGGAGACGGTCGGGCGCGAGGTCGCGACCGAGGAGGAGGAGGAGGATGTCGACACCCTCGGCGGCCTCGTCTTCATGCTCGCAGGGCGCATCCCGGAGCGCGGCGAGGTGATTCGTCACCCTTCCGGTTTCGAGTTCGAGGTGCTCGATTCCGATCCGCGCCGCATCAAGCGGCTGCGCGTGCGCCCCTGCGAGCCCGAGCCGCAGGCCGACATGGCCGGAAAATAGTGGCCGGCGCGCCGAAGGCCTGGCGCCGCGCGCGCGCCGCCCTGCGCGCGCAGACGGGCGTGCGGGCCGGCGCGATCCTGTTCCTGGCCGGCGCGGTGAGCGTGCTCGGCTTCGCACCCTTCCATGTCCAGCCCGCCTATCTCATCGCGCTCTGCCTGCTGGTTCTCATGCTCGACGATGCGCGCCGGTCGCCAGCCCCGCTAAAGGGAGGCTTCTGGCGCGCCTGGTGCTTCGCCGCCGGGGCTTTCCTGGCCGGCACGTTCTGGGTCGCGAACGCCTTCCTCGAACGCGGCGGGGTCTATGCCGGCTTCTTCTGGGTCCCGCTGATCGCGATGCCGTCCGGGCTCGCGCTGTTCTGGGGCGTGGCGGGCGCGCTCTACGCCCGCCTGTCCCGGCCCGGCCCGGGGCGCGTCGTGACCTTCGCGGCGCTGTTCACGGCGGTGGAGTTCGCCCGGGCGAGCTGGCTCTCGGGCTTTCCGTGGAACCTGCCGGGCCATGTCTGGGAAGCCGGGGGCGCTGTGAGCCAGGCCGCGAGCCTCGTCGGGACCATGGGCCTGTCGGCGGCGACCCTGCTCATCCTGGCAAGCCCGGCTGCGCTCGACGGGAGCGGGAGCCGGGCGGCGCGCGCTCTGCCGCCGGTGTTCGGCGTGCTCGCCCTCGCCGGCCTGATCGGGTTCGGGGAGCTGCGCCTGGCGCGGACGCCCGTCGAGGAGACCGGCTACGCCGTGCGCGTGGTCAAGCTGGGCATCGCCCAGTCCGAGCGCCGCTACGAGAACCGGCACGCCATGCTGGAGGCCTATCTCGAGCTGTCGGCCGCGCCTGGTCTCGACCGCATCGACGCGGTGATCTGGCCGGAGGGCGCGCTGCCCGCGCTGACCCTGCGCGAACCCGACCTGATCGACCGCATGGCCGGCGTCCTTCCCGGCGAGACGCTGATCCTCGGCGCGACCCGGGCCGAGACCGGGGCGCTGCCCTATCTGTATTACAACGCGCTCGCAGTGCTGGACTTCACCGCGCAGGGACCGGTTCTCGCCGCGACCTACGACAAGACCCGGCTGGTCCCCTTCGGCGAGGGCAATCCGATCCGCCCCCTGACCGAGATTTTCGGATTCCAGTCGCTGTCCACGAATTCGCCTTTCCTGTCGCCGGGCAGCGGTGCGGCCCGAATCGCGCTCGGGGGCCTGCCGGTCTTCGCGCCGCTGATCTGCTACGAGGTGATCTATTCGGGCTATGTCCGCGAGGCCGCCTCCGAGGCCGCGTGGCTGCTGAACATCTCGAACGATTCCTGGTACGGCGCCTCGACCGGGCCTTACCAGCATTACAATATCGCGCGCTACCGCGCGATCGAGACCGGCCTGCCTCTGGTGCGGGCAGCTTCAGCGGGCGTTTCCGGGCTCGTCGATCCTCTCGGGCGAGGGCTGCAACTTTCAGGTCTCAAGTCCAGTGAAGCGCTGGATATTCCGATACTTGCAGCGGCCGATAAACCGTTCTACGCAAACAGGGGTGATTCACCCTGGGTTACCGCGCTGGGACTCGTGCTATTACTAGTACATGTCTTGCCGCTCGGTCGTCGCAGGCGGAGATCGGCGCGATGACGCCCGGCCGTTTGCGGCAGTCCAGGCGAGGTGTGGTAGACTCACGTGGTAGTTTGGTTACAAGGATTACGAGATCATGAGCACGAACCCCCGCGGCCCGAACGCGATTGACCGGCATGTCGGTTCGCGCGTGCGGCTCCGCCGCCAGCTGCTCAACATGAGCCAGGAAAAGCTCGGCGAGGAGCTGGGTGTCACCTTCCAGCAGGTCCAGAAATACGAGCGGGGCGCCAACCGGATCGGCGCCGGCCGGCTCTGGACCCTTGCCCGGGTGCTCGACGTCCCGGTGTCCTTTTTCTACGAGGGCGTTTCGGAAACCCTGAACCAGCCCGGTTTCGCGGAAGGCGACCAGACCCCGATCATCGACGATTTCATCCAGTCCGCGGACGGCGTGCAGCTGGCCCAGGCCTTCGCCCGGATCCGCGACTCCAAGGTGCGCCGCCGCATCCTGGAGCTGGTGCGCACGCTCGCGGCCGAGGAAGCCGAGGCCCAGGCCGCCGAGTCCGAACAGGCCTGATTTCGCCTTTGCCCTTGCTTTCGGCTCCGCGATAGGCTTTACAGCCCGCCATATAAAGCAATCTTTATATGGGAGCCCGAAACCGTGGCGCGATCCAGCTACCTCTTCACCAGCGAGTCCGTTTCCGAAGGCCATCCGGACAAGGTCTGCGACCGTATCTCCGATACGATCGTCGATCTCTTCCTGTCCAAGGACCCGGTCGCGCGCGTGGCCTGCGAAACGCTGACGACGACCAACCAGATCGTCCTGGCCGGCGAGATCCGGTGCGCGGCCGAGATCGACAACGACGAGATCGAGGCCGCCGCGCGCGCCGCGGTCAAGGACATCGGCTACGAGCAGGACGGCTTCCACTGGAAGGAGTCCAACTTCACCAACTTCCTGCACGAGCAGTCCGCCGACATCGCGCAGGGCGTGGACGAGGGTACGGGCAGCTATACCGAGGAGGGCGCGGGCGACCAGGGCATCATGTTCGGTTTCGCCACCGACGAGACGCCCGAGCTGATGCCGGCCCCGATCCTGTATTCGCACCAGATCCTGAAGGAGATGGCGCGCCTGAGGAAATCGGGCGAGCGCCCCGAGTTCGAGCCCGACGCGAAGTCCCAGGTCACGCTGCGCTACGAGAACGGCAAGCCGGTCGGCGTGACCTCCGTGGTGGTCTCCACCCAGCACCGTGACGGGGTGAAGCTCGACGACATCCGCGAGCTGGTGCGCCCGATCGTGAAGCGGGTCCTGCCGGAGGGCTGGTTCCCGCCCGAGGACGAGTTCTACGTGAACCCGACGGGCAAGTTCGTGATCGGCGGCCCCGACGGGGATGCGGGGCTCACCGGCCGCAAGATCATCGTCGACACCTATGGTGGCGCGGCCCCGCACGGCGGCGGCGCGTTCTCGGGCAAGGATCCGACCAAGGTCGACCGTTCGGCGGCCTATGTGTCGCGCTATCTGGCCAAGAACGTGGTCGCAGCGGGCCTGGCCAGGAAGTGCACGATCCAGCTGTCCTATGCGATCGGCGTCGCCAAGCCGCTGTCGGTCTATGTCGACACGCACGGCACCGGCAATGTCGACGAGGAGAAGCTGGAGAAGACGCTGCGCCAGCTGGTCGATCTCTCGCCGCGCGGCATCCGCACCCATCTCCAGCTCAACAAGCCGATCTACGCACGCACCGCGGCCTACGGCCATTTCGGGCGTACCCCGGACGCGGACGGCGGCTTCTCCTGGGAGAAGACCGATCTCGTCGACGAGCTGAAGAAGCTCGCCTGAACCGGTTCGCGTGAAACGAGGAAGAGGCCGGGGCGCGCCGCGCTCCGGCCTTTTTCGTCTACCGGGTCTGCTGCTCGATCCAGTCGGCGACACGACCCATGAATCCCTCCGGGAAGGCGGGCGGGGGCACGTCTTCGCTGTTTGGCCAGAGGAGCACCATGTGATCGGCGAGGGGATAGATCTCCGCCTCGAACGGGCTGGCGACGAGTTCGGACAACCCGTCGAGGCTCTGGCGCGGATCGCTGCGATCGTCCCGTCCACCCCACACCGCGAGCACCGGGGCTTCGACGCGTGCCCACCACGGCGCGGGATCGAAATCCATCACCGAGGTCCACCAGGCATAGTCGGCGTGCTCGTAGAGCCGGTCGGGCAGACGGGCGGCATCGAACCAGGGCTCGTCCGAGGCCGCGATGAGATCGGCCTCTAGACCCTCGCGCGCGCGACCGCTGCGCTGGTACTCGAGGACATCGTGCTGCAGGGCCCGCGCGCGTCCGCCCGCTTCCTCGCCATAGCCGGCCGTGACTTCGCTGACGGACTGGTAGAGCACCTGTTCCGCCGGGGTCATAGGCGTCGTGCCGGTGACCACGATGAAGGCCGGCCGCTCCAGAGCCGCGGCAACCGGTACCACCCAACCGCCTTCGCTGTGCCCGAAATAGCCGCTCCGCCCGGCGAGCGAAGGAAACGCCGCCTCCAGCGCGGAAAGGGCAGCTGCCGCGTCGCCGGCCAGCACCTCGTAATGAACCCAGCTCGAGCCCTGCGACCCGCCGGTGCCCCTCTTGTCATAAGCAAAGGCCGCGATGCCGCGCCGGGCAAGCTGCTTGGCGTGATAGGCGAAGGCCCGCCGGGTCTCGGGCCCGGAGCCGTGCAGGAAGACGACCCCCGCCACCGGCTCCCCGACCGGACGGAAGACAGTCCCTTCCAGTTCGATCTCACCGGACGCGAACACGATATCGCTGGAGCGATAGGGCCAGCTCACCGGGAGTGCGTTGGCAAGGGCGGCGACAATGACGATCAGGGCTACCGCCCACCCATGGCGTCCCGCGCGTGCGGCGCAGGCGAGCCCCAGCACGCCCGCCCCGAGCCCCGCCATGATCGACGCGATCCGGGTCGGCAGCAGCGCCGAGATCGCGGTCGCGTCCGCCCAGCGCGTGGCGATCGCGCCAAGCAGCAGAAGTCCCGCGAGCAGACCGGCGAGGATGGATAGCAGACGCATGACACGGCCCTTCCCCGAGAGAGTGCACCCCGGAGAAAGATGTCACGCGACCACTTATCAGATGCAGGCCAGCGAGGAAAAATCACTGCACGATGCCCGATATCGCGATTGACTATGCGAACTATTCTCACTAGGAGGCTCACATCTTTGTGAACCCTTGCCTTTTCGGGAGTCTCTCATGTCCTTCGCGCGCGCCTCGCTGCGTTCCGTCCTGGCCGCCGGCGTCTCGCTGCTGGCCCTGCCCGTCGCCTTCGCCAATGCCGATGCCGAGCCGGAAGACGTCATCGTCGTCCAGGGGTCGGTGATCGAGACCACGGCCGGCAAGACCGGCGTTCCGATCGCGGAGACCGCCCGCTCGATCTCGGTGGAGAGCCTGCAGGACATCCTCGACAAGGGCGCGCTCGATCTCGACGACGCCTTCCTGTACACGCCGGGCGCCTTCGGCCAGGTCTACGGCTTCGACACGCGCGGCGACTGGATCAAGGTGCGCGGCCTCGACGTGCCGGAGTACCAGGACGGCCTGCAGAGCCATTTCGGCTTCTACAACGATACGCGGCCGGAGATTTTCTTCCTGCAGCAGGTCGAGATCCTGCGAGGCCCGGCCGCGGTGCTCTACGGCCAGGGCTCTCCGGGCGGCCTGGTCAACGTCGTGACCAAGCGTCCCGAGTTCGATCCCTCCAGCCAGCTCATGCTCGAGGTCGGCAACTTCAACCGCCGCCAGGTCGGGGTCGACTTCACAGGGCCGGTGCCAGGCACGAACGACACGCTCGCCTTCCGCCTCCTGGGCCTGGTGCGGGAGAGCGACACCCAGATCAACTTCGTCCAGGACGACGCGCTCGCCGTCTCGCCCTCGCTGACCTGGCGTCCCAACGATCGTTCGCAGATCACGCTGATCGCCAACTACCAGGAGCGGCGCGGCGATGCCGGCCACCAGTTCCTGCATCTGGAGGGCACGCACGAGCCCGCCCCGAACGGTGAATTCATCGATCCCGATTTCTATGCCGGCGAGCCGGACTTCAACCGGTTCGACATGACCTCGGGCTCGCTGACCCTGCTGGGCAGCTATGACCTCAACGCGAACGTCACGCTCGAGGTCACCAGCCGCTACACCGCGTCGGGCGCGGACTACAACCAGGCCTGGCCGTCCTATATCGGCGGCAATCGCTGGGTCTTCAACCCGGACGGCTCGCTCTACGGGAACGGCACCGTGCCGCGCACCTTCTACCGCTCGGACGCCTGGACGCAGCAATTCGGCACCGATGCGCGCCTGCGCGCGGAATTCACCACCGGGCGCGCCGAGCACCGCCTGCTGGCCGGCGCCTTCTACCAGGACGTGACGACCGAGAACGACTTCGCCTACGCCTATGCGCTGGGCTACGACTTCGCGACCGGCGGGCCGGATGCGGGCTTCGGCGATGCGTTCTGGATCAACATGTTCGATCCCGAATACGGCAACTTCCCCGACGAGGCGACGCTCGACCGGTTCTGGTTCGACGCCCCGGTCAATTCCACCGAGGACATGGGGCTTTACGTCCACGACCATATCGAGCTCGACAACTGGCGCTTCACGCTCGGCCTGCGCTCGGACCGGGTTGAGACCGACAACGGATATACGACCCAGGAGGACGACGCCGTCTCGGCGACCGCCGCGGTCATGTACCGCTTCGAGAACGGCGTGATGCCCTATGTCAGCTATGCGGAAAGCTTCGAGCCCATCGTCGGCACCGCCTTCGACGGCTCGCCCTTCGATCCGGAGGAAGGCACCCAGTACGAACTCGGCGTGAAGTACGAGCCGGGCAGCTTCCCCGGCCTCATCTCCTTTGCCGTGTTCGACATCGAGCAGTCCAACCTGCTGCAGCCGGACGCGAACAATCCCGGGTTCTCGGTACAGACCGGCGAGGTACGCGTGCAGGGCGCCGAACTCGAGGCGCTGGCGGCCCTCGGCGACTTCACGGTCGAGTTCAACGCCAGCCAGCTCAACAGCGAGAATGCCGCCGGCTTCAATCTCGCCAGCGTGCCCGATCACCAGGTCTCGGCCTGGCTCGGCTACCGCCCGAGCGGCGCCTGGCAGGGCTTCAAGTCCGGCCTCGGCGTGCGCTATGTCGGCGACAGCCATGACGGGGCGGATGCGGTGACCACGGACGGCTACACGCTCGTCGATGCCATGGTCGGCTACGAGGCGGAGGCCTGGGACCTGACGCTGAGCGTGCGCAACCTGTTCGACGAGGAGTACTTCGCGACCTGCCTGTCGCGCGGGGACTGCTTCCCGGGCGTGGAGCGCACGGCGGTGGCACGCCTGACCTACAGCTTCTAGACCTCGCAGGACGGGCCGCGATCGCCTCGCGGCCCGTTCCCGCTTTCCGAGGAGGGCAGACATGGCGATCGCACTCTACGCCCTGGCAGCGCTGCTCTGCGGCCTCGGCGTATTCGCCCTGCGCCGGGCCTGGGCGCGGCGCAACGTGCGCCACACCGGGGCGCTCGTCGCCGGCTGGGCGCTGGTGCTGGCGAGCCTGCCGTTCTGGATCGTCGCCAGCGGTGCCGACCGCGGCGTCTCCCAGCTCGTGCTCGCGCTCTCTCTGATCGCCATCGCCCTGGTGCTCGCGACGGGAGGCAATGCAGGCGCCCGGCGCGAGCGGGCCCTGCGCGATCCCGGGCAACCCGCCCCGCCGCCCTCGCGCGGCCTCGTCCTGCGCCGGCTCGGCGTGTTCGCCATCGCCGGCCCCGGCGCGCTCGCGGCCTCCATCCTGCTCTCGGTGCCGGCCTATGCCGGCCTTGCGCATGTCGCGGCCACCGAGGCCGACCGGCTCGCGCTGATCCTGTTCTTCGTCCCGATCCTGTTCGCCGCGCTGACCACGCTTGCCGTTCTGGATTTCCCGCTGCGCTGGCGCGCCGGTCTGATCGGCGGCGCGATCGCCGCCGGCGGCCTGGCAACGCTGGCATTCGCCTGAGGAGCCGCCCATGACCCGGACACTCTGGCCCGACCTGCCCAAGCGGCTCGTGGCGCGCATGCTCGATGCGCATTCGGTGATGGGGCTCGTCGCCGGCGCGCTGCTCTACATCCTGTCGGTGTCGGGCACGATCGCGGTGATCCACGCCGAGATCTCGCGCTTCGAGCAGCCCCACATCCCCGAGTACGAGACCGTCGCGCCGGACACGGTGATGAGCGCGCTTCAGGCCGGACTCGCCACGGCGGAGGGGGAGGATGTCCACCACCTCTATACGAGCCTTCCGGTCCCCGACATGCCGCGTATGCAGCTCACCGTGGAGGACGAGACGGTCTATGTGGGCCCGGACGGCGCGCTGCTCGAGCCGGTCTCCCACCCCTTCACCGACTTCCTGCTGGACCTGCACTACTACCTGCATCTTCCCCAGGTGATCGGGCTGACGCTCGTCGGCGCGCTCGGCGCGGTCATGGCCGGGCTGGTGGTGACCGGCTTCCTTGCCCATCCGCGCGTGTTCCGGGACGCCTTCGCGCTGCGCCTGTCCGGCGCGCCGCGCCTGCGCGAGGCCGACATCCACAACCGGCTCAGCGTCTGGGCCTCGCCCTTCCACTTCACGATCGGGCTCACCGGCGCCCTGCTCGGCATGGCGACCATCGTCGCGGTGCTCAACGCCGAGCTCTTCCACGAGGGCGATATCGAGGCCTTCTACGCGCCGATCTTCGGCAGCGAGAGCGAGGGGCCGCAGACGCCCGCGCCGCTCTACGACGCGGCCGCGGCCCTGCGCACGATGGAGCGCCAGCATCCCGATCTGCGCCCCTGGTTCGTCAGCTATCACGACCCGGCCACGGCGGGTCAGAGCCTGGAGATCCTCACCCAGCATCCGCGCCGGCTGATCTATGGCGAGAACTATTTCTTCGACGCGCAGGGCAATCTCACCGGCCAGATGGGGCTCGCCGACGGACCGGTCGGCCAGCAGGTGACCGCCTCGGTCTACTCGCTGCATTTCGGCTGGTTCGGCGGCGTGGCGGTCAAGATCGGCTATATCCTGCTCGGCATCACGCTGTGCGTCGTGGTCGCGACGGGGGTCAATATCTGGCTCATGAAGCGCGCCGAGCGCGGCAGGCCGAGCCCGCGCCTGGAACGGGTGTGGACCGGCGTGGTCTGGGGAACCCCCGCGATCACCGCCCTGGTCCTGCTCGCGGCGACGCTGGGTCTCTCCGGCCCGGTGCTGACGGCGATCTTCTGGCTCGGGCTCGTGCTGGTGCTTGCCGCGGGTCTTGCCGCGTCCGGGCGCGACACGGTGCGCCGCGCGCTCTGCTTCATCGGGGCGGGGCTGATCGCGGCGGCGGTCGGGGTCTATCTCGCCCGACACGGGGCCGGGATCGAGACCGACGTGGCCTGGGTGCTGCTCGCCACGCTCGGCGCCTGCGCCGCGGCGCTTCTGGCGCTCGGCTTTCGCGGAGCGAGGCTTGATGCGGCGGGCGCAAACACGGCGAAGACCTAGCCCGGCGTTGCCGTGACGCTCTCCCCGGTCCCCAGCGCGAGCACCTCGCCGGCGAGATAGAGCGAGCCGCAGATCAGGATGCGGGGATGGTCGTAGTCCTCGCAGGCATCGTGGATGGCTTCCACGAGCCCGGCGGCGGTCTGTGCGGGGATGCCGGCCGCGCGCGCCGCGTCGGCGGTCTCCTGCGCGCTTTTCGCGCCTTCGCGACCGCCCGAGAACGTCACCGCGACGACGCGGCTCGCGAGCCCCTCGAAATAGGAGAAGAAGGCCTCCGCGTCCTTGTTGGCCGAAAAGGCGCAGACGAGGACGAGCGGGCGCTCCTCGGCCGATTCCAGCTCGCCCAGGCTCGCGGCGAGGACCTCGGCCGCGGCCGGGTTGTGGCCCCCGTCGAGCCAGAGCGCGGCGCCGTGGCGCGCGGCGACCTCGTGCAGTGGCCCGCCGGTGAGGCGCTGCAGCCGGGCCGGCCAGCGCGCGGCGGGCAGGCCCTTGCGCGCGGCCTCCTCGGAGAGCCCCGCCAGCCGGGCTGCCTTGATCGCGACTGCCGCGTTGGCCGTCTGGTGCGAGCCGACGAGACCGGGTGCGGGCAGGTCCCAGAGCAGCTCCTCCTCCTCGTAGACCAGGCGGCCATGCTCGGGATAGGCGCGGAAATCCTGGCCCCAGAGATAAACCGGCGCCGCGAAGGCGCGCGCGCGGGCGAGGATCGCGTCGAGCGCCTCGTCGTGCTGGGGACCGATCACGAGCGGGCGGCCGCGCTTGACGATGCCGGCCTTCTCCGCGGCGATGGCCGCCACCGTGTCGCCGAGGAATTCCCGGTGGTCGAGGCTGACCGGCGTGATCACGGTCACCTGCGGGGCAGGCAGCACGTTGGTGGCATCCACCCGTCCGCCGAGCCCGGTCTCCAGGATCAACCGGTCTGCGGGCGTTTCGGAGAACAGCAGGAAGGCGGCCGCCGTCGTGATCTCGAAGAAGGTGATGGGATTGTCGTCATTGGCCGCCTCGCAGCGGGCGAACGCCTCGCGCAGAGCCGCGTCCCCGACGCTCTCGCCGGCCAGCGTGATGCGCTCGTTGAAGCGCACCAGATGGGGCGAGGTGTAGACGTGCACGCGCTCGCCCTGCGCCTCGAACATGGCCTTCAGGAAGGCGGCGGTCGACCCCTTGCCGTTGGTGCCCGCAATGTGGATCACCGGTGGCAGGCGGTCCTGCGGCCGGCCCAGTGCATCGAGCAGGCGCTCGATGCGGTCGAGCGAGAGATCGATCTTCTTGGGGTGCAGGCGCGCGAGGCGCGCCAGGGCGGCCTCGATCGTCTCCGGCGACCGGTCGGTCATGGAGCTTTCCTAACGTTCCTGGCCTAGTGTTCCTGGCCCGCGCCATTACCGCCGGGGGCGGGCTGGACCTCGCTCGCACGCGGGGCGGGCACCTGTTCGGCCGCCGGGCGCTGACGCCGCTCGGGGCGCTTCAGCAGGGTGCGCAGGAGGTTTCCGAGCACGCGGGGCAGGTCGCGGCGATCGACGACCTTGTCGACCATGCCCTTTTCCAGAAGGTATTCGGAGCGCTGGAAGCCGGGCGGCAGCTTTTCGCGGATGGTCTGCTCGATGACGCGCGGGCCGGCGAAGCCGATCAGCGCGCCCGGTTCGGCGATGTGCACGTCGCCCAGCATCGCGTAAGAGGCCGTCACCCCGCCGGTCGTGGGGTCGGTCAGCACGACGATATAGGGCAGCTTGGCGTCCTTCAGCATCTGCACGCCGAGCGTGGTGCGGGGCATCTGCATCAGGGAGAGCGCGCCTTCCTGCATGCGCGCGCCGCCCGCGGCAGTGAACACCACCATCGGCGTACGGCGCTGCACGGCGGTCTCGCAGGCCTTGATGAAGGCTTCGCCCGCGGCCATGCCGAGCGAGCCGCCCATGAAGGCGAAGTCCTGCACGAGCACGGTGGTCTCCACGCCGTCGATGCGTCCGACCCCGATGGCCATGGCGTCGTCGCGCCCGGTCTTCTTGCGCGCGGCGGCAAGGCGGCTGGTATAGGGCTTGTCGTCCTTGAACTTCAGCGGATCCTTCGCGACCTCGGGGGTCGGCACGCTCTCCCATTCGCCGTCGAACGTGTATCTGAAGCGCAGGTCCGGACCGATGCGCATGTGATGGCCCGCCGGGGTGACGTACATCCCGGCCTCGAGGTCCTTGTGGAACACCATCTCGCCCGAGCGCGGGCATTTCACCCAGAGATTCTCGGGCGTGTCGCGCTTGGCGAAGATCTTCTGGACGCCGGGCGGGGTGATCCTGGAAAGCCAGCTCATGGTAGGTCCTTGTCTGCTCGGGCCAGTTCTAGCGTGCCGAATGGGCCGCGTCAGCCAGTGTCTTCGCCAGCTGCAGGGCGAGCTCCGGTCCGCCGGCATCGAGCGCGTCGACGATCGCCGAGCCCACCACGACCGCGTCGGCCACCCTGGCGATCTCGGCAGCGCGCTCCGGGGTTCTTACACCGAAACCGACCGCGACGGGCAAGTTTGCCGCCTTGCGCACCCGCTCGACCGCGCCGGAGACGACCGCGGTTTCCCCGACGCCGGCCCCGGTCACGCCGGTGGTGGAGACGTAATAGACGAAGCCGGAGGTGTCCTCCACGACGCGGGGCAGGCGCGCATCGTCGGTCGTCGGCGTGGCGAGGCGGATGAGGGAAAGCCCGTTCGCCTTCAGCCCCTCGCGCAGCTCGGTGTCCTCTTCCGGCGGCAGGTCGACGCAGATCACCCCGTCCGCGCCGGCGCGCGCGGCGGCGCGCGCGAATTCGCCGAAGCCGTAGGCGTGGAACGGGTTGGCATAGCCCATCAGCACGACCGGGGTGGTGTCGTCGGTCTCGCGGAATGCGTCGACCAGTTCGAGCACGCGGCGCAGCGTCATGCCGCCGTCCAGGGCCCTCAGGGCCGCGCGCTGGATCGTCGGCCCGTCGGCCATCGGATCGGTGAACGGCACGCCGAGCTCGATCACGTCCGCGCCGGCTTCGGCGAGGCCGTGCATCATCGTCAGCGTCGTCTCGCCGTCGGGATCGCCGGCCATGATGTAGGCCACGAAACCGGCTTTGCCCTCCGACTTCAGACGGTCGAAGGTGGGGGTGAGGCGGGTCATGTCTACAGCTCCACGCCCAGCGCCTTGGCGACGGAGAACACGTCCTTGTCGCCGCGCCCGCACATGTTCATCAGGATCACCGCGTCCTTGCCGAGCTCGGTGGCGAGATCGCGCACGCGCGCGAGCGCGTGGGCGGGTTCGAGCGCCGGGATGATGCCTTCGAGCCTGGAGCAGAGCTGGAACATCTCCAGCGCCTCGTCGTCGGTCGCGTGGCGGTATTCGGCCCGGCCCACGTCATGCAGGAAGGCGTGCTCGGGACCGATGCCGGGATAGTCGAGCCCGGCGGAGATCGAGTGGCCCTCCAGGATCTGGCCGTCCTCGTCCTGCAGGAGATAGGTCCGGTTGCCGTGCAGTATGCCGGGCCTGCCGCCATTCAGGCTCGCGGCATGATCGGGGGTGTCGACGCCCTTGCCCGCGGCCTCCACGCCGATGAGGCGCACGCTCTCGTCCTCGAGGAAGGGATGGAACAGGCCCATCGCGTTCGAGCCGCCGCCAATGCAGGCGACCGCCGCGTCGGGCAGGCGTCCGAGCCGGCCGAGCATCTGCTGGCGCGCCTCGCGCCCGATCACGCTCTGGAAGTCGCGCACCATCGCCGGGTAGGGATGGGGCCCGGCCACGGTGCCGATGACGTAGAACGTGTCGTCCGGGTTGGTGACCCAGTCCCTCAACGCCTCGTTCATCGCGTCCTTCAGCGTGCCGCGCCCGCTGGTGACGGGATGCACCTTCGCGCCGAGCAGCTTCATGCGGAACACGTTCGGGCTCTGGCGCTCGACATCGTGGGCGCCCATGAAGATCTCGCACGGCAGGCCGAATCTCGCCGCCACCGTTGCGGTCGCCACGCCGTGCTGGCCCGCCCCGGTCTCGGCGATGATGCGCGTCTTGCCCATGAGGCGGGCGAGCAGGACCTGGCCCAGGCAGTTGTTGATCTTGTGCGCGCCGGTGTGGTTGAGCTCGTCGCGCTTGAACCAGACCTGCGCCCCGCCGAACTCCTGCGTCAGGCGCTCGGCGAAATAGAGCGGGCTCGGACGACCGATGAAGTCGCGCGAGAGCTCCTCGAACTCGTCGGTGAACTCGGCCTTGTGGCGGTAGGCCTTGTAGGCCTTCTCCAGCGCCAGGATGTTGGGCATCAGCGTCTCGGCGACGAAGCGCCCGCCGTATTCGCCGAACATGCCGCGTTCGTCGGGATAGCTGGACCAGGCGTTGGGCACGGTTGTCATGTCTGTTGTCCTCGAGCGGCCTTCGCCGCCTTCACGAAGGCCGTTATGGCCGCAAGGTCCTTCACGCCGGGCGAAGATTCAACGCCGGAGGCCACATCGACGCCAGGCGCACCCGACGCCGCGATCGCCCCGGCGACGTTGGCCGGGGTCAGCCCGCCGGACAGGAGCCAGGGGCGCGCGCTCTCGTAGCCGTTCAGGATCGACCAGTCATACGCCGCGCCCCAGCCGCCCGGCCGGTCGGCGCCCCGGGGCGGCCTGGCGTCGAACACGAAGCCGTCGCAATGGGCCTCGTAGGCCCGCGCGGCATCCAGATCGGCCGCGGCCCCGATGCCGAACGCCTTCCATACGCCTTCCCTGGCATAGGCGCGCACCTCGGCGCAGCGCTGCGGGCTTTCCTTGCCGTGCAGCTGGATGAAGTCGGGCGCGACGTGTTCGCGCACGCGCGCAAGAAGACCGTCGTCGGGATCGACCAGCACTGCGACGCTCCTCGCGGCGCCCTTGCGCGCGGCGAGTTCGCCGGCGCGCTCGGGCGTCACCGCGCGGGGGCTATTCTCGAACACTATGAAGCCGAGCAGGTCCGCGCCGGCGTCGACGGCGGCGTCCACCGCCTCGGGGCCGTTCAGCCCGCAGATTTTCACGCGTGGGATCATGGGGGCGGAGTTAGCGCTGCGGGCCCCGGAAGGGAAGCCATCGCCGCGCGATTGAGGCAGAAGGCGTGCGGGTCGAACAGGAGCCACTCGATGAAGGCCCGGATCTTGGGCAGGTGTTTCCTGGCCGGATCGTAGACGAGGAAATAGCGCCGCCCGTCGCTCACCGTCGTCTCGAAGGGCTGCAGCAGATGGCCCTGGTCGAGGAGGGCCTGGAAGTAGAAGGGCGAGACGATCACGGCGGCATCCCCGGCCGCCATTGCCGCCGACACCTCCAGCGTCTGGGTCTCCAGCGCCAGCGCCGGTTCGGCGGGCAGGCTGACGTGCGGGCAGCCGACGGCATCGAACCAGAGCCGCCACCATTCCATGGGGCCGATGAGGCGCAGCTTCAGGAGGTCCTCGGGCCGGGCGATGCCGCCGATGCGCTCGGCCGCGGCCGGGGAGACGAGCGGGACGACCGCGTCGTCGAACAGGAAATGCTTTTCAAGGCCCGGCCAGTCGCCGCGGCCGCGGCGGATGCCGATATCGGCCTCGCCGGCCCGGATGTCGACGATTCCGGGCCTGGAATCGATGCGCACGGCGAGCTTGGGGTGGGCGGCCTGGAAGGCGCCGATGCGCGGTACCAGCCAGTTCGAGCAGAAGGTCGGGATCACGGTGATGGTCAGGACCTCCTGCGCGCCGTGGCGAACCTCCTGCATCGCGGCGGCGATGAGGTCGAGCGCCTCGCCGCTGCGGCGCGCGAGCGTGCGGCCCGCCTCGGTCAGCGTCACTCCGCGCGCCTCGCGCACGAAGAGCGGCGTGCCGAGCCGGTCCTCCAGCTGGCGGATCTGGTAGCTGACGGCGGCCTGCGTCATGGCGAGTTCCTCGCCGGCCTTCGTGAAGCCGCCGAGCCGGGCGGCCGCTTCGAACACCCGGACGGCATTGAGCGGGGGCAAGGTGCGCGCCATTGATCCATAAATCTGCCTTATGGCAGACCCTCGAGATTGAGTTGGCCGATCTCTCATGTGCAGGCGTAAGACAAGCCCGTCAGACATGGGAGACGATCATGACCTACACCAGTTCCGCTTATGGCAAAAGCACGGCGCGCCCGCGCTCCGGCGCCCGCGGACTCGTTGCGGCCCTTGGCGGCCTGTTCGACTGGCTCGCCAGGCGGGCCGGTCAAGAGGGGGGCCATCTCGATCCGGGCCGGAAGGTGTGAGCCGGCACGAAAACGCGCGCCCCCTCGGGACGCGCGCCTGGCGTTCTCGGGCGGGTCGAAGCGACCGCGCCTACCCCTTCCCGTCGACCCGCTCGCGCAGTTCCTTGCCGGTCTTGAAGAAGGGAACGTGCTTTTCCTTGACCGCGACGGTTTCGCCGGTGCGCGGGTTCCGGCCCTGGCGCGGGGGGCGGTTGCGGACCGAAAACGCGCCGAAGCCGCGAAGCTCCACCCGGTCGCCGCGTTCGAGCGCCTGGGTGATCTCTTCGAGCACGGTGTTCACCACGCGCTCGACATCGCGCTGATAGAGATGCGGATTGGCCTCGGCCAGTTTCGCGATGAGTTCGGATTTGATCATTCTGGCACCCCGCAAGACGATCATCGGACCTTAGGTAAACCGGTTGACGCGCGTCAATCGCTAACCTCGCCACACGGACAAAAAAATGGCCGGAGCGGGCGAGCTCCGGCCATTTCTTTCAGGCGGATCGGGAGGTGCACGCCCGGAGCGGGGTCCGGGCGGGCGAGTCCTATTCCTTGCCCTTGTCCTGGCCCTTCAGCGCGGCGCCCAGGATGTCGCCGAGCGAAGCGCCGGAGTCGGCCGAACCATACTGCTGGACCGCTTCCTTCTCCTCGGCGACCTCGAGCGCCTTGATGGAGACGGAGACGCGGCGGGTGGCCTTGTCCACGTTGGTGACGCGGGCATCGACCTTGTCGCCCACGGAGAAGCGCTCGGGGCGCTGCTCGGCGCGATCGCGCGACAGGTCGGACTTGCGGATGAAGGACTTCACCTGGGTGTCGTCGCCAAAGGTGACCTCGATGCCGCCGGTGGTGACTTCGGTCACCGTGCAGGTGACGGTGTCGCCCCGCTTGATGCCGCCGGCCTCTTCGAGCGGATCGCCGGCGAGCTGCTTGATGCCGAGCGAGATGCGCTCCTTCTCCACGTCGACGTCGAGCACCTTGGCCTTGACGACGTCGCCCTTCTTGTAGTCCTGGATGGCTTCCTCGCCCGAGCGATCCCAGTCGAGATCGGACAGGTGCACCATGCCGTCCAGCTCCTCGTCGACGCCGATGAACAGGCCGAACTCGGTGATGTTCTTGACCTCGCCCTGCACTTCGGTGCCCGGCGGGTGCTGTTCGGCGAAGATCTCCCACGGATTGCGCTGGACCTGCTTGATGCCGAGCGAGATGCGGCGCTTTTCCGGATCCACGTCGAGCACCATGACTTCCACTTCCTGGGAGGTGGAGACGATCTTGCCCGGATGGATGTTCTTCTTGGTCCAGCTCATCTCGGAGACGTGGACGAGGCCTTCCACGCCCGGCTCGAGCTCCACGAAGGCGCCGTACTCGGCGATGTTCGTGACGCGGCCGGTGAAGGTGGCGCCCACCGGATACTTGGCTTCCACGCCTTCCCACGGATCGGCCTGAAGCTGCTTCATGCCGAGCGAGATGCGCTGGGTTTCCTTGTTGATCTTGATGATCTGGACCTTGACCGTCTGGCCGACATCCACGACCTCGCTCGGGTGGCCGACGCGGCTCCAGCTCATGTCGGTGACGTGCAGCAGGCCGTCGATCCCGCCGAGATCGACGAACGCGCCGTAGTCGGTGATGTTCTTGACCACGCCCTCGCGCACTTCGCCCTCGGCCAGCTGGCCGACGAGTTCGGCACGCTGCTCGGCGCGGGACTCTTCAAGGACGGCCCGGCGCGAGACGACGATGTTGCCGCGCGGACGGTCCATCTTCAGGATGGCGAAGGGCTGTTCCTTGTTCATCAGCGGGGTGACGTCGCGCACGGGGCGGATGTCGACCTGCGAGCCGGGAAGGAAGGCGCTCGCGCCGCCGAGATCCACGGTGAAGCCGCCCTTGACGCGGCCGACGATGGCGCCGGTGACGGGCTCCTTGCCCTCGTACTGCTTCTCCAGACGGTCCCAGGCCTCCTCGCGGCGGGCCTTGTCGCGCGAGAGCACCGCTTCACCCATCGCGTTCTCGATACGCTCGAGATAGATGTCGACCTCGTCGCCGGCCTTGGGCAGCTTGGCGCCGGGGCCGGTGAATTCGCGCAACGGCACGCGGCCTTCGGTCTTCAGGCCGACATCGATGACGACGAAATCGTTCTCGACGGCGGTGACGGTGCCCTTGACCACCGACCCTTCCTGAAGGTCGCGGGTGGCGAGGCTGGCTTCGAGCATGTCGGCGAAATCGCTGCGGCTCGGGGTGGACGTCTGGGTATCGGACATGTGCAGGTTTGGCTCCGGTGAGGCGTTGTCTGTTCCGGCCGGCCGGTTGGTTCCGGCGGTCTTGCCGCGGTTGGCCCGCGCTATCACTCGACTCGTGGGCCGTCTCGCGGCCGGAAAAGTTCAACTTCGATTGGACACGGCGAAAGGCCGGCTCCGGCGCACTCGCCGTCCGGTCCTGACAAATCGAGGGTCAAGGGGTTGAACAGCGAGGGCAGTCCGGTCTTGCGGCGTGCCCGGCGATGCGCACGAAGGGACGGAGGCAGCACCCCCGACTCTTCAAGCGCGCGCGTCCTTACTCCAAACGGCCTTGCGGGGCAAGGGGTCTGCCGCGCCGGGCGCGCAGGCGCTCAGTCAATCTCGCCGCCGATCGCCGCGATGTCGTCGAAGAAGCCCGGATAGCTCGTCGCGATCATGGCGGTCTCGTCGACCTCCACGGGCGCCTTGCTGGCAAGGCCCATCACGAGGCCGGACATGGCGAGGCGATGGTCGTGGCGGGTCTTCACCTCGCCGCCGCCCGGCACGCCGGCGGGACCGCAGCCGGTGACGATCAGGTCGTCGCCCTCGATCGACACCTCCACCCCGTTCGCGGCGAGCAGCGCCGCGGTCGCGGCGAGCCGGTCGCTCTCCTTCGCGCGCAGCTCGGACAGTCCCTGCAGGCGCGTCACGCCGTCCGCGAAGGCCGCCACGACGGCCAGGACGGGATACTCGTCGATCATCGAGGGCGCGCGCTCGGGCGCCACGGTCACGCCGGACAGGTGCGAGGTGCGCACGGAGATGTCGCACAGCGCCTCCCCGCAGCGCTCGCCGGCGGGCAGCAGCTCGATCAGCGCGCCCATCTCCTTCAGGACATCGTAGAGTCCGAAGCGGGCGGGGTTCATCATCACGCCGGTCACCGTGATCTCGCTTTCCGGCGCCAGCAGCGCCGCAGCGACCGGGAAGGCGGCCGAGGAAGGGTCTCCGGGAATGGCGATCCCCGCCGGGGACAGCGCCTGGGCGCCGGGCAGGCGGATCACGGTCTCCGCGCCTTCCTGGCCGGTGGAGACCATGGCCCCGAAGAGCGGCAGCATCTTCTCGGTGTGATCGCGCGTCGCGTGCGGCTCGCGCACCAGCGTGTCGCCGGCGGCGCCGAGACCGGCGAGCAGGATCGCGCTCTTCACCTGGGCCGACGCGACCGGCAGGCGGTAGTCGATCGCCTTCAGCACGCTGGTGCCCTTCAGCGTCACGGGCAGGCGCCCGTCCTCGCCGGACTTCGCTTCCGCACCCATCGCGCGCAGCGGGTCGAGAACCCGGGCCATCGGCCGGCTGGACAGGCTTTCGTCGCCGATGAAGCGCGCGGTGAGGTCGAAGCGCGCCGCCGCCCCCATCAGGAGCCGCACGCCGGTGCCCGAATTGCCGAGGTCGAGCGGGACTTCAGGGCTCTGCCAGGGCGCGCCGTGCACCTCCCAGACGCCTTCGCCGGTGCGCTCCACGCGCGCGCCGAGTTCCTTCAGCGCCCCGGCCGTGGCGAGCACGTCGGCGCTCTCCAGCAGGTCCTCGATCCGGCTCGTGCCGGCGGCCAGCGCGGCGAGGATGAGGGCGCGGTGAGAGCAGGACTTGTCGCGCGCCGCGGCGATCGTGCCGCGCAGGCGCGAGGATTTGCGTGCGGTGGCGGGACCGGATTTTCCCTTGCCCGGCAAAGGATTTTTCAGGGCATTCATGACGAAGTCCGCTCTGGCGCCCCATCGGGGTTGAAAAGGGGTTTTGACAGGGCGCAGCCAACGTGGCAACAGGCCCGCCGTCCGAGCCGTGAAGGAATGAGCCCGTGCCCAAAGCTGACCTTGGTGAAAAGCGCGTCTGCGGTGAATGCGGCGCGAAATTCTACGACCTGAACAAGGACCCGATCGTCTGCCCGAAATGCGGTGCGACGCACGATCCGGAGTCCGCCGCCGCGATGCCGAAGAAGGCGAAGAAGCCGGCGCGCCCGGAGGTCAAGGACGAGGACCTCAAGGTGGCCAAGGCCAAGAAAAAGAAGAAGGTGCGCGAGGAGGAGGACGAGGAGGATCTCGATCTCGAGGAGGAGGATCTCGAGGAGGAAGACCTCGAGGACGAGGATCTCGACGACGCGGACGATGACGAGGACGAGGACGAGGACGAGATCGAACTCGACGAGGAGCCGCTCGACATCGCCGAGGACGAGGACGAGGACGAAAAGCCGGCCAAGACGCCGGAGGACGAGCTTTCCGAAAGCTTCTCCGAGGAGGAGGCCGACCTCGACGAGGACGAGGACGAGGACCTGCTGCTCGAGGACGAGGACGACGACGATCTCGACATCGATCTCGACGACGACGAAGAGGACGACCGCCTCTAGGCGCGCCGCCGGCGGCGGGTGTGCAGGTCAGCTGCCAGCCGCCGCATCGCGGGCTTGATCGCGGCGCGGAGCGTGACTATTTTCCGCGCTCCTCGAACAGGGCGGGCCCCAGACCCGCCGCATCGATACCGGTTCCGGGGCCATAGCTCAGTTGGGAGAGCGCTTGAATGGCATTCAAGAGGTCGGCGGTTCGATTCCGCCTGGCTCCACCAGATCAGCCCCGCGCCAGTGGCGCGGGGTTTTTCTTTGCCGCCGCACCCGGTTCCCATTCGGGCGGCATGACGAGGCAGAGCAGACGGTCTGACAGGGTCTGCGCCCGGCCGATCTTGCGCGCGAGCCAGGCAAAGCCCGCACCGTAGATCCTGACCGGGTTGTCGGTGCCTATGGGTTCGGTCACGCCGAACACGGGCGGCTCGACCTCCGGCGCGAAGGTTCCGAACAGCCTGTCGAACACCATCAGGACGTGGCCGTAATTCCTGTCGATATACTGCGGATTGACCGCGTGATGGACGCGGTGATTGGCGGGGGTGGCGAAGTGGCGGTCGAGCCAGCCGAGCTTCCCGATCGCCTCGGAATGGCTGAAGATCCCGATGAAATCCAGGATCAGCAGGAGCACGACGAACTGGACGAGCTCGAAACCGGCAAGGCCGAGAAGGCCGGCCAGGATCGCGCGGTTCATCCCGTCGGCGACGAAGGCGCGGCTCGCGGTGGAGAAGTTCAGCCGCTCGCTGGAATGGTGCACGTGGTGGATCGCCCAGAACAGGCCGACCCGGTGGCTGATGCGGTGATCGACGTACCAGATCAGCTCCTGGGCGAGGAACATCGCGATCCAGGACCACCAGACGAGGCCGATGTCGAACACGGCCCACCGGGCCGCGAGGGTGAAGACGGTGGCCGGCACGAGCAGGGTGAACGCGGTGCGCAGCACGGTGGAGATGGCGATGACGCCGAGACTGCCCAACATGTTGGCGTCGTCGTACTCGCCCGGCCTGGCGAGGGCGTACCAGGCCCGCTCGCCCGCGATCAGCGCGAGATAGGTGACGAGCAGACCGATCAGCGCAAGGTCGAGCGCGCCCACCGCGGCATCGGCTTCCGGCATGGTCCTCTCCCCGCCCGCACCCGGCCAGCATAGCGCAGAGGCTGCATAGCGCCCAGGCGCGCAAGGCCGCGCCTCTTGACCGGGCGCATTGCTCTTCCCACCTCTTGATCAACGGAAGTCGAGAAAGAGGCTGTTTCAGTATGGCCGAGAGAATGGAAGAACGAAACGAAATCGAAGCCACGCCGCTGGTCTATGTGCGTCAGATCGCCGGCGCGGAAGTCCTGGCCGAGGTCGGCGAGGACGAGATCAAGGCGCAGGGGCTGGTGATCGGCGAGGCCGACACGCTCTATGCGGTCCACATGGAAGACGGCACGCGCATGGCGGTGTTCTCCGATCGCGGCCATGCCTTCGCCGCCGCACGCTATCACGGCGCCGAGCCGGTGAGCGTGCACTAGAGAGGAAATTCATCGCGTTCTCCCCCTCCCCCCGCAGGGCGCGATGAACCCGCCCCCGCTCCAGAGATGGAGCGGGGGCGTTTTCGTTTGGGGCCAAGGCTCCAGGTCCGCTGGCGGCGGGCGCGCTGCGCGAAGCCGAGGGTGGCCGCGAGCGGGACGGCCGCCGTGACCAGGAACGCCGCTTCCAGGTTCGCCGCCTCGGCGAACGCGCCGGCCAGGGCCGGCGCGGCGACGCTGCTGGCGGCGACCGCCACGAGGCCCGCCGTCATCCCGAGAGTACCCCGCCCGGGGAAGAGCCGCAGGCTCCAGAAGGCCAGCGCGGCGCTGACCGTCATCACCGCCGCCCCGTGCAGGCCGGCGGAGAGGAGCAGCGCCCACCACGCCCCCGGCGCGAGCGCGATCAGAACCAGCGAGGCGGTGAAGGCAGCGAATATCGCGCTCAGGAGCGCGGGCAATCCGAGAACCCTCTCCAGACGCCCGGTCGCGAGCCCGAGCAGCCCGAAGCTTCCGTAGGCCAGGAAGATCACCGCCGGCGCGGCCCGGTCGGGCAGGCCCGCGAGACCGCCCTGGCTGACGAGATGATCGGCGGCGAAGGACAGGTAGACCGCGTTGGACGCGCCAAAGCAGATCGCGGCGGCGTAGAGCGGCAGGGCCGGCCGGCGCAGGAGCCGCGGACGGTCCGGCATGCCGGTGCCGGCGCGGCCGCCCGGCACGGTGCGCAGCGCCATCGCCGCGGCGATCACGGCCGCCAGCGCGAAAATGCCCCAGGCCGCGCGCCAGTCGACCGCGCCGGAGGCGACGAAGAGAAACAGCGCCGCGGCGGCGACGACGCCCGCACTCGTCCCGGTCGAAACGGCCGACAGCGCGCCGGAGCGGGACGCCTCGGGCACGATGGCTTCGGCGGCGTCGTTGAAGGGGGCCCAGCAGAATCCCGCACTGGCGCCGGCCAGGGCAATGCCCGAGGCAAGCCAGGCGGTGCCGGACGCGCTCGCCACGAGTGCGAAGCCGGCCGAGGCCGCCAGCGCGCCGAGCACCACGGGCAGGCGCTGGCCCACCCGCTGGCCGAGCCAGGCCGTCAGGGGCAGGGCGAGCAGGAAGGCGAGGAAGCCGAGCCCGGCGATCGCCCCGGCCCCGGCTGTCGACAGGGCGAATGTCTCGCGAAAGCCGGGCAGGAAGAGGCCGTAGCCCATGCGCGCCGGTCCGAAGGCGACGGCAGTCGCGACGAAGCCGGTCGCGGCCAGGGCGAGGGTTCGCGCCAAGGCGCCGCTTCGGGCGTCTTCAGCGCTCACGGCCCGTGCCGGGATTGCTCGAGCAGGCGGTCATGCCCCGGACAACGCTGCCGGGCCTTCAAAGGTTTGGGCAGGTCTAGATTCGCAGCGCCTCGCCCTTCAGGAGGGTGGGCAGGTCGCCGGTCTCGCCGCCGGCCTGGCGCATGAAGAATTTCCGCGCCGGCGGGATCCTGTCGACGATCGAGAGGCCGAGCCCGCGCACGGCGCGCAAGGACGCATGGTCGTTGGAGAAGAACAGGTTGAAGAAGTCCGTGCCGATGCCGAGCAGGGCCGAATCCGCCTTCCTCCAGCGTTCGTAACCCTGCAGAACCCCGGGTGAACCGAGATCGAGCCCGGCGCGCTTGGCGTCCACGAGCACCTCGGCGAGCGCGGCGGCGTCGCGAAGCCCGAGATTGAAGCCCTGTCCGGCGATCGGGTGGATCGCCCGCGCCGCATCGCCGACGAGGGCGAGCCGGTCGTCGACGAAACGCTCCGCGATCTTCAGGCCCAGCGGATAGGTCCAGCGCGGGCCTTGCGGCGTGAGCCTGCCGAGAAAGTCGCTGAAGCGGGCCTCCAGCGCCTCCTGGAAGCCGTCCGCGTCCATGGCCTCGAGCGCGTCGGCCGCCTTCGCCTTCTCCGTCCACACCAGGCTGGACCGGTTTCCGGTGAGCGGCAGGATCGCGAAGGGACCTGCCGGCATGAAGAACTCGTAGGCGACGCCCTCGTGGGGGAGCTCGTGCGCGACCGTCGTGACGAGGCCCTTCTGGGCGTATTCGCGCCCGACCGTGCGGATGCCGGCCTGCTCGCGCAGCCTGGAGAACTTGCCGTCGCAGGCGATGACGACGGCGCCGTCCAGCACGCCGCCGTCCTCCAGGTGCAGGCGCGCGCGGGGCCCTTCCCGGCTCATCCGCTCGACCCGGGCCGGGGCGAAGACGGGCAGGCCGGTCTCCTCGGCCGTCCTGGCGAGCGCGACGCGGGTCCAGCGGTTCTCCGCCATCCAGCCGAGCGGCTCGCCGGTCTCGCCGGGATGGATCTCGCGCCGGTCGAAATGCAGCTCGCCCCTGCCGGGGCCGCCGGGCTTCAGCCCGTCATGGGGCCGGCCGTCGACGACGAGGATGTCCTCGATGCGCTGCACATTGTCCTTCATGTGCCGCGCGACGCCGATCGATTCCAGCAGGCGCCAGGAGGTATAGGCGAGCGCGCTCGCCCGACCGTCGAACTCGGGAGCGAGCCCGGCCTCGAGCGCCATGGCATCGGCCACCGCGACCGAAAGCCCGGCCCGGTGCAGGGCGATGGCGAGGGAAAGCCCGGCCATGCCGCCCCCGGCGATCACCACGTCGCCGCTGAAAAGGGGTCCTGTCTTCATGGGCTTCAGCCTAGCGATCGCGCGCGCATTTGGAAGGGACGCGTTGCCGCGGTTCGCTCAGCCCTGGCGAAGCCCGTCCAGCGCGCGCTGCACCCAGCCGAGCGGGCCGGTGAAGGCGAGCGGTCCGTCGGTGACGGCGAGCGCGATGCATACTTCGCCCGGCTCGGCGACCGGCTTGTGCTCGAGATCGGGATCGGCCGCGCACAGCTCGCCGGCGCCAAAGCGGTCGAACCCGTCGTGGAAGGCGCCGGTGAGCACCAGCGTGAACTCCTTGCAGTCATGGCCGTGGTGGGGCACGCCGCGCCCCGGCTCGAGGCGGATGAGCTCGGCCTTGGCCGGCCCCTCGCGCAGCAGTTCCATGCGCTTGACGCCCGGTCCGGCAAAGCTCCAAGCGGCCTTCTCGAGGGCGAGGTCGCGCACGCTGGCGGGCAGATCGAGCAGCTCGCGCAGGGAGCGGCCCGCCGCCTCGGCGGCGCGCCGGGACCGGGTCTCGTCGCGCGACGGCGCGATCGGCCCGGCCTCGCCGGCGCGCGCTTCCTCGGCCTCGATCGCGGCGAAGACCTCCTGCAGGGAGGTGTCGCGCACCGGCGCGGGTTCGGCGCTTTCCAGGAGCGCTCCGGCAATCGCCTCGGCGGCGTCGCGCTCGCGGCGCACCTCGGCGCGCACCTCGGCCTGGGTGTCGACGAGCAGGCGCATCGGGCCGGAGAGGGCCCCGGCGGCGTAGGCGGCGTAGATTTCATCCCCGAGCGGATGGTTGGTCATGGTGTCGTCAGGCCCACAAGCATGGTTTTGGCGTCCCGTCGGGCGGATATCGACCGGCGGGAGGAAGAATCAAGCGCGGCATTGAAAGAATCTGCAACAGCCATCGCCGCCCTCTATAGCTCGGAGCGGTCGAGCCGCTTCCTGAGCTTGTCGAATGCCAGGCGCAGGCGCGACTTCACCGTGCCCAGCGGCACGCCGATGCGTTCGGCGATGTCGCGGTGGGAGAGCCCGTCGAAGAAGGCCAGGCGCAGGAGCGAGATCTGCTCCTCCGGAAGCTCGGCCATCGCCTGCTGGACGCGGGTCGCCTGCTCGCTCGCCAGCAGCGCCGCGTCCGGGCTGTCCGGCTGCGAGGGGGCGAGGGCTGGGTCCTCGCCGTCGAGCTCGGGCTTGCCCGCGCGCCGGGCCGCGTCGATGCGCCGGTTTCTCGCGATGC
Organism: Marinicauda algicola; assembly: GCF_017161425.1. GTDB lineage: Bacteria > Pseudomonadota > Alphaproteobacteria > Caulobacterales > Maricaulaceae > Marinicauda > Marinicauda algicola. The sequence continues at coordinate 2,420,309 of NZ_CP071057.1, read as the reverse complement.
GGAAGATCCAGGTCGAGGCCGAGGCCTGGGCGGGATCGAACAGGGTGGCCTTGCGCCAGACGGTGAGCATCACCTCCTGGGTCAGCTCCTCGGCCAGGCTGTCCGACGAGTTCAGGCGCAGCAGATAGGCTTTCACCCGCGGCGCGTAGAAGGCGAACAGGCGCGCGAAGGCCGCCCGGTCCTGCCTTGCGGTCGCCAGGACGAGGCCGTCGAGTTCGTCGCGATCGAGCGCGGGCGCGGCGGAGGAGGATGGATTTGCCAAGATCTGACCGTAATGCCTGAAACCAACCCTGCCCGCCCGCGCGCCCGAACGGAACCCCGCCTTGAATTCGCCGCGGTACACCGGTTTAACCGGGCGTAAGCGCTTGTTCCAGCATGAAGGCGCATAACACCAACCCGAAGCCGCCGACGGAGTTCCTCCATGCGACGCCTTTCTGCCTGCGCTGCCTGCCTCATCCTGGCCGGAGCCGGAGCCGCGAGTGCGCAGGAACCGGCCTTCCAGGGCGAGCACAACGACTGGCGCGTCTTCACGCGCGGCGAGGGCGAGGAGAGGATCTGCTACGCCACCAGCCGCCCGACCGATTCGCGCCCGGGTAGCGTCGATCACGGCGACGTCTATTTCCTGGTGTCCACCTGGGCATCCGGCGCCGCCGAGGAGCAGCCGAGCTTCCTGGCCGGCTATGCGCTGCAGCCCGATCACGCCCCCGTCGTGCGCGTCGGCTCCTCGCGCTACCAGATGTACGTCTCCCAGCAGGAGGGCTTCGTGGAGGAGCTGCGCGACGAGCAGCGCCTCGTCGACGCCATGCGCCGCGGCTACACCATGCGGGTCGAGGCCATGTCGACGCGCGGCACCGCGACGGCCTACGAATTCTCCCTGTCCGGCGTCACCGCAGCGCTGGAGCAGGTGGAGCGGCTGTGCAGCTAGGCTGAACCGAAGGCCGCCGCGAGAGCCTCGCGCGCCGGAATGACCGGTGCGCCGGAGCGCACGGCGATGGCCGGGCGCACCGGGGGCAGGGCGAGGTCGATGTCCAGGATCTCCAGTCCCGTGCCGGCGCACAGCCGTCCGAGGATGCGCCGGGGGGCGACCAGGATGTGGTCGGACACCGCGCATGCGCGCGCCAGCACCTCGTAGTCGTCGCAGATCAGCGACAGAGCGATAGCCTCGCCCGCCGCCCTCACCGTCTTCGGCATGCGCGCGGGCGGGGTCGCGCTGGCGCCGGGAAAGCCGGCCGGCGAGGCCGCCCCGGTCAGGACCGGGTGGTCCGGGCGAACGGCGAGGCCCAGCGGCTCGGGCGGCAGGGGCCGAACGAGGATCCCGGCGGGGACCTCGTCCGGGTCGAGATCGGCGACGACGAGATCGAGCCGGCCGGCCTCCAGCGCCGCGATGAGCGCCGCTGCCGGTCCGGAGCGCACGGTGAGGCGCACCGTGCGCCCGGCCCGATAGAAGCGCGCGAGCGCATCGGGCAGCAGGGCGGTCTCCACGAACGGGCCGACACCGAGCTTCAGCGCGCCCGCCGCGCCGGAGCGATGGAGCGCGACCTCCTCTTCCAGATCGGCCGCCTCGCGCAGGAGCCGGCGTGCGCGGTCCAGCACCTTCCGGCCGATATCGGTGAATTCCAGGCGCCGCCTCTTGCGGTCGAAGAGTGGCGCGCCCAGCCGGGCTTCCAGGCCGGTCAGGGTCTGCGTCAGGGCCGGCTGGGAAACCGCCAGCGCCTCGGCGGCGGCGGTCAGCGTGGCATGGTCGGCGAGCGCGACGAGCGCGCGCATCTCTCGAAGACTGATCATAAGTCAGTCTTATCAAATCATGCGAAGAAAGTATTTCAAATTATGAGCGGTCCGGCTCTAGGCTGTGCCGGACAGCAAGAGACCGGCCATGGACCCCAAGCTTCTCGTACTGGCGATCTTCCTCGGCTTCGGCGCGCTCGAAGCGCTGACCGGGCGCTTCCACGATCCGGCCCGCTCGGGCGGCCGCGACATCGCGATCGAACTCGTCTCGACGCTGACCATCATCCTGATCACGGTCCCCGCGATCTTCTACGGAGCGGCGTATGCGGCGGAGCGGATCGTGCCGGGCAGCGAGGGCGCGCTGTCGCACTGGCCCTGGTGGGCGATGGCCGGCGTGCTTCTGGTCGCCGACGACATGACGCAATACTGGTGGCACCGGGCGAGCCATGCCTTCCCCTGGCTCTACAACCTGCACCGCGCCCATCATTCGGGCGGATACATGAGCGTGCGCATCGCCTACCGCAACAACCTCTTCTACTACGCCCTGATGCCGGGAATCTGGGCGAGCGCGGTCCTGGTGCATCTCGGTTTCGGGGCGGTCTACGCGGTCTATCTCGTCGTCAAGATGAGCGTGATCTTCGGGGCCCATTCCAGCTGGCGCTGGGACGAGGCGCTGTATCGGCTGCCCGTGGCGCGAAACCTCATGTGGCTCGTGGAACGGGTGATCTCCACGCCCGCCACCCATGCCGCCCATCACGGCCAGCACAAGGAGGACGGCGTCACCCATTACAAGGGCAATTACGGCAATCTGCTCTTCTTCTGGGACGTGCTGTTCGGCACCGCGAAGATCACGCGGCGCTATCCCGAACGCTACGGCATCGAGGGGCTCGACCCGGTCACCTGGAAGCGCGAGCTGTTCTGGCCGCTGGTGCGGCGCTAGCGCTTGCCGCCCTTGCCGGGGCTCGCCTGGCCCGGCGCGAACGGCTTCGGGCGGTATTTCGTCTTGTGATCGGTCGGGCCCTTCGAGCCGTCCGGCATCAGGCCGCGATAATAGCCCTTCTGCCATTTCTCCTCGGCGGCGGCCTTGTCGCCGCTTTTCAGCCGCCCGGCGAAGTCGGAGCGGCTCTCGCGCCAGATGGCCATCTGGTCGTAGGCCTTGCGATCGGTGTGCAGCGGGCGGATCTCGGTATCCACGCGCTCGAACAGGTCGCGGCGCACAGGGAAGAGATGGGCGATCGGCTCGCCCGATTCGAAGCGCACCTCGCCCGGCCGGGTGAAGCGCCAGTTCATCGTGAAGGAGTACGGGCTCCAGTCGGTCTCGATCACGCCCGACAGGCCCATGATCCCGTCCTTGGGATGATTGAGCGGGCCGGTGACGAAGATGTTCCAGCCCGGCGGGGTGCGCAGCAGGAATCCCATCTCGAAGGTGAGGATGCCCGAGCCGAAATTCGCCAGCGGCGTGCCCGGATAGTTCATCCGCATGGGATCGTCCATGACGACCGAGACGTCCTCGACGCGTTCCCCGCCGGTCCAGCGCGCGGTGAAGCCCGTCGTGGCATAGACCTCCCAGCCATGCTGGTTGGCCACCGCCAGCGGCAGGCAGCGATAGGCGAAGCTCTCCGGGGTGTCGTCCATCCACTGCCGGCGCGGCTCGGCGGGGCGGATGGGCGGGGCTTCGGCGGTGAGGGGATGGCAGATGAGTTTCATGGGGGCCATCTGATTGGCAAGCGCCGCGCTTTTCAAGCCTTGTGATGCCTGCCGGCCTGCCCTCTCGCATAAAGCGGCGGAAACGACTATATCCGCGCCACCATGACCATCGCGCTCGATCTCTCCGCCGCCAACCGGCCCGCTCCCGCCGGCAAGCCCAGCCTTGCCGGGATGACGCGCGCGCAATTGCGCGAGGCGCTGATCGAGGCCGGGCTGGTCGAGGAGAAGAAGGCGAAGATGCGCGCCGACCAGCTCTGGCGCTGGATCTACCACTATGGCGTGACCGAGTTCGAGGCGATGACCAATGTCTCGAAAGTGCTGCGCGCCGAGCTGGAGGCGCGCTTCACGCTGGCCCGGCCCGAAGTCGTCGAGCGCCAGATCAGCCGGGACGGCACGCGCAAATATCTCATCCGTTTCGCGCCGGGCGTGGAAGCGGAGACCGTCTTCATCCCGTCCGTCGGCAAGTCGGGCGCGCTGTGCGTGTCGAGCCAGGTCGGCTGCACGCTCAATTGCACGTTCTGCCACACCGGCACGCAGAAGCTCGTCAGGAACCTCACCGCCGCCGAGATCGCCGCCCAGGTGATGATCGCGCGCGACGATCTCGGCGAATGGCCGACCTCGAACGAGGACCGCCAGATCACCAATATCGTCTTCATGGGCATGGGCGAGCCGCTCTACAATCTCGACCATGTGGCCGATGCGATCGACGTGATCAGCGACGGGGACGGCATCTCGATCGGGCGCCGGCGCATCACCGTGTCGACCTCAGGCGTCGTGCCGAAGATTCCCGAACTCGGCGAGCGCACCCGCGCCATGCTGGCGATCAGCCTGCACGCGACGAACGACGCGCTGAGGGACGAGCTCGTCCCGATCAACAAGCGCTATCCGATCGCCGACCTGCTGGACGCCATCCGCGCCTATCCGGACCTGTCGAACGCCAAGCGCGTGACCTTCGAATACGTCATGCTGAAGGGCGTGAACGACTCTCCCGCCGAGGCGAAGGAGCTGGTGCGCCTGCTGCAGGGCATCCCCTCGAAGATCAATCTCATCCCGTTCAACCCCTGGCCGGGCTCGAACTACGAGTGCTCGGACTGGGAGACGATCGAACGCTTCGCCGAGATCGTGAACCGGGCCGGCTATGCCTCTCCCATCCGCACCCCGCGCGGGCGCGACATCCTCGCGGCCTGCGGCCAGCTGAAGAGCGAGAGCGAGAAGATGCGCGCCAGCGAGCGCCGGGCGCTGGAGCGCGCGGCGCAGAATGCCAGCCCGGCGGAGACGGCCAAGGCGCATCTTTATGGCGAGGGGGCGAATCTCGCCTGACTCCCTGCCGGAACGCCCCTTTCGCGCAGCGCGTTGATCCGTCAACCGCAATCGAAAGGGAGGCACGCCATGACCGGCCCGACCCCGAAGCCCGATCTCGACAAGAAGAAGACGGCCGAGGAAACCACCGGCTCGACCACGCGCCAGGAGCAGCTGAAGACAGCCGAGACGCGCGAGGACGTGCCGGCCGGCCAGCCGGACATCGACCGGTCGGGCGGCGATCTCCAGCGCGGGCTCGGCACCAAGGACGAGCTGCAGCAGGAGCTGGGCCTGGAAGGCACCCATACCCGCGTGCACAAGAGCGAGGAACAGCACGTTCCGAAAAAGCCGAACGAGGCGAACGCGCCCAACCAGTACCGCAATCCCGACGAGAAGCGGGGCCAGCGCAACAAGACCGACAAGGGCACGTGAGGCGCGGGACCCATCCGCGATGAAATCTGCGCCCGGCTTCTGTGAGGCCGGGCGCAAGTCTGCTAGGCCAGAGCCATGAGACCGCGATCAGAGAAACACCAGGGCCGCCCCGACACCAAGCGGGAAGAGCCTTTCCGTCCGAGAAAGCCCGCCCCGCAAGGCCAGGGCAAGCCCGACACCCGCAATCTGGGTCCGCGCGCCATCGCGCTCGACGCGGTGGGAGAGGTGTTTTCCGGCAAGGCCCCGCTCGACCACGCGATCGCGAGCCATCCCGATCACAATCGCCTGGAGGTGCGCGACCGCGCCTTCGCGCGCGCCATCGCGGCCGCCGCCGTGCGCCGCAAGGGTGCGCTCGAGGCCGCGCTCGCCGTCTTCCTCGACAAGCCCCTGCCGCAGACGGCGGACCGCGGCCGCCATGTCCTGCTGTGCGGGGCGGCCGAACTCCTGGTGCTCGACAACGCGCCCCATGCGGTCGTGGACGCCTGGGTCACGCTGATGAATGCGGACGAGAAGACCGCGCGCTTCGCCGGGCTCGCCAACGCCGTGCTGCGGCGGGTCTCCGAGCGCGGGCGCGGCGCCTTCGACGGCGCCGACCCGCTGGCCGACCTGCCCGACTGGCTCGCCGCGCGCTGGGCGAAGACCTATGGCGAGAAGACCGCCCGGGCCATGGCGCGCGCGCGCGCCGGCGTGCCCCCGCTCGACCTGACGCCCCGGCCCGGCATCGATGCGGGCAAGCTCGCCGGGGATCTCGGCGGCGAGCTCCTGCCCACCGGTTCGATAAGGCTGGAGGATGCCGGCGATCCGACGCTCCTGCCCGGCTTCGCCGAGGGGCGCTGGTGGGTGCAGGACGCCGCGGCCGCGCTGCCCGCCCGGCTGCTCGGCCCGAAGCCCGGCGAGCGGATCGCCGATCTGTGCGCCGCGCCGGGCGGCAAGACGCTGCAGATCGCGGCCTCGGGGGCGGAGACCTTTGCCATCGACCGGGCGAAGAAGCGCCTGCCGCCGGTGCACGAAAATCTCGAGCGCGTGGCGCTGAACGCCCATGTCGAGGCCGCCGACGCGACGCAATGGACGCCCGACGCCCCGCTCGATGCCGTGCTGCTCGACGCCCCGTGCAGCGCCACCGGCACGCTGCGCCGGCGCCCGGACGTCGCCTGGGCGAAGGAGGAGGCCGATATCGCGAGCCTCGCCGAGGTCCAGTCCCGGCTGCTCGACGCGGCCTTCGCCATGCTGAAGCCGGGCGGGCGCCTCGTCTATTGCACCTGCTCGCTGGAGCCCGAGGAGGGCGAGGACCAGATCGCGGCCTTCCTGGAGCGTACCGGGAGCGCCCGTCTCGATCCGGTGAAGCCCGGCGAGCTGCCCGAGCTCGAGACCGCCATCGATTCGCAGGGCGCGGTGCGCACCCGCCCCGACATGTGGGCGAGTCTGGGCGGGCTCGACGGCTTCTACATCGCCCGGATCGTGAAGGGCTAGAGAAGCCCCTTGGAGCGCAGGCCCGCCTTGTAGAATTTCACCACGTCGGTGTGCAGGGCGGTGATCTCCGGGGTCCATTTGGCCGCGCGCTCCGCGCCCTCGAAGCCGTGCTCGCGGGCGAGCCGGGCGAACAGGTCGTCGCTCGGCGCGAGCGGCTGGGCAACCACGCGCAGTATGGTCTCGGCGATGCGGAAATCCTTCGGGTCGACGAGGCTCTGCAGGGCCGCATCGTCGAACGCGCGGCTGTTCACGAGGCGGTAGAGCCGGCTGTAGCCCTCCAGCGGCAGGCGCCGGCAGACCGTCTCCACCGACAGCGTCTCGTCGGGCCTGTCGCCGGCCTGCGCCTTCATCTCGCGCACCTCGTGCTCGCAGAGCATGGCGTACTTGATGAGGGTCAGCAGGCTCGAATGGCCGTTGATGAGGCTGTTCAGCGTCTGGGCGAAGGCCAGGTGCAGCCGCTTGAACTCCACCCACGCCTCGACGCGCTGGCGGAACACGATCGCTGGACCGCCCGGTTCCGCCACGCCAAGCCGCGTCTCGCGGATCCATTTCGCGATAGGATTGGTCATCACGGGCGGGGCTTCTGCGGCATGACGCCACGATGGCCGCCAACTGGTTTCCCAATGGTAAGGGCACTGACCGCGCCCCGGGCGCGCTTGCCCTCCACCGGGGGCGCTGATATGCGAGACCCATGGCCCCGATCATCTCGCCCTCCATCCTGTCGGCCGATTTCGCCCGCCTCGGCGAGGAGGTCCGCGCGGTCGACGAGGCCGGTGCGGACTGGATCCACATCGACGTCATGGACGGTCACTACGTGCCCAATCTCAGCTTCGGGCCGGCGGTGATGAAGGCGATCCGCACCTGGTCGAAGAAGCCCTTCGACGTCCATCTGATGATCGCTCCGGTCGACCCCTATATCGACGCCTTCCGCGAGGCCGGCGCCGACCTCATCACCGCGCACCCGGAAGCCGGGCCGCACTTTCACCGTACCGTCCAGACCATCAGGGCGAGCGGGGCGAAGGCCGGCGCGGCGCTCAATCCCTCCACGCCGCTGGAGGCGATCGACCATGTCCTGGAGGATCTCGACCTGGTGCTGGTAATGAGCGTCAATCCCGGCTTCGGCGGACAGAGCTTCATCTCCGGCCAGCTGCGCAAGATCGAGGCGCTCAGGAAGCAGATCGACCGGCGCGGGCTCGACACGCTGATCGAGGTCGATGGCGGCATCAATCCGGACACGGCGCGCCAGTGCGTCGATGCAGGCGCGGACGCGCTCGTCGCCGGATCGGCGGTCTTCCGGGGCGGTGCGCAGCGCTATCGCGAGAACATCGCGGCGCTGAGGGGACGCTGACGCGGCGATGGGCGAGCACGTCACGACCGGCGAACTCGCCAAGGCCCTGGTCCGGCTCGCCCGCCGGGAGATGTCCGATTTCGCCAACGCCGCCCCGCCCTGGCGCATGCTGGTGCTGTCCGGGCCGGCTCCGTCGGCGATCCGGACCGAGCTCGAGCGCCTGCGCCAGGGCGATCCGGCGCGCGGCGCCGCGCTGCTGTCCCATCGCTTCACGCTCGCCGGCGACACGCTGCAGCTCGCGCCGGGCGACAGCATCTGGGCCCGTCCCGCCCCGTCGCGGCGCTTCGCCGCGGCGCTGCACGGCTTCGACTGGCTCACCGACCTGCTGAGCGTGAAGGATGCCGAGGCGCGCCAGTTCGCGCGCACGCTCACCGACGACTGGATCGAGCAGTTCGGTCACTGGAACTGGTTCGCCTGGAGTCCGACCGTGACGGCGCGCCGCCTGCGCGCCTGGCTCGCCGCCGGTCCGGATCTCCTCGCCGACGACGATGCGGCTGCCGAGGCGAGGCGCCTGGGCGCGCTCGGGCGCATGGTGCGCCGGCTGCGCCGCGCCCTGCCGCTGATGGAGAACAATCGCGACCGCCTGCACGCGGTGACGAGCTTGGCGCTCGCCGCGGTGAGCCTCGATCTCGAAGCCGGCGTGCTGAAGGACGCCAACGCCGCGCTCGGCGCGGTGCTGAAATCCCAGATCCTGCCGGATGGCGGGCATGTCAGCCGCAATCCGCAGGCCGCCGCGGAGACGCTCGTCGACCTCGCCGTGCTCGACGAGGCTGCGGCGCGGCGGGGCGTCGCGCTCGACGCGGAGGTCCGCCGGGCACTCGACCGCCTCGCGCCGTTCGTCCGGTTCTGCCTGATCACCGGATCGGACCTGGCGGCCTTCCACGGCGGCGGGGAAGGCGATTCACGCGCCATCTCGGCGGCGCTGACGCTGTGCGAGGCCGGCCGGCGCAGCTTCAACGTCGCGCCCCATTCGGGCTATCAGCGCGCCAGCGCGGGCGGGGTCAGCGTGATCCTGGACGGTGCAGGGCCGCCGCCCGGCGCCCATGCCGCGGAGAGCCATGCCAGCGCGCTCGCCTTCGAGATGGCCACGCCCGGGGGCAAGCTCGTGGTCAATTGCGGGTGGAGCGAGGACCAGCCCGGCTCCTGGCGCGAGCCGGTGCGCGCCACCGCAGCCCATTCGGTGCTCACCCTGGAAGAAACCTCCTCGGCGCGGCTGCTGCAGCCGGGCTGGAAGCGGCGCCTGCTCGGACCGCGCGTCGTCAGCGGACCCGACCCTGTCAAGGCGCGCCGCAACGAGGAAGACATGGGCATCTGGCTGGAGGCCACCCATGACGGTTACCGCAAGCGCTTCGGCCTCTCCTTGCGCCGGCGGCTCTTCCTGGCCGCCGACGGCGGCGATCTGAGGGGCGAGGACGGGCTGTTCCGGCCGGTCGAGGACGGGCCGCCCGAAGACCCCGAACAGCGCTATACCTTCGCCATACGCTTTCACCTCCACCCCGAGGTGCGGGCCTCGCTGTCGCGCGATGCGCTCAGCGCCCTGCTCGTGCAGCCGAACGGAGAGGGCTGGCGTTTTCGCACCGATGGGGGCACGGTAAGGCTCGAGCGCTCCGTCTACCTGGCGGCGGGGGCGCCGCCGCAGCGCTCGACACAACTGGTGGTCTCCGGAGATGCGGAGCCCTATGGTGGGGGTGACCGGCCGCCGAACCGGGTGCGCTGGGCCTTCCAGCGGCTCGGGCGCATGGGCAGCGCCGGCTAGAGGGGCAGATGACGATAGCGCCGCAACCGTCCAACGACAGGCCGTCGCACCGGCGCAGCGTCTCCCCGCTGCTCGTGCTCGGCTACGACATACTGGCCGGCGCGGCCTCCATGTACGCCAGCATCACGCTGCGCTATCTGCTGCATCCGGCCGGAGAACCGCCCGGTGCCGTCGAGTGGATGGCGACCGGATTGTTCACCGCGGTCTGCATCGTCATCTTCCCGATCCTCGGCGTGAATCGCGCGCTGTGGCGCTACACCGCGATCAACGACGTGGTCCGGGTGATCCAGGCGGTCCTGCTCGCCCATCTCGTCTTCCTGCCGATCTTCTTCATCATCACGCGGCTCGCCGACTTTCCGCGCTCGAGCCTGATCATCTCCATCCCGCTGATGGCCGCGGCGCTGATCGTGCCGCGCATCGCCTCGGCGGCGTGGCGTTCCGGCGACCTCAAATCGCTGTTCCGCACCGAGAGCCGCGATGCGCCCTTCGCGGTGCTGATCGGCGAGGGAGAGCGCATCGCCGAGGTCCTGCGCGAGCAGTACCGGCGCGCCGGCGGCCCTGTCTTCCGCTTCCGCGCCGTGATCGAATCCAGCGGCGAGATGGCCGGGCGTGCCCTGCTCGGCGTACCGGTGATCGGCGGCCCGCAGGATCTGGAACGCGCGGTCCGGCTCGCCCGGGGACGCGGCGAGGGACCTGTGCGCATCGTGCTCGCCGACCCCGATCCGGAGGCCGACCTCGTCAATCTCTGCGCCCGCGTCGCCGGCCGCACGGGGGCAAGCCTGACCCGCGCCCGCCGCGGCCAGGGCGCCTCGGCCTTCACCCAGGTGGAAGCTGCCGACCTGCTCTCGCGCCCGCCGCGCCGGCTGGCCCGCGGCGGCGCCCGCCGGCTCCTCGCGGGCAAGCGCATTCTCGTGACGGGGGCCGGCGGTACGATCGGCGGCGAACTCGTGCGCCAGGCCGCGCGCTGTGCACCGGCCGAACTCATCCTGCTGGATGCCGCCGAATCCCATCTCTACGAGATCGACATGGAGATGCGCCGGCTCGAGGCTGCGCCGCACTGGTCGCCCGTGCTCTGCGACATCCGCGACGAGGCGGCCCTGCGCGACGTGTTCGAGCGCCATCGCCCGGAAGTGGTCCTGCACGCCGCCGCGCTCAAGCACGTCCCCCTCATGGAGGTGAACGCCAGCGAGGCCGCGCGGACCAACGTGTTCGGCACAATCGCGGTGATCGAGCAGGCGATCGAGGCCGGTGCCGAGGCCTTCGTCCTGATCTCCACCGACAAGGCGGTCGATCCCACCAGCGTGATGGGCGCGACCAAGCGGGTGGCCGAGATCTTCGTCGGCGCGCGGGCCGCGGAGGCCGGCAGCACTCGCCTGTCGGCCGTGCGCTTCGGCAATGTTCTCGCCTCGACCGGATCGGTGGTGCCGCTGTTCGAGCGCCAGATCGAATCGGGCGGCCCGGTGACCGTGACCCACCCGGAGACGACGCGCTATTTCATGACCGTCAACGAGGCGGCGAGCCTCGTGCTGGAAGCCGGGGCGCAGTGCGCGAGCGGGGCCAGCGCGCAGGGCTCGCTCTTCGTGCTCGACATGGGCGAGCCGGTGCCGATCGCCCGCCTCGCCCGTCAGCTCATCCGCCTGCGCGGCAAGGAGCCGGGCCGCGACATCGCGCTCGAATACACCGGCCTCAGACCCGGCGAGAAGCTGCACGAATCGCTGACCTACGGCTTCGAGCGCCTCGATGCCTCGCCGACGGAGGGCGTCCTGTCGGTGACCGGCCGGAGCGTGCCTCTCGAGGTGCTCGCCGGCCAGCTCGAAGCCTTGCGTCTGGCCGCCCACGCGCGCGACGATGCCGCGGTGCGCGCGGCGCTGGAGTCGATCGTCGCGCTCGGCCTGCCCGACGGCGTGGCAACGCTGGGCGGGCGGCTTTCGGCAGGCGAGTAGAAGTGCTAGGTGCGCCCCTTTCCAACGCTGGTCACAGGTCCGGAGCCCTCCCCTCATGGCTGAAACCGATCTCTATCCCGTCAAGCGCGCGCTGATCTCGGTCTCCGACAAGTCCGGCCTGGTCGAGCGCGCACGGCGTCTCGCGAAGGCGGGCGTCGAGATCATCTCCACGGGCGGGACGCTGAAGGCGCTGACCGAGGCCGGGGTGAAGGCCCGCGACGCCTCGGAGATCACCGAGTATCCCGAGATGATGGACGGGCGGGTGAAGACGCTGCACCCGCGCATCCATGGCGGCCTGCTCGCCCGGCGCGAGGAGCGCGGCGACGTCGAAGCCATGGCGAGCCATGCCATCCCGCAGATCGACCTGCTCATGGTCAACCTCTATCCGTTCGAGGAGGCGGTTGCCTCCGGCGCCGACCTGAAGGACTGCATCGCCAAGATCGATGTCGGCGGGCCGGCCATGATCCGCGCGGCGGCGAAGAACCACGCCCATGTCTGCGTCTGCGTCGAGGGCGAGGATCTCGACGCGGTGCTCGCCGCCATGGACAGGCACGACGGCCAGACCCCGCTCGCCCTGCGCCGCAAGCTCGCCGCCAAGGCCTTCTCGCGCACGGCAGCCTACGATACCGCCATCGCCCATCGCCTCGCCGGCGATGTCGAGGAGCCGGCCCGCGACTATTTCACCGAGGGCGGTCCGCGCCTGTCGGCGCTGCGCTACGGCGAGAACCCGCACCAGAAGGCCGGCCTCTACGCGGTGGCGGAGGCCCGGCCGGGCGTCGCCACGGCGCGCCAGGTCCAGGGCAAGGAACTCTCCTTCAACAATATCGCCGACGCCGATGCCGCGCTCGAGCTCGCGGCCGAGTTCGACGCCGGGACCGAGGCGGCCGCGGTTATCGTCAAGCACGCCAATCCGTGCGGCGCGGCGGTCGCGGGCACGCTCGCCGAAGCCTACGAGAACGCGCTCGCCGCCGATCCGGTGTCGGCCTTCGGTGGCATCGTCGCGCTCAACCGCACGCTCGATGCGCAGACCGCCGACGCCGTCGCGCGTATCTTCACCGAGGTGGTGATCGCGCCCGATGCCGACGAGGCCGCGCTCGAGATCCTGTCCGGCAAGAAGAATCTGCGCGTTCTGCTGACCGGCGGCCTGCCCGACCGGACCCAGCCCGGCTGGAGCGTGAAATCGGTCGCCGGCGGCCTGCTCGTGCAGGAGCGCGATATCGGCCGCGTGACGCAGAAGGACCTGAAGATCGTCACCGAGCGCGCTCCGAGCGAGAGCGAGATGGCCGATCTCCTGTTCGCCTGGACCGTGGTCAAGCACGTCAAGTCGAATGCCATAGTCTACGCCAAGAACCGCGCGACGGCCGGTATCGGCATGGGGCAGACGAGCCGGCTGGAAGCCGCGCGCCTCGCCTTCCGCAAGGCCGAGGAGGCCGCGCGCGAGAACAAGTGGGACGCGCCGGCAACCGAGGGCTCGGTGTGCGCTTCGGACGCCTTCTTCCCCTTCGCCGACGGGGTGCAGGCCGCGATCGAAGCCGGGGCGACGGCCATCATCCAGCCGGGCGGCTCGATCCGCGACGAGGAGGTGATCGATGCCGCCAACCAGGCGGGCATCGCCATGGTCTTCACCGGCATGCGCCATTTCCGTCACTAGGAGCGCGCGATGAAAGCCCGCGCCGCCGCCGTCCTCGCATCGCTCGCGCTGGCCGGGGCGGTGGCCGGGTTCGCCCTGGCGCCCGCCCGCGGCGACGGCCTGGCGGGCCGCATCGCCCGCCTGCAGCCCCATGTCGACATCCAGCTTCCCGAGGGCGCCGATGGACCGGCCGCCTCGGTGCTGCTGTTTTCCGGCTGCGGCGGCGTGCAGCAGGTCCAGCAGGACTATGCGGACGCGGCGAAGGCCGAGGGCGTCGCGGCCGTGATCGTGGACTCCCATGCCGCCCGCGGCATCGGCCGGCTCGCGGCGCGCCTGACCGTGTGCACCGCGCTCCGGCTGCGCGGGCAGGAGCGGGCCGGCGACGTGCTCGCGGCGCTCGAGATCGTGCGCGCAGACGAGCGCCTGGACCCGGACCGGGTCGCCCTCGCGGGCTGGAGCCATGGCGGCTGGACCCTACTCGACGCGGCGAGCTACGTGGCCACGTCCACGCCTCCGCCAGGCTTCGAGACGCTGCCGCAGGGCGCGCTGTCCGGCGTCGCGGGCATGCTGCTGATCTACCCCTATTGCGGCGGTATCATCCGTGCCGATTCCCACCCCATGCCCGGGGACCTCGCGATCCGCGCCTGGCTCGTCGAGCGAGACGCGGTCGCCGATCCGGACGACTGCAAGGGCCTGTTCGAGGCGTGGGACGCCGGCGGTGCGCGTATCCGCTGGACGCTCTATCCCGGCCTCACCCACGCCTTCGATGCGCCCGACCAGCCCTGGGATCCGCGCATGGAGTACGACGCGCAGGCGGCGCGGGACGCTCATGCCCGCTTCCGGGAGTGGCTCGCCGTCCGCCTCGCGCCCGAAACCGGTCTGGCCGCGGACGACACCGCGCAGTAAACTCGGCGCGTCCTTTCCGCGGCGGAGCTCACAGAATGACGACGATCCGCAACGCCCTCCTCGCCGCCCTCGCCGCGTTCTGGCTTGCCGCCTGCGGCGGGCCGCCCGCGGATGTCGAGATCGACGGCCCGGTCATCCTGACGGTGGCCGGCGCCGGACTGCCGAGCGAGGAGCCGCCCGCTTACGAGGGCCTTTACGCCGCCTACGGGATAGAGACCGGCCAGGCGCGGGCCTTTACCCGGCGTGATCTCGCCAGCCTTCGCTGGCGCCAGATCAGGACCGACTTCCCAGCCGGCGGCGCGCAGCGCGTATTCGAGGGGCCGCGCCTGTCCGACGTGCTCGGCGAGGCGGGACTCGCGGACCGGGCGGTGGTGCTCACCGCCTTCGACGGCTACCAGGCCGAGGTCGAAGCCGACCTCATCGCGCGCCACGAGCCGATCCTCGCCCTGCGCGCGGACGGCGAGCCGCTGGCGACCGGCGGGCTTGGGCCGCTCATGCTGGTCTGGCCGCGCGGGGAGCGGGGCGCCCTCGCCGGCATGAGCGACGATCTGTGGCCCTGGGGCATCTTCGCGATCAGCCCGGGGGAGGCGCCCGACGCCGCGCAGGAGTGAACCTCTCGTGCAGCGAAACGCTTTGCATTTGCGCGCATCCGGGTAAGGTTCGCGCACAGAAGAAACTGCGATCGCGGGGGAGCGCGATCGGCAGGCAGCGGGAGGAGGCAGCGGGACCGGCGCAGATGCGCCGCTACCGGCAGGCTTGTCCGTGATCTGCGCTGCCCGCTTCACGGCCCCCGCCCCGGACTCGGTCTTTCAAAGGGGGCCTGACAGATGGAACAGCTGCAATCGATCCTGGTGACGATCGATGGCTGGGTATGGAGCCCGGTCCTCGTCGCCCTGCTCTTCGGCACCGGCCTTTATCTCACGATCGGCCTGAAATTCATGCCGATCTACCGCCTGCCGGCGGCCTTCATGATGATGTTCTCCAAATCCAAGAAGGAGGACGAGAGCGAGGGCGAGATCTCCCCGCTGGCGGCCCTGTTCACCGCCCTGTCGGCGACCATCGGCACCGGCAATATCGCCGGCGTCGCCACGGCGATCACGATCGGCGGCCCCGGCGCGGTGTTCTGGATGTGGATGACGGCGCTCGTCGGCTCGGCGACGAAATATTCCGAGGCCGTGCTGGCCGTGACCTACCGCGAGGTCGACAAGCGCGGCGAGCATGTCGGCGGCCCGATGTACTACATCAAGAACGGGCTTTCGAAGAAGTGGATCTGGCTCGCCTGGCTGTTCGCCCTGTTCACGGCGGTGGCCGCCTTCGGCACGGGCAATCTCGTGCAGGCGAACTCGGTCGCGGCGCTGTTCGAATCCAATCTCGGGATTCCGAAGGTCGTCGCAGGCGCCGTTCTGGCGCTTCTGGTGTTCTTCGTCATCATCGGCGGGGTGAAGTCGATCGCGCGCGTGGCCTCGGTGCTCGTGCCGGTCATGGCGATCGCCTATATCGGCGGCTCGCTGGTCGTGCTGATGGCCAACGCCGAGGCGGTCCCGGCCGCCTTCGCCTCGATCTTCTCCAATGCCTTCTCCGGTACCGCGGCCGTCGGCGGCTTCTTCGGCGCGGCCTTCGCCGCGGCGATCCGCGAAGGCGCCAACCGGGGCAGTTTCTCCAACGAGGCGGGCCTGGGCTCGGCAGCCATCGCGCACGCCAGCGCGCGCACGCGCAACCCGCACCGCCAGGGCTCGATCGCCATGCTGAGCCCCTTCATCGACACGATCGTGGTCTGCACCATGACGGCGCTCGTCATCCTGACGGCCACGGGCAATTTCGCCTACAATCCGGCCCGGGCCGCACTCGGCCAGTGCCAGGCGCAGGGCAATCTCGTCCTGCCCGAGGGCGTCAGCGCGACCCAGCTCTTCGCCTGGGCGCCGCAGACCGACCTGCCCAATCGGGAGGGACCCATCTCGGAGGGCGGCGCACAGGTCGTCCAGGCGCTCCAGGCCTGCCAGGCGGCCGGCCAGGAGATCGATCCCATCGCGTTCGAGGCGGCGACCGACCATTCCGTCGTCGGCAGCACCGAGCGCGTCTGGGCGTCGGGCATCGCCTCGGCGGCCGATGTCACCGCGCAGGCCTTCGGCGCCGCCCTGCCGCGCGGGGAGTGGATCGTCACCTTCGGCCTGATGGTGTTCGCCTTCACCACGATCCTGGGCTGGGCGCTCTATGGCGAGCGGGCGCTGGAGTTCATGACCGGCACGGCGCTGATCATCCCCTATCGGGTGATGTGGTGCGTCGTGGTCTTCATCGGCGCGATCTGGACCAACGATCTTGCCTGGACCGTCGCCTCGATCGGCAACGGCATGATGGCCGCCCCCAACCTGATCGCGCTCCTGGCGCTTTCCGGTACGATCTTCGCCATCGCGAAGCGGCACGGAGCGCGGCCGGGCGATGCCGGCGACCACAAGCTGGAAGAGCACGAGACGCCCATGCCGGCGCCCAGCGCGAGCGACCAGACGCCGGAGGGCAAGAGCTAGGCTCTTGCTCCCGCGCGCATGACGAAGCCCCGGCGGAGACGCCGGGGCTTTTTCACACGCCCCAGCGCCGGAACAGCGCCTGCGCCAGCGGATCGACCGCCTGCCAGTTCTTGTAGGCGAAGCCCGCCGGGGAAATGCCGCGCCAGGCGGCGGCGAGCGCCGCGCGGTGGGCAGGCGCAATCGCGGCCACCGGATCGATCGCGACGCGGATGGTGAAGAGCACGCCGCCGCTTCGCGGCAGGCGCGCGATTGTCTGGCGCTCGACGCGCAGGTGGAGGAGGGACTCCGCCGCGTCCGGAGCGGCGGCCCGGGCGCGCCGACGCAGCGGTTCGCCGTCCGGCGTGAAGCGGTCGGGCCCGGCCTGGAGCGTCCAGTTGAAGCGTTCCAGGACCAGCCCCTCGCGCAGCCCGTCGAACACGCGCGCGATGCGGTGTGCGAGGCGGCTGCCGTCCGGCACCGGGGCGTGCAGCGCCTCGAGCCCTTTCTCAAAGGCGTGGCCGGCCGAGAAGAAGGTGGGGCTCGTCAGCAGGATCGCGCCGACCCGCCAGTTGCCCGCCGCGTCGCGGTGCAGCACGACGAGATCGTCGCTGACGTGGGTGGCGGCTTCGGGCAGGGCAGGCACTTCGGGGAGTGCGGCCCCGGCCGCCTTGAGGACGAGCCGGGCCGCTTCCGCCTCGGCTGCGCCGAAGGCCGGATCGCGGCGATAGCAGTCCGGCTCGCGGGCGATCAGCTCCTGGCGCCAGGCGAGGATGGAGGCCTCGCTGTCGGGCAGCAGCCAGTCTTCGGGCGCGATGGGTTTCAGCCCGACCTGGAAATCCGGCGGCCCGGCGAGGAAGGGGGTGAAGGGCGGGCGCCTCATGGCAGGCGTCTCGCGATCCGGCCGCCGAGCCAGGCGAGGGCGAAGCCTGCCGCGATCCCGATCCCGTCCGCGGCGAGGTCGGCGAGCGAGGCGCTGCGCCCGACCAGCGGGTGGCTTTGAGCGATCTCCAGGACCAGCCCGTAGACCAGGAGCAGCCCCGCGGCGAGGCCGCGGCGCATGCCCGGCCAGCCAGCGCGGGAGAGCAGGGCGAGGGCGGCGAAGGCGATGACGTGATCGAGCTTGTCCCAGCCCAGAAGGCTCGGCCGGCCCGCCGGTCCGGGCATCAGCGCGAGCACGGTCGCCACGCCGAGCACGACGAGGAAGGCCAGCCGCATCTCGCGCCGGTCGATGGCGCGCAGGCGCGGCTTCGGTGCCTTGGCGTCTTGTGGCGCGCGGCGCGGCTTTCTAGGGTGGCCGGCCTTGCCGCCGGCCTTACGGGATCGAGACATGACCGCCCTTCTAGACGACATCGCCGCCCTTTGTGAGCCCCGTTTCGACTGGAGCCGCGAAGAGGTGGCCGCGATCCACGACGCGCCCTTCGCCGACCTCGTCTTCGCCGCGCAGGGCGTGCACCGCGCGGCCGGCCACGGCGCCAACGAGGTCCAGAAATCCCAGCTTCTGTCGATCAAGACCGGCGGCTGCGCGGAGGATTGCGGCTACTGCAACCAGTCGGCCCATTTCGACACCGGGCTGAAGGCGTCCAAGCTCATGGAGGTCGAGGCGGTGCTGGAGAAGGCCGAGCGGGCCAGGGCCGGCGGGGCGACGCGCTTCTGCATGGGCGCGGCCTGGCGCTCGCTCAAAGCCCGCGACGAGGACAAGATCTGCGCCATGATCTCCGGGGTGAAGGCGATGGGGCTGGAGACCTGCATGACGCTCGGCATGCTCGAGGACGGGCAGGCGGAGAAGCTGAAAGAGGCCGGGCTCGACTATTACAACCACAATCTCGATACCTCGCCGGAATATTACGGCAAGATCATCACGACCCGGACATGGGATGACCGTATCTCGACGCTCTCTCGCGTGCGCCGCGCCGGTATCCGCGTGTGCTGCGGCGGTATTCTGGGCATGGGCGAGGACAAGGCCGACCGGATCGGCCTGATCGCCGAGCTCGCCCGGCTCGAGCCCCATCCCGAGAGCGTGCCGATCAATCACCTGGTCGACGTGTCGAACACGCCGCTGTCCGGATCCAGGCCGCTCGACGGAATCGAGTTCGTGCGCGCGATCGCGACGGCGCGCATCACGATGCCGAAATCGGTGGTGCGCCTGTCGGCGGGCCGGGAAGGGATGAGCAAGGAGCTGCAGGCGCTGTGTTTCCTGGCCGGGGCCGGCTCGATCTTCGTCGGCGAGGAATTGCTGACCACGCCGAACCCGGATGCGG
Organism: Marinicauda algicola; assembly: GCF_017161425.1. Lineage (GTDB taxonomy): Bacteria > Pseudomonadota > Alphaproteobacteria > Caulobacterales > Maricaulaceae > Marinicauda > Marinicauda algicola. The sequence continues at coordinate 2,401,334 of NZ_CP071057.1, read as the reverse complement.
CCTTCGACAACGCCCTGTTCGGCGAGCTGGGCCTCGAGCCGATGGCGGCGCCGAGCGGGCCGAAGCCGGCCGCGGCGGAGTGATCAGCCCAGAATCGGGATCAGCGCGTTGAACAGGCAATGACCGGCGACCAGCCCCCACAGCCGCTGGCGGGCCACGGTCATGAAGATCACCGAGAGAATGACGCCGATGAAGAAGGTGAAGAGCACCGCCTGCAGGCCGAGAACGGCATGGCTGAGGGCGTAGCAGCCCGAGGAGATCGCGATCGCGCCGGCAAGGCCTGCGCGGCTGGCCAGGCGGGGCAGGGCATAGCCCCTGAAGACGCTGTTCCCGAAGAGCGGGGCGACGGCCATGATCGAGATGACGACATGTCCGGAAGCGCTCATCGTCTCCAGATCGAAATGCGCCTTGAAGACCGGCGCGGACCCCGTGGCGAGTGTCACCGTGGGGGTGAAGACGAGAACGGAATACAGGGCGAGCGCCGCCACGGTCACAGCGGCGACCATGGCCTGGTACAGGAAGAAGCCCGGCGACGCTTCGCCGGACCAGCCCACATCCCCGAGGTCCTCCCCTCGCCTGTGAAGGATCATCAGTCCGATCGCCACGGTCGCCAGGGTGCTGACGACGAGGGCAGCGGCCATGGCGGGGAAGACGGCCCCGCTCCAGAGATCCGTCCCCGCAATCAGGCTGAGCAGCGAAGCGCCCAGCCACAAGACGGCGTTGAAAAGTGCCGGAGTGAGGACGACGAGGAGGAGCGCGCTGGAAAACGGCCCTGCCGCGAGTTCCGCGAATACGCGATCTCCAGACATGAATCCGGTCTTCTCGAGGCTGTTCGGCATGGCGGCTTCACCCGTAAGGCCTGCCCCGGATTCATCGCGCCTCGTCTAACTCTAATCAAATGACAACTTCGTAAGAAATATCACCACTGGTGGTCCGGCAGGCGGGGCGTTGCCCGGCCGCGAAGGAGCAGGGGCGGGTTGCGCGCCGCGAGATCGGCCCCGTCAGCCCGGCTCGGCCATCGCCCGGGAGGCCGGCGGCGGCAAGCGGCGCGCCGCATGGTATCCCTAGCCCGCCCGGTCCTCCATCCAGGCGCGCATCTTCTCTTCGAGATACGCCAGCGGCAGGGCGCCCTCCTCGAGCACCGCGTCGTGGAACTGGGCGAGGTCGAAGTCCTCGCCGAGCGCGGCCTCGGCCTCGGTGCGCATCTGCCGGATCAGCAGCTCGCCGGTCTTGTAGGCGAGCGCCTGGCCCGGCCAGGAGATGTAGCGGGAGACCTCGTTCTCGATATTGAGCTCGGACAGGGCCGTGTTTTCGAGGAAGCAGGCCTCGGCCTCGTCCCGGCTCCAGCCATACCAGTGGATGCCGGTGTCGGCGACGAGGCGGCAGGCGCGCCACATCTCGTAGGTCAGCCGGCCGAAATGCTCGTAGGGGGTCCTGTAGAGGCCCATGTCGAGCCCGATGCGCTCGGCATAGAGCGCCCAGCCCTCGCCGAAGGCGGTGATGTAGGTCTCGCGCCGGAAGTCGGGCAGGCCGTCCATCTCCTGGGCGAGCGCGATCTGGTGGTGATGACCGGGCACCGCCTCGTGCAGGGTGAGGGCGGGCAGCTCGTAGAGCGGGCGCTGGTCGAGCCGGTAGGTATTGACCATGTAGCCGCCCGCGCGGCCCTCCTCCATGTCCCCGGCCCAGTAGCGCGCGGTGGTGTAGTTCGGCGCGATCGAGTCCGGCACCTTGCGCACCCCGTAGGGCAGGCGCGGCAGGGTGTCGAAGAAGGCCGGCATCTGGTCGTCGGCCTGCTTGGCCAGCCAGGCCGCGTGCATCAGCAGCTCGCCCTCGGTCTGCGCGTAGAACTGCTCGTCGGTCCGCAGGAAGGCGAGAAACGCCTCGAAGCTCCCCTCGAAGCCGGAGTCCTCGATGACCTCCTCCATCTCGGCGCGGATGCGCGCGACCTCGGCCTGGCCGGTCGCGTGCACCTCCTCCGGGGTGAGCGGCAGGGTGGTGTGATGGCGCACCAGCGCCTCGTACCAGTCCCGCCCGCCGGGCACGGAGGAGATGGCGAGGTCCTCGCGGCCCGCCGGCATGTAGTCCTCGCGGAAGAAGGCGGCGAGCTCGCGGTAGGCCGGCAGGGCGTGCCGCGAGATCGCCTCGATCGCCTGCGCGCGCAGCCGGGCGCGCGCCTCGACCGGCACGCTCGCCGGCAGGGCCTCGATCGGGTCGAGCAGCACGCTCTCGGCCGGGTCCTCCACGATCTGGGCTTCCAGCTGCGCCGCGACCCCGGGCAAGATCTCCTTCGGCTGCGTCCAGCCGCGCTCCATGCCGCGCTCCAGCCACAGCCGGTACTGTTCGAGATGGGCGGGCAGGGCCTCGATCCGGTCGATCCAGGCTTCCGCCTCGGCCACCGTGCGCGGGCGCTCGGACAGGGCGGTGAAGCCGGCCTCGGACTGGAAGCCGCTGTCATTGGTGAAGGGCATCATCGCCTGCACGCTCTCGGGCAGGGCGACCGCGCTTTCCAGGATGTATTCCAGCACGGCATGGCTCGCGCGGTCCTGCTCGGCGAGTTCGGCCTCGTCGATGGCGCCGAGGCGGGCGAGGAAGTCCTCCATGCGCTCGTCATAGGCGGCGATGGCCGAAAACGAGATGTCCGGCCAGCGCGAGGCCGCGTCGAGATCGCCCTCGCGCCCGCGCCGGATGACGTCGCGCGCCTGGCGGAACTCCTCGTAGTCGGCGACGAGCGCGTCGAAGGCCTCTGCGGGGGTCTGGGCAGGGGTGGCGGGGGCGAGGGCGAGAACGGCGGCTGCCGCGGCGAGCAGGACTTTCATCGTTCGGGTGGGGCTCCTGTGAGGGGGATCAGCGCTTCGGCGTGAGTTTGAGGCGCCTGGCGATCATCTTGTCGACCATGCGCCGGGGCAGGTGGGTGATCAGCCATTGCTGGACGGGCTCCGGCGTGACCACGGTGTTGAGCTTCGGCTTGCGGTCGGTCAGCGCGCGATGGACGGCGCGCGCCACCCTCTCCGGGGGCAGGCCGGTGCGCCCGCGCTCGAGCATGTAGGCGCGCACGCCCACCACGGTCTCGTAGTAGTCCGTGCCGCGATACTGCTCGGGGTCGATCTCCTCGGCCTTGTCCCAGATCGGCGTCGCGATCGGACCCGGATTGATGGCGACGACGTCGATGCCGTAGAGCATGAGCTCGCGCCTCAGCCCCTCGGTGAAGGCCTCGAGCGCGAATTTCGAGCAGTTGTAGGGAACGGCGATCGGGGTGGCGGAGAAGCCGGCGACCGAACTCATGTTGACGATCCGGCCCGGCCCGCCCTCGCGGCCGGTCTCCACCCCGAGCAGCGGGGCGAAGGCCTGCGTGGCGCGCAGCTGGCCGGTGAGGTTGATGTCGAGCTGGCGGCTCATCTCCTCGGCCGGAAGGTGAAGCAGCGGACCGGCGACGGCGATGCCGGCATTGTTGACGAGGCCGGACAGGGTGCGTGTGCCGAGCGCGGCGCGCACCTCGCCGGCGGCCGCGTCGAGCGTGTCCTGCCTCGTCACGTCCATGATCAGCGGCGTGACGCGCGCGCCGATCTCGGCCTTCAGCCGCTCGGCGTCGGCTTGCTTCCGGACCCCGGCGAAGACCTGCCAGCCCTTGCCGGCGAGGAGCTGCGCGGTGGCAAAGCCGATCCCCGTGGATGCGCCGGTGACGACCGCGCTCTTGTCCTGGGCCATGATGTTTCCTCCCCGATGGGAGCGGAAGGGTGGCGCGGCGCGCGGAAGGCGTCAATCGAGCGACGGCGACTCTGGCTCGGGCAAGTGCGAAGCAGTCGCAAATGCAGGCTGCGCAAGGCCAATCGGCTCGCGTTGACCTGAAGCAAGCGCGGATTATTGTCTGCCGCGATGCTTCGGCAGGGCCGGCCGGCCCGATCCGCCACCCCCCTCACTTCAAGGTGAGTCCCATGCATATCCGATCCGCCGACACGACGATCCAGAAGAAGCGCCCCCTCTCCCCGCACCTGCAGGTCTGGCGCTGGCACGCGACCATGGCGACCTCGATCCTGCACCGCGCGAGCGGCAGCGCCAATTATATCGGCGCCGGGCTGATGACGCTGTTCCTGGTGTGCCTGGCCGGCGGGCCGGAGAGCTACCAGACGATCGCGCCGCTCTTCCAGGGCGGGCTCGGCATCGCGGTGAAGGTCGTCCTCTTCCTGCTGGCCTGGTCCTACGGCTATCACTGGCTCAACGGCCTCAGGCACCTGATGTGGGATGCCGGCCTCGGCTTCGGCCCGAAGACCTCCAACCGCAATTCCTGGATCATCATGATCGCCTCGCCGCTGCCCGCGGTTCTGATCTTCGCCCTTGCGCTGGGAGCGAACTGATGCCCGATTTCCGTACCCCCCGCTCGAAGGTGATCGGCCTAGGCGCCGCCCATTCCGGCGTCGGCCATTTCATCGGCCAGCGCGTCTCCGCGATCGCGCTGTTCTTCCTGCTGCCGGTCTTCCTCGTGGCGCTGGCGCTCAACTCGGGCAGCCTGGCCGAGGCCCATGCATTCGTCGCCAATCCGCTGGGCGCGATCCTCACCCTCGCCACCCTGACTGCGGCGATCTATCACATGCGCCTCGGCGTCCAGGTCGTCGTCGAGGACTACATCCACAAACCCGGCACCAAGCTGGTCCTGCTCGTCGCGAACACGCTTCTGTGCGCGGGGCTGTGGATCGCCGTGCTGTATTCGGTTTTGCGCATCGCCGCGTAGGAGTTTGAACGGCCATGGCCGCTTACGAATGGACTGATCACACCTATGACGTCGTCGTCGTCGGGGCCGGCGGGGCCGGCCTTCGCGCCACGCTGGGCGCGGCCGAGGCAGGCCTTCGCACCGCGTGCCTGACCAAGGTCTTCCCGACGCGTTCCCACACCGTTGCCGCCCAGGGCGGCATCGCCGCCTCGCTCGGCAATATGGGCGAGGACGACTGGCGCTGGCACATGTACGACACCGTCAAGGGCTCGGACTGGCTCGGCGACCAGGATGCGATCGAGTATCTTTGCAAGAACGCGCCGCGCGCGGTCTACGAGCTCGAGCACTGGGGCGTGCCCTTCTCGCGCACCGAGGACGGCAAGATCTACCAGCGTGCCTTCGGCGGCATGACGCGCAATTTCGGCGAGGGCCCCGTCCAGCGCACCTGCGCAGCGGCCGACCGCACCGGCCACGCCATGCTGCACACGCTCTACGGGGAGTCCCTGAAGCAGCACGCGGAGTTCTTCATCGAGTATTTCGTGATGGACCTCATCATGGACGAGGAGGGCCATTGCCGCGGGGTCACCGCCTGGAAGCTCGACGACGGCACGCTGCACCGCTTCCGCGCGCAGAAGACGATCCTGGCCACGGGCGGCTATGGCCGCGCCTATTTCTCCGCGACGAGCGCGCACACCTGCACCGGGGACGGCAACGCCATGGTGCTGCGCGCCGGCCTGCCGCTGCAGGACATGGAGTTCGTCCAGTTCCACCCGACCGGCATCTACGGCGCGGGCGTGCTCATCACGGAGGGCGCGCGCGGCGAGGGCGGCTACCTGACCAATTCGGAAGGCGAGCGCTTCATGGAGCGCTACGCCCCGAGCGCGAAGGACCTGGCCAGCCGCGACGTCGTCAGCCGCGCGATGACGATGGAGATCCGCGAAGGGCGCGGGGTAGGCAAGAACAAGGACCACATCCACCTGCACCTGGAACATCTCGATCCGGAGATCCTGGCGAGCCGCCTGCCGGGCATCTCGGAGAGCGCGAAGATCTTCGCCGGGGTCGACGTCACCAAGGCGCCGATCCCGGTGCTGCCGACCGTGCACTACAACATGGGCGGCATCCCGACGAACTTCCACGGCGAGGTGGTCACCAAGAAGAACGGCGATCCCGACACGGTCGTGCCCGGCCTGATGGCGGTGGGCGAGGCGGCCTGCGCCTCGGTGCACGGAGCGAACCGTCTCGGCTCCAACTCGCTGATCGACCTCGTCGTGTTCGGCCGCGCGGCGGGCCTGCGCTGCGCGGAGACGCTGGAGGCCGGCGCGAGCCAGCCCAGCCTGCCGAAGGATGCCGGCCAGGTCTCGCTCGACCGGCTCGACCGGTTCCGCCACGCCAAGGGGGACACCCCGACCGCCGAGCTGCGCGCGCGCATGCAGAAGACGATGCAGGAGAACTGCGCCGTGTTCCGCACCCAGGACGTGCTCGACGAGGGCGTGGCGAAGATCACCGAGGTCTACAAGGGGCTCGAGGACATCCGCGTCGCCGACCGCTCGATGATCTGGAATTCCGATCTCGTGGAGACCTTCGAGTTCGACAACCTCATCGCCCAGGCCGCGGTGACCGCGAACTCGGCCGCCGCGCGCACCGAGAGCCGCGGCGCGCACGCGCGCGAGGACTATCCCGACCGCGACGACGAGAACTGGATGAAGCACACGCTCGCCTGGTTCGTGCCCGGCGACGGCTCGGTCAAGCTCGACGACCGGCCGGTGCACACCTACACGCTGTCCAACGAGATCGACTATATCGAGCCCAAGAAGCGGGTTTACTAGGGCGAGTGCGCCGCTCGACGCGCGCGTAGCCGGCCGGGCGGCGCGGGCCGCTTCCCGTACAAACATTAACGTGAGCTGCCCGCCGGATCGAAGTATGATCGATCGAACACCGCGGGGCGGCAGCTTCCTGCCGGCCAGTCCGGGCCGAACGGCCTCGTCGCCCCGCGGATCAGCCGGGGGAAGCTTCGATGCCGCGCGTCATGTCCGTGCTTGCCGCCCTGTCCATGGAGGCCTGTGCCCCGGCGCTCGCTCCCGAGCGGCAGGCCGGCTCCGCCCCGGCCGATTACCGCGTGGACAACGCGCTCTGGTATGACGGCGCCGGGTTCCAGGCGCGCACCGCCTATGTGCGCGGCGGCACGCTGAGCTTTGCCTCCGCGACCGATGCGGCCCTGGAGGTGATCGACGCGCAGGGCGGATATGCGATCCCGCCCCTGTGCGAGGGCCATAATCACAATCTCGGCGACACTTCGGACCGGGAAGAGGTCCGCCAGGTCATCGATGCCTATCTCGAGCGCGGCGTGTTCTACGCGATGATGCACGGGTCGTTCCCGCTCTACCGCGACGCGATCGGCGACATGATCAATCATCCTGCCTCCATCGACGTCGCCTTCGCCAGCAACGGGCTGACCGGAAGCGGCGGACATCCGCGTGCGCTGCGCGAATTCCTGATGGAACGCTTTGGCAGTTATCCCGAATTCACCATCGAGACCCTGCCCGATAACGGCTATTTCGAGGCCGACACGCTCGACGAGGTGCACGAGAAATGGGCGTTGATCCGGGCCGGGGAGCCGGACTTCGTCAAGGTGATGCTCTACTTCTCCGAGGAGTACGCGGCGCGCAGGGACGACCCGGAGTATTACGGCAGGCGCGGCCTCGACCCGGAACTGCTCGGGGAGGTCGTCCGGCTCGCTCATGGCGACGGGCTGCGGGTATCGGTGCATGTGGAGAGCGAGGCGGACATGATCGCCGCGCTGGAGGCCGGCGCGGACATGATCGCCCACCTGCCCTCCTATGACGCCGATGTCCGCCTGTCCGACGAGACCGTGGCCCTCGCCGCCGAGAGCGGCGCGGCGCTGATCACGACCCTGTCGCTGGCGCGCCGCGTCGAGTTCTCCGACCCGCAGCTCTACGCCGATATCCTGGAGGCGCAGCGGGACAATCTGCGCCGCCTGCACGCTGCCGGGGCGAGGCTCGTCCTGGGCAGCGACAATGTCCGCAGCGTCTCCGACGGCGAGGCCGGGCACATCGCCGGGCTCGAGGTTCTGGGGAACGCCGACATCCTCGACATGTGGACCCTCAATTGCGCCCAGACCGCCTTTCCCGGCCGCAGGATCGGCCGGCTGGCCGAGGGCTACGAGGCGAGCTTTCTGATCCTCGAGGCCGTTCCGCTTGCCGACCTCGGGGCGACCGGGCAAATCCGCGCGGCGATGAAGCAGGGCCAGCGGCTGGCCCTGCCGGCCCGGGCGGAACCGGCCGGCGGGGAATAGGCCTTCGGGCCTGCGCCGGGAACCGGAGCGCCGGCCCGGCTGCGTGGGGTTGAACCGCTCCCCGCAAGCGCAGACAGCGTCTCGACAAAGCCGGCGAAGGACCTATGTTCGCGCCCAGGTGCGAGTGCAGAGGTATTTGGCGATGGTCCAACTCACCCTTCCCAGGAACTCCAGAATTTCAAAGGGCAAGACCTGGCCCAAGCCGGAGGGCGCGGCGAACCTGCGCGAGTTCAGGGTCTACCGCTTCGATCCGGACCAGGACGAGAACCCGCGCTGGGACACGTATTTCGTCGATCTCGACGAGTGCGGGCCGATGGTTCTGGACGCGCTGAACTACATCAAGAACCGGATCGATTCCACGCTGACCTACCGGCGCTCCTGCCGGGAGGGAATCTGCGGCTCGTGCGCGATGAATATAGGCGGGCGCAACACCATCGCCTGCACGGCCGGCATCGACGAGTTCAAGGGCCGGGTCACCATCGCCCCGCTGCCCCACCAGGCGGTGATCAAGGACCTGGTGCCGGACCTGACGAACTTCTACGCCCAGCTGGCGCACATCAAGCCCTTCCTCCAGACCGTCACGCCCGCGCCCGAGCGCGAGTGGCGCCAGAGCCAGGAGGACCGCGCCGAGCTCGACGGGCTGTACGAGTGCATCCTGTGCGCCTGCTGCTCGACCGCCTGCCCGTCCTACTGGTGGAACTCGGACAAGTATCTCGGCCCCGCCGCCCTGCTGCACGCCTATCGCTGGATCGCCGACAGCCGCGACGAGATGACCGGCGAGCGCCTGGATGCGCTGGAAGACCCGTTCAAGCTCTATCGCTGCCACACCATCATGAACTGCGCCCAGGTCTGCCCGAAGGGGCTGAACCCGGCCAAGGCGATCGGCAAGATCAAGGAGCTGCTGGTCGAACGCGAGGTGTGAGGCTGCGGCCGAAGCGACGCGCTGGGGCGGCCCCGCGCCGTCACTGCAAAAAGGCGCTATCTGCATAATTTAATGCACTTTTTCGCGTCGGCATGGTGGATACAGGCGCCGATTGAAATCGGCGAGGAATTCCATGACCGACGCGGCCGGGCTCGGCGCGCGCCTGAGGGCGTTGCGCGCGCGAATGAACATGAAGCAGGATACCGCCGCGGCGGAGCTTGGGGTCAGCCAGGCCTATATCTCGCGCCTGGAATGCGGGGCCGCTAAGCCCGCGCCGGACCTCGCCGCGCGTATCGAGCGGCTGCTGGAGACCCCGCAATTCCGGCCCTATTTCGATCGGTGGCGCGAGACGGTGCGCCATTGCGAGGGCTTCGCGAGCCTCATCCGCATGGAGTCGGGCCGTGTGCGCGCCGACTGCTTCTCCGCCGGGTTCGTCCGGCTGGGCGGGGTGTTCTCGGAGATCCGCACCGGCCAGCCGCTCGACGGCCTGTTCGCGCGCTCCACGGACGATCTGTTCGCCATCCTCGTCGGCGAGGGCCTGTTCGAGGGCGCCGTGGTGCGGACCGAGAACCTCTGGCGCTCCGGCGAGGCGCAGGACGCGGCCTGCTTCCGCGTCGTCAACATCCCGGTGCGCGACGATCTCGGGCAGTGGTTCGTGCACACCACCCACCAGCCAGTTCCGCCGGCGGCATTCCTTGCCTGGCAACGCCGGAACGACCGGCCGCACGTCGTGCGGGCGTTCGGATAGGGAGAGGGTTGCAACCCAAAGACCCTACTTCTAATAAGAAATTACATGACCTCCGCGTCTCGCGGGTTAGGTCTAGACCGGAGAGCCGAGCGGAGGACCTTGTGCAGACCGGTGACTGGGGCGCCCGACTTCGTGCATTCCGTGTGCGGATGAAGATGAAGCAGGAGGCCGCCGCCGACGCGCTGGGCGTCAGCCAGGCCTACATCTCACGGCTGGAAGCGGGCGGGCTCGAGCCCTCGCCGGAAATCGCCGAGCGCATAGACAGCCTGCTCCGCCCGCCCGAACACCGCGCCCATTTCGATCACTGGCGCGTCGCGATCCGGCACTGTCCGGGCTTTTCCACGCTGATCCGCCAGCATGACGATCACATCTGCCTCGTGGAGATCTCGCGCGGCCTGCGCCGGCTCGGCGAGCCGTTCACCAGCTTCAACCCCGGTCAGCGGATCGGTCCCGACCTGGGGCCGGACATAGCCCGGCTGCTGGAGGAGTTCGCGGCGACGGGCATTCTCGAGGGCACGGTCGGCCGCGTGGAGGACGTCTGGTCGTTCCAGGCCGACGGCAAGCACTTCTACTTCGAGTCCGTCAGCACGCCGTGCGTGACGATCTCGGCTACTGGCACGCCTATTCGTGCCACATGCCGGTCGAGCGCGAGACCTATCTCGCCCGGCTCGAGGCGGGCCGGCCGCAGGTCGTGGCGCATCACGATTCCGGCGTTTGAATTATTCATCACCCCCAGCGTTAAGGCGCATTTACCCTGATCCGCGCGAGCCTCGTCCTCAACGCCGTTCCCCGGCGGCGACCACAGGACATCCGAGGACTCGCGACCATGACGCTCAGCCGACTGATCTATATCAGCCGTCCCGCCTTCCCCATCCGTGCCGGCTGGCTGCAGGGCCCGCTCGCCGACATCCTGTCGGCGGGGCTGCGCAACAATCCGGAGAACGGGCTGACCGGCCTTCTCGGCGTCGAACGCAACCGCTTCTTCCAGATCCTGGAAGGCGATATCGCCTGCCTGACGCTGACCTTCGAGCGCATCGCCCGTGACAAGCGCCATTTCGACATCCGCAGAGTGACCCTGGAGCCGGTCTCGCGGCGCCTGTTCGACGACTGGGCGGTCGCCTTCGCGATGCGCGCCACCCTGCCGCCCGGCGCTCCGGCGGAACCCGACTTCGAGGCCATGAGCGCCGAGGAGATCCTCGCCCGCGGCCAGCTCCTGCGCCAGACCGGCGTCGTCGCGGAGCGCGAGCGGATCGGGTTCTGCAAGGCGAGCTGAGGCTCACGCCCGGCCGGCGAGGACCTCGGTCTCGGCGCGCAGAACCTGCGTTGCTCCGGCCTCCGACCGGGGCAGATCGGCATCGGGATCGCGTGCCGGACCGAAGGCGAGGCAGTAGCGCGCGCCGCGCTTGGCCAGGAGCTCGTGGAACACGGTCATGTGCTTGAGCTCCTCGTGGACCTGGCCGAGCGCATAGAAGGCCAGGCTCATGCGCTGGCGGATGCCGACCGGCAAAACCGGCGCGCCGAACTTCTTCGCCAGGCCCGCGGCCGTCGGCATCCACTCCTGCTCGACGAGGCGCCAGCGCTTCCAGCTCCACACCGACATGCGCCCGGCCGGGAACACCACGACGCAGCGCTGCTCCCTGAACGCCTGCACCGCCAGGCGCAGCGTCTCGCGCGTCTTCTGGCGCGAGCGTGCGGTGACGCGCCATTCCACCGGAATGACCCGCTCGGCCAGGCCCGGGCAGACGCGGATCGCGTCGAGGTTGGCGAAGAACACGGCGTCCGGCCGGCGCGCCTTGATCGCTTGCCAGACCGCGATGCCGTCCGCGATGCCGCCGGGATGGTTGGCCACGATGACGCACGCGCCTTCGCCGGGCAGCCGCTCCAGCCCGTGGGCCTCCACGCGCATCGACAGGAAGCCTTCCGCCCAGTCGAGCGCGTCGCGCCCCGACAGCCCGGCGATCGCGTCGGCGACCTGCACCGCCCTGGAATAGCCCAGCAGCGGATAGAAGACCGCCTTGACTAGCGGCCAGGCCCGGCTCTGTCGCAGCCGGACGGCGCGCTCCTCGATGAGGCGGTCGACGATGTGGGTGTCCTGCGGCTCGCGCTCCATGCGCCCCATGGTGACCGATCCGCCGGCCCCCGCAAGGGGAGCTAACGGCAGGAAAGCGCGCCCGGGGCGATCGCCTCGCACACCTCGGGATGGCCGGCGCAGCAGTCGGAGACGAGGAAATCGATGAGCGCGCCCGCCTCGGTGAGGTCGACCGAGTAGATCCGCCGGCGCCCGTCGCGCCGGGCGGCGACGAGGCCGGCATGGGAGAGGATGGCGAGATGGGCCGACAGATTGCTCGGCGACACGCCGAGGCGTTCGGCGAGCGTGCCGGCCGGCAGGCCCTGCGGTCCCGCGGCGATGAGGATACGGAAGAGCTTCAGGCGCGTTTCATGGGCGAGCGCGGAAAGACGCGTCACGGCCTCGTCCTCGGAAAGCGTCCCTGCAGCCATATTTCAATAATCCTTGAAACGATGAGAAATCCAGTCTAGCCATGCCGGCTCACGCTGGCGAGCCCGCTCCGGAGGCCTCCATGAACATCCTCGTCCTGTGTACCGGAAATTCGGCGCGGTCCATCATCGCCGAAGTGCTGTTCACCGAGCTCGGCCGGCCCTGCGGCGTGCGCGGCCACTCGGCGGGCTCCGACCCGAGGGGCGAGCCCCACCCGATGGCGCTGACGGTGCTCGAGGCGCACGGCCACGACACCTCCGGACTCGCCTCCAAGCGCTGGGACGTGTTCGCCCGGCCCGACGCGCCGGTGATGCAGGCGGTCGTCACGGTGTGCGATTCCGCGGCCGCGGAGACCTACCCGGTCTGGCCGGGCGCGCCGGTCCAGGCGCACTGGGGGCTCGCGGATCCGGCCGCCGTCACCGAGGAGAGCCGCCAGCGCGAGGCCTTCAACGCGACCTACCAGGCCCTGCGCACCCGGGTGGAGGCCTTCCTGAAATCGGACTGGCGCGCGGACGATCCGGTCTCGCTGCGCAATGCGCTGGAGGCTGCCCATGCGTGAGGACCCCGCAAGGACGCCGGAGATGGCGCCGCCGCCGGAGGCGGGGATCGGCCTGTTCGAGAAATGGCTCTCGGTCTGGGTCGGGCTCGCGATCCTCGCCGGGATCGGTCTCGGCACGCTGGCGCCCGGCCTGTTCGAGGCGCTGGCGGCGCTCGAATACGCCTCGGTGAACCTGCCCGTCGCCGTGCTGATCTGGGCGATGGTCTATCCCATGATGGTCAATGTCGACTTCGCCAGCCTGAAGCATGTCGGCGACCGGCCGAAAGGGCTCGTCATCACGCTGGCCGTGAACTGGCTGGTGAAGCCCTTCACCATGGCGCTGCTCGCGGTGGTCTTCTTCGAGACCGTGTTCGCTCCCTTCATCGACCCGGCCGACGCGCAGCAATACATCGCCGGGCTGATCATTCTCGGCGCCGCGCCATGCACCGCCATGGTCTTCGTCTGGTCCCAGCTGACGAAGGGCGATGCGACCTACACCCTCGTCCAGGTCAGCGTGAACGACCTCGTCATGGTGTTCGCCTTCGCGCCCATCGTCGCGCTCCTGCTCGGCGTGACCGACATCGCCGTGCCGTGGGAGACGCTGCTGCTCTCGGTCGGGCTCTACGTGGTTGTTCCCCTCGCCGCCGGCATGGCGACGCGGCAGCTCCTGCTGCGCGGCGGGCGCGAGGAGGGCGCGGCGCGGCTCGCCGACTTCACCGCGCGCATCAAGCCGGCCTCGGTGATCGGGCTCGTGGCCACCGTCGTGCTGCTGTTCGGCTTCCAGGGCGAGACCATCCTCGCCCAGCCGCTGGTGATCGCGATGATCGCGGTGCCGCTGCTGCTCCAGTCCTACGGGATATTTCTCGCCGCCTACGGGGCAGCCTGGCTCTGGAAGGTGCCGTTCAACGTCGCCGCTCCGTGCGCGCTGATCGGCACGTCGAACTTCTTCGAACTGGCCGTGGCCGTCGCGATCTCCCTGTTCGGGCTGAACTCCGGCGCCGCGCTCGCCACCGTGGTCGGCGTGCTCGTCGAGGTGCCGGTCATGCTCTCCCTGGTCGCGCTCGCCAACCGGACGCGCGGCGCGTTCGGCTGAGGCGCGCGGCCCGCCTGGACCCGAGGGGGGCGGGCGAGGACCGGGCCAAAGGGGTCTTCCCGGCCGGCCGGAGCGGGCCGCCTCTCTTCAACGCGGCGTCCAGGCGCGTTCCGTCGCGGCGCTCGGGGCTTGCCAGGCCGGGCCTGCGCTGAAAGGGTTAGGCCATGACCATGCTCCTTGCCCTCCTCTCCGCCCTCGTCGTCCAGACCGATCCGCAGGCCATGGCCGGCGGCTATGTCGCCACGGGCGAGGACGGGCAATGCCGCGTGATCCTGATGGAGCCGGCCAGCCGGCCGGCGGACAGCCGGCTCGCGCCCGCCTCGACCTCGGGCCTGGCTGCGGCGGAGCCGGGCTGCGCGCTGGTGCTCGCCGAGGCCGGCATGTGGACCCTGCTGCACGAGGAGGGCCAGCTCGTCCTCACCGGCATCGGCGGCGAGCCGCTGTGGACCGGCACGGCCGGACCGGGCGGAAGCTGGCAGGGCATGGACGCGGCCGGCGCGAACGTGCTGCTCGCCCGGCGCTGAGCGCCGCGCTCGCCTCGACATCGCCCCCGCCCGGCGCTATCCCTCCCGGCCAAGGCCGCAGCCGTAAAGGCGCGGCAAGAGAACCAGTCCGGGAGACCTCCTCATGGCGCGCGAAATCCACCATTTCATCAACGGCAAGGCCTTCGAAGGCAGCTCCGGCCGCTGGGGCGACGTGTTCGACCCCAATACCGGCGAGGTCCAGGCGCGCGTCCAGTTCGCCACCGAGGCGGAGGTGGCCAAGGCCGTCGCGATCGCCGAGGCCGCCCAGCCGGCCTGGGCCGCGGTCAACCCGCAGCGCCGCGCCCGCGTCATGTTCAAGTTCAAGCAGCTGCTGGAAGAGAACATGGACGAGCTCGCCCGCATGCTGGCGAGCGAGCACGGCAAGGTCGTCGCCGACGCCAAGGGCGACGTGCAGCGCGGCCTGGAAGTCATCGAGTTCGCCTGCGGCATCCCGCATCTTCTCAAGGGCGACTACACCGAGGGCGCGGGGCCCGGCATCGACGTCTATTCCATGCGCCAGCCGCTCGGCGTCGTCGCGGGCATCACCCCGTTCAACTTCCCCGCCATGATCCCGATGTGGATGTTCGGCGTGGCCATCGCCTGCGGCAACGCCTTCATCCTGAAGCCCTCGGAAAAGGACCCCAGCGTCCCGGTCCGCCTGGCCGAGCTGATGCTGGAAGCCGGCCTGCCGGAGGGCATCCTGAACGTCGTGCACGGCGACAAGGTGGCGGTGGATGCGATCCTCACCCATCCCGACATCAAGGCTGTCAGCTTCGTGGGCTCCTCCGACATCGCCCAGCACGTCTATTCGACCGGCACCGCGCACGGCAAGCGCGTGCAGGCCATGGGCGGAGCGAAGAACCATGGCATCATCCTGCCCGATGCGGACATGGACCAGGTGGTCAAGGATCTCGTCGGCTCGGCCTACGGATCGGCCGGCGAGCGCTGCATGGCGCTGCCCGTGGCCGTCCCGGTCGGCGACGACACGGCCGAGAAGCTGATCGACAAGCTCATGCCCGAGATCGAGAAGCTCAAGCCCGGCCACTCCACCGATCCCGACGCCGCCTACGGCCCGGTCGTCACCGCGGCGCACAAGGCCAAGATCGAGCAATACATCCAGATGGGCGTCGAGGAAGGCGCGAAGCTCCTCGTCGACGGGCGCGGCTTCGAGCTGCAGGGCCACGAGAAGGGCTTCTTCATCGGCCCCTCGCTGTTCGACCGCGTCACGCCGCAGATGCGCACCTACCAGGAGGAGATCTTCGGCCCCGTGCTGCAGATCGTGCGCGCAAGGGACCTCGAGGAGGCCGCGCGCCTGCCGAGCGAGCACCAGTACGGCAACGGCGTCGCGATCTTCACCCGCAACGGGCTCGCCGCGCGCGAGTTCGCCGCCAAGGTCAATGTCGGCATGGTCGGCATCAACGTGCCGATCCCGGTGCCGGTCGCCTATCACACCTTCGGCGGCTGGAAGCGCTCCGCCTTCGGCGACACCAACCAGCACGGCCCGGAGGGCGTGAAGTTCTTCACCAAGATCAAGACGGTCACCCAGCGCTGGCCGACCGGCGAGGTCGCCGACCAGGCCTTCGTGATCCCGACGATGCAATAGGCGGTCTTCACCGCGGTTGCGCCGGACGCCGGGTGGTCCTACGATCACCCGGCATCTTGGCATTCGGGGGGAGCCGGAGTGACGCAGGTCCGCGAGATCATCCCGGTCGTGACGCCGGCGGCGCCAGGCACCGCGACGGCGTCTCTTCGCCTGAAGAAACCTCGCCTTGGCAAATCAGCACGGACAGACGTAAGACTGAGCCATGAGCGATGTCATCGACCGGCTGATTGCGGAGTGGGACGAGGAAGCGCCCGAACTCGACACCAGCGGGATGGCGATCGCCGGCCGGCTGATCGCGCTGGGCGACCGGCTGCGCGAGCGCGCGACGCGCGTGCTCGGCCAGTTCGCACTGAGCTATCGCGAGTTCGACGTGCTTGCGACCCTGCGCCGCGGGGGCCCGCCCTATGCGCGCCCCGCCGGCGAACTCGCCCGCGCCGTGGTGCTGTCGAGCGGGGCCATGACGGCCTGTCTCGACCGGATGGAGCGGCGCGGCCTCATCTCGCGCGAACGCAGCGATCAGGATCGCCGCACCGTGATCGTGCGCCTGACCGCGGAGGGCCGCGCGCTCGCCCTGAAAGCCGCCCGGGCCTGGTTCCGCAGCGTGAACGCCCTGTTTGCCGAGGCCGAGGCGGACGGGCTCGGCGAGCCCTTGCGGTGCCTGCTTGCCGGCGTCGAGACCGATGCCGCCCGGACAGGCCGTCCGTCGACCGGGGAGGCGGGCCCGGCGCGAGCCCCGCACCGGGCATGAATCGGGCGGCGGTCCGGGGGGCGGCGTCGCATGCGCTGCGGCCCGGCTTTGGAATTTCGCTGAACCTGTTTTATTTCAACGCGCGAAGAAGCGCCTGAGACACGACCACCGTTCCCGCCCGCGAGGGGCGGTTCAAGACCAGGGACCCGAGCCTTGACCGATAGAAAACCCAGAAAACGCGCCCGCCGCGGCGAGCGCCGCGAACTCATCATCGAGGGAGCTCAGAAGATCTTCTCCGAGCAGGGGTTCTCGGCGAGCACGCGCGACATCGCGGCCTCGCTCGGCGTGACGCAGGCCCTGCTCTACAAGTATTTCCCGAGCAAGGAAGCGCTCATCCAGGCGGTGTTCGAGAACCGCTACGCCCACGGGCGCTTCATGCCCGACCCGGAAATCCTCGCCGACACTTCCCGGCCGCTCGTGGAGCGGGTGACGGCCTTCTACGGCGCGCTGTTCGATTTCCTGCGCGACGGATCGCTGCGCCTGTTCATCCGCGCCGCGCTGGACGGCTATGCCGCCCACGACATCTATGCCAATGAACTCGTGCGCGGTTCGATCCTGCCGCTGGTCGAGGCGATGCGCGCCGAACTCTCCCTGCCCCCGACCTCCGAGCGGGCGATGAGCAATGCCGAGTACGAGATCGCCATGGCCGAGCACGGCGGCACCGTGTTCATCGCGATCCGCAACCTGGTCTACGAGCGCGGCCCGCACATCGAGGTGAAGGACGCGATCGCCCAGCACGTGCGCATCTGGCTGCCCGGCGCGCTGGCCGAGATGAAGCGCATCCATGCCGACTGGTCGGAGCAGAAGCCGGTATCCGAAGCGCTTCTTCAGGCGCCGGGGCTGGAGAGCGTGCAGCGGGAGCGCTAGAACGTCTCTCCGACCAGGGAGGAGAGCCGTGATCGAGCTGTTCCGTTTCCGCACCGTCCCAGACATCGTGTTCGAGCCCGGCGCCGGGCGCCGGCTGTCCGCCCTGATCCGGCCCAGTCTCGGAGCGGCGCGGCGCCTTTTCGTGCTGACCGATGCCGGGCTGCGCAGGGCCGGCCTGCTCGACGCGCCGCTCGCCGGTCTGGAAGAGGCCGGCTACGCGGTCGAGGTCTATGACGAGGTCGTCGCCGATCCGCCCGAGGCGATGGTGCTCGAGGCGGCGCAGCGCGCGCGCGATTTCGGTGCCGAGGCGGTGATCGGCTTCGGCGGCGGCAGCCCGATGGACACCGCCAAGATCGTCGCCCTGCTGATCTCCGGCGAGCAGGATCTCGCCTCCATGTACGGCGTGGACAAGGTCACCGCCTCGCGCCCGCCCCTGGTCCTGGTGCCGACCACGGCCGGGACGGGCTCGGAGGTGACGAGCGTCGCGGTCATCACCACCGGGGAGACCTCCAAACGCGGCATCGCGGCCGCGCCGCTCTATGCCGACATGGCCATTCTCGATCCGGAACTGACCCGCGGCCTGCCCCGGGCCGGGACCGCGGCGACCGGCATCGACGCGATGGTCCACGCCATCGAGGCCTATACCAACAGGCGTTCGAAGAACCCGGTCTCCGACGCGCTGGCGCTGACCGCGCTGCAGCGCCTGCACCGGGGCCTGGAGCGCGCCTGCAAGGACGGCAACGACATGGAGGCGCGCGGCGACATGCTGCTCGGCGCCATGCTCGCCGGCCAGGCCTTCTCGAATTCGCCCGTCGGCGGGGTGCACGCGATGGCCTATCCGCTCGGCGGCATCTTCCACGTCCCGCACGGGCTGTCGAACTCGGTCGTGCTGCCGCCCGTGCTGCGCTTCAACGCGCCGGTGGCCGAGGCGCAGTACGCCGAGCTCGCCGGCGCGATCGGGCTGAAGCCGAGCTCGTCCGCGCTCATCGACGAGATGGAGCGCCTCGCCGAGTGCGTCGGCATCGAGCGGCGCCTATCCCAGCTCGGCATCAGCCACAACGACGTGCCGCGCATGGCCGAGGACGTCGCGGCGAACGACCGGCTCCTGCCCAACAATCCGCGCGAGAT
Organism: Marinicauda algicola; assembly: GCF_017161425.1. GTDB lineage: Bacteria > Pseudomonadota > Alphaproteobacteria > Caulobacterales > Maricaulaceae > Marinicauda > Marinicauda algicola. The sequence goes on along the minus strand of NZ_CP071057.1, from coordinate 2,382,648 downwards.
GGGCTATGACGACATCGTCGCGATGTACGAGGAGATCCTGTGAGCGAGCGGACCGCGCCCGCCACGCGCGCCGCGTTCGCCGCGTTCGAGCCCATCGAGACGCGCTGGGCGGACAATGACGTCTACGGCCACGTCAACAACGTGGCCTATTACGCGTTCTTCGACACGGCGGTGAATCGCTGGCTGATCGGTCAGGGGCTTCTCGACATCGCAGCGGGCAATCCGATCGGGCTCGTGGTGGAGACCGGCTGCCGCTATCACGCCCCGGCCGCCTTTCCCGAGCCGCTGGAGGCCGGCCTGAGGGTCGCCAGGCTCGGCACCAGCTCGGTGCGCTACGAGATCGCCCTGTTCCGGCAGGGCGAGCACAGCGCCATCGCCGAGGGGTTCTTCGTCCACGTCTATGTCGACCGCGAGACCCGCCGGCCGGCGCCGCTGCCGCAGGCGTGGCGGGACAGGCTGGCGGGGCTGCAGGCCTGAAGCCTTGCCGAGCCCGGGCAAGGCCCGCTATCCCTGCCCCATGCGCCGTATCGAACGCCCCCTGTTTCTCTTCGCCGCCGCCGCGCTGGCCTTCGCGCTCATCTTCGCGGGGGCGCTTGCCTGGTGGCTGAAGGGCCTGGGCGCATGAGCCCGGCGCAGGCGCTGGAGCAGGCCATCGCGTCCGGCAAGCTGGAAGCCGACCCGGCCCAGCGGGCGGTCGCCGAGCGCCTGTCCCGGCTCGATGCCGAGATCGCGCCCTGGGCGAAGGCGAAGAGGAGCTGGCTCCGCAAGGCCCCGCCCGCGCCGCGCGGTATCTATCTCTGGGGCGGGGTTGGCACCGGCAAGTCCCTGATGATGGACCTGTTCTTCCGCGCCGCCGAGATCGGGGCCAAGCGCCGCGTCCATTTCCACGCCTTCATGCAGGACATCCATGCGCGTCTGGGCGCCGAGCGCGAGCGCCACGAGCGCGACCCGCTGCCGCGCGTGGCCAGGGCGGTGGCCGGGGAGGCGCGCCTCCTGTGCTTCGACGAGTTCCAGGTCACCAACGTCGCCGATGCGATGATCCTCGGCCGGCTGTTCAAGGGCCTGTTCGAGGAGGGCGTCGTCATCGTCGCGACCTCGAACCGCCATCCCGACGATCTCTATCGCAACGGCATCAACCGCCAGCTCTTCCTGCCCTTCATCGATCTCATCAAGGACCGGCTGGACGTCGTCCGTCTCGATTCCGGGCGGGACTACCGCCTCGAGCGCCTCGAAGCCGCGCCGGTCTATTACGCGCCGCTCGACGGGAAGGCCGAGCAGGCCATGGACGCCGCCTTCGAGCGCCTCACGATGGGGGCCGAGCCGCGCTCCATGACGCTGACCATCCAGGGCCGGCAATTGCACGTGCCCTACGAGGCGGCGGGCGTGGCGCGCTTCACCTTCCAGGCGCTTTGCGAGCGCGCACTGGGGGCGGCGGACTACCTGCGCATCGCCGAGACCTTCCACACCGTGATGATCGACGCGGTGCCGCGGCTCGGACCGGACAAGCGCGATGCGGCGGCGCGCTTCGTCACGCTGATCGACGCGCTCTATGAGATGAAGACCAAGCTGGTGATGAGCGCGGCCGCCGAGCCGGACGCGCTCTACCCGGAAGGCGACGGGGCCTTCGAGTTCCGCCGCACCGCCTCGCGCCTGATGGAGATGAGGAGCCACGACTACCTCGCCGCGGAGCGGACCGGCGAGGCGGAGCGCTGATCGCGCAGGCGGCGCGCCGCCCAGGGTTAACGCCCGTTAACGAATTCGGCTGCGCCCCCGGGCGCGCTGTGTCATGATCGCCTCCCACACAGGCTTGGGAGGGCCGGTCATGCTTCGCCTCTTCACTATCCTCGCCATCGCCGTCCTGCTCGCCGCGACGGGAGCCTTCATCGTCCAGCCCGGAGCCTTCGCCGCGGCGCAGGAGCCGGGCAGCGACGCGGCGATCGCCGAACCGCCGGGCACGGGTGACGGTCCGGGGTATGTCTGGGATCGGGAATTCGACGCCTCCGGCTTCTACCTGCCGACATCCGATCTCGTGGCTTCGGGCTGGGTGCTCGATCACATCCATGTCGGCCGGCCGGAGGACTTCGACGCGTGGGAAGAGGAGTCCATGCCCTCCATGATCCCGGTCTGGATCGACTTCCACCACGAGGACAGCCCGACCGGGATGGGCGAGCTCGGCGAGTACTTTCTCGACACCAAGCGCGTCCGCGCGCAGGGCTTCTTCATCGAACCGGGCCGCTTCGACCTGCGTGCCCTCGACCCGGAACTCAACTCGGTGGTGATCTCCGGCATGTTCCACCCCGAACATTTCCATGCGCCGGGCGGCGTCCCGAGCCCCGAGCCGTCGCTGACCGGGGGTGCGGAGATCAACGGCGAGCGTTTCCGCAACGTCTCCTTCACCCACTGGCTGGGCGATTAGGCCGGAAGCGCTGCCGCCCGGCGCCAGGCCCCGGGCGGAGCGCCGGTCAGCGCCGTGACGGCCCGTGTCATGTGGGCCTGGTCGCAGAAGCCGGTTTCCGACGCGATGGCGCTAAGGCTTGCCGGCGTGTCGACCGCCGCGCGCCAGGCGCGGCGGGCCCGCGCCTCGGCCGCGAAGCTCTGCGGGGCGATGCCGAAGCGCGACCCGAATCCCCGCGACACCGTCTCCGGGCGCAGGCCGGCTTCGCGCGCGAACGCGGCGAGGTCGACATCCTGTTCGCTCAGGCGCCGGGCCAGGGCGTCCGGCCAGTCCGCCTCCCTGTTGGCCGGCACCACGGCGAGGCGCGCGATCTCTGCGGCCGCCTCAAGCGGGTCGCCACGCGCGAGTCGCACGATCAGATCGAGATCGCCGCTGCGCGCGATCCCGGTGCGCGGCCGGCCGGGAAGCGCGAGATTGACCAGGCGCGAGACCCGCGCGCCGCCCCGGTCGGCATGGGCGCAGAACGGGGCGTGGACGAGGATATCGCCCGGACCGGCCTCGATCCGGCCGGTCTCGCCGAACTCGGCATAACCGCCTTCCAGGACGATCGTCGCGTACGCCGTCGGGTGGCGGTGCCGGGCGAGCCGGTCACGGGCGGGCAGGAGCTTGACGGGTGCGAAGGCCGGTTGGGCGGTCATGCGACCACCCTAATCGACCTCCCGGAGATGTGAAATCGGTGCGGCCCACATCAAGCACGTTCAAGACCGCTGCCTCGGGCTCGTTCTAAGCTCTGTGTCCCGGACCCCTGACGCTGAGACCAGGCCCATGGCGCGCATCGCACTGTTCCTCCTCGCCGCAGCCTTCGTCCTTGCCGGCCTTGCCGGCGCGTGGATCTTCCTCAACCCCGCGACGCCGCCGCTCGACCGGATCGAGGGCGGCGAGATGACGGCCATCGACGTGCGCACCGGTGTCTATCGCGAGGCGGAGGGGACCGAACGCTTCATCGCCCCCGACCTCGCCGGGGGATGGCGCATGTACGGCACGCAGCTGCCGAGCTGGGCGCACTATGACGAAGACGGGACGCGCACCGACGAGCCCGGTGCGATCCGTTTCACCGGCGGCGGCTATGTGCGCACGCTCGGGGACGGCACGTCGCGCGAGGCGGTCCGGCTCGATCCCCAGCCCTTCACCCTGTCCGCGCTGGACGTGGGCCGCGATGTCGCGCTCCGCGCCTGGCTCTTCGCCCCTGCCGGCGAGCCGGATCGCCTCGTCGTGATCGTCCACGGCTCGGGCAGTTCGGACCGGCGCAATGCCTATTATGTGCTGCTTGCCCAGACGCTCGCCCGGGCGGGCGCGGCGGTCGTGCTGCCCGACAAGCGCGGCTCGGGCCGCTCGGGCGGGGACTGGCGCAGCGCCGACTTCGATACGCTCGCAGGCGATGCCGCCGCGTTCATGCAGGTCGCGCAGGCCCGGTTCCCCGGCGTGGAGCCCGCCTTCGTGGGCGTCAGCCAGGGCGGGTCGATCGCGCCGCTCGCCGCGCAAATTGCCGGCGTCTGCGACATCGTCATTCTCGGCGCGGCGATGGTGCCGTTTCACGAGCAGCTGCGCACCGAGATTTCCAACGACGTGCGCGCGGAAGGCATCGCGGACTGGCTGAATCCCGCCGTCACCACGGCCTTCGCGGCCCGGGCGCGCGGGCGCTACCGGGAGTTCTGGCGCCGGAACGGAGACTACGACACGTTCGAGGCGCTCGGCGCGTGGGACGGGCGGGCCTTCATCGCCTATGGCCAGCTGGACGAGTACGACAATGTCCCGGTCTCGCGCAGCGTCGCGCGTCTCGAGGCGCGCTTCGGCGAAGACCCCGACGTGTCGTGGCGGGTCTATCCCGATGTCGGCCACGCGCTGCTGACGCCGGACTACCGCTTCCATCCGGGCTTCGTGGAGGACCTCCTCGGCTTTCTCGCTCTGGAGCCGCAGGCGCGCTGAGCGAACGGGAGCCGCCGCGCCGCATTGCCCTGCGCCTCCGTGAGCGCTAGACCTGCGCCGAAGCATTCGCGCGCGCAGCAAGGCGGGCGTGCGCTCCCCGCAACGCACTCACGGAGACTGTCCATGGCTCGCAAGAAGATCGCCCTCATCGGTGCCGGCATGATCGGCGGCACGCTCGCCCACATCGCCGCGCGCGAGGAACTCGGCGACGTGGTCCTGCTCGACCTTGCCGAGGGCACGGCCAAGGGCAAGGCGCTCGACCTGTGCGAGGCCTCCCCGGTCTTCGGCAAGGACAGCCAGCTCACCGGCGCCAGCGCGCAGGACTACGCACCGATTCAAGGCGCGGACGTGTGCATCGTCACCGCCGGCGTGCCGCGCAAGCCCGGCATGAGCCGCGACGATCTGCTGGAGATCAATCTGAAGGTCATGAAGGCCGTCGGCGAGGGCATCAGGAAACATGCCCCGAACGCCTTCGTGATCTGCATCACCAACCCGCTCGACGCCATGGTCTGGGCGCTGCGCGAGTTCTCCGGCCTGCCTCACGAGAAGGTCGTCGGCATGGCCGGCGTGCTCGACAGCGCGCGCTTCCGCTGGTTCCTGGCCGAGGAGTTCGGCGTGTCGGTCGAGGATGTCACGGCCTTCGTGATGGGCGGGCACGGCGACACCATGGTGCCGCTGACGCGCTATTCCACCGTCGCCGGCATCCCGGTCCCCGACCTCGTCGAGATGGGCTGGTCGAGCAAGGAGAAGATCGACGCGATCGTCGACCGCACCCGCCAGGGCGGCGGCGAGATCGTCAAGCTGCTGGGCAACGGCTCGGCCTTCTACGCCCCGGCCGAGAGCGCCATCGCGATGGCCAAGTCCTATCTCAACGACAAGAAGCGCGTCTTCCCCTGCGCGGCACACCTGACCGGGCAGTTCGGCGTCGACGGCATGTATGTCGGCGTGCCGATCGTGATCGGGGAAGGCGGCGTGGAGAAGATCGTCGAGATCAGCCTGACCAGGGACGAACAGGACATGTTCGACCACTCGGTGAACGCCGTGAAGGAGCTGGTCGCGGCCTGCAAGAAGCTGGACAGCTCGCTGGCCTGAGGCTCGCGCGGTAGAGAACCGGCAAGCCCCGGGCCGGGTACCGGTCCGGGGCTTTGTCGTTCTGTCAGAGACCCCATCTATGCCCAAGCGGCGCCCTGGCCTGCCGCTTTGCCCGACTGGAGGAAGACATCCATGCCCCTCAATATCGCGGTCTATGGCGCCACCGGCGCGGTCGGCAAGGAGATGCTGACGATCCTGGCCGAACGGCTCTTCCCGGCCGGGGAGGTCCATGCGCTCGCCAGCCGGCAGTCGATCGGGCGCGAGCTGTCCTACGGCGACAGGACGCTGAAGGTGAAGGACGCGGCAAATTTCGACTTCTCGAAGGTCGATCTCGTCCTGATGAGCGCGGGCGGGGACGTGTCGAAGGCCGAGGCCGAGAAGATCGCGAAGGCGGGCGCCCTCGTCATCGACAATTCCTCGGCCTGGCGCATGGACCCGGACGTGCCCCTCGTCGTGCCGGAGGTGAACGCGCACGAACTCGAGGCGCGGCCGAAGAAGGGCATCATCGCGAATCCGAACTGCTCGACGATCCAGACCGTGGTCGCGCTCAAGCCCATCCACGACCGCGCGAGGATCAGGCGCGTGTCGGTCTCAACCTACCAGTCGGTCTCCGGCGCCGGGCAGGCGGCGATGGACGAGCTGTGGAACCAGACCCGCGCGATCTACGTGAACGATCCGATCGAGCCGGACGCCCTGCCCAAGCAGATCGCCTTCAACGTCATCCCCAAGATCGACGTCTTCATGGAAGACGGCGCCACCAAGGAAGAGTGGAAGATGACGGCGGAGACGAAGAAGATCCTCGATCCGAAGATCAGGCTCTTCGCCACCTGCGTGCGCGTGCCGGTCTTCGTCGGCCATTGCGTGGCGGCCCATATCGAGCTGGAAGAGGAGCTCTCGCCGGAGGAGGCGCGCGACATCCTGCGCGAGGCGCCGGGCGTCATGCTGATCGACCGAACCGACGAGGACGACCCGATGTATGTCACCCCGGTGGAAAGCGTCGGCGAGTTCGCCACCTTCGTGTCGCGCGTGCGCACCGACCCGACGGTCGAGCACGGGCTCGCCATGTGGATCGTGTCCGACAATCTCAGGAAAGGCGCAGCCCTCAACGCGGTGCAGATCGCGGAGGTCCTGGTCAATAACGGCGTGGTGAGGGCCTAGATCGCGCGCCGCGCGCGCCGCACGCCGGCCTGCCGGCGCGCGGCGGGCTTCAGGCCCAGCATCACCATCGGCGCGATGCCGCCCATGCGCAGCACGATCTCGTGCAGGACGATCGGCGCGGCGATGCCGGCGGCGAGGCCGAGCGCGAGGCCGGCATAGGGGTCGGGCCGGCCGATCAGCTGATAGGCCAGCTGAAGGCCCAGCACCGCGAACAGGTGATAGAGATAGATGCTGAAGGAATAGGCCCCGATCCGGGCCAGCGGGCCGACCGTGACGCGCAGGGCCAGCAGCGTGCCGCTCCACGCGAGGCCGAGGCCAAGGGCCATGGCCGTGCGCCGCGCGATGTCGCGGTCCGGCTCTGCGAGGACCGCCAGCGCGTGTGCTGCGAACAGCACGAGGCCCAGCGCCAGCGCCGCGAGGCCGACCCGCCTGACCGCGCGCGAGTCGAGGCGGGCGAGCAGGAGGCCGAACCCGAAGAAGGGCGCAAGATAGATGGCCCGGTCGAGCGACATCCACTCCACCCCGCGCCCCAGCGGCGACAGGAAGGCGGCCGCGGTCAGCATCAGGAAGACGAAGGCCGCCAGCTGCGGCCGGCCCGGCAGGGCGAGGTCGACCAGCGCGATGGCGCAGAAGATCGCGACCAGTGCCTGCAGGAACCAGAAATGGGCATAGGGCTGCACATAGACCGTCCAGAAGCGGGACGGCTCGACGGCCCAGGACCCGCCCGTCACGGTCATGATGACGGCAAAGGCCGTGGCGGCGAACACGAACGGGACGATGAGGCGCCTCGCCTTGCCTTGCGCGAACGCGCCCGCCCCGCCCGGCCGCACCGGACGTGCCGCATAGACGAAGCCGGACAGCATCGCGAAGAGCGGCATGCGCAGATGGAAGAAGAGCTCCGCGAACACGGCGAGGGGGTGATCGTCGGCCACGCGCAGCCCGTGATCGGGCGCCTCGCCGATCACGTGCAGCGCGACCAGCAGCAGGCAGGCAAAGCCGCGCAAGGTGTCGACGGAGAGATCGCGTGAGGTTTCCAAAGCCTGTCGGGTCCCGTAACGGCACGCTTCCCGCTGAATCGGGCGCCGTGGTACGCGATCCCGGCAAGTTCGGGGCCGAACGCCCGGGACGTCAGGCGGCTGGACCGGACCCGCGGCCGTGGGCCAGCTTGATGATGGCGATGCGTGCGGTCAGGGCGAGCCAGATGGCGCCGGTGATCAGCGCGAACGGTGCGAAGGCCTCGCTGGGAAACAGGCGCGACAGCAGGACCAGGCCCGCCGCCGCGAGCGCGTGCCGGCCGAGCGAGCTCCAGCCCACATCGCGGTAATGCGCCGCGCGCCTGGCGGTGCGCTCGGAGAACCAGCGCAAAGCGCTGGCGGCACGGCCGCCATCGTGGTGATCGCGCCGCTCTCCGGCCTCCCGGTGATATTTCAGAACATCTCCCATGCCCTCAGGGTACGGAATAAAAACGCGCTTGTCAAAAATATGTCATCGCTCGACGAAGGGGCCGTCACGACAGGCAATTCGGCTGCCGTCGCGACCCAGGGGCCAACCCCCGCGCCGAAACGAAAACGCCCGCCCGGCGATGGCTTCGGGGGAAGCGGCCGGGCGGGCGTGGGTGACGTCTGCCGGACGGGCGTGGGACAGGAGGTCCGGCAGGCGCGACTTTCGTGAGGCTCAGGCGAGCGCGGATTCGGCGCGCATGACGGCGGCGACGGCATGGACCACGGCCGCGATGCGCACGCTCGCCTGGATCTGCTCGGAGGACAGGCCGGCCTTCTTCAGCTCGCCCTCGTGGCTGTCCACGCACATGCCGCAGCCATTGATGGCCGAGACCGCGAGCGACCAGAGTTCGAAATCGGCCTTTTCCACGCCCGGATTGGCGATCACGTTCATGCGCAGCTTGGCGGGCAGGGTCTTGTAGTCCTTCGCCATCGCCAGGTGGGTGAAGCGGTAATAGACGTTGTTCATGCCCATGATCGAGGCGGCGGCCTTCGCGCCGGTCTTCGCCTCGGCCGACAGCTTGTCCTCGACCTCGCCGGCGATGGCCTTCAGCGTCTCGGGCTCGCCTACTGCATAGGCGGCGGCCAGGAAGGTGCCGAACTTCTTCTGCTCGTCGAGGATGGTCTCGCGCGCCAGCGAGGACAGGTTCAGCTTCAGGTCCTTGGCGTACTCGGGCAGGCGCGATTTGAGATCGTCGAGGCTCATGGCGCTCTCCGTTTCAGGTCGGATTCATCGGGGCCGGTCCCCGGAGGGGCCGGAGCAGGGGTGCGCCGGGGCGGGCGCGGAAGGGGTGACCTTCCGGGGGAGATCGCCCGCCCCGTCGCGAACCGGTCTGGCGTGACCGCCTAGGCCGCGATCGTCTCGCCGCCGACCTCGCGGTTGCACGGGCACAGCTCGTCGGTCTGCAGCGCGTCGAGCACGCGCAGCGTGTCCTCCGGGTTGCGGCCGACATTGAGGTTGGTCGCGTAGACGTGCTGGATCGTGCCCTCGGGGTCGACGATGTAGGTGTAGCGGTAGGCCACGCCTTCGGGCGAACGGATGCCGAGGCTGTCGACCAGCGAGCCCGTCGTGTCGGCGAACTGCCACATGTCGAGCGTCTTCAGGTCGGCGTGCTCGCGCCGCCAGGCCAGCTTGCAGAACTCGTTGTCCGTCGAGCCGCCCATGACGACCGCGTCGCGATCCTCGAACTCGTCCTTCAGCTTGGCGAACGCGACGATCTCGGTCGGGCACACGAAGGTGAAGTCCTTCGGATAGAAGAAGATGACCTTCCACTTGCCTTCGAAGCTGTCCTGCGTGATCGGCTCGAACGCGCTCTCGCCGTTCTCCTCGTGATGGTTGAACTTCGGCTTCACGCCGACGACTTCGAATTCGGGAAGCTTGTCGCCAATACCCAGCATGTGATGCTCTCCTGTTGTCGCGAATGAGTGTCTGGAATAACCGCCGGTCGAGGCGGCCAGCGCGAGGCCTGCGCCCCCGCTGTCGGACGGGGATATGGACCCTCGTGTGCCATAAATCCAATGGATTGTTTCTTTGCCGGCCATAGCCTAAATCGATAGCCATGAGCACGATCCTCCCCACCCTGCGCCAGCTGAAATTCCTCGTCGCGCTCGCCGAGCACGGCAGCTTCTCGCGCGCGGCCGAGGCGACCCACGTTACCCAGCCGACCCTGTCGGCGGGCATCAAGGAGCTGGAGACCGCGCTCGGTGCGACGCTGGTCGAGCGCGGCGCGCGCGGCGCCACGCTGACCCCGGCCGGCGAGGCGGCGGTGGAGCGCGCGCGCATCGTGCTGACCGAGGCCGAGGACCTGGTGCTGGCCACGCGCGCAGCCGGCGAACCCCTGAGCGGGCCGTTCCGGCTCGGCGTGATCCCGACCATCGCCCCCTTCCTGCTGCCCAGGGTGCTGCCCGCCCTGCGCGAGGCCTTCCCGGCGCTGGAGCTCTTCCTGCGCGAGGACCTGACCCATCGCCTGCTCGACGCGATCAAGGACAGGAGGCTGGACGCCGCGCTGATCGCGCTGCCGTACGAGGAGCCGGGCATCGAGACGATGTCGCTGATGGAGGACGAGTTCCTGTTCGCCGCGCCCCGCGATCACCGGCTCGCCAAGGTCAACCGGCTCACGCCCGACATGCTCGCCGGCGAGCCGCTCCTGCTGCTGGAAGACGGCCATTGCCTGCGCGATCACGCCCTGTCGATCTGCGGGGGCGGGCCGGGCGGACCGCATGGCGAGCAGGTGCGCTCCGACTTCGCCGCGACGAGCCTGCACACCCTGGTGCAGATGGTCAGGAGCGGCATCGGCGCGACGCTCCTGCCCAAGCTCGCCCTCGATGCCGGCCTCGCCGACCGGCTCGATCTCGCCGTGCGCCCCTTCGATCCGCCCGTCGCCGGCCGCGCCATCGGCATGGCCTGGCGCAAGGGCAGCGCGCGCGGCGAGGAGGCCAGGCAGCTCGCCGAAGCGGTGAAGGGGGCTTTGAGCCCATGAAAACCTACGCCATGAACGGCGCCGGCAACGCCTTCGTCCTGCTCGACGCGCGCGGGCGCGGCGAGCCGCTTTCGCTGACCGGGCAGCAGGTGCGCGCCATCCACGCGCGCCACCGCTTCGACCAGCTGCTCGCGCTCGAGGCCGATCCGGTCGCCGATGCCCGCCTTCGCGTGTGGAACGCCGATGGCGGCGAGGTCGGCGCGTGCGGCAACGGCGCGCGCGCGGCGGCCTGGCTGATGTTTCAGGCCAGCGCAGACGACGCGCTGACGATGAGTTCGGCCGGAGGGCCGCTCGCCGCCCACCGCCGCCGCGACGGGCGCGTGGAGGTCGATCTCGGCCGGCCGCGCCTCGACTGGAGCGAGATCCCGCTCTCGCGCAAGATGGACACCGTGGCGATGGACTACGCCGTCGACCTGCCCGGCGGCGGCCGGCTGAGCCGGCCCGGAGCGGTCTCGATGGGCAATCCCCACGTGGTGTTCGAGGTCGAGGACGTCGTCGCGGTGCCGATCGCGGAGATCGGCCCGCAGATCGAGCACGACCCGCTGTTTCCCGAGCGCGTCAATGCCGGCTTCGCGCAGGTGCGCGGCCCGCGCTCGATCCGCCTGAGGGTGTGGGAGCGCGGGGCCGGGCTGACGCTGGCCTGCGGGACGGGCGCGTGCGCCGCGCTGGTGGCGCTGCACCGCCAGGGCCGGGTGGAGCGCGAGGCCGCGATCGAGGCCGATGGCGGCCTGCTCGGCGTGCGCTGGGCCGCGGACGACCATGTCTTCCTGTCCGGTCCGGTGGAGATGCAGGGCGAGATCGAGCTTCCGGAGCTCCCGGAGCTGGCGGACTGACGCGGTTCATGCGCCGGCGCGGTTTGTGGCGCTCGCGGCGCGGTTTATAAGCGTCGGGTTTCGACCGGGATCGCCGACGCGCATGCGCCATTTCCAGATCGTTTTCCTGATCCTGGGCCTGCTCTACCTGGGGCTGGCGGCGCTGGCCGCGCTGGTCGCGATAACCTCGCTCGGCCTGGCGGACGGCGCGGCCGGGGGGTTCTTCGAGTGTGCCGTCGCGGCCGGCTTCATCGGCGGCGTGCTGGCCATGGCCGGACGCGGTGCGGCCATGGACCTGGAATTCCGCGCCGCGGTCGCGCTCACCGTCGGCGCCTGGATCGGCATGCCGCTCCTGGCTTCGATCCCGTTCACCACGGGGCCTGTCTCGCTGAGTTTCACCGACGCGGTCTTCGAAGCCGTGTCGGGGATCACCACGACCGGGTCGACCGTGATGGCCGGGCTCGATGAAACCGCGCCGACCATCCTGTTCTGGCGCTCGCTCCTGCAATGGATCGGCGGGATCGGGATCATCGGCCTCTCGATCGCGATCCTGCCCTTCCTGCGCGTGGGCGGGATGCAGCTGTTCCAGCTGGAATCCTCCGACCGGTCCTCCGACCGCGTCATCGCCAGGCCCGGCAATCTGGCCCTCATCATCGCCGGGCTCTATGTCAGCCTGACCCTGGTGTGCGCCCTCAGCTACGGCGCGGCGGGCATGACCGGCTTCGAGGCGGTCAACCACGCGATGACCACGGTCTCCACGGGCGGCTATTCGACCAGCGACGGCTCGATGGGGCATTTCGCGGCCGGTGCGCACTGGGTGGGCATCGTCTTCATGCTCGGCGGCGCGATACCGTTCCTGACCTACGTGCGCATCCTGAGCCGGCGCGAGGCCCGGCGGCCCGGCGCGTTCGAGGAGGTGGGCGGGCTGCTGCTCCTGGTCGCGGGCTTCACGCTCGTGATCATCGCGGCCCGCCTGGCGCTCCCCGGAGAGGACGAGGGCCTGATCCGCGTCTCGCTGTTCAACACGATCTCGGTGATCACGACGACCGGCTATGCCGTCGGCGACTACCAGGCCTGGGGGCCGCTGGCCCTTGCGGCCTTCTTCATCCTGACCTTTCTCGGGGGCTGCGCCGGCTCGACCTCGGGCGGGTTCAAGACCTTCCGCATCCAGATCATGGTGAAGTCGATCTGGCGCACCCTGCAGCAGGCGCCGCTGCCCCATTCGGTGGTGGTGTCGCGCCATGCCGGCCAGAAGCTTTCGAACGCGGACATTGCCTCCGTCGCCCTGTTCGCGGGGCTCTATGTGGCGACCTTCGCGGCCGGCGCGATCCTCCTGGCCGCGTTCGGGCTGGATTTCGTGACCGCCATCACCGCCTCGGCGACCGCGGTGGCCAATGTCGGCCCCGGTCTCGGCGACGTCATCGGCCCGGCCGGCAACTTCATTCCGCTGCCCGACGACGCGAAATGGGTGCTCTGCCTGATCATGATCCTCGGCCGGCTCGAGATCATCACGATACTGCTGATGATCACGCCGCGCTTCTGGGGGCGCTGAGCGCGCATCCTTCCGCGCGTCCCCCGCGTTGATCGCGCATGGCCAAGGGTGCGCGGATCCTGAGCTACGCGGTGCGGCTGCAGGTGGTGGGACACCTGACGGGCCTGTTGTGCTGGACGCTGACGCCGCTGCCCGCCCTGCCGCTCCTGGTGGCGCTGTTCAACGGCGAGACCGGCTTCGCCGCCCGGCTCGCGACCGGACTGGTCCTGCTCGCCGTGGCGGGCTTCGCCGGGATGCGCCTTTCGCTGTCGCGGCCGCGCCTGAACGAGGTCATGGTGGTCTCGGCCATGGCCTTCGCCCTGCCGCCCTTCTTCATGGCCTGGACCTTCGGCGCCTTCGGGATCGGCTATGTCGGCGCGCTGTTCGAGTCGGTGTCCGGCCTGACGACGACCGGGCTGTCGGTGCTGGGCCCGCCCGAGGACCTGCCCCCGTCCGTGCTCTTCACGCGCGCCTGGATGCAGTGGTTCGGCGGGCTCGGCTTCGTGGTCCTGGCGCTCGGCCTGATGGGCGGGGCGGGCCGGTCGGCGGCGCGCCGGCTCGGCGAGGCGGAAGAGGTGGCCAAGGACCCGCTGGGCTCGCTGCGCGACCGCGCCCGGCGCACGCTGATCGTGTACTCCGCGCTCACCCTGGCCTGCTTCGTCGCGCTGTGGGCGAGCGGGTCGGGCGCCTGGCACGCCCTGCTGCTCTGCCTCACCGCGCTCTCGACGGGCGGCTTCGCCTTCGACAGCGGCTCGGCGGCGGCCCTGCAGGGCTGGGTCCCGCGCACGATCCTCATCGGCTTTTCCACGCTCGGGGCGGTATCGGCCGGCATCTATCTCCACCTCCTGCGCCGCAAGCCCCTGGGCACGCTGATGCGCACCGACCTCCTCGGCCTCGCCGCGTTCTGCGCCGCCGCCATCCTGGGCCTCGGCTTCCTCATGTGGCTCGACGGCGGCTATGCCGGCCGGGAGATCCTCGCCCACGCCCCCTTCATGGCGCTGTCCGCCCAGACCACGACCGGCTATTCCACGATGGGCACGGCGAGCCTGCCGGCGAGCGCGCTGGTCTTCCTCATGATCGCCATGGCGATCGGGGGCAATTCGGGCTCGACCGCAGGCGGGGTGAAGACCTTCCGCGTGCTCGTCGCCTTCGCGGTGATGCGCCTGACCCTGCAGCGCCCGAGCCTGCCTCAGACGGCCGCCACGACGCTCAAGGTCGGCGGCCACGAGATCGATTCCGCCGAGCTGCAGGCCATCGCCACCGTCATAGGCCTGGCCGGCGCGACCTTCCTCTTCGCCTGGCTGCCCTTCCTCGCCGCGGGCTACGGGCTGGACTCCCTGTTCGACGTGGTCTCCGCGACCACGACGACGGGGCTGTCCACAGGCGTCGCCGGGCCGGCGCTGGAACCCCATCTCAAGCTCGTGCTTTCCCTTGCCATGCTGCTCGGCCGCGTCGAGTTCATCGCCCTGCTCGTCCTGCTCTGGCCGCCGACCTGGCTCGGCCAGAAATTCAGGTCCTGATCCAAGGAGACTCCCATGCGCGTCGTGCTTGCCGGCCTCAATCACATGAGCCTCGAAGCCGCCCGCCAGTTCGAGGACGAGGGCGCCGACGTCATCCTCATCGATCCCGACAAGGGGCGATTCGAGGACCTGGCGGGCGATCTCGACATCGCCTTCATCGAGGGCGATGGCGGCCGCCCGGAAGTGCTCGCCGACGCCAACCCCAGGGACGTGGACGTGATGTATTGCCTGGCCGACGACGACAAGGACAACATCATCGCCGCACTGGTCGGGCGCGCGGCCGGCATCGAGCGCGTCGTCCCCAAGATCGAGGACCGGTCCTACGACCCGATCTGCGACGAGATCGGGCTGACCGAGCGCATCGATCCGGACCACTCGGTCGCCAAGGCGCTGGTGGCCATGTCGCGCGGGCGCAAGGACGGCGTCGATGCCGAGGATGTCGAGCCGGAAGAAAACGGGGAGGCGGACGGGAACGGTGAATAGACAAACCGCCCTTGCAGGCGCGCTGCTTGACCGGACCTGCCTCCTCCCCCACTTTCCGCGCCCATGACCGCCCCTGTGGATAACCTCGCCCCCGCCGAGACGCGCGCGCCCGAAGCCGCGCGCGAGGACGGCGTGGAAATCGTGACCTTCGGCTGCCGGCTCAACAGCTGGGAGAGCGAGGTCATGCGCGACCATGCGCACGCCGCGGGGCTGACCGACACCGTCATCGTCAATACCTGCGCGGTGACCTCGAACGCCGTGCGCCAGGCGCGCCAGTCTATCCGCAAGCTGCGCCGCGAACGCCCGCACGCGCAGATCGTCGTCACTGGCTGCGCCGCCCAGATCGATCCCGATCACTTCGCGAGGATGAAGGAGGTCGACCGAGTCATCGGCAATGCCGAGAAGCTCCGGCCGGAAACCTTCAGGCCGGCCGTCATCGGCTCGGGCGAGAAGGTGACGGTCGAGGACATCATGGCCGTGCGCGAGGTCGCCGACCATCTCGTCGACGGGCTGGAGGGGCGTGCGCGCGCCTTCGTGCAGGTCCAGACCGGCTGCGACCACCGCTGCACCTTCTGCGTCATCCCCTACGGGCGCGGCAATGCGCGCTCGGCCCCGGCCGGCGACGTGGTCGACCAGGTGCGCCGGCTGGTCGAGACCGGGCACAGCGAGATCGTCCTGACCGGGGTGGACGTGACGAGCTGGGGCCAGGACCTGCCCGGCGCGCCGAAGCTCGGCCGGCTGGTGCGTGCGATCCTGAAACAGGTGCCCGACCTGGCGCGCCTGCGCCTGTCCTCCATCGACGCAATCGAGATCGACGAGGATCTGTTGCGCGCCATCGCCGAGGAAGACCGGCTCTGCCCCTATCTGCACCTCTCGCTCCAGGCCGGCGACAACATGATCCTGAAGCGGATGAAGCGCCGCCACATGCGCGAGGACGCCATTGCGCTGACGCAGCGCCTGCGCGCCGTGCGCCCCGACATCGCCTTCGGCGCCGACCTCATCGCCGGCTTCCCGACAGAGACCGAGGCGATGTTCGAGAACTCGCTGAAACTCGTCGACGAGTGCGACCTCGCCTACCTGCACGTCTTTCCCTATTCGCCGCGCCCGGGCACGCCGGCCGCGAAGATGCCCCAGGTGGACGGTCAGGCCATCAAGGACCGCGCCGCGCGCCTGCGCGCCAAGGGCGAGGAGGCGCTCGCCCGGCACTTCCGGTCCATGGTCGGGCGCGAATACGACTTCGTCATGGAACGCGGCGGCCAGGGCCGTGCGGGCAATTTCGCGCCCGCGAGGATCGACACGCCCGCGCGTCCCGGCGCGCTGGTGCGCGCGCGCGTGACGGGCTTTGCGGGCGAGACCCTCACGGCGGAAGCGATCGGAGTGCGTGCATGAGCTGGTTCTCCTTCGGCTTCGGCAAGAAGAAAAAGGACGAGGTGCGCGAAGACCCCGTCGCGGAGGCGACCGAGTCCACCACGCCGGGCGAGGAGGGCGACGATCCGGGCATCGAGCCGATCGAGGAGGCGCCGAAGCCGGACGCGGCCGAGCCGCTGGAAGTCGAGGCGGAGAAGACCGGCGAGGCCGGGACGGCCGAAGCCCCCTCCGAGCCGGCCGGGCAGACCCTGCCGCCCGAGCGGCCGAGCCCCGAGGCCGGGCCCCGCGCCGACGAGGCGCCGGTCCCGCAGGAGCAGCGCGACAGCGCCGGAGAGGTCGAGCCGGAAGCGCCCGTCCCCGAGGAGAAGAAGGGCTTTCTCTCCCGCCTCGCCTCGGGCCTGAAGCGCTCCTCCTCGCGCCTGTCCGAACAGGTCTCCAGCGTCTTCACCAGGCGCCGGCTCGACGACGAGGCGCTGGAGGAACTCGAAGACCTGCTCATCGGCGCCGATCTCGGCGCGAAGACGGCGGCCAGGGTCACCGCGCGCCTGGCGCGCGACAAGTTCGACAAGGACGTCACCGAAACCGAGATCCGCGAAGCGCTCGCCGACGTCGTCGCCGAGACGCTGAAGCCCTTCGAGAAGCCGCTCGACATGTCCGGCGAGCCGCCCCGCGTCGTGCTCTTCGTCGGCGTGAACGGGTCGGGCAAGACCACCACGCTCGGCAAGATCGCGGTGAAGATGACGCGCGAGGGCGGCAAGGTCCTCAATGTCGCGGGCGATACCTTCCGCGCCGCGGCGGTCGAACAGCTCGAGGTCTGGAGCGGGCGCGCCGGCGCGAAGGCGCAGTTCATGAGCCGGGAGATCGGCGCGGACGCGGCCGGGCTCGCCTACGATGCCGTGGCGAAGGGCAGGAAGGAGGGCTTCGACGCCGTCCTCATCGACACCGCCGGCCGGCTGCAGAACAAGACCGAGCTGATGGACGAGCTGCGAAAGATCGTGCGCGTCATCAAGAAGCTCGACGAGACCGCCCCGCACCACACCGTGCTGGTGCTCGACGGCACGGTCGGCTCGAACGCCATCTCCCAGGCCGAGGCCTTCCTGGAGGCGGCCCAGATCACCGGCGTCATCATGACCAAGCTCGACGGCACGGCGAAGGGCGGCGCCCTCGTCCAGGTCGCCGAGCAGTTCCAGCTGCCGATCCACTATATCGGCGTCGGCGAGGGCGAGGCCGACCTCCAGCCCTTCGACGCGCGCGCGTTCGCCAGGGCGCTGGCGGGGCTGGAGGGGTAGGGCAGACCCGGACCCCGGCAGGACATTTTTAACCCGATACTCGCTTAACGATTGAATGCTTCTCCCCGTTCGGATACGTTAACCCTTGTTAACGTGCGGTCCGCCCGGGGGCCGACGAAGGCCTCCGACTGAACGCGACGCGGATCGAGCACGACTTGATCGAAGCGATCCGGGGAGACTCCCATGACACCATTCCGCACTCTGTGCGCCGGCCTGGCCGGCGCGTTGGCGGCTGCGTTGAGCCTTGTCACGCTCACCTCGGCCGGCCATGCGGGCGGGCCCAGCGAACCCGACCGTTTCCTGCTGAGATTCACCGATGCCTATCTGGTCCACGAGCCGGGCCGCGGCAATCCGCAGATCGTGACGGAGGGCAATGTCCTTTCCTACGGTCAGGACTGGGAAATCGTGCAGATGCGCGACTTCCTCTACCACCTGCGCCAACGCAACTGGCAGGGCTTCTACTGGAAGGTCAACACCTCCCGGCGCGAAGTCTACCGGGTCGAAGGCGGCAGCTTCGGCAATCTCGGCGGCAGCGATGAACTCATCGAGTCCATCAGCGTCGACCCGGTGGGAAACCCGGAGGACCCCACCCGCTTTTTCCTGCGCTTTTCCGATGCCTATCTCGTCTACGTGCCCGCCAGCGGTACGCTGCAGATCACCGCGTCCGGCAATGTGCTCTCCTACGGCGGGGACTGGTCGGTCACCCAGGACGAGCCCTGGATCTACGAGATGAGCCAGGACGTCTGGCAAGGCTTTCACTGGAAGGTGAACACGGCGCGCGAGATCGCCTACCGGGTCACTGACGAGACCGAGCCCTGCCTGACCGATGAAGAGCTCGCGATGGGCGTCGACGTGGTCGGCGGGGGATCGGCGACGCTCGCCTATGGCTGCGTCTATTCCGCCGTCGAGCGGCCCGAGGGCGAGGAGTATCCGCAGACCAATCCGCTCGCGGACGTTGCGGCGGAACACGTGGTCGGCAAGGACGAATTCACGGCCACCGCGCCGGCCGCGATGGTGCGCGTCAGCGCCCTCGCACCCGACGCCAGCTCGGCGCTCAGCGTGTCGCCCGCACTCTCGCTCTACGGCGAGTACGATCTGTTCCTGCCGGCAGGAACGGCGGGAGACGTGGTCTTCCAGATCACGGACGCCGCGAGCGGAGCGACATTGCACCGGTCGGGCCGCGAACCGCTTCGGAACGGCGAGAACCTGCGCCACCTGCTGGTGCCGGCAGAGACCGCCGGCTCCGGCAGCATCCCCTTCCCGGACGAGGAGGATACCGGAGTATTCACTCGGGTGGGCTTGGTCGAGCTCGCCGATATCGACCCGCAGGGCTTCGCCGAGTTTCCCGGTGCCCCCGAGCGCCTGCGCGATGCCCCGTTCGGTGGCTCGCTGCGCATGTTCGGCGCCTTCACCCGCAACTTCTATCCGGAGACCGGGGCAGGCGATCATTGCTACAAGGTGAGGATCACCGAGCCGGGTGGCACCACGAGCTATCTCGACGATCCGCTCAACAAGCGGCGCTATGTCGTCGATTCAGACGGGACGGTGACTTCGACCAGCGAGTTCCTGGGCCCGATGACGATCGGCTCCGTGGATGACTGCTACCGGCTCACCCCGCTGTCGAGTGATCCCGAATCAGACGATCCGGCGGGCTCGATCGCGGTGTTCTGGAGCTTTCCCGACCTGCTCGCCCACTGGCACACGGGTCTGCGCTCGGGCCAGCACACGGTCTCGCTGGAACTCTACGAAACGGGCACCGGAAGCCGGGTGAGGCTCGTTGAGAACGACAATCTCGACATCGAACTCTATCTCGACAACCGCCCGATCACGCTGAACTTCGATACGCTCGACGTGGTGCGCGGGCGCGGCACCATGGAAACCGATCTTCTGGCCGAGCGCTGCGCCATGGCCCGCCTGGTCGGCAATCGCGAGCTGGAGATCGACTTCACGGCCCATCACCCGACCGGCTTCATGTCGGCCTACCGCCTCGCGGCACGGTCGAACAGCGGCGTCGAGGTCTGGCGTGAAGGCGACAGCTACGGCGCACCTGCCTGGAGCGGTGCGCGTCCACCGGCCTTCGAGGGGCGTGCGGCCTCGGCGGCAGCCTTCACGAAGGGCTCTGCCGACTTCACGGCCGGTCCTTGCGCCTATGTGTTCGATCTCTGGGCCGCGGCGCGCACGACCAACGGCTATAGCCGGATCAACCGTGCCCACACCCAGCTCTTCTACTTCATCGAGCCCTGAGCCGATGCGACTCAACCGACTTCAAGGCCCGGCCGCCGCGCCGGGCCTTTTCCTTCCCGGTCGGGCGCGAACGCATACCCGCCATCGAAACTTGTCGTCTTGGCGGTACGGCTTGCCGGGTCTAATCGGCACGCATGACCGACTTCCTCCCCCTCGCCGTTCTCGCCATGCTGGGTTCGGCGGCCACCCATGCGGTGATGGCGCTGTTCACCAAGCGGGCCGGCGACATCCTGGTCTTCCGCTCGGTCTCGCTCTCCCTGTCCGCGCTCTGGCTGTCCCCGGTCCTGTTCCTGTTTCCCTTCCCGCAGTGGGAGGTGTGGCGCTTCCTGCTGCTCGGCGCGGCGATCATCTGGGCGTTCAACATGCTCATGATCTCCGCCTTCAGCCGCGGCGACATGAACCTCGTCTACCCGGTGATGCGCGGCGCCGCGCCGGTGATGACGGGCGCGCTCGCCTTCCTTCTGCTCGGCGAGACGCTCTCCGCGCTGGCGATCGGCGGGCTGGGGCTCGCCGGGGCGGCGCTCGTCGGCTTCGCCTGGCCGGAGCGCACCGCGGTGCCCAAGCGCTCGGCGCTCCTGTTCGCGCTCGCCGCGGCGAGCATGACGGCGATGTACTCGGTCAACGATGCGGCGGGCGTGCGCGCGGCGGGCAATGCCCTGGTCTATGTGGCCTGGTTCTTCGCCCTGCAGGTGCTGACGATCGGGGCCACGGCGCTGGCTCGCCGCGGCGAAGCGGGAGTTTGCCACCGCGCTCATCTGTTCGGTCTTCAACATCGCGACCTACGGCCTGGCGCTCTACGCCTACAATCACGCCCCCGTGGCGCCGATGGCGGCGCTGCGCGAGACCTCCATCGTGTTCGGCGCGATCCTCGGCGCGCTGGTGCTGAAGGAGCGCTTCGGGCTGAAGCGGTCGGTGCTGGCGATCGGTCTCGCCTTCGGCCTCGTGCTGCTGCAGGCCGGCTGACCCCGCGCCGTTGCCCGGCGGCAACGCGGCCGGCCCGATCGATCGCGATCCGGGCTTGGCGATTGCCCTGCCGGCCCGCCCGCGTCAGGTTGCCCCTCCCAGGCAGACGGAGACGGGACGTGGACGGGGCGGAGCGCTTCCAGCAGCTCTTCGAGCGCGACGCGAAGCCGGCGCACGCGAAGGCCGGGCCGGCGAAGGCCCCGGCATGCCCGCCGCCGCGCCGTCCCGGCGGCACCCTGATCGACGGGCTGGTCGGGCTCGCGATCCGGATGTCGCTCGCCGCGCTCCTGTGGAGCTGGGCGCGCGGCAATGCGCTCAGCCCGCGCGACTGGGCCGATCTGGCCGCCTGGGCGCGGCCCGAGCCGGGCTTCGTCGCGGCGGTCGGGGTCTGGCTTCCCCGCTTCGTCGATCCGGGCTTCGTCGCCTTCGTGATCCTGGCCGCCGCCTCGCTGGTCGCGCTCGCGCTCGCCGCGGGCTTCCTGGCGCGCATCGCCGGGCTGCTGACCGTGGCGGTCTCGGCCTATTACGCGCTCTTCATCCTGCCCGAAGCCTGGACCAGCGCGCTGGTCATGGGCGCGCTCGGGCTCTATCTCGCGCTGCGCGGCGCCGGGCCGGTCTCGATCGACTTCGCGGCCATGCGCCTGTCGCGCCTGGGCTGAGCCGCCCGCCTTCCCAAGCTCAGCGCCTTGCCTTGCTTCGGTCATCCCCGCGTGGTCAACATGGCCCCCACTCTCGCGATCGAACATCCCGGAGCCGAGTGTTCATGCTGATCTACCGCAATGTCGCGACCGTGATGGCCGCGATGTTCCTGTTGCAGATATCGGTCGGCGTGCTCGGCGTCTCGATCCCGCTCGCGATGAACGCGGCGCAGTCGACCAAGCTGGCGATCGGCTTCGTGGTCGCGGGCTATGCCGCCGGTTTCCTCATCGGGGCCTTCGCCGCACCGCGCGTGATCCAGGCGATCGGCCATATCCGCGCCTATGCCGCCTTCGCGGGCGGGGCCGCGGCGGTCACCCTGATGCTGGCGCTCGACGACCAGTTCGGCTGGTGGCTGTTCGCGCGCGTCGCCTTCGGGTTCTGCGCCGCCGGCATCTTCGCGGTGGCCGAGAGCTGGCTCGCCGACGCGACGCCGTCCGACCTGCGCGGCGGGGTGATCTCGGTCTACCAGATCCTGGGGCGGGCCGGTCTCATCCTCGGCCCCTTCCTGATCGCGCTGCCCGGCATCGACCTCGTGGACAGCTTCATCCTCGGCGGCATCTTCCTCGCGCTCGCGCTGATCCCGATCACCGCGACCCGGCGCGGCCAGCCGGCCCTGCCCCAGGGTGAGCGCGTCTCGCCCTTCCGCCTGTTCGAGATCGCGCCGGCCGCGGCCGCCGCGGCCTTCGGGGCGGGCGTGATCAATACCGGGGTGCTCGGCTTCGTGCCGATCTGGGCGGAAATGCTGAACCCGGAGACGAGGGCGGCGGCGGCCGCCATCGTGATGGCCGTCATCTACGCCTTCTCCATGCTCGTCCAGTGGCCGGCGGGCAGGCTGTCCGACACTCTCGACAGACGCCTGGTGATGGCCGGCGCCGCGGCGCTTTCCGGCCTGTTCGCCGTGGTGCTGGCGGTGTTCGTCAGTCCCGGCCTCTGGCTCGGCGCGCTCCTCGCCGGCCTTTGGGGGGCGGCGAGCCTGTCCTATTACGGAATCTGCATCGCCCATGCCGCCGACCGTTCGCGCGCCGAGGAGCTGCCCGCCATCGCCTCGGGCATATTGATGACCTGGGCGGTGGGTTCGATCATCGGACCGGTGCTCGCCGGTCTCGCCTATGGCAGCCCGCTCGCCGGGCGCGGCCTGTTCCTGTTCGCGGCGGCGGCCGCGTTCGCGCTGACCGCCGTCCTGCTCTGGCGCAGCCGGACGCGCAAGCCGGTCGCGGAGGCCGAACGCGAGCCCTTCGTCAATCTCCTGGCCACTTCGGCGGAACTGGCCGAGATCGAGCGCCCCGAAGACGAACCGGCGCGCGAGCGGGAGGAAAGCACGTGACCGCGCTGGCGATCCTCCTTCCGGCGGCCGTGTGCGCGGCGATCGCGCTGGCCATGCGCCGGCGCCTCGCGCGGCTGTCGCTGATGGGCTGGCTCGGCGCCGCACTGATCGGCACGGGCCTGCCGCTCCTCGCCGGCCAGCTGACGAGCCTGGCGCTGACGGACTGGGCCATCGCGCAGGGGGAATCCTGCGTCGCCGATTGCCGCAGCGCGACCGAGATCCTCGCCCTGCCGCTCGTGGCGGGCCTTGCCGGCGGGCTCGGCTGGCTTGCCGGAGCGATCACGGCCATCGTCTCGAAGCGTTCGCAGTGACGCGCCGAACGCTGCGGGGCGCTGACGCGTTGCACGCCCGCAGACCGGTGTTATAACCCCGCCCGACCATCCCCATCGGCCGGTCCCCCGGCCCTCGCGTTTTCGTTTCCTTCGGCCCTGCGAGAGATTGAAACCCATGAATATTCACGAATATCAGGCCAAGCAGCTGCTCGTGCGCTTCGGCGCCCCCGTGGCGCAGGGCCATCCCGCCACCAGTGTGGAGGAAGCGCGCAAGGCCGCCGAGGCCCTGCCGGGACCGCTCTGGGTTGTGAAGTCCCAGATCCACGCCGGCGGGCGCGGCAAGGGCCGCTTCAAGGAACTGCCCGAGACCGCCAAGGGCGGGGTGCGCCTGGCCAGATCGGTCGACGAGGTCGTGCGCCACGCGCAGGAGATGCTCGGCAACACGCTGGTCACCGCCCAGACCGGTCCCGAGGGCAAGCAGGTCAACCGCCTCTATATCGAGGACGGCGCCGATATCGCGCGCGAGCTCTACCTCTCCCTCCTCGTCAACCGGGAAACCGGGCGGGTGGCCTTCGTGGTGTCCACCGAGGGCGGCATGGACATCGAGCAGGTCGCCGAGGAGACCCCCGAGGCCATCCACCAGTTCGACATCGATCCGCTGACCGGCGTCACCGACGAGGACGCCAACGCGATCGCCGACGCGCTGCAGCTGAACGAACAGGCGCGCGTCGACATGATCCAGCTTGCCCGCTCGCTCTACGAGGCCTTCACGGCCAAGGACATGAGCATGCTGGAGATCAATCCGCTCATCGTCATGGACGACGATTCCACGCAGGTGATGAATCGCGGCCGGCTGCGCGTGCTCGACGCGAAGGTCAGCTTCGACGGCAACGCGCTCTTCCGCCATCCCGACATCCGCGAGATGCGCGACCTCACCGAGGAGGACGAGAAGGAGATCGAGGCCTCCAAGCACGACCTCGCCTACATCGCGCTCGACGGCAATATCGGCTGCATGGTCAACGGGGCGGGCCTGGCCATGGCCACGATGGACATCATCAAGCTCTATGGCGGCGAGCCGGCGAACTTCCTCGATGTCGGGGGCGGGGCGAGCAGGGAGAAGGTCACCGCGGCGTTCAAGATCATCACCGCCGACCCGAACGTGAAGGGCATCCTGGTCAACATCTTCGGCGGCATCATGCGCTGCGACGTGATCGCCGAGGGCGTGGTCGCGGCGGTCAGGGATGTCGGCCTGAAGGTCCCGCTCGTGGTGCGCCTCGAAGGCACGAATGTCGAGAAGGGCAAGAAGATCCTCGACGAGAGCGGCCTCGACATCACCAGCGCGGACGATCTGGACGACGCCGCGAAGAAAATCACCGACGCCGTGAAGAAGGGCTAATTTGAGATGTCCATTCTCGTCAACAAAGACACCAAGGTCCTGGTCCAGGGCCTGACCGGCAAGACCGGCACCTTCCACACCGAGCAGGCGCTCGCCTACGCCAACACCAGGATGGTCGGCGGCGTGCACCCGAAAAAGGGCGGCGAGACCTGGACGGGCGAGGGCGGCCACGAGCTTCCCATCTTCGCCAGCGTCGCCGAGGGCAAGGAAAAGACCGGCGCGAACGCCTCCGTCATCTACGTGCCGCCCGCCGGCGCGGCCGATGCCATCATCGAGGCGATCGATGCCGGCATCGATCTCATCGTCGCCATCACCGAGGGCATCCCGGTGCTCGACATGGTCAAGGTCAAGGCCAGGCTCGACGCCTCCTCCTCGCGCCTCCTGGGCCCGAACTGCCCCGGCGTGCTGACCCCGGACGAGTGCAAGATCGGCATCATGCCGGGCGCGATCTTCAAGAAGGGTTCGGTCGGCGTCGTCTCGCGTTCGGGCACGCTGACCTACGAGGCGGTGTTCCAGACCACGAACGAGGGTCTCGGCCAGACCACGGCGGTCGGCATCGGCGGCGATCCGGTCAAGGGCATGGAGTTCATCGACGTGCTGGAGATGCTGCTCGCCGACGACGAGACCGAATCGATCATCATGATCGGCGAGATCGGCGGCACCGCCGAGGAGCAGGCCGCCCAGTTCATCAAGGACGAGGCCAGGCGCGGCATCAGGAAGCCGATGGTCGGCTTCATAGCCGGGCGCACCGCGCCCAAGGGCCGCACCATGGGCCATGCCGGCGCGATCGTCGCCGGCGGCAAGGGCGGCGCCGAGGACAAGATCGAGGCCATGAAGTCGGCCGGCATCACCGTCGCCGACAGCCCGGCCCGCCTCGGCAAGACGCTGAAGGACGTGCTCAAGGGCTAGCGATCCGCTCGCAACGCTGCCGAACGGCCCCGGAGTCCCTCCGGGGCCGTTTTCGTGCGACAATCGGGCGCTGCGGATTCTGCTGCCAAGGGTAGCGGCCCGTTAAGGTCGAGGTAAGACACCGCCCGCTAGGCATGTCTCATGCTGAACAGGCTCAACGAAGGCGGTCAGACATGGAATCCCTGCGGCTCGAAGCACTGCGCTCCTACCGGATCCTGGACACGGGGCGTCATCCCTCCTTCGATGCGATCGTGGAGGCGGCGAGCCTCGCCTTCGACGTGCCGATCGCCGCGATCTCGCTCGTCGACGAGGACCGCCAGTGGTTCAAGGCCGCCATCGGGCTGCAGGACAGCGAGACCGAGCGCAGCCGGTCCTTCTGCACGCACGCGATCGAGCGTATCGAGCCGCTCGTGGTGGAAGACGCGCGCGACCATCCGCTCTTCGCGGACATGGCGGACGCGATGGGCGGGTTCGGGATCCGCTTCTATGCCGGCGCGCCGCTGATCGATCACGAGGGTTTCGCCCTCGGCACGCTGTGCGTGGCCGACACGCGTCCGCGCTCGCTCGACGCCGGCCAGATCGCGCTCCTGAAGTCGCTCGCCGAGGCGGCGATGACGGCGATCACCGCCCACCATCAGGGCCGGCTGCTGCGCCAGGCGGCCGAGGCGCTGGAGACGTGCTGCCCGAGGGAACCCGTCTTCATCTGAACAACGGGCAGGATTTGGAACAGCCCGGCCTTCCATCGGCGTTGCATGCGGCATAGATGATGATAAACCCTCCGCCGGCGCGCTCCCTTTCGCGCGCGTTGCAATTGCCCTGAAGGGCCGACATGGCAGACGCACGCTCCTCGAAGAACCAGACCTTCCTCGAAACCTCCTTCCTGTTCGGCGGGAACGCCGCCTATCTCGAGCAGATGGCCGCGCGCCATGCCGAGGATCCGGCGAGCGTCCCGGCCTCCTGGCGCGCCTTCTTCGAGGAGGTCGGCGACACGCGCGAGCAGAGCCGGCACGCGGCGCAAGGGCCCGGCTGGCGCCGTGCCGGATGGCCGAAGCGCGCCAATGGCGAGTTGATCTCCGCGCTAGGCGACATAGGCCCGGAAATGGCGGCGGTGCCCGATGCGGTGACGGAACGTCTCGGCGAGACGGCGAGCCCGGAACAGATCCGCCAGGCGGTCAAGGATTCCATCTCCGCCATCATGCTGATCCGCGCCTACCGCATGCGCGGCCATCTCGCGGCCGATCTCGACCCGCTGAACCTGTCCGGTTTCGGCGAGCAGCCGGAGCTCGAACCGGAAACCTACGGCTTCGGGCCGGGCGACCGGGATCGCGAGATCTACATCTCCGGCTATCTCGGGCTGGAGACCGCGACGATCAACCAGATCCTCGAGATCCTGAAGCGCACCTATTGCGGCACGTTCGCGGTCGAGTACATGCACATCTCGAACCCGGACGAGAAGGCCTGGCTGCAGGAGCGCATCGAGGGGCCGGACAAGGAGATCGCCTTCTCCAAGAACGGCAAGCGCGCGATCCTGAAGAAGCTGATCGAGGCCGAGACGTTCGAGCGCTTCCTGCACAAGCGCTATCCCGGCACCAAGCGCTTCGGCATCGATGGCGGCGAGGCGATGGTCCCGGCGCTGGAACAGATCATCAAGCGCGGCGGCGCGCTCGGAGTGTCCGACATCATCATCGGCATGCCCCACCGCGGGCGCCTGAACGTGCTCGGCGCGGTGATGGCCAAGCCCTATCACGTCATCTTCAACGAGTTCCAGGGCGGCGACACGCTGGGCGCGGACTATTCCTCCGGCGACGTGAAATACCATCTCGGCTCGTCTTCCGATCGCGAGTTCGACGGCAACACGGTCCATCTCTCGCTGACCGCCAATCCGTCCCACCTCGAAGCGGTCGATCCGGTGGTCCTGGGCAAGGCGCGCGCCAAGCAGGCGAAGTACCGCCGCGAGCAGGGCGAGGACGCCAACACCTCCGCGCAGGTGCTGCCGCTCCTGCTGCACGGGGATGCCGCGTTCGCCGGCCAGGGCGTGGTCGCCGAGTGCTTCGGGCTTTCGGGGCTGAAGGGACACCGCACCGGCGGCGCGATCCACTTCATCGTGAACAACCAGATCGGCTTCACCACCGATCCGAAGGACAGCCGCTCCTCGCCCTATCCGTCCGATGTCGCGCTGATGGTCCAGGCGCCGATCTTCCACGTGAACGGCGACGATCCCGAGGCGGTCGTGTTCGCCGCCAAGGTGGCGACCGAGTATCGCCAGACCTTCGGCAAGGACGTGGTCATCGACATGTTCTGCTATCGCCGCTTCGGCCACAACGAGGGCGACGATCCCTCCTTCACCCAGCCGATCATGTACCAGGCGATCAAGGACCATCCCTCCACGCGCGAGCAGTACGCCAGGCGCCTGGTCAGGGAAGGCGTGGTCAGGGAAGAGGAGGTCGGGGACTGGATCTCCGGGTTCGAGGAGTTCCTGGATTCCGAGTTCGACAAGGGCAAGGACTACAAGCCGAGCAAGGCCGACTGGCTCGACGGCGTGTGGTCGGGCCTGGGACTGCCCGAGGACGACGAGCGCCGCGGCCAGACCGCGGTCGAAATCCCGGCGCTGAAGGCGGTCGGCACGGCGATGACCGAGATCCCCGCCGAGATCAACGTTCACAAGACGCTCAAGCGCGTCCTGGAGACCCGCCGCAAGGTGGTCGAGGAAGGCGAGGGCATCGACTGGGCGACCGCGGAGCATCTCGCCTTCGGCACGCTGCTGACGGAAGGCTTCCCGGTGCGCCTGTCGGGCCAGGACTCGGGGCGCGGGACCTTCTCGCAGCGCCATTCCCACATCATCGACCAGGAGACCGAGGCCAAGTACACCCCGCTCAATCACCTGCGCGAGGGCCAGGCCCGCTACGAGGTCATCGACTCGATGCTGAGCGAGGAGGCCGTGCTCGGCTTCGAGTACGGCTACTCGCTCTCGGCGCCGAACACGCTCGTGATGTGGGAAGCCCAGTTCGGCGACTTCACCAACGGCGCCCAGGTCATCATCGACCAGTTCATCTCCTCGGGCGAGCGCAAGTGGCTGAGGATGTCCGGCCTCGTCATGCTGCTGCCGCACGGCTATGAGGGCCAGGGTCCGGAACACTCCAGCGCGCGCCTCGAGCGCTATCTGCAGCAGTGCGCGGAAGACAACATGCAGGTGGCGAACTGCTCGACGCCGGCGAACTATTTCCACATCCTGCGCCGCCAGATCCACCGCAACTTCCGCAAGCCCCTCGTCATCATGACGCCGAAGAGCCTCCTGCGTCACAAGCGCTGCGTCAGCCCGCTCTTCGAATTCGGGCCGGGCTCGAGCTTCCACCGCGTGCTGTGGGACGATGCCGACACGGCGGTGCGCGCGGGCCGCGACGACGTCGCGACCGGACGCACCGAGATCGAGCTGGTGGAGGACGCGAAGATCCGCCGCGTCGTGATGTGCTCGGGCAAGGTCTATTACGATCTGCTCGAAGCGCGCGAGGAGCGCGGCATCGACGACATCTACCTGCTGCGCGTGGAGCAGTTCTATCCCTTCCCGGCCAAGTCCCTGATCGACGAGCTCAAGCGTTTTCCCGACGCGGACATGGTCTGGTGCCAGGAAGAGCCGCGCAACATGGGCGGCTGGACCTTCGTGGAGCCCTATATCGAGTTCTGCCTCTCCAAGGCAGGTGCAAAACATGGCCGTCCGCGCTATGCCGGGCGCGCGGCCAGCGCCTCGACCGCGACCGGGAACCTGTCCAAGCACCAGGCCCAGCAGAAAGCCCTCATCGACGACGCGCTCGGCGAAGACGCCGACTAGGAACGAAAGACGAGTCCGATCCCCATGACCGATATCACCGTCCCCCAGCTTGGCGAATCCGTATCCGAGGCCACCGTCGGCGAATGGCAGGTGTCCGAAGGCGACAGCGTTAAGAAGGACGACATCCTCGTCGAGCTGGAGACCGACAAGGTCTCCGTCGAGGTGCGCGCCGAGGCCGACGGCACCGTGTCGAAGATCTCCGCCAGGGAAGGCGAGACCGTCGAGATCGGCGCCAAGCTCGGCGAACTCGACACGAATGGCGACGGCTCGAAATCGCAATCCGGGTCGAAGGACGAGGGCAAGTCCAAGGGCTCGGACAAGCCGAAGTCCAGGTCCGGAGCGGACGAGGGCGCGCAGGAGAGCTCCGAGGACGGGACCGGTTCGGACGAGGGCGAGCTCGTCGAGGCCAGGGTCCCGACCATGGGCGAGAGCGTCTCGGAAGGCACGGCCGGGGAATGGCAGGTCAAGCCCGGCGACCGGGTGGAGAAGGACCAGACCCTGCTCGAGATCGAGACCGACAAGGTCGCCGTCGAGGTGCCCGCGCCGGAAGCCGGCACGGTCGAGGAACTGCTCGTCGAGGAAGGCGATTCGGTCAGCCCCGAGCAGGCGATCGCGAAGATCCGCACCGGCGGGGGCGGCGGCAAGACGGCCGGAAAGAAAGAGAAGAAGGACGAGAAGACGTCCGACACCGGAACCGGCGAGGGCGACAAGAAGGCCATGCCCTCGGCCAAGCGTATCGCGCGCGAGGAAGGCCTCGACCTGAAGGAGGTCGACGGGACCGGCAAGGGCGGACGCGTGACCAAGGCCGATGCCCTGAAGGCGCTGGAGAAGTCCGGCGAGACGCCGCAGAAGCCCGAGGCGAAGAAGGAAGACAAGCGCGAACTCGGCGAGCGCGAGGAGCGGGTGAAGATGACCCGCCTGCGCCAGACCATCGCGCGCCGCCTGAAGGAAGCCCAGAACACCGCGGCGATCCTGACGACCTACAACGAGGCCGACATGAGCGCGATCATGTCGCTTCGCAAGCAGGTCCAGGACGACTTCACCGACAGGCACGGGGTCAAGCTCGGCTTCATGAGCTTCTTCGTGAAGGCGTGCGTGACCGCGCTGCAGGACATCCCGGCGGTCAATGCCGAGATCGACGGCGACGACATCATCTACAAGAACCACTACGATATCGGCGTGGCGGTGGGCACCGATAAGGGCCTCGTCGTCCCGGTGGTGCGCGATTGCGACACCAAGTCCCTGGCCCAGATCGAGAAGGACATCATCGATCTCGGCAAGCGCGCGCGCGACGGCAAGCTGACGATCGAGGACATGCAGGGCGCGACCTTCACGATCTCCAATGGCGGCGTCTACGGCTCGCTGATGAGCGCCCCGATCCTCAATGCGCCCCAGTCCGGAATCCTGGGCATGCACAAGATCCAGGAGCGCCCGGTGGCCATCAACGGCGAGGTGAAGATCCGCCCGATGATGTATCTCGCGCTCTCCTACGACCACCGCATCGTCGACGGCAAGGAAGCCGTGACCTTCCTGGTGCGCGTCAAGGAGAGCCTGGAGAAGCCAGAACGCCTGATGCTGGACATCTAGGGTTTCCCGTCATCGCGAAGACAGGCAAAGCGCGCCCGAGGGCAATCCGGGCGCGTTTTCGTATCCGCCTCGCTTCCCGTTCCGTTAACACTTGCGGCGCACACTTCTGCCCGGATGGGGCGAGAAGGAGAGGACGCGATGCGCTTCCTCGTGTCTGCGCTTGCCCTGGTGCTCGCGGCCTATGCGGCGGCGAGCTTCGTGCCGGTCACGGCTACGCTGGCCTTCGGGCTCGACCCGTTCGCGCTGTCGCCCGAGCGCGCGGCCCTGATCGAGCGCCTCGCGCCGCGCGACATCGCGGTCTGGCTCGCCGCCGTGCTGTTCTACCTGCTGACCGCCTCCGCGATCCTGCGCCGGCACCCCCGCGCGGTCTGGCTCTATGCGCTGGCGATCGGCTGCGATCTGTTCGGCTGGCAGGTCGTGCGATCGGGCGAGGCCTTCAACCCGGCCTTTGCCGGAGCGCCGCAGGCCGGTGTCATCATCCTGGCGGCCCATTTCATCGCGCTCGCCCTCGTCATGGTCTGGGCGCGCGGCTGGGGCGAGGACGCGCGTCAGGCCCGCGCGCTCTAGTCCCCCCGCCCGTCTCGTGCGGGCGCTTCTGCGAGCGGTGCTTCAGCTCGGCCATGGCCGAAACCAGAGCGCCGACGATGGCGCCGGCGAACGCCGCCTCGAAGGCCAGGAACAGGATCGCGCGGAAGCCGAGCTTTCCGGTGATCGAGACCGGCCCCAGGATGAGGTCGAGCGCGACCGCGGCGATCGCGCCGATCAGCGCGCCGATCACGCCGCCGGCCAGGATGGCGCGCCACAGCGCCATGCGGGCTTCGGAGACGGGTTCTCCCATGTGCCGGTCCTTCCTCGGTCCTGCTGACAGGTAAAACCGGTCCGGCGCGCCATGCGTTCCGAGATGGCAGGCCGGGCGCTTGCGCGTGTTGACGCGGGCGGGCGCCGGAGTAGGGTGCGCCGCGAGACACGCGGGCGCTCCTCCTCGTCCTCCCCCGCCGCGTGCAGACAAGGGATACCGACATGGCTGACGAATACGACGTTGTCATCATCGGGGCCGGCCCCGGCGGCTATAACTGCGCCATCCGCGCCGGCCAGCTCGGACTGAAGACGGCCTGCATCGAGAAGCGCGACACGCTCGGCGGCACGTGCCTGAATGTCGGCTGCATCCCCTCCAAGGCCATGCTGCACGCGAGCGAGCTCTACGAGACCGCGCGCAAGGACTTTTCCCATTACGGCATCGATTTCGACCAGCTGAAGCTCAATCTCGAGCAGATGCACAAGCAGAAGGCCGAGGCGGTCGAGGGCCTGACCAAGGGCGTCGCCGGCCTGTTCAAGAAGAACAAGGTCGACCGGTATAACGGAACCGGCAGGATCAAGAGCAAGACCGAGGTCGAGGTGACCGATGCCGACGGCAAGACGCAGACGCTGAAGACGAAGAACATCGTCATCGCCACGGGCTCGGAAGTCACCCCACTGCCCGGCGTGGAGATCGACGAGGAGCGCATCGTCTCCTCCACCGGCGCGCTGGAACTGAAACAGGTGCCCAAGAAGATGATCCTCGTCGGCGCCGGCGTGATCGGGCTCGAGCTCGGCTCGGTCTGGCGTCGTCTGGGCGCCGAGGTCGAGGTCGTCGAATTCCTCGATCACTGCCTGCCCGGCCTCGACAAGGAGCTGTCGCGCCAGGCGCGCAGGCTGTTCGAGAAGCAGGGCCTGAAATTCCATTTCGAGCGCAAGGTCACCGGGGTCGAGAAGCTCAAGACCAAGCTCAAGGTGACGACCGAGAAGGCCGAGGGCGGCGACGAGCAGACCATGGACGCTGACGTCGTGCTCGTCTGCATCGGCCGGCGCCCCTATACCGAGGGGCTGGGCCTGGAGAACGTCGGCATCGAGACCGACAGGCGCGGGCGCATCGCCAACGATCACTTCCGCACCTCGGTGGAGAATATCTGGGTGATCGGCGACACCACGACCGGCGCCATGCTCGCCCACAAGGCCGAGGACGAGGGCGTGGCCTGCGCCGAGCTCATCGCGGGCAAGTCCGGCCACGTCAATTACGACGCCATTCCGACGGTGGTGTACACCTATCCCGAGATCGCCGGTGTCGGTGCCACCGAGGAGCAGCTCAAGGACGAGGGCCGGGACTACAAGACCGGCAAATTCCCCTTCCAGGCCAATTCGCGCGGGCGCACCAACCACCAGACCGAGGGCTTCGTGAAGATCCTCGCCGACGCCAGGACCGACGAGATTCTCGGCGCTCACATCATCGGCCCGCACGCCGGCGAACTCATCGCCGAGCTGGCGCTGGCCATCGAGTTCCGTGCCGCCTCCGAGGACGTCGCACGCACCTGCCACGCCCACCCGACCCTGTCGGAGGCCGTGCGCCAGGCCGCGATGGGCGTGGAGGGCTGGACCATGCAGATGTGATCGGTGCGCGGTGGGGAGTCACGGAAGTTTAAGGCGACAGACACGCGCGATTCGCGCATAACGCGGCCATGGCCTCGCTAAAGGCGTGAAAGATGAGTTTGGCGCCCCAACCCTTCGATACCGCGGGCCCGGTGGTGAAGACCGACCGGCTCACCCTTGTCGCGTTCGATGCCGAACTCGCCCGCCTGCAGCTCGAGGACCTGCGCTCCTTCTTCGCTGCGCTCGGCGCGAAGTACGAGCCGTCCTGGCCCCCCGAACTCAATGATGAGCAGACCATGGCCTGGACCAAGGCGCAGCTGGAAGCCGCACCCGGGCTGGCCGGCTGGTACAGCTGGGTCTTCCTGATGGGGATGGGCCCCGGCCAGGCCACCCGGGCGGTGGGCATCGGCGGGTTTCACGGCCCGCCCGGCGAGGGCGGCGAGGTGGAGATCGGCTATTCCATGCTGCCGACCTTCCGCGAGCAGGGCCTCGCCACCGAGGCGGTCGAGGGCCTGCTGTCCTCGGCGAGACGCCAGGAGGGCGTGCGCCGGGTCACGGCCACCACGCTCGACCATCTCTATGCCTCCCGCCGCGTGCTGGAGAAGACCGGCTTCACCCTGACCGGCGAGCGCGCCGGGAACGGCAGCAAGCTCGTCGACTACGCCCGCGCCCTCTAGACCTACTCCGTGACCGGAGGGCCGCTCTCGACGAGGGCCCGGAGCTGGTCGAGATAGAAGATCCAGGCCCGGCGCCCGGCTTCGGTCAGGCTTGCCCGCGTCTGCGGCTTGCGCCCCACGAAGCGCTTGTCGATGGCCACGTAGCCGGCCTCCTCCAGCTTCCTCAGATGGACCGAGAGATTGCCGTCGCTCGCCCCGGTGCGCGCCTTCAGCTCGGCGAAGGTCGCGCCGACCACGCTGGCGAGATAGGCCATGACCGCCAGGCGCAGCTTGCCATGGATGACCTCGTCGAGCTTGTCCGCGTCGAAGCCGGCCATCACACCGTGTCCTGCGGCTCGCCGCGCATCATCAGTAGGCCCGGCACGACGGTCGACAGGAAGACCGCGAGCCCGGCGACGAGATAGACCTCGGCGGTGAAGACCTGGATGACGCACCCCGCCATGCCCGCGAGCGCGACGGCGCCGGGCACGAACAGGGCCGGGCGCCGGGCCATCTGCGCCGTGGTCAGCCAGGCGATCGCATAGCCGAGCAATGCGACCGGCAGCATGAGGTTGAAGAGCAGCGCGTCGAGCCGGCCCGTCATCACCCCGGCCGTGATCGCCAGCCAGAAGACCAGGAGGCCTGCGCCCATCGCCGGCCAGACCGCGCTGCTCGCCCGGTTGCCCGCCGAACCGAGGCCGGGCTTGGCGCGCAGGGTGACGCCGAGCACCGCGCTGCCGGCCGAGCCGACCGCGATGAAGCCGAGCCAGAGGATCCACAGCGCCTCGGAACCCAGCGGCAAGCGCCCCGTGACGATGGCCCAGTGGGCGATCAGGACCAGGGTCGCCAGGCTGCCCCACCACAGGGCGAAGCGGCCGCCCAGCAGGGGCGCCCGGGCCCCGGATTCGGCCATCTCGCGCAGATAGGCGAGGTCGGATCTCATCTCTTCGCGCGTCATGTGCTATCTCCTTGCAAAGCACTTTAATCGATAAAGTACAGAAAGAGCGCGTGTCCTGCAAGCCCGGCGATTCCGGGACGTGCGGCGCGATGTTTGGAGCCAGGCGCTGACAGGGCCGGACGAAAGGCGCTAACCTCCCGTTTCGATTGAAGGAGAGCCGCATGAAGAACCCGTTCGAGACCCCCGAGCGCAAGGCGTTCCGTGAGAGCGTGGAAGCCTTCGTGGCGCGCGAGATCGCGCCCCATGGCGAGGCCTGGGACGAGGCGGGCGATTTTCCCTGGGACATCCACGAGAAGGCCGGCGCGCTCGGCCTGTTCGGCTTCGCCATCCCGGAGGAATACGGTGGCAACGGCTTCGACGACGCCTTCATGCGCCTGGATAGCGGGATCGCGCTGGCCTACGGCGCGCCGGGCGGGGTCAATGCCTCGATCGGCTCGCGCAACATCATGACCGGGCCCATCGTCACGCTGGGCAGCGAGGAGATGAAGCGCGCCGTCCTGCCCGGCATCGTCTCGGGACGCGAGGGCGGGGCGCTGGCCATGACCGAGCCGTCTGGCGGATCCGACCTGTCGCGCATTCGCACGAAGGCCCGCCGCGAGGGCGAAGACTGGGTGATCGACGGGGAGAAGACCTTCATCACCGGCGGCATGAAGGCGCGCTGGTACGTCGTCGGCGCGCGCACCGGCGGGGAGGGGTTCGGCGGCATCTCCCTCTTCCTCGTCGAATGGGGCGCGCCCGGCTTCTCGCGCACCCCGATCGAGAGGAAGATGGGCTGGTGGAGTTCGGACACCGCCACGCTGCATTTCGACGGTCTGCGCGTGCCGGCGCAGAACCAGCTCGGCCAGGAGGGCCTGTGCCTCCTGGCCATCATGAACAATTTCAATTACGAGCGCCTCGCCCTCGCCGCGGGGTGCCTCGGCATGGCCAGGCGCTGCCTCGACGATGCGGTCGAGTACGCGAAGATCCGCGAGACCTTCGGCAAGGCGCTGATCCGCCACCAGGCGATCCGCCACAAGATCGCGGAGATGAGCGCGCGCATCGACGCGCTGCACGCCTATCTCCTGCACATCGCCTGGACGATCAATGACGGCGGGATGCCCGCCGCCGAGCTCGCCAAGGCGAAATTCCTCGCCAGCAAGACGGCCGAGTTCTGCGCCAGCGAAGCCATGCAGATCCTCGGCGGGGCGGGCTATCTCAGGGGCCAGGCCGTCGAGCGCATCTATCGCGAGGTCAAGGTCATGGCCATCGGCGGCGGCTCGGAAGAGATCATGAAGGACCTCGCGGTCAAGCAGATGGGCCTGTGAGAGCGCCGCGTTAACCCTCTTTCCTAAGCCGCCTTTAGCGTCTTCGCGCGAGACTTGCCGGGTCTTCGAAAAGAGCCCGGCTCGCATGCTGATCCAGAAGCCCTACGATCTGAAGCGCCTGGTGCGCGGGGGATGCTCCCCGCGCGTGCTCGACCTGTTCGGCCTGCATGCACGCTTTCCCGACCTGAAGGACTCCCCGCACCGGCTGTTCCACAACGACCGGCTCAATCGCTGCTTCGTCATCAAGCACAATCTCAGGCGCCACGAGCAGGGCATGGTCTATTCGCGCCGGGCGATCGTCACCAAGCTCGTCCTGCCGATCGACCGGCACGACCTCTCGCTCGGCGCCTTCTGGATGTTCCTGGAGTCCGGCAATTTCGAAGCCCGCCTCGTGGAGTTCATGGGCCGGCTCGACGGGCCGGACGACGAGCCCTTTCTCAGCGAGCAGTTCATCGAGGACATGGAGACGCTGCAGGTCCTCTCCAGGAGCCCGTCCTTCGACCCCTACCTGCTGCATGTCCAGTTCGGCGGGCGACGCATCGACCCGCGCTATTTCTCGCTCAACGAGGCCGACGAGACCAAGCTCAGGGCCTTCGTCTTCGATCACATGTCCGAAATCGGCGAGCTGGCGCTCGGGCGCGCGAGCGCGAGTTCCAAATCGCACCGCCTCGCCAAGGTGCTCTTCGAGGACACGAGGAGCCTGACGCGCGACCAGCTGCGTCTCGCCCTGAAGATGAGCCCCGCCGAGTTCGAGGACGGCGTGCACGGCTGGAAGGGCATCCTCTACTACATCTGGTCGGCCGGGGAGATTTCCGGCGGGCTGACGACCCTGCTCTCCGATCTTGCCGACCTCGAAATGGAGGATGCGGTCTACCGCCACCGTCCGCTGCAGCCGGTGATCGCCCAGATGCGGGATTCGATCCGCCTGCGCTGGGGCGAACTCAAGGCCGCGCGCGAGACCTATCACGCGGTCGTGGCCGCCTTCGTCAAGGACGGGGACGCCCAGTCCATGTGCCTGCTGCTGCGCCGCGCGCCGGACATGTTCCGCGCCATCGGCGACCACGCCGCGGCGCTGACCCATCTGACGAGTTACTGGAGCTACTGGAAGGCGCAGAGCCGGCTCGGCCGGGTCAGCCACGACGATGCCTGCCAGCTCCTGCCGGGCCTTGCCAGCGCGATCGCGCGCGAGGACGACCTGCCCGCGATCGACTGGGTGGGGCTGTCGCCGGTCCGCAGGATGCGGGCGGGATGATCCTCGCCGCTGCCATTCTCCGGCGATGCGGAGCACCGGCCGGGGGAGCCAAGCCGTAACGCAGACGCTGCGGCCTCCCGAGCCCGGGCCAGGACCTGGGAGATGGCCGGCCTAGGCCACCACCCGCGCCGTTCCCTCGCTCACCTCGACATACTGCGCCGCATCGGCGAAGGACTCGAACAGCCCGCGCTCCACGCCGGTGAGCCAGGCCTGCAGCCCGATTTCCAGGATGGCGTTCGCGAGCCCCTCGCGGCGGGCCGCGTCGAGATGGGCGCAGGCCTCGTCGAGGATCAGGACCGGGGCCGCCCCCTTCGCCCGGGTCAGCGCGGCGCACTGGGCGAGTGCGAGCCCGAGGATCAGCGCCTTCTGCTCGCCGGTCGAGCACTCCGCGGCCGGCTGGTCCTTCTCCCGGTGAAGGGCCGCGATCTCGGTGCGGTGGGGGCCGGTGAGCGGGCGCCCGGCCGCGCCGTCGCGCCGGCGGGCCTGTTCCAGCATCGCGGCGAAGCGGTCCTCGGCCTCGCCGGCGCGCGCGCCCTCGGCCAGGAGGGATTCCACTGTGCCCTCCAGGCCGAGAGCGGCCTTGGGAAAGCGGCTTTCCGGGCGCGCGTCGATCTCGCCCTGCAGGCGCACCAGGGCTTCCAGCCGTGCGGCGGCGAGCGCGACGCCGGACGCGGCCATCTCGGCTTCCAGCGCGGCGAGCCAGTCCGGATCGATGCGTGTGCCCTCCTCGGCGCGGTCGAGCAGGCGCTGGCGCTGGCGCATCGCCTTCTCGTAATCGAGCGCAGTCTGGCCGTGGGTCGGCTCCCCGGCGAGCACCAACCGGTCGAAGAATTTCAGCCGGTCGGCGCGCGGGCCGGCCCAGAGCCGGTCCTCGCGCGGGGTGAGCCACATCATCGGGAACAGGCGGGCAAGCTCGGTCTGCGTCGCCGCCGCGCCTTCCAGGCGCGTCTTCCTGCGCGCCGGGTCGGCCGGGTCGGCCCCGGTGGCGAGCGTGACCGGTCCCTCGCGCGTGAGGGCCTCGGCGAACACCGCCCAGATCTCGGCCGGACCCTGCGCGGTCTTGCGCCGGACGGCATCCGCGCCGGCCGCGCGCAGGCCCCGCCCGGGGCCGAGGAAGGACACGGCCTCGACGAGATTGGTCTTGCCCGAGCCGTTCGGCCCGTAGAGACAGGCGGGGCGGGTGTCGAGCGCAAGGTCGAGCGCGGCGTAATTCCTGAAATTGGTGAGCTTCAAACGCGTCACGGCCGCGCGAGGCGCGGCCGTGAGAATGTCGTTTCTGGTGTCCGGCCCGCTCACACGCGCAGCGGCATCAGCACGTATTCCGCGTTCGGGTCCCCGCTGTCGGTCACCCGGGTCGGGGAGGCGGAATCGGCAAACTCGAAGATCGCCTCGTCGCCGACGATCTGCGCGGCGACGTCGAGCAGGTAGCGCGCGTTGAAGCCGATCGAGAGGTCCTCGGAGGAATAGTCCGCCGAAAGCTCCTCGCTCGCCGTCCCGCTCTCGGGATTGTTCACCGCGAGCACGAGGTTGGAGTCCGACAGCGAGAGCTTCACCGAGCGCGACTTCTCCTGGCTGATCGTGGCGACACGGTCGACGGCCTGGGCGAAGGGCGCGCGGTCGACGCGCAGGATCTTGTCGTTGCCGCGCGGGATCACCCTCTCGTAGTCGGGGAAGGTACCGTCGATCAGCTTGGAGGTGAGCACGGCCGCGCCGAGCTGGAACCGGATCTTGCCCTCGCTCACGCTCATCTCGACATCGCCGTCCAGGTCTTCGAGCAGGCGGCGCAGCTCCCCGATGGGCTTGCGCGGGATTATCACCGCGGGCATGTCGCCGGCATTGCCCGGCTGGTCGGCCTCGGCGAGCGCCAGACGGTGGCCGTCGGTCGCGACAGCGCGCAGCACCTTGCGGCCCTCGCGCTCGGCCGGATGCATGTGGATTCCGTTGAGGTAATAGCGCGTCTCCTCGGTGGAGACGGCGAAGCGGGTCTTGTCGATGAGGCGGGCGAGATCCTCGGCCGGCAGCGAGAAGCTTACCTCGAGGTCCTCGGCCGGCATGACCGGGAAATCGCCCGGCGGCAGGCTCGGCAGGTGGAATTTCGACCGGCCGGCAGAGAGGAAGAGCCGCGGATCGTCGCCGCCGATCTCCAGCGTCACGTCGGCCCCTTCGGGCAGCTTTCTCGCGATCTCGTAGAGCGTGTGGGCCGGAGCGGTCGCCTGGCCTTCGCGCTCGACGCGCGCCTCGGCCTCCTCGACGATCTCCATGTCCAGGTCGGTGGCCGTCAGGCGGGCGTGGTCGCCGCTGGCCTGGATCAGCACGTTGGACAGGATCGGGATCGTGTTGCGCCGCTCCACGACCGCCTGGACGTGGCCGAGGGCTTTCAGGAGCACCGCGCGCTCGATGGTGAGCTTCATCGCTGTCGCCTCGTTGAAGAGTGACGAATCGGGAATCTGAATCGTCTTACAGGTTTGCACAAACCATAGACCAAAGGAAACGGCCGCAAGAAGGGGGTTCTTGCGGCCGTTCCGGGCTGACTGAGGGGGGTCAGCCGCGCAGGCGGCGTTTGATGGCTTCCACGTCTTCGGCGAGGACGCCATCAGAGGGGAGCCGCTCTGCGATCTTGTTCACGGCATGGATCACGGTGGAATGGTCGCGCCCCCCGAAACGGTTCCCGATGTCGGGCAGCGACCGCGTGGTCATGGTCTTGGCGAGATACATCGCGATGTGGCGCGGACGCACGACCGACTGGGTGCGGCGCTTGGACAGGATGTCGTCGACGGTGAGGTTGAAATACGCCGCCACCGTCTTCTGGATCTCGTCCACGCTGACCCGGCGCTCGGTCTTGACGGGCAGCTCCGACAGCGCCTCCTCCACGGTCTCCAGGGTGACGGGCCGATCGAGATAGGCGGTGCGCACGATCACATTGTTGAGCACGCCTTCCAGCTCGCGCGCCGACGTCGTGATGCGGGCCGCCAGGAAGTCGCGCACGTTCTCGGGCACGTCGAGATCGGCGCAATGGCTGCGGGCCTGGGCGATCTTGCAGTCGATGATCTTGCGGCGCAGATCGAGATCGGGCGATTGCAGCGGGCAGGCGAAGCCGCCGCGCAGCAGGGATTTCAGGCGGCCGTCGGCGATCTGGAGCTGGTCCGGCGCGGTGTGGGAGGCGAGCACGACCTGCTTGCCGTCCGCGATCAGCGCCGCGATCGTGTGCAGGAACTCGTCTTCGGTGCGCGGCTTGCCGGCGATGAAGTGCACGTCGTCGATCAGCAGGACGTCGCAGCTCCTGACCTGGTCCTTGAAGGGTTGCACGTCGCGCGCACGCAGCGCCGACTGGAAACCGTTCAGGAACTCCTCCGCGGTCAGGTAGAGCGCCTTGCGCCGGGATTCCCCGAGGCCCACCGCATGGGCGATCGCGGCGAGCAGGTGCGTCTTGCCCACCCCGTAATCGCCGTGGAAGAAGGCCGGATTGAACGGCGGCTCGGAGGACCCGGCGATCGCCTTGGCCGCGGTCACGGCCATCACGTTGGCCGAGCCCACCATGAAGGTGTCGAAGGTGAAGCGCACCGGAGAGCCCGCCGGGCGCTCGGCCGGCGTTCCGGGTGCGGTCGGCATGGCTGCAGTGCCCTGCAGGGCGCGCATCGGCAGGGCGTTCGGCGCCCGGCGCGGCGCGGCCGGCTCGCTCTGGCGTACCACGGCCGATGCCGCGGCGGATTCGGCCAGGATCAGGACGTCGCGCGGCTCGCTGTCGAAGGCGGCCCAGAGCGCGCGCAGTCGCGTTCCCAGATTGTCCTCGGCCCAGGCTCGCCCGAACTCCGTCGGGCAGATCACGCACACCCGTCCATGGGCATCCTCCTCCACACGCAGTCGGGCGATCTCGGAGGCGTAGACCAGATCGCCATACTCCTGGCGGAGACGCGAG
This sequence comes from Marinicauda algicola, assembly GCF_017161425.1. GTDB lineage: Bacteria > Pseudomonadota > Alphaproteobacteria > Caulobacterales > Maricaulaceae > Marinicauda > Marinicauda algicola. The sequence continues at coordinate 2,341,326 of NZ_CP071057.1, read as the reverse complement.
CGAACCTCGCGCCACGTCGCGAAAACGGGCGTCGCGTGGGTCATTTTTCCTTCGTGTGCAGATGCGGCGGAAAGCGCCGAATTGTTCAGCCCCATAGTCCCCAAACCTCAGTTCGCGCCGCAGGTTATTCCTGCGGTCAAGTGCTTGTTTTTAAGACGCAATTTTCCCGTTCGGAGCAAAGAGGTTTTCCCGGCTCCGTCCTGTCTATCTTTTCCGTATGGAGAAGACTTGCGTCAGGTCCGTAAGAGTACCCAGACGACGGATCGAATCAACCGCATTAACCGCCCGCGCGACCCGTTTTTGCGCTTGACAGGGATTTTTCGTAAGCACGCTGAGGCCTTGGCGCGTGAAAAAAATTTTGCGCCGTTTTCGTGTTCTCAAGGCGTTCGGATCGCCGCGGCGGAGTCATCAATTTCATGACTCCGCCGGGGGTGCGTTTTCCCCTTGCAGCAAAGGGTAATCGGGCCATCACGCCAAGACGGGTGCCGGTCACGAAAACGCCCGCGCGAAGAGCGCGGGCGTCAGCGAAGACCATCCGGTCAAAGAGGAATTTTTACTGAGCCGTCATCGTTTTGACGCGGTGCGCGAGGCGCGAGACCTTGCGCGAGCCGGTGTTCTTGTGGATCACGCCCTGGGAGACCGCGCTCATCACCTCGGATTCGGCCTGGCGCAGCGCTTCGGTCGCCTTGGCCTGGTCGCCGGCCGCGATCGCGGTCTCGACCCTCTTCACGAAGGTGCGCATGCGCGTACGGCGGGCTTTGTTGATCGCGGTGCGGCGCGCGATCTTGCGCACCATCTTCTTCGCGGAGGCTGTGTTCGCCATGGACTCTTCGACGCCTTGCTGTGAGTGCCGGAGCGCCGCCGTCGCGGGCGCGCCCGTAGAAACATGAGGCGCGGCGTATATCCCCGCCGCGCCCCGTCGTCAACCGGTATGGCCTGCTTTTAGCGGTGCTTGAAGTGCGCCGCGCGCTTGTCGGCGAAGGCGGCCATGCCCTCGCTCTGGTCCTCGGTCGCGAACTGGGAGTGGAAGACGCGGCGCTCGAAGCGGATGCCCTCGGTGAGGCCGATCTCGAAGGCGCGGTTGATCGCTTCCTTGGTCATCATCGCGATGGGGAGCGATTTCGAGGCGATCGTCTCCGCAGCCTCCATCGCGACGTCCATGAGGTCGTCGGCCGGCACAAGCCGCGAGACGAGGCCGGCGCGCTCGGCTTCCTCGGCAGTCATCATCCGCCCGGTCAGGCACATGTCCATGGCCTTGGACTTGCCGACCGCGCGGGGCAGGCGCTGCGTGCCGCCCGCGCCCGGCATGACGCCGAGATTGATCTCGGGCTGGCCGAACTTGGCGGTGTCCGCAGCGATGATGAAATCGCACATCATCGCGATCTCGCAGCCCCCGCCGAGCGCATAGCCGGAGACCGCGGCGATGATCGGCTTTCTGAAGCGCGCGACGGACTCCCAGCTCTTCTCGAACGGGTCGTTCATGTAGAGCGAGATATAGTCCTTGTCCTGCAGTTCCTTGATGTCGGCGCCGGCGGCGAAGGCCTTGGCCGAGCCGGTCAGGACCACGCAGCCGATATCCTCGTTGGCCTCGAACCCGGCGAGCGCGTCCGCGAGCTCGCCGGTCAGCTCCTCGTTGAGGGCGTTGAGCGCCTTGGGGCGGTCGAGCGTGATGACGCCGACACGGCCTTCGGTCTTGGTCTGGATCGTCTTGTAGGCCATTCGGCCCTCCGGGTTCGGCGCGCCGGGAGCACCGGCAGCGACAGGTGGGACACCAGGTTCGGCGCGAACCCATACATGAAGCCCGCCTCCGGGTCGACACCCCGAAGGCGGGCCGCATGGCAGGTATGCGCGCCGGGCGGCGCTCAGTGCCGCGTGACTTCCAGCCCCTGCTCGCGAAGCAGGTTGATGACGCCGTCTTCTCCGGGCATGTGGCCGGCGCCGACCGCCACGAAGGCCGTGCCGCTTCCCTCCAGGATCCCGGCGATCTGCGGAACCCAGTTGCGGTTGCGCTGCACGATCAGCACCTCGTAGGCTTCCGGGGTGCTCTCGCGCAGCTCCTCGTTCATGATGGCGTCGAGCCGCTCCATGTCGCCCTGCGTCCAGGCCGCGACGAGGTCGTCGAGCATGTCCGGGTTCTCCACCATCTGCTCCAGTCCGGTCTCGAAATCGGCGAGCTGGACCTCCATCGGCATGGAGGACAGGAAGGCGAGCTGCTCCTCGACGGTCTCGAAATAGCCGAATGCCATGCCCGCCTCGCCGGCTTCGGCCGTGAGCACCTGTTCCACGCCCGATTGCGGGTCGTAGCCGGCCGCCTGCATCTGGGCGACGGCGAGCTGAAGGCTGGCGAGCCAGGGCATGAACGGGTCGATGGCGGCCTTCAGGGCCTCGCCCGGCATGCCGAGGCGTTCGGCGATCCGCTCGAGATGGGCGAGGGCCTCCTCGCTCAGCTTCGCCGTCAGCCGCTCGCCCGCGGGCAGCATGCCGATCTGCGGGATCATGGACTGCATCTCGGCCTGGGCCTGCGGGCTCAGGGCGTCGACCTCGAGATAGAGGGTGTCGGCCTCGCCGAACGCGGCGCGGACCTCGTCGCTGTACCAGTCGAGCTCGGGAGGCAGGATATGAACCGTGCCGAAGAGATAGACGGTGGAATCCGCATCCGAGATCGACCAGAGCGCAGGATCGTGCTCGGCTGCCTCGGTTTCCGGCCCGGCTTCGGCCTCGGCTCGGGTGACCGGCTCCGCGGCGTCCGGCACCTGCCCGCCCGTGTCGCGATTCATCCACCACAGCGCGGCGCCGAAGGTGGCTACCGCCAGGATGAGAAGGATGAGGAAAGATCTCTGGCGCATGGTTCGTCCCCGTCTGGCCGGCATCCCGCGTGCCGGGTGTAAAGCGACATTGACATGCCTCGAGCCGGGCATCAAGCGAGGCTTCACCTCGCCTAGCGTTGGCACGCCGGACAGAAGAAGCTCGAACGCGCCGACTGCACGATGCGCTGCACCGTTCCGCCGCAGCCCTCGCGCCGGCACGGCTCGCCCTCGCGGCCATAGACGTCGAAGCGGTGCTGGAAATAGCCCAGCGCCCCGTCCGCTCCGGCAAAGTCGCGCAGCGTCGATCCGCCCGCCGCGATCGCCTCGGCGATGACGGCGCGCACCGCCGGGGCGAGGCGTTCGGCCCGCACGCCGGCCACCGAGTTCGCGAGCCGGCGCGGGCTGATCTGCGCGCGCCACAGCGCCTCGCAGACATAGATGTTGCCGAGCCCGGCAACCACGCGCTGGTCGAGCAGGGCGGCCTTGACCGGCGTCTTCCGCCCCGTCAGCCGCTCGGACAGATAGGCGCCGGAGAACGCATTGGAATCCGGCTCCGGACCGAGCCCGGCGAGGAAGGGCTGGGCCTCTTCCTCGCCGGTCGCGAACAGCGTCATGAAGCCGAAGCGGCGCGGATCGTTGTAGGTGACCCGCACCGCGCCCTCGAGCTCGAACACGACATGGTCATGGACCGGGTTTGCCCCCGACGCGTGCACGAAATCGCCCGGCTGGCGCGCGAGATCCTCCGCTTCGATCGTGAACCGCCCGCTCATGCCCAGGTGCATCAGCAGCGTCTCGCCCGAGCCCAGCCGCGCCAGCAGGTATTTCGCCCGCCGGTCCAGGCGCTCGACCCGCGTGCCGGCCAGGCGCCGTTCGAAACCTGGCGGGAAAGGAAAGCGCAGATCGGGCCGGTTCGCCGTTGCACTCAGGATGCGCCGGCCTTGCATCGCCGGGACGAGGCCGCGGCGCACGGTTTCCACTTCGGGCAGTTCGGGCATGAGCGTGTTCCCGGCCGGTCAGGC